>CAJTSB010000004.1:17994-126779 GCA_910578825.1 uncultured Lachnospiraceae bacterium | reverse complement strand
CATATCCGCCGCAGTGCGATAAGAGATTTTTTATTCTATAGGAAAGATACTTTCACGCGTTAGTGTAACAAGGTCTTTCCTATAGAATTAAAAAGCCTCTCCGAACCGGAGAGGCTTTTTTAACTAATCCTGAGGGATAATCTCTTTTTTGTTATAGCTTCCGCAGCTCTTGCAGACTCTATGAGGCATCATCAGCTCCCCACACTTGCTACATTTTACTAAAGTCGGAGCAGACATTTTCCAGTTCGCTCTTCTCTTATCTCTTCTCGCTTTGGAAGATTTATTTTTCGGACATATAGACATGATTACACCTCCTTAAATTGGTTAAAAATATCCTGGATTGCTGCCATTCTTGGATCCAGTTCTGTTTTGGGGCACTGACATTCTGTCAGATTCAGATTCGCACCGCATCGTTTACAGATGCCTTTGCAATCTTCCCTGCACAGAACCTTCATCGGCCAACTCACCAAAATTTCTCCAAAAATAAGTTGATCCACATCCAGATTTGTTCCTGTCATAAAGTTTGAGCCTTCCATGCTCCGTTCCTCATCCTGCCCGGTAAGGTCGAATTTCTTCCCGATACGAATGGGAAACACCCTGTCCACATCTTCCAGACAACGGTCACACGGAATCGCGATTGTAAGGTTCGTCTCACCCCGGATAAGCAGCCGTTTATTATCCTCATTAGTGAACGTCAATACAAAAGGCGTGCTCTCTACAATTGGAAACTGACCCAGCCTCGAATCAAAAGCCGTCAATTCAGTCTGCACCTGTTTCGACATCTCCTTATTCTCACTGGAAATAACATCTGATAAATCTATTTTCATCACAGTCTCCTATCCACACTTGATATATTATACCTGCCAAAACCAGGTTTGTCAATACTGCAATTCATGGAATTTAAATGAATTTAAAACTTTATGTATCTGCCGATTTTTTATTTGATATTATTTTCTTAAATTATCAGCATACATTGCCTGTTCTGTCTCTGGAATTCTTAACGCTTTCATTGCCTGTTCTGCAGTCCAGTCCATGCTCTCCATCAAATTTTGAATGGAAACTAAAATTCCTTTTTCCATTCCTTTTTCCATTCCTTTTTCTTCTATACCTTTACTTAAATTACACATAGCCTGCACCTCGCTCTCCAATGACTTTGTCATTCTTATATCAAAATCATGATTCAAAATCCTTTTCTTTTCCTCCGGTTCTTTTTCAGAGGAAAGCAGAACATCCAACAGTTTTAATATTCCTGTATATTTGTCATCTCCATCATGTCCCAAACAAATCATGATTACTGTAAAAAGATCATAATTTTCCCTTTTTTCCCTTATTTCCCCAACCAGATTTTCTTCCTGAATCACATATCGGTTAATCGTATTTTCCCTGTATTGGGGTGGATTTGCACATATCCAAATAGAATACACCTTTTTAACCTGCTCATAATGATTGTCTGCAAATTCTACACCATATTGCGAAGAAATCATCCTGCTACAATAATATATTCCTCTCCTGATAATAGGATATCCAGGGTAAAAATCATTCTGTGCTTCTATATTGATAATCAGACTTACCATTTCTCCTGAATACGGCACCACTGCATAAAAACGGATATCATAAGTGACTACCCCTTCTTTTATGGTACTGTCCTCCGTTTTGGCTCCCTTAATCTGTTCTCCGTCAACCCCTGCCTCTTCATCCGGATTTACTGCTGTTCGGGCTATCTGCGGATCTCCTTCTATATATCTCTTCGCAATTTCATCCACATCGAAATCCATATATTCTTTCAAACAGCTCTTCATGATCCATGCAAGGATAATTTTATTTGCAAGCAACCGTTTACATGCTGCATCATAAGCAGCTTTATCCCCGGCAGCAATAATATTTTTTGCTAATGTATTTTCCGATTCCATTAAGCCCCCCTGATCTTCCCTCGAATGCGCTGCAAGGCATTGTCAATTGCCTTGGGCGATTTTTCGAGCAACTGTGCAATCTGGCGATAATTAAGTCCCTGAAGATAGAGCTGTACAACCTGCCGCTCCAGCTTACTGAGGTCTTTCTTCAATCTCTCCTGTATCGCCCTGGTATTTTCCCGCTCAATTACAAGCTGTTCCGGATTGGAATTTTCAAAGGACTCCAACAGATCCAGAAAGGTATCCTCCCCTTCTTGTCCCATTTCTGCATTCAAAGAGATATAGGTATTCAGCGGAAGATGTTTCTTTCTCCGGGAAGCCTCCACAGCATTATAAATCTGTCTGGTAATGCACAAATCTGCAAAATGATAAAAAGAAACATCCTTATCTGCGCGGAAATCCCGGATTGCCTTAAACAGTCCAATCATTCCTTCCTGAATCAAATCATCCGTGTCCCCGCCAATGAGAAACATGGCGTTGGCACGTTTGCGTACCAGATTTTTATATTTTTCCATGATATAATCCGTGATTTCCGGCTGTCCGCCGCGAAGCTGTTCAATTAAGGCCTCATCGGTCTGATTCTCAAACTCATTTTCTCTCAGCAATTCTTTCCCCTTCTTACTGCAATCTCTGTCTCACAATCTCATAGGCAAGAACACCGGCTGCCACGGAAGCGTTCAAAGAATCTATGTCTCCCTTCATGGGGATGGAGGCAATAAAATCGCAATTCTCCTTCACCAGCTTGCCAACGCCGTCTCCCTCACTGCCAATGACCAGTCCGATCGGTCCTCCCAAATTCAGTCTGTACATGGTCTCGCCTTCCATATCTGCACAGACAAACCAAAGTCCCTGCTCTTTCAGTTCTTTGATCGTCTGGGAGAGATTCGTCACCTTAGCCACCGGCGTATAGTTTAACGCTCCGGCGGACGCTTTCGCCACGGTTGCCGTCAGTCCTGCCGCTCTGCGTTTGGGGATAATTACGCCATGCGCCCCGGCAAGGTTCGCCGTGCGGATGATGGCTCCCAAATTATGCGGATCTTCAATATTGTCAAGCAAAATTACAAACGGATCTTCTCCTTTTTCCCTTGCTATTTTCAATATATCCTCCACCTGTGCATACTCATATGCCGCTGCAAAGGCAATGACGCCCTGATGTTTCCTGGTCTCGGAAAGCTGGTCTAATCGCTCTTTCGCCACATAATTCACAATTGTATCCTGTTTCTTCGCCTCCCGGATGATGCTCTGTATCGGTCCATCCTGACAACCTTTTAACACAAACAGCTTGTCTATCGTTTTTCCGGAACGAAATGCCTCCAAAACAGCATTTCTTCCCTCAATCGTCAACTCCTCGTAACGCACGCTGTGCTCCTTTCCCGCTTTTTCTCCTATGGTTCCTGTATGCCATGCCCGGTTCTCTCAAGCCCTATTAAAATCAATTCCATCATCCGCTCCATCTTATTTTCCAGATACAGATAACCCATCAACGCTTCAAATCCCGTCGCTCTGCGATAATCTCCAACCGTTGCATTTTTGGCCATCGTTGCAGATTTAGCGTTTCTTCCCCGCCTGTAGATCGCAAGTTCTTCCTCGTTCAAATCTGGCATCAGCTCGCCAATCATCTCCGACTGGGTATGTGCCTTCACAATCTGGCTGGTATGACGATGCAAATCATTGACATGAGTATTCCCCTCTCCTACTACCATGGAGCGTATGACAAGATCATAAACCCCATCGCCAATGTAAGCAAGCGTGAGCGGAGAATAAGTGCGGATATCCTTCATTTCAATTCCAAACTTATCCAGAATATATGCGTTTACACCCTTTTCCATTTTACTCCTTCCCTGGTATCTTCCAGGACAATTCCTTTATCGGATAGTATCGCGCGGATCTCGTCTGCGCGGGCGAAGTTTTTCTCCTTTCTCGCTGCCTGCCGTTCTGCAATCAGGCGTTCAATCTCCTCATCCAGAACTTCTTCCTTCGCAAGGATAATCCCCAGCACATCGCAAAGCTGCTCCATCCGCTGATAAAGGCTGTCTAAGAGTTCCTGCGAGCTTTCCTGCTTTACATTCGTATTACAGTATTTTACATATTCAAATATGGCAGAAATCGCATCGGCAGTGTTAAAATCATCATCCATCGCCTTCTCAAATTTCTCTACGAAGACGTCGCTGCCCTTCCAGAGTTCTCTCTCCTCATCCGCCATGGATTGCAAATCCGTATTTTTACTGAGATGCCTGAGATTTTCAGCTGCATTGTGAATCCGCTCCAATCCACTTGACGCCGCATCCATCAGCTCCGCACTGAAATTCAATGGACTTCTGTAATGCGCGCTGAGCATGAAAAAGCGCAGCACCTGCAAATCATATTTCTCTCCGATTTCGCGTACTGTAAAGAAATTTCCTTCCGACTTCGACATTTTCTTATTATCAATATTTAAAAATCCGTTGTGCAGCCAGTATTTCGCAAAAATTTTGCCATTGCACGCCTCACTCTGGGCAATCTCATTTTCATGGTGCGGAAAAATCAAATCCTCCCCGCCCGCATGGATGTCAATCTCATCTCCCAGATATTTTTTTGCCATCACGGAACACTCAATATGCCATCCCGGTCTGCCTTTGCACCAGGGAGATTCCCAGTAAGGTTCTCCTTCTTTTTTGGGTTTCCACAACACAAAATCCAGAGAATCTTCCTTATCTTCTCCAGTTACCTTGATACTCCGGTGTCCCGCCTGCAAGTCATCCAGATTTTTGTGAGACAGCTTTCCGTATTCCTCGAATTTGCGAGTGCGGAAATAGACGGTTCCATCCTCCACTGCGTAGGCAAATCCCTTTTCCATCAGCGAACCAATCATCTTAAGCATACCGTCAATCTCCTGTGTTGCCAATGGATGCGTAGTTGCCGGTTTCACATTCATATCGGACATATCTTTTTTGCACTCATTGATGTAACGCTGAGAGATTTCCTGCGCCGAAACGCCTTCTTCTACAGCTTTCTTTATAATTTTGTCGTCCACATCCGTAAAATTGGACACAAAATTCACTTCATAACCCTTATATTCCATATAACGGCGTACCGTATCAAATACAATCATCGGACGGGCGTTGCCGATATGGATGAAATTGTACACGGTGGGACCGCAGACGTACATCTTCACCTTTCCTTCGTTAAGGGGTACAAACTCCTCTTTTTTTCTGCTTAACGTATTGTAAACTTTCATCATTTTCCTCCTTATTGCCAGTGACGTTCGAACTTAGTAGTCGACGCATTACAAGCATTTAATCCTTACCGCGCAGTTCCCTTATTTCCTTTTCCAGATCAATAAGCTTATTGCAGAGCGCAGAATTTTCATGTTGCAATACAGTGATATCCTCCATCACCGGATCGGGCAGATGTATCTGATCCATATCGCTTCTGGGCACTTTGATATTATCCCGTTTGACAATCCTTCCCGGTACGCCGACCACCGTACAGTTGGGCGGAACTTCCTCCAAAACCACGCTCCCTGCGCCAATTTTACTATTCTCTCCAATCGTAAAAGAACCGATAATCTTCGCTCCTGCGCTCACCATCACGTTATCGCAAAGCGTCGGATGACGTTTTCCGCTCTCCTTGCCGGTTCCTCCCAACGTGACGCCCTGATACAAGGTTACATTATCTCCGATAATGGTCGTCTCTCCGATTATCACACCGCTTCCATGGTCGATGAAAAATCCCTTGCCAATAACAGCCCCTGGATGAATCTCAATTCCCGTTTTGCGTGCTGCCTTCTGTGAAATCCTCCGCGCCCAAAAATAATGCCCTTTCAAATATTTCTTATGCGCCTTTCGGTAACTGAGCATCACACGAAAACTTGGATAAAGCAACACCTCCATGGGAGACTTGATGGCAGGGTCTCTCTCCCGAATCACTTCATATTCTTCTTTTATCTGACGGAATAACCCCATTTCTGAACGCTTCCCTTCTAAAATTCCCTGATAACTCTTCGTGTTAGTTTATGCAAAAATTGAATTTTTGTCAATGGTAAACTTCCGTTCAGCAAGGAAATCAATTTCCATATCCGTTCTCAGCCAGCCGGAAGAAAAGCGTTTACCTTACACCCACTCATTCAGATAAACGGCGGTATCCGCGAACAACTCCTTTGTCAGCTCTGTGATATCCATCTCATGCTCTGCGCCTGTCGGTGCAATCCTCTCGATACTGCCTCTCATTTCATCTATGTCAATCTGAAAACAGCCATTGTTTTTCTCGATGATGGAATCCTTCACCTTCACGGTCAACGAAACAGGCTTTCTGCTCTTAAGATACGGTACCAGCGTCAGAAGGCTTGTGATGCGCACCATCATCCGTGGAACTGTAAATTTCGGTTCTGCCATGATTCCCTGACTCTCCAGAATCTTTTGGCAGAAACGTGCGGTTTCTTCCTGCGAAATCTTCTTTTCCAGCAGCAGTTCTTTTACTTCTGCCGTCCCGCCATATTCTGCACCGTCCAGACCGTAGAGCAGAATCCCACAAAGTTCTCCGTGATTTCTTAACAACACGGCATTGCCATGTTCTGCCTTCAGCTCTTCCAGAGCCCGGCGGTAATAATACGCATCTCTGCGGATATAAACTCCATACTGCCGCTCTAAAATCCGATTGGCAAACGACGCCATCTGCGCAGCATCCTGTGCTGTGGCAATTTGACAGTCTGTATTTGCGGCAATGCTGCCTTTCTGAATAACAAAAGATTGCTGACAGGGGAAAAATTCGAATCCCTGCCCCTTATAGTACGCCGGGTCTGCCGGCAAAAGAAAGGTAAAAGGAATCCCCTCACGCTCCATATCCGAAAGGGCATGGCGCATCACAGCGCCCATCTTCCCCTTTCTGCGCTGTTCCCGCGCAGTTGCCACCGCCACAAGATAGGGAATTTCCACGGTCTTACCATAAATGCAGATATTGTATGGATTTAAGTGAATCATAACATGGAAGGTGCTGCCTCTACAAGCGCCTTCCATGACAATGATTTCGTTATCTTTGGTTTTCCATTGGTAATAATAATCTGTAAATTCTCTGGAATCTTCCGGAAACGCAGTTTCATACAAAGCTCTGGTCTCCGGCTTTTCTCCTGCGTCAAGGTATCGTATTCTGCCTTGCAAATTTTCTTTTATATTTCCTTGCATATAACGTGATTTTAAAGTTTCCTTTCCTGCTGCCCTGCACATCCGCCGCATCCCTGGCAGTTTCTTTCGCTGTCATAAGCGACGATGCCTGACTCATATAATCCGGTCAGAGAACAGATCGCCTGTGCAGAGATCCCTTCTTCTCTCCCGGTAAATCCAAGCCTTTCCTCCGTAGTTGCCTTGACATTAATCTGCTCTTCGGAAATTGAAAGAATCCGGGCAATATTCTGCTCCATCTGCGTAATATATGGACGCAGTTTCGGTTTCTGCGCAATAATGGTCGCGTCAATATTTTCTATCATATATCCCTGCTGCACCAGAAGTTCCTGCACATGCGCAAGCAGTTTCATGCTGGAAATCCCTTTGTACGCCGGGTCAGTATCCGGGAAATGCTTTCCGATATCTCCCAGAGACGCCGCCCCAAGCAGCGCATCCATAATGGCATGTACCAGCACATCCGCATCCGAATGCCCCAAAAGCCCCATGGTATGCTCAATCTCAACGCCTCCGAGAATCAGTTTCCGATTCTCGGTAAGTCTGTGGACATCATATCCAATTCCAACTCTCATGTTTTATTTACCTTCATATGTGATAAGGCTGTCCACGCTGTAACCCGCAAGTTTCTCCCTGCCATTCAGCCCGGCAAGCTCCATCACGAAACAAATCCTGACAACCTCACCGCCAAGCTGTTCCACCAGTTTGATAATCGCCTCTATCGTTCCGCCAGTCGCAATGAGGTCATCGACAATGACTACTTTCTGTCCCGGTTTGATTGCATCCTTATGCATTTCAATCACAGCGCTTCCATATTCCAGATCATACTCTGCGGAAATAACTTCACAGGGCAGTTTCCCCTTCTTGCGAACCGGAACAAAGCCCTTTCTCGCCTCATATGCCACTGGAACACCGAAAATAAATCCTCTGGATTCGGGACCCACTACAACATCATATTCTACGCCTTTCAGACTTTCCATCAATCCGTCGATTGCCAGATGCAATCCGTCTGCATCCTGCAAAATACTCGTTACATCCCGAAAAATAATTCCGGGTTCCGGAAAGTCCGGTATACTTCTTACATACTCTTCCAGTTTCTTCATTCGCTTATCCTCCTGTAATCCCTGTTATATTTTATCAGTTACGAGACTTCCAAATTTCTATAGCCGCCTCGATGGTATCGTCCATGTCATAATACTTATACTGTCCCAGCCTGCCCCCGAAAATGACGTTCCCCTCCTGCATGGCCAACGCATGGTATTTCTCATACAAGGCTGCATTTTTCTCATCATTCATCGGATAGTACGGCTCGTCGCCCTTACTCCAGCTCTTCGGATATTCGCGGGTAATCACGGTCTTTGGCTGCGTCCCGTATTCGAAATGCTTATGCTCAATGATGCGCGTGTAGGGAACCTCGTATTCCGTATAATTTACCACGGCATTGCCCTGATAATTTTCTTCCTCCAGCACTTCGGTCTCAAACCGCAGAGAACGATATTCCAGCTCCCCGTAACAATAATCAAAGTATTCATCAATCATTCCCGTATAGACAACCGTATCTGCCAATTCTTTATACTCTTCCCGTTTCGATAGAAAATCCTCATTCAGGCGGATTTCCGTGCCTTCCAGCATGTGCTCGATCATTTTGGTATACCCCCCAATCGGAATACCCTGATAATCATCATTAAAATAATTATTATCATACGTAAAACGCACCGGAAGACGCTTAATGATAAACGCCGGAAGATCCGTCGCGCGTTTCCCCCACTGTTTCTCGGTATACCCTTTTACCAGCCTGTTATACACATCCGGCCCGACGAGATTGATTGCCTGTTCCTCCAGATTCTTCGGATGTTCCACGGAATATTCCTGTTTCTGCTGTTCAATTCTTTCCCGCGCCTCTTGGGGAGTTACAACGCCCCACAGCTTATGAAACGTGTTCATGTTAAACGGCATATTATAGATTTCACCCTTGTAATTGGCCACCGGCGAATTGGTATAGCGGTTAAACTCCGCAAACTGATTCACATACTGCCAGACTTCTTTATTGGAAGTGTGAAAAATATGAGCGCCATATTCATGCACCTGAATGCCTTCCACCTCTGCGGTATAAATGTTTCCGCCAATATGGCTGCGCTTATCAATGACAAGGCATTTTTTATCGGCTTTTTTTGCCTCGTGTGCAAATACCGCCCCAAACAGCCCTGCCCCAACAATTAAATAATCATATGATTTCATCTCCGGCTCCTTATCCTGTTCGTTCTTTTACCACATGTACAGTATAGTATAACCCTTTTTCTTATACAAGCCCCTTTCTCAGATAATCACGACAGGAAACGCCTGCATTTTACAGAATATCCCATTATTTTACTCTGTTTTTTTCCGCAATTTTAGCACACATTTTGCGGGGAATTTGTTATAATACTGTTAGTATATATGCGCCGAAACGCTCGTTACCGGCTGTATCATCAATGATATCGAGGTGAATATATGGAGTTAAATAATACATCATCAGACAACACGATGGATTCTCTGGAGAAGTTACGCGCTGAAAATGTCCTCTTACTGGAGGAAAACAAAAAGTTAGCGGAGACCGTAGACTGGATGCACGAAACCATCTGGCGTCTTGTCCGAACCCTTCGCCCCAAAAGTTAGTTCCCCGATCACTCTTCCCTTTTGCGCACCAGTACGATTTTAGTAATACCATTGCTGGAATCGTCTTTTCTGGTCTGCAATTCGGGGAAAGATTCTATCAGTTTCCCAAATTTTGCAAATCCATAATTCCTGCAGTCAAAATCCGAATACATCCGTTGAATCATATTCCCCAGCTCTGACAGATACATCCATCCGTCCTCGTCCGAATTCTCATCCAAAAGCGAGATCACCATTTCCTTGATGGCACCAAGATTTGTAATCGGCTGTGCATCCTTCGACTGTAATTCTCTGGGAAGCGCCCTCTCCGCTGGCACGCATTTAATCTCCTGCCTTCTCGTACGCTCCACGGTATTATTTTTCTGTACCGGATGATGATTTTTATAGAGTACGTCCAGTGTCTTAAACTGCTCGCACGCCCTTACAAAAGGCGTCGGCGTCTTGCTCTCCCCCATGCCAATCACACGTTTACCGGATTCCCTGAGCCTCATTGCCAGTTTGGTAAAATCACTGTCGGAAGACACGATAATAAAACCTTCTACATTATTTGCATAAAGAATATCCATGGCGTCAATTATCATGGCGGAATCCGAAGAATTCTTTCCCACCGTATAACTGTACTGCTGAATCGGCGATAATGAATTTTCTAGAAGAGAATCCTTCCAGGAATTCTTTGCCGTAGCCGTCCAGTCCCCATAAATTCTGCGGATTGTGATATTGCCCATCGCCTGCGCCTCCTTCGTCACAATTCGAATATACTTTGAAGACACATTTTCTGCATCGATCAGCAGGGCATATCTTGTTTCATCCCTCATTCTGCTACTCCTTTCCATTTCTAACAACTATTTTTACCTTCGAGACAATTATAATACTTTCCATTTATGAAAACAATAAAAGAATCATATAGAATTGCTCTAAATGTAACACACAGGCTGTATTGTAACTTTGCCGTGAATTTTTCTTTTGTTTCTGTACATACTAAAGTAAACCGTTTGAGAAAGGAGAATTTTTTTGTAAATTATGGACAAGAAAAAAGATAAAAACGAAAAAAACACCTATGACGATGGCAATATTCCGGAAGTCGACCTGCCGGGACAAAACCGTTATGGCGAAGAACCGTCCGATCAAAACCACTATGACGGCAATGCCGGGGAAAACTACGACGACAGCAATTCAAATCCTACCGGAGAAAATCATCTGGTATGGGTTACCCCTCCGGTACTGCTGGCAGATGGCGAGGGACCGCAGCCAAATGCTGCCGGCGGAATATAAGGAGGTCTTATGGAAAATATCATAAAAGAAATCGAAAAAAAACACATTGTACCTGTTGTAGTCCTGCACAATATTGCCGATGCCAAGCCATTGGCAAAAGCGCTCTGTGACGGCGGTCTGCCCTGCGCAGAAATCACATTCCGAACAGAAGCTGCGGCAGACTGCATCCGAATCATATCGGAGGCATTTCCGGACATGCTAATCGGGGCTGGAACTGTCCTCACCGCATCGCAGGCGGATCAGGCCATGAAGGCAGGCGCCCGTTTCATCGTCAGTCCCGGGTTCAACCCGACAATGGTGAAACATTGCATCAAAAAGAAGTACCCCGTCATTCCGGGCGTCAATAATCCAAGCGATATTGAGGCCGCGCTTTCTTTCGGACTGACGTACCTGAAATTTTTCCCCGCGGAGGCATCCGGCGGTCTGGAAACAATAAAGGCTTTATCCGGCCCGTACCCCCAGATACGTTTTATGCCCACCGGAGGCATCACACCAGACAACATCCATACCTATCTCGCCTTTGACAAAATATTTGCCTGCGGGGGCACATGGATGGTACGCGATGAGCTGTTAAAATTACAGAACTTCGAGGAGATCAGACGGCTGACGGAGGACGCGCTCAGAACCATTCGAGGAGGAAGGCAAATGCGAAGCATTTCTTGAATGCCTTCCGACGACTTGGCAGGGGGCGCGTAGCGACGCGTGCCGTTACTTCTAAGAAAAAAGGAGAATTACCATGACTGGAAAAAAAATAATCACATTCGGAGAATTAATGCTGCGACTTGCCCCGGAAGGCTACCTGCGGTTTATCCAGGCAGACAAGTTGGGAGCCACGTTCGGCGGCGGCGAGGCAAACGTCTGCGTATCGCTGGCAAATTATGGATTTAACGCGGCATTTGTTTCACGACTGCCTGCCCACGAAATTGGACAGGCTGGTATCAATTCCCTGCGCAAATACGGGGTGGATACCTCCTATATTGCCCGCGGAGGAGACCGCGTCGGCATTTACTATCTGGAAAAAGGAGCTTCACAGAGACCTTCCAGAGTTATATACGACCGGGCAGGCTCCGCACTGTCCACCGCATCCTCAGAGGATTTCTGCTGGAAGGAGATATTTGCAGACGCAGACTGGTTCCATTTTACAGGAATCACCCCCGCCTTAAACGATACGCTTGCCGAGCTGTGTCAAATGGCATGTCAGGCGGCAAAAGAAAACGGCGTTACCATATCCTGCGATTTAAACTACCGCAATAAACTATGGAGTAAGCAAAAAGCCGGAGAGGTGATGGGAAACCTCTGCCAATATGTAGACGTATGTATTGCCAATGAGGAAGACGCCGCAGACGTATTTAATATCCGTTCTTCCGGCACCAATGTAACCACCGGAACCGTTAATCACGAAGGTTACAAAGATGTGGCAAAACAGTTAAAACAACGTTTTGGATTCTCAAAGGTCGCTATCACCCTGCGGGAATCTATCTCTGCCAATGACAATGACTGGTCCGCCATGCTCTATGACGGGGCGGATTTTTATTTCAGCAGGAAATACCATATGCACATTGTAGACCGCGTAGGCGGCGGTGACAGCTTTGGCGGAGGACTTATCGCAGCATCCCTGATGGGATATGAGCCTCAGAAAACGATTGATTTCGCTGTGGCAGCCTCCTGCCTCAAACATTCTGTGGAAGGAGACTTTAACCTCGTCTCCTTAGACGAAGTATTGAAACTGGCTGGCGGCGATGCTTCCGGACGCGTACAGCGTTAAAAAACGCCCCCAATATCAGGCTGGTACAACAGAAATTAAACTTCCTGACGTCAACCTTAATATCTGTTGTACTAGCTAACCATTCCACCAATCATACCGGATGCTGTGCAAAGAATCAGGGTTGTAAAAAAACGGGACAACTCCATATTTATCCCTCTTTGGAACAGAATAGAACCCACAACCAAAATCAGGAAATATGCACCGCCCATGAGCATCCCCCAGAAAAATCTCCTTGTCTTCATGACTTTCCCGCTCAGAAAACCCCCCAAAAACCCGGAAACCACATAGATGATAACAATTCCCACCGATACAACCGTTTCACTGAGCTGCATTTTATAGAGCATAGCGGACAATGCCAGAAGCAATACACCCGTCACAAGGTACATGGCAAGCAGAATCTTCAGGATGGTAAGCGCCGACACCCTGATTTTTCTCTCTCCCTGCGCCTGAATATTCTTTTTTCTTGTATGACTCTTTTCCATTTCCTGTTCCTCCCTTTGATAACAAATGATAGAATGTCCATTGATTCTATCATATTCTATTCCTTTTATGAGGAAACTATGCCTTTCTGTCTTGCAAAAACTCTGTTCTTCCATTATATTAATAATATCGGGATTTCTATTTCCCCATTAACATACCGAAAGGAGCGATGTACTTGGACTCAGGCGAAGTCGTACAGCTATTTATTGTAATCATTTTACTATCTCTATCAGCGTTTTTCTCCTCTGCGGAGACCGCATTAACCACATTTAACCGCATTCGAATTAAGAATCTTGCGGACGAAGGCGATAAACGCGCAAAAAACGTACTGAAAATTACCAGCGATTCCGGCAAGATGCTCAGTGCTATTTTGATTGGAAACAATATTGTAAACCTGTCGGCATCTTCCATCGCAACTGCGCTTGCGATACAAGTTTTTGGGAACGCCGGGGCGGGAATTGCAACCGGAATCCTTACTGTCCTCGTCCTGATTTTTGGCGAGATTTCACCGAAGACGCTGGCTACAATCCGTGCAGATAAGATTGCGCTTACTTATTCCGGTATCATTTTGATGTTAATGAAAGTGCTGACGCCTGTCATCTTTATCATTAACAAACTGTCTACAGGCTTTCTGATGTTGCTGCGCGTAAACGCGACAGACGGGGCAAACGCCCTTACCGAGGCAGAACTGCGGACAATTATGGACGTCGGGCACAAGGAAGGTGTAATCGAACAGGAAGAACATGAGATGATAAATAACGTGTTTGATTTCGGGGACTCACAGGCCAAAGAGATCATGGTTCCCAGAATCGACATGACCTTTGCGGATATTAACAGCAGCTACGATGAACTGATTGATATTTTCCGCACAGACAAATTCACCCGCCTTCCGATCTATGAGAACTCGACCGACAATGTGATTGGCACTGTCAATATGAAAGACCTCCTGCTCTATGAGGCGGGCAAAGAAAATTTCTCAGTGCGCAACATTTTACGCAAGCCTTTCTATACTTACGAGCATAAGAAAACGATTGATCTTTTGATTGAGATGAAAAAGTCTTCGTTTAACATTGCTATCGTGCTGGATGAATATGGCGTTACCGCGGGATTGATTACACTGGAAGACATCTTAGAGGAAATTGTAGGAGAAATCCGGGATGAATACGATATGGACGAGGAAGACCCCATCCAGAAGATAGGAGAACGGGAATACCTGGTGCAGGGCACGATGAATCTGGAAGACCTGTGCGATATGCTGAATCTGTCGCTGTCCTCCAAAGACTATGATACGGTAGGCGGTTATATGATTGAACTTTTGGATCATCTTCCCGAGGCTGGAGAGTCCACTGTCACACCGGAAAACGTTTTCCTGCGCGTGGGAACCATGGATAAGAACCGTATCCAGAAACTATATCTGCGCCTGCCGGAGGAATCTGGGGAAGAAAGCTAATCACCATTTTGATGCAATTCAAAGGGAATCTTGCAAGCCGTTTATGGCTTTTGAGATTCCCTTTTATGATTTTTACAAATTTTCTTTCGAAACCGCCATGATACTTCCTGGGTCTCCATTTGTTCAGATATTCTTATAATTTCCAGATATCTTTGTCATACTCCGCAATTGTCCTGTCTGAGGAGAAGAACCCTGCCTTTGCCGTATTCACCAGCATCTTCTTTGCCCATGCCATACGGTTCTCATAATCCCTGTAGATTTCCTCTTTCTTAGCCGCATAGTCCTTGTAGTCCAAAAGCGTCATAAACCAGTCTTTGTTCAGAAGTTCGTTGTAAAGGCGTTCCAGATTTTCTTTCTGCCCTACCTTCAACATCTCATCACTGATGATGAAGTCAACTGCCTCCTTAATCTCTTCGTCTTCCTCATAATAATCTTTGGAAACGTAGTCTGCTTTCTCATAATGCTCAATAACCGTATCGGAGCTCTCGCCGAAAATATAGATATTTTCCTCTCCCACAAGGTCTGCAATCTCAACATTTGCACCATCCATCGTTCCCAGGGTCACTGCGCCGTTTAACATAAATTTCATATTTCCGGTTCCGGACGCCTCCTTGCTGGCAAGGGAAATCTGCTCGGAAATATCACATGCCGGAATCAGTTTTTCGGCTTTTGTCACATTATAATTCTCTACCATGACTACCTTCAGGTATGGACTTACCTCCGGATCATGATTGATAATCTCCTGCAAACAGAGAATAAGATGAATTATATCTTTGGCAATCACATATGCCGGGGCAGCCTTCGCACCAAAAATCACGGTGATTGGCGTAGAAACTTTCCCGCCCTTCTTAATTTCCAGATATTTGTGAATCACATACAGCGCATTCATCTGCTGGCGTTTATATTCATGAAGACGCTTAATCTGAATATCAAAAACAGAATTCTCATCAATCTCAACGCCCTGCGTTGCTTTCAAATATGCGGCAAGATGATGCTTGTTTTCCTGTTTGATTTCAAGCAGTTTGTTCAGTACCTTTTCGTCATCCGCAAATTTGAGCAATTTTTCCAGCTCATCCGCATTTTTGTGCCAGCCGGTTCCAATGACCTCATCCAGATAATGGCTCAGGCCTTTGTTACAATGCATCAGCCAGCGGCGGAATGTAATGCCATTCGTCTTATTATTAAACTTTTCCGGATAAATCTTATAGAAATTATTCAGCTCATTTTTCTTTAAAATCTCGGTGTGCAGATACGCCACGCCATTCACGCTGTAACCATAGTGAATATCCATATGCGCCATGTGTACACGCTGCGTATCGTCAATAATGGCAACAGACTTATCCTTGTATTTCTCTTTTACAATCGTATCGAGTTCCCGGATAATCGGCATCAACTGCGGAACTACTTTATTCAGGTAATCCATCGGCCATTTTTCCAGCGCCTCGGCGAGAATCGTATGGTTGGTATACGCACAGGTCTTAGAAACAATATCTATCGCCTTCTCCATGCGGATTCCCTTCTCCATCAACAGGCGAATCAGCTCCGGAATCACCATACTCGGATGCGTATCGTTAATCTGAATTGCCGCGTAATCCGGTAAATCATAGAGCTTACAGCCCTTTTCTTCACATTCTTCCAGTATCAGGCGCGCTGCATTGCTGACCATGAAATACTGCTGGTATACACGCAGCAGGCGTCCCGCATCATCGGAATCATCCGGATATAAGAAAAGGGTGAGGTTTTTGCAGATGTCTTCCTTATTGAAATCAATGCCATTTCCTACAAGGTTCTCATCCACCGTCTCTATGTCGAACAAATGCAGTTTGTTGGTGCGGTTGTCAAACCCGGTTACATCCAGGTCATACATCCTCGACTGAACCGTAAACCCTCCAAACTGAACCGGATACGTTACATCTGTCTTTGTCAGCCAGCTTTCCTTCTCAATCCACGGATTCTTATTTTCCTTCTGAAGCCTGTTCTCAAATGTCTGCAAAAACAGTCCGAAATGATAGTTCAGCCCGATACCGTCTCCATTGAGTCCGAGCGTTGCCATGGAGTCTAAAAAACAAGCTGCCAGACGCCCCAGTCCGCCATTGCCAAGGGAAGGCTCCGGCTCTACCTGTTCAATCAGATTGATGTCCTTGCCGTACTGTGCCAGCATATCAGCCACTTCATCATAAATTCCCAAATTGATCAAATTATTGGACAACAGTTTTCCAATCAGAAATTCTGCAGAGATATAATAAATCTTTTTCTTACCCTTACTGCTCTCTTTTTCTTTTGCAAGGTCTTTGACAATGCCAAGCAATCCATAGTAAAGCTGCTCATCCGTACAGGCTGCAATATTATTGCAGCATTTCTTTTCCAGTAACTCTCTTACATTTACGCCCATTTTTTCCTCCATTCTCCTCGTGCAAATCACGCAAAGGCATTTTATGCCATCATGATAAGCGTTCCCGATTTTCTGCCATTTATCCCGTTTTTCCGGCTGGGAAAGCCGTTTTCTTAAGTATACGTCGTTTTTCCAGAATTTTCTTGCAGTATGATAGCAAAACATAGTACAATACTATTAAATGACCTAAGGAAGGACCATATGGCATGAGGGGGGACCCAACGAAGTTGGGGAGAGACCTGATGCCTAGTGAAACATCCAAAAAAGTAAAACGAAACTGGAAGGATGCCTTAGGTCTCTTACAATTGCCGTTAAAGTAAAATGACCTAAGGAGAGAGCATATGAACATCTTAGAATACGAACGTTCCCAGGAGACAAAACTCCATGGACAGGACAATTTTCCTTTTAACATTTATCTGTGCAGCATCCCTCTGGATTTTACGACCGTGCCCGCACACTGGCATAATGATATGGAAATTATCTACATTAAAAAAGGATGCGGCGTGATTACTGTAGATTTGATTCCCTTTCATGTATCGGCTGGCGATATTATCGTTGTTCCGCCAGGACAGCTTCATGCAATTGAACAGCTTGCCGAACATTCCATGGAATACGAAAATATTATTTTTCAACTCTCCATGTTGATGGCTCCCCAGGGAGACGTCTGCAGCGAAGAATTCTTTCAACCGATGATACACGGAAAGCTGCTGCCTGATACGCTCTATACATCGGATTCTACTCATTATCCCACCCTCTCGGGCTGTCTGAATACGATAGACCTTATCTGCCAGGAATTTTGTCCCGGTTACCAGCTTGCCATCAAAGGACAGCTTTTTTCGTTTTTTTATGAACTGACAAAATCCCTTCATTATACGATGCCGCACAAAAACAACAAATCTCTCGACCGTTTGAAGGGGTTGCTGAAATATGTCGAGACAAACTATCCGGAAAAGATAACGATTGCTGATGCCGCTAGAATCTGCGGTTTCAGCCAGTCTCACTTCATGAAATTTTTCAAATCAAGCATGGGGGTATCTTTTATCGACTATCTGAACGATTATCGGATTACTATGGCGGCGAGGCTTTTAACCTCCTCCTCCGACACGGTTGTCAACATTGCCTCTGAGACGGGATTTGAGAATCTTTCTTATTTTAATCGGGTATTTAAACGGAAATATCAGTGTACGCCTACGGAGTTTCGGAGGGAGTAGAAGAATGAGGATACATTTTTAGCTCTTCCATCAGTTTCCACAAATTACATCCTATGTTGTCTATAAGCTCCTTTTCATCTCCGGGAAATTTTTTTGCCTGTTCAACTGCCTTGTCTATGTAGGGCATATAGTTCTTAACAAAATTAATATGTTTTTTCCCATGATGCACCCTGTCAGATACTTCTTTACTCACAAAGGTATGCTTATCTGTGAGTAACTTATTTTCTTTGATCTTGTCAAGCCTTCCAGCAAATTCTTTCTCAATATCAGCCAAATGCATTAAAAGCCAAAACTCAAAACATGGATTTACAATATAACATTAATATCCCTTATCTTTGCAATGGTTAATACACTCAGACAAATTAACTTCTGAATGCGTTTCCTTATCTCTGTCAATCAGTATGGCAAACTCATCTAATTCTCTGTTATACTTTTTCAAATATTTGCGATAATTAATATCATAACCTATCTTTTTTAACTCTGTCACAAACATATTTCTCTGTTTCTTGGGAATCTTTTCAGGATCCTCTAAATATTGTTTTATAAAATCCGGTGAGTATGTCTCCTTAAACTGATCTGTCAGCTCTTTCAAAATATCATTTTCGTTCTGTTCCCTGAGCCTGATATATTCCTCCAGCAACTCAATCACCTGCCTGGGTGCGCTGTTGGTATCCTTTCTCCCTCTGCCCAAAACCTCAACATCGATTTTACCATTGATTCCTATACGCGCCCTGTTTTTTGATACCCCGTCAAAGTAACTTTTCTCCGTTTCGTTCCCCTCCACTGACAGAAAAATCCGTTTTTCCAGAAATTCCTTTTGGCTCTCTTCCTCTCTGTCATACGCGGCAGACATCAGTCTGAATTTATTATGCATTTTTCCCCTCCAAAACTTCTTCATCAAATATCGGTATCGCATCATAACGCCCCAACAGATATTCCTTATCTATTATTTTATCATAACGTTCCTTGAAACGATTTAACGAATATATCTTGGTGCTATGATCCTCCATTCTTTTTACAAACCAGATCTCATCCTGCCTGAGCAATTCCAAATCCAACAAATTAGAATCATGCGTAGTTGCAATAATTTGACTCGTATCGCCCTCTGTCAATTTGTAAAACTTCTCCAGAAACTTCCGGGTAAGATTGGTATGGAGACTGCGGTCAATTTCATCAATGAAAATCGCTCTGTTACCATTATGCTCATAAAACAGCGGTATCAAGTCAAACAGCCTCTGTGTTCCATCCGACTCATCCTGATAATCAAAAAGCTCCTGCTTGTCGCCATGGTTTTGCATCATGATTGTTGTAATAATATTCCCTTCGTTGTCTTTGCGCAACGAATAAACTTGATCACTCACCTTAAACATCACAGGTTCATTCTCAATATCATTGGAAATTCTTATTTTTAGTCTTTCTGCCTCCTCCTTTGGGATTCCGTCAAAGATTTTATCAAATTCCACTTGTCCCAATTTTGCTTCCACCGATTCAATCCCCGTGTCAAAATACTTTAATAAACGTGAAAAAAACTCCCTGATTATTTCATCTTCCACCATCTGATTTAAACCGTTATATTGGCTTGTGGGAAATATAATAATCATACTTTGAAACCAACGAAAAATATCAAAAATTTCAGAAAAAATTCCATATTTTCCATTGTTTCTTTCGGCAATGTCGCTCAATATGCTTTTTTTCCTCATAGATGCCGTAATATCCGCTCCGAAATCCTCCAGATAAATCTTCCACCTTACCCTTTCCTCTGCATCCTTTATCTTAACTTCACTTTCTGTATATGGCACTCCCTTTTCATCAATATCCCGGTTAAATATATACGTCTCTGCACCACTTTTCTCTATACGAATTAACCATTCAGAGAGAATCTCCTTTTCTGCATACGAAATGGCAATTCCATAGGAATATTCCTTTCCTGCCTGAGTAATCAACCGATACTCAAATACTCCTGGCGTTTTATAACCTTCGCTGCATATCCTAAAATATTTCTTATTTAAATCAACTGCACCCAAGCCATCCAAAATAATATCCCTGGAAAAATCAATTGCCCGGATTAAATTACTCTTTCCCCCTGCATTAGCACCATAAATAAGCCCTGTCTTTAAAATCCTTTTCCCATTGCTATTAAGTATATGCCCTTTGTGCCTGATCACTTTGGATGCTACCATAGACATGGTCTGCGTCGTCTTAAATGATAAAAAATTACTTACGGAAAATCCTACAAACATTTTACTCTCTCTTTCTTTTACTTCACAATATAGTCATTATATTGTGAATAATTCTCTTCTGTCAATATTTTTATGCATATTCCCTTATAATATTTATATTTTAAGAGTATTTTTCTCTTTTTATTTCATTATTGACTCTCACTTATGGAACCAATAAAAATCAAAACCCCCACCTGCGCCACAAAAGCCATACGCAGACGGGGGTTGCAATTTCTTCTTACCTGTCTTGAACAATTCTACTATTCTTCATAACAGTCTTCAGTAACTATCGCGATCCATGCCCTATTTATAGCACACAATCTTGCCAAAGTCTGCTTTTAAGGATGCTCCGCCAACCAGTCCACCGTCAATGTCCGGTTTGGAGAACAGCTCTGCTGCATTTCCTGCATTTACAGAACCGCCATACTGGATACGGATGGACTCTGCGGTTGCCTCATCATAAACCTCTTTGATGCAGGTACGGATTGCTGCGCATACTTCCTCTGCCTGATCGGAAGTTGCCGTCTCTCCGGTTCCGATTGCCCAGATTGGCTCGTAAGCAATGACTGCCGTCTTAGCCTGGTCTGCCGTCACATTCTGGAATGCAATCTTAATCTGCATACGAATCCAGTCAATGTAAATGCCCTGTTTTCTCTGTGTCAAAGTTTCTCCACAGCAGATAATCGGGGTAATATTATGTTCAAACGCTTTGAGCACTTTCTTGTTTACCGTTTCATCTGTCTCTGCAAAATATTCTCTTCTCTCGGAATGTCCGATGATTACATATTTCACACCAGCGTCGGTCAACATATTGGGAGCGATTTCTCCTGTGTACGCACCGCTCTCCTCATAATACATATTCTCTGCGCCAATATTGATATTGGATCCCTTTGCAGCCTCCATTGCCGGAATGATGTCGATTGCCGGCACGCAGAATACTACGTCAACTTCATCGTTTGCTACTAATGGTTTCAACTCATTCACCAGAGCGACAGCCTCGCTTGGCGTCTTGTTCATTTTCCAGTTTCCTGCAATAATTTTCTTTCTTGCCATAATCTTATTCTCCTCTTTCACTTTATCAATTGCCAATCGCAAATTGCTCTTCATAAGGAAGTTCTAGTTGCTTTCGGTCTATTTATCTGTTGCTGCTGCTACGCCAGGAAGTTCTTTTCCTTCCAGGAACTCCAGAGAAGCTCCGCCACCTGTGGAAATATGGCTCATCTTATCGCCAAATCCCAACTGATTTACTGCTGCTGCTGAATCTCCGCCACCGATAATTGTGGTAGCGTCTGTCTCTGCAAGCGCCTTTGCAACTGCAATCGTTCCTTTTGCCAGAGTCGGGTTCTCAAATACGCCCATCGGTCCATTCCATACTACAGTCTTCGCAGATTTTACCGCATCTGCAAACAACTCTGCCGTCTTAGGTCCGATATCGCATCCTTCGCGGTCAGCAGGCATTTTATCAGAATCATAAACTTCTACTTCTACCGGTGCGTCAATCGGATTGGGGAAATCTGTGATTGTTGCAGAATCAACCGGCAATAATAATTTCTTACCAAGTTTCTCTGCCTTTGCAAGCATTTCCTTGCAATAGTCAAGTTTGCTGTCATCTACCAGAGATTTTCCAATCTCATTTCCCTGTGCTTTGAGGAAGGTATAAGCCATTCCACCACCGATAATCAGGGTATCACACTTCTCCAGCAGATTGGAGATAACGTTGAGCTTATCTGCCACTTTGGCTCCGCCTAAGATAGCAACAAAAGGTCTTACCGGGTTCTCTACTGCATTTCCAAGGAAATCAATTTCCTTCTGCATCAAATATCCAACTGCTGCAGTGTCAACTAATTCAGAAACGCCGACATTCGAGCAGTGCGCTCTGTGAGCAGTTCCAAATGCGTCGTTTACAAAAATATCACACAGAGACGCCAAATCCTTTGAGAAAGCCTCTCCATTCTTGGTCTCCTCTGCTCTGTAACGTGTATTCTCAAGCAGGATAACCTCGCCGTCTTTCATTGCCTCAACGGCTGCCTTAGCGTTCGCTCCAACAACTTCCGGGTCTGCTGCAAACTTCACGTCCTGTCCCAACAGCTCTGTCAATCTTGCTGCAACGGGAGCCAGAGACAATTCCGGTTTCGGCTCTCCCTTAGGTTTGCCAAGATGAGAGCAGAGAATTACTTTCCCGCCGTCTGCAATTAACTTCTTAATGGTCGGAAGAGCTGCCACAAGACGATTCTCGTCTGTAATCTTCCCTTCCTTCAAAGGTACGTTAAAATCACATCTGCAAAGTACGCGTTTTCCTTTTACATTGATATCATCCACTGAAACTTTATTTAAAGCCATTTTTATTTCCTCCTAAAATACTGTTTTAAAATGAAAGGGTCCGGTCCATAAAAGACCGGACCCTTTCTGAGTCTTATCTGCACTCTGGCAGCCTGTCACCTAAAAGGTAGTCTACCGTGCAGTTACATTTCATTATTCATAAATAACCTCGAACTGCGCCTTCGGCTTGTTCTTGCCAAGTGTTCAATGCCTGCCTATGCTAACTCACTGAAATACTTGATTGTACGAACCATCTGGCTTGTGTAGCTGTTCTCATTGTCATACCAGGAAACAACCTGTACCTCATATAAATCATCAGATACTTTGGATACCATAGTCTGTGTAGCATCAAACAGAGAACCGAATCTCATTCCTACAATATCGGAAGAAACAATTTCATCCTCATTGTATCCGAAGGACTCGTTAGCTGCTGCCTTCATAGCTGCGTTGATTCCATCAATTGTAACGTCATTGCCCTTAACAACTGCTGTTAAGATTGTGGTGGAACCTGTCGGGGTCGGTACACGCTGTGCGGAACCGATTAACTTGCCGTTCAACTCAGGAATAACAAGACCGATTGCCTTAGCTGCGCCTGTGCTGTTCGGAACGATATTTACTGCTGCTGCACGTGATCTTCTCAAATCACCTTTTCTCTGAGGTCCGTCCAGAGTCATCTGGTCACCTGTGTATGCGTGAATTGTGCACATGATACCGGACTGGATTGCTGCATATTTGTTGAGAGCATCAGCCATCGGTGCCAGGCAGTTTGTTGTACAGGAAGCTGCAGAAATGATTGTATCTTCAGCTTTCAATGTATTGTGGTTTGTATTGAAAACAATAGTAGGAAGGTCGTTGCCTGCCGGAGCAGAAATAACAACTTTGCGAGCACCAGCGTTGATATGAGCCTGTGCTTTGTCCTTGGAAGTATAGAATCCGGAACACTCCAGAACAACGTCAACCTTCAAGTCTCCCCATGGGCAGTTATTTGCATCCGGGAAAGCGTAGATTTTGATTTCTTTTCCATCAACTGTAATGGAATCTTCCCCTGCTGTTACCTTGTCTGCTAATTCATACTTACCCTGAGATGAATCATACTTCAACAGGTGTGCCAACATTTTAGGGCTTGTTAAATCGTTGATTGCTACTACCTCGTATCCCTCTGCGCCAAACATCTGTCTGAATGCTAAACGTCCGATACGACCAAAACCATTGATTGCTACTCTTACTGACATGATAATTCCTCCTAATTTTGAATGAATTTGGTATTGCTTTGGATATATTACCCAACTTGTCTTTATTCTACCTAATTTCTTTCAAAAATTCAAGGGGCTTTTTCAACTTTGTGAAAAATTTCACTGTAGCCGATCAAATGACATATTTGAGAATGCATTTTCTTATTTTTTTGCGTTTTCCTTTGACAACCAGAGGATTTCGAATTATTATTTTATAGGTAATGACAATATTCTAAATGGAGGCGGATTATGCTCTGGGACACACATATGCACACACATTTTTCGGTAGACAGCGAGGCCAAACCTCTGGAGATGATACAATCATCCATCCGCGCGGATGTTGACGGCATCTGCTTTACCGAACATCTTGATTTAGAAGACAAAAAATATACATTGGAGACTTATCCGCTTGACATCCCTGCATATTTCAAAGAAATGCAAAAGTTTCAGGCACAGTTTGACGATACTCTTCCTATTTGTATCGGCGTTGAAATTGGTTTGCAGACTTATCTGGAGAATGTGTTGCCGGAAATTGTCAGACAATACCCCTTTGATTTCGTTATCGGCTCCTCTCATTGGGTAAACGGGGAAGACCCGTATTATCCGGAATACTTTTATGGCAAAGTAGAAAATGAGGCTTATCGGGAATATTTTGAATCCATCCTGGAAAATCTTGCGGTCTTCGACTGCTTTGACGTCTATGGACACCTCGACTATATTGTGCGCTATGGTCCAAACAGGAATCAATATTATACTTATGAAAAATTTGCAGATGTGCTGGACGAGATTCTTCGCATCCTCATCCAGAAAGGCAAGGGAATCGAAATTAACACCGGCGGATTCAAGTATGGTCTTGGACACCCCAACCCGACAGAGGCGGTTCTCAAACGTTACCGCGAACTGGGGGGCGAAATTATTACCATAGGAGCCGACGCCCATAAGCCGGAACATGTGGCGTTCGACTTTGGGAAAGTGCCGCAGATATTAAAGGACGCCGGATTTAACTATTACACTGTTTTTTCGAAACGAAAACCGGTATTTTATAAATTGTAGGATTTGCAGGCAAGGGTCTATGATGTGTTTCTATCTTTTTCCAAAATTACTTCGCATACTGCGCCAATTCATATACCCTTTCCTTCGTCAGTTCAGTGGCTTTTTCTGATTCCAGAAACGGCTGCATACTGCCGCCTTCCATTTCTTTCCCGGCAGCTTTTACCTCTGTTTCCTTAAAATTAATCCATTCTCTTTCCTCTGCTCTGAGCTGCTCCATCGCTGTTTCGTCAAGTTCCGATTCCAACAATTTCCAAATAATATTCAAGGTATCATCCCATTTCTGATACAATTCCGCGCTGGCCATATTCATTTCCGACTGTGAACCGCTGTCCTTATGTCTTTCCTTCCAGTCTGCCTCATAATTCTCCGCAATCGATATTTCCAGTGCAATATCTTCAGAAAGACTTTGTTCCTGATATGCATAACTGGAAAATCCTTCCTCCGTCTTTTCATTATAAAGCCCATAAAACGAAAGTTTTTCCTCTGCACGGCCATCCGGGCAGGAATTTCTCACCCAGTCCTTAAAACCTTCCGGCAAATCAGAAAACTCTGCACCCGGCAGATACAGATAAAACTCTTCCCCATTATCTATCCCATAAGCTGTCGCGTAAATGTTGCGAACATTGTCGATAATTTCTTCTTCTCCTGCTTCCCGCTCAAATACAAGGGATTCCAGTTTCATTTTCCAGGTAAAATCATCTACCTTCTCCAGGTCGCCATACTGACCTGTAAAGTCACATACGTACAAGGTTCCGTCCGCATAACCTTCCCCTGCATCCCCCATATCCGCATCCTGATAATGCCCCTTAAAGGTTCCGTCTTCATTAATACGAAGTTCTGTATACCATGCCCCGGCGCCACTGCTGAAATAAAAAACATAGTCGGATAATTCCTGAAAACCGAAATCCTCTTCCACCTCTGCGTTCGACTGCTGCTCTGGTTCCTGCTGCTCCGGTTCCTGCTGCTCCGGTTCCTGCTGCTCTTGTTCCTGCGGCTCTGGTTCTTGTTCCCCAGATTCTTTTTCCTCCAAACGAATCTTCTCATCCGAGGGCTTTTCCTCTTTCAAATGTTGTACCTCCGCCGATGTCGCGCAGCCGCAGCACAACGTCAACAGGAAACTCAAAACCAATATAAATATTTTCTTCTTCATAACATCCCTCCGAAATTAAATTACGTCTTTATCTTGCATTTTTCTATAAATATGCTATAATATTTGGAAAAGCAATGTGCAGATATGGTTCATCGGTAGAACACCAGCTTCCCAAGCTGGAAAGGCGGGTTCGACTCCCGTTATCTGCTTACATGAAACCGCCTGCAATTGGGCGGTTTTCTCTATCTAATCTGCTTTTATGGAAAAGTCCTCATAAATTTTCTGCCTGTTTTATTATAACAGTTCCCATCAACCTTTCGCAAGTTTCAAAATGTGATATCATAGAGACAAACTATCATCATTGACTCTGTTTTATCCGGGTACCAGAATATTGTTGGTACCCGGATCTTATCAGGAAATCCAAACAGCTAAAACACCGGTCTGTTATTTCAATTCTCCGGTCTTACTGCCATCAAGCAAACTGTATTCCTCCACAAGCCTGCCGCTTCCCGTCAGGAAGAAACGCTCGCCGATATAGGTGCCCCGAATATCATAACCATAGCTATGGCTATCGCTGCACGGAATCTCCATAATTTTTTTGAATTCACCGTCCTCAAACTTGAACAGCAGATACATCTGCTTGTCATATTCTTCATAATTATATGCATAGAATCCGAAAAGGTTCTTTTTGGTGTCGATCAACACTGCCTTGTAATTATAAAGCGCATCCGCATCATCATATTCTTCCAGTTTCAACTTCGATTTCTCTTTCACATCCGCGGGGTTGGAAATATCAAACATGGACAATTTCAGACACTGCGTTTCCCCGGTCTCTTCATCTGCCTCCATGCCGATTCCCAGCAACAGGTTATCTGCATAGAAATGAAGGTATTCAGAAAATCCACTGATTTTCAGTTCCCCAAGAATTTTCGGATCTTCCGGGACAGATAAATCTACCGAAAACAGGGGGTCTGTTTCCCGGAATGTAACGAAATACCCGATATTTCCCATAAACCTTGCCGAATACAGGCGCTCACCCGGAGCCAGATCTTCCACCATTCCCACAGTTTCAAGGTTATCATTCAGCACATACAGGCTGTTCGTCATACTTGCATCCACATCATCATAGCCAATCAGCTCTCCCGTGATATCATCTATCACTTCTGTAACGCCATAAGACTCCACCGTGGTAACCAGACGCAGATGATTCTGATACTCATTCATCGCCATATCGTCCCGCAGCGTTCCCTTAACCGTGCCCTGCGCCTCTTTTTTCATCATGCCATCCTTATAGGAATAGCGATAGATTACGGTACTGTCTGTCTGCCTGCCCGCCTTATTGTAGGAAAGATACCTTGTATCCGCCATATAGATATTGTCCTGGCTCACATAAAACCGATCTGCCGCGGTCACAAGCGCATGGGAATCTGTGATTTTATCCGGATGCTCCATATCCACCGACGCCATCACCAGATAGGACGCTGCCTCATTTCCTTCCGGAAGGGCTATTTTGTCCGCATCCATGGGTTTGTCGTCCAACATGGGGACATATGCCCGCAGCTCTTCTTCTCTTTCTGGTCTCCTGGTACTACACGAAGTAAAGAAATACAGATATCCGTCAGAAATCCTGGATTCCTTATAACTTCCTTTAATCGTAAAGGTATGGTACTCCTGCGGCTTTGCGCGGTCGGAAATATCGTATACGTGAATCTTACAATAATGATATCCCCCTCTCCAGGGATCATCCCCCGATTCTGTGCCGTTCTCCTGTTCTGCCCATCCTGGCTCAATCACAACCAGCTTATCTTTCCATACATAAATATTTTCTACGCTCTCAAAATCACCAACCAACGATAATTCCTTCAAACCACCTTTCGTATCTATGATCCTTACGGCATACTGATCCCGATAACTGTGAGCGTTGCCTGTATTTCCATAGAATACCCGGTAGAGATACCTGCCGTCATTCTTGATGATATCCGCTTCCTCTACGCTCTCCTCCTGCTGATTGGTCTTGCCGTATTCAACCCCCTCCTCAGCCGCCTCGGAAACGGATTCCTCTGAACTTCCTGTCTCCTGTAAACCACCTTTATCAAAATACTCCTTTTGATTACCATCCGCAAAAGACGCGCTACCCGCAGTATCCACCGCCGCATCATCCTTCACATCATCTGCCGGCGCATCATAAGCATCGTCCACAGCTGCATCATCTACCGCTGCATCATCTACCGCTGCATCCACTGCCATTTCATACTCAACATCTTCTCTGTAGAGTTCTTCCTGCTCGCTCCAATATTTATCAAACGACTGGTACAGTTTCGCATATGTCGTCCCCTCCTGCGTATCGGCTATTACTACGCTATCTGCTGTTTCATCGTCAATTGTCGCATTATCATAAACTGCCAGCTCTTCTGCAGCATCATCACGGGCTTCCGTATCATCTGCTGTATTTCCCAAAATTCCAAACTCCCCATCTGTATTTCTTCCAACAGCAAACAATATCAGCGCCAGACATGCCGCTGTCGCAAGCACACCGCACCACCGACCGAAATATTTGCCATGCCTGTCTTTTTGTTCTTCCTCAGATTCCGGCTGTTTTTCTTCCGTCTGCTGTCTGAGCCATTCTTCCATCTGTTTCGGCTGTAAGCTGTCCGGAACCGGCTCTTCCTCCGCACTGTCCAGCAGAAACCACCGCATCTTCTGTTCATCCCATCTGTCTCTCTTTTCGCCCTTACGCATCATCACACCTCCAACTTCTTTCTCATTTTCTGAAGCGCCCTTCGATACCTGGAACGGACGGTACTGTGATTCTTACCCAGAATCCGGGCAATCTCCTCACTCGTGTAACCTCCAAATACAGACAGACTTACGACAAGCCTGTCCTCTTCCTTCAGTTCCATAAATACCTGCTTTACCGCAGATGCAGTTGCAAAATCCTCTTCCCGGACCAGGGAAAGTTCTTCGATATCCTCTTCTTTACGAAACCACGTCTTCATTCTCCTCCTGCATCGATTCACCAGAATCTGCATCATCCATTGATCAAATTTTTCTTTGTCCCGAAGCTGGTAAAACTTCTCATAAGCAGCCAGCGCCGCATCCTGTACCGCATCTTCCGCTTCCTGGCGGTTTCTCATATAGTATAAAGCGGTTCGGTACAATTTCGGATAGACTTTCTCGTATTGCCGCATGAACTCTTCCATAGTATCCTCAACCTCCCTTTGAAATGCATTTCACTCCTTCAGAGTCATTTCATACAGAAAATGTTGCATTTTTTTCCAAAAACAATGAGCAGGAAATATCCCGATCAGATATCTCCTGCCATCTATGCTCAAATACAACCATTCTGATAAGCCTACAATATTTCATGTACTTCTTTTTTCAAGTCATCCACATTAAATTTTCTGATATTCCTGACCAGATCATCGGATACCGATTTCACCTGCTCAGTAGATTCCTTGCATTCCGTCACAATCTCCTCAAAAAGATCCATCGCCTGCAAAGTTTCCTGCGCGCTTGTGGAATTTGCCTGCGCAACCTCTGTCAGCGTCGTAATCCCCCCGTCAATCACTTCCTTGGACTCTTTTAATTCCCTGACTTCCTGATCAATTCCGCCAATCGCGCCGCTCACCTGCGCAATCTCCTGATTCAGGGATTCAAAAATTCCCTCTGTCTGGCTGATTTTCTCCGTCTGCTTTTCAAATGCCTCCGTTACTTTGCGGGTCGTCTCCACACTGACATTTGAATTTTCAATCAGTTCATTGACAATCGCCTTAATCTGTTCCGAAGACTCATGGGACTGATCCGCCAGCGTTCGGATTTCCTCTGCCACAACTGCAAATCCTTTGCCCATATCCCCGGCTCTCGCCGCCTCAATGCTGGCATTCAAAGCAAGCAGGTTGGTCTGATTGGAAATTCCCGTGATAATCTCCGTGACGGTACGAATCTGCATGGCGGATTCATTCGTGACGTCTGTCTGCGCGCGCACATCCGCAATGGCTTTGCTGCTGGTTTCATTGATGGCCACCAGCTCACTCATAATCTCCTCCGCCATTTCGCTGCACTCTTTCATCTTATCCGCACTCTGGTTTAACGTATCGACATTGCGCACAATCACATCCACGGCGTTGCTCATATCTATAATCTGCTGTCCAATTTCATTTGTCCTTTCCGACTGGGAAATGGTATTTACTCCAATGGAATTGACTTCTTCCCCTACCTGATGCATGGAAGTCTCCATTTCCTGAAAACAATGCGTAAAATCCTCCGAAACTTTTACCAGAGACGTCGTTGCGTCCCTCACACTGGTGATAATCTGTGCAAAAGAGACAACCATGCTGTTGACGGAACGCATCATCTGTCCAATATCATCATTGCGCTCCGCCAGCTTATTTTCCTTCATGGAAAGCGTACCGTCCGCAATCTGGTCCAGATTTCCCACAAGATTATGTATACGGTTCAAAAGCTGTCTTGTCATACAAAAAATTACCACCAGCACAATCACCAGCACAAAAATCAGACACATTGTTCCGGAAAACACACTCATCCGTTCCATCGCAACAAGCCGCAGCACTACAGATGATATAATTCCGGTCAGCACCAAAGGCACGGCCAGCACAATCATTGCCGTCAATAACATTTTCCTGCTCTTTCGCTTTTCTTTCACCTTGAATTCCTCCTTGCTTTCAGAATCGTCCCTCCGCCCACTACAATATCTCCATCGTAAAATACAACCGCCTGTCCGGGAGTAATCGCGCGCACAGGCTCGTGAAACTGACAGACAACCCTCTGTTCATCCGCCATATGGATTTTGCAGGGTTTGCCTTTATCATTATAACGTATTTTGGCAATGACTTCCATCTCTTCCTGCAACGCAGGAATGGACATAAAATTCAGCTGCTCCGCGCAGAGCGTATTTCCGAACACTTCCTCATTGCTGCCCAACACGACTTCATTCGTTTCCGGACGGATTTCCGTGACAAAAACGGGAAATCCCAACGCAACGCCAAGACCCTTGCGCTGTCCAATCGTATAATGGGTAATTCCCTTATGACGTCCCAAAATCCTGCCGTCATTTGTGACAAAATTTCCTGCCGGAGGCACTTTGCCTTCTGTTTCACGCAAAATAAATCCCGCGTAATCATGATCCGGGATAAAACAAATCTCCTGGCTGTCCGGCTTGCCGGCTGTCCGAAGACCAATCTTCTCTGCCATGGCACGTATTTCTTCTTTCGTATAATCCCCTACTGGCATCAGCGTATGTGCAAGCTGATCCTGTGTAAGGTTATACAATGCATAGGTCTGATCTTTTGCCGTTGTCGCAGATTTCTGCAATGCATATCTTCCATTGGAAAGCCTGGTAATTCTGGCGTAATGTCCGGTCGCAATATAATCCGCGCCTATCTCCATGCTGCGTTTCAGCAGAGATTCCCATTTCACATACCGATTACAGGCGATACAGGGATTGGGTGTACGCCCTTGCAGATATTCTTTCACAAAATAACCTATGACATATTTCTGAAAATCAGATTTAAAATTCATCACATAGTAAGGAATGTCAAGCATCTGCGCCACACGTCTGGCATCCTCTACCGCCGACAGCCCGCAACAGCCGCCGTTTTCTTCCAACGCCTGCTCCGTTTCGTCCTGCCAGATTTGCATCGTGACGCCGATGACCTCGTATCCCTGCTCCTTTAAAAGCCATGCCGCCACAGACGAATCCACACCGCCGGACATTCCTACTACTACTTTTTTATGATTCATATATAATAATTTCCCACTTACTTTTACTTCTTTGGCGTTTTCACGAGACCTGAGGCATCCTCCCACTTCGTGGGTCCCTCCTTAGGTCAATTAATATTCTTCTTCTTCCTCTTCCTCACTGATGTCATTCTTGGGTTTCTCAAGTCCTTCGATCTCGATGCCGTTTTTCTCAGCATAATCCCAGAGTGCCGCATGAATCGCCTCTTCGGCAAGCAGGGAACAGTGAACCTTAACTGGGGGAAGACCATCTAACGCTTCCATAACTGCCTTATTCGTAACCTGCAGCGCTTCCTGGATGGTCTTGCCCTTTACCAGCTCTGTAGCCATGGAGCTGGTTGCAACAGCCGCACCGCATCCAAACGTCTTAAATTTGACGTCCTGAATAACCCCATTATCGTCAATATCGAGGAAAATACGCATGATATCTCCGCACTTTGCATTTCCCACGGTGCCAACGCCGCTCGCATTTTCAATTTCCCCTACATTTCTCGGGTTCTTAAAGTGATCCATTACTTTTTCACTATACATTTGTCTTCCTCCAATTTCTAACAGTGTATTACTGATGTCTCTTCATATAGTCCTCATACAGCGGGGACATTTCCCTAAGCTGTGTAACAATCTCTTTGATTGCATCTACCGTGTAATCAATATCCTCCCGCGTCGTATCTCCTCCCAGGGTCAGACGCAGGGAACCATGCGCAATCTCATGCGGCAGTCCAATCGCAAGCAGCACATGGGAAGGATCCAGGGAGCCGGATGTGCAGGCGGAACCCGACGAGCCGCAGATGCCCTTCATATCCAGCATTATCAGCAGGGATTCTCCCTCCACAAACTGAAAACAGATATTGACGTTGTTGGGCAGTCGATTCTTCCGTTCTCCATTGACCCTTGCAAACGGAATCTCCTTTAACACTCGTTCGATCAGATGGTCACGCAGCTCACGTTCTCTGGCGGTACGCTCCTCCATCGTAGCAAGCGCAAGTTCCACCGCCTTCCCAAATCCTACGATTCCCGGTACATTTTCCGTTCCGGCGCGGCGTTTTCGCTCCTGTGCGCCTCCATGCAGGAAAGAACGGATTTTGATGCCCCCCCGGATATACAGGAAACCGATTCCCTTCGGCCCGTTCAATTTATGCCCGCTGCTGCTCAACATATCAATATTCAGTTCGTCTACATCAATCGGCACCTGCCCGAACGCCTGAACTGCATCCGTGTGAAACAAAACGCCGTACTCCTTTGCAATCTTTCCAATCTCTGCCACCGGTTCAATCGTGCCAATCTCATTGTTGGCAAACATAATGGAAATCAGGATTGTATCGGGACGAATCGCCTTTTTCAACTCCTCCAGCTTTACAACACCGAACTCGTCTACATCCAGATACGTCACCTCAAATCCGTTCTTCTCCAGCCATTCGCAGGTGTGGAGTATCGCATGGTGTTCAATCTTACTGGTAATGATGTGCTTTCCTTTGTCCTTATACGCCTCGGCAGTACATTTCAACGCCCAGTTATCCGACTCACTCCCGCCTGCTGTAAAATATATCTCATTGTCTTTTGCTCCGATTGCATGTGCAATGGTCTCCCTCGCCCTGGAAACAGCCTCTTTGCTCTTTCCACCGAATTCATATACCGTGGAAGCATTTCCATACAATTCACTGAAATAGGGGAGCATTGCCTCCACAACCTCCGGAGCCGTCCGGGTCGTTGCCGCATTATCCAAATATATCATTTTATTCATATCCTTACACCTCTGTTATGTTAATGTTTTGCTCTCTCGCACAAGTTCGCCGATATAGATGCTGTCCACGGTTTGATTGATGCTGTCGTTAATCCGTTTCCAGACAATCTTGCTGACGCACTGAGAAGAACCGGTACAATGCGTGGTACTGTCATTGTCAATCCCCGGACATTCCACAGGAGCCAGATCGCCCTCCAACGCCCTTAAAACATCTCCTACGGAAATCTCATCTGCGGGTCTTGCAATGCTGTAACCACCGTTGACGCCACGTACACTCTTTACAAGCCCCGCCTTTTTCAGCTTTGCCATAAGCTGTTCCAGATAGCTTACGGATATCTCCTGCCGTTGTGCAATACTTGTCAGAGACACCGGTTCACTCTCCCCGCATACGGCAAGGTCGATAAAAGCTCTCAGTCCGTATTTACCCTTTGTCGATAGTTTCAAATTTCCACCTTCCATCTGCTTTCCAATGCTAATACAGATATCTGATTTTGAATTCCGAGTATTTTAGTCGGAATTTATTACAAACGCATAGTATCATGGTTTTATTCTGCTGTCAAGTCAAATTTTTATGCATGATAAAATTTTACATCACATATGTTTTAAGTAACTCTTTCTTAAACTTTGGAGTATTTATGAAATCTGATTCCATACGCAGACATCCGCTGATTGCAGGCACAATGCTCTTAACCATCGCCGGGGTGCTTTCCCGGGTCATCGGCTTTTTCTATAGAATATTCCTTTCACAGAAAATTGGTGCCGAGGGGATGGGGATTTATCAACTTACCGTACCCATCTATATCCTTACCATCTCCGTGACCTCTTCTGCCATACAGACTGCTATCTCACGCTTTGTCGCGCAGGCTGCTGTTTCGACAGATACCTGTAACAACGCCCCTGCTGGCTTTTCCCCTAACGGCAGGCGAAAGTTTCTACGCAGACACGGAAGGACTGGACTTTGTAACGAAAGCTGTTATTTAAGCGGAGGACTGATTCTCTCCCTGTCGCTCTCATTCCTGTGTACGTTTGTCCTGTACCGGTTTGCTGAACCGATTGCCCTGCATTTCCTGGAAGAGCCGCGCTGCGCTCCGCTCCTTGAAATTATTGCGCTTTCGATACCTTTTGGAGCTGTTCATTCCTGCATTAACGGATATTTCTATGGATTAAAGAGAACCTTTGTCCCCGCCACCTCCCAGTTGCTGGAACAAATTGTCCGTGTGGCGGGCGTCTGGCTGTTCTTTGAAATTTCCATGGAAAAATACCAGACCATCTCCCTGAATCTCGTAGCCTGGGGAATTGTCGCCGGAGAACTTGCCGCCATGCTGTTCTCCATCAGTTTTGTCCGACTGAAAAGGACCCATGGCAGCCGGATGCAGGCAATGGAACAGATTTTTTTCCTTTCTCTGCCACTGACCGCCAACCGGGTGATGGTAAACCTGCTGCAAAGCATGGAGGCCGTTATGCTGCCCGGACAGCTCCGGCTGTACGGATATTCCACATCCGAATCCTTAAGCGTGTATGGCGTCCTCACCGGTATGGCATTACCCATGATACTTTTCCCATCGGTACTGACGAACTCCGTTTCCGTCATGCTGCTGCCTCTCATCGCCGAGGCACAGGAAAAACAGGAAAAAAGCTACATCATGGACGCCATCAAAAAGACATGTTTCTACAGTCTCATTTTGGGATTCTCCTGCACGCTGTTCTTCTTAATCAGCGGAAAATGGATTGGCTCTGTGCTGTTCTCCAATGAACTTGCCGGCACTTTTATCGTAACGCTGGGATGGATCTGTCCCTTCCTCTATCTGTCCACTATGCTGCACAGCATCTTAAACGGGCTTGGAAAGACAACGTCCACATTCTTTTTAAATATTCTCGGCCTTGGCATTCGCATTGCATTTGTACTGTTTGTCATTCCCCTTGCAGGCATCAAAGGCTATCTGTGGGGCATGCTCCTCAGCCAGATCGGCATGGCAGGCGGTGCGCTGCTGCTTTTACTGATTCGCTCCGGCAGCCTCATAAAACATTTATACAAATAAAATACACAAAATTTCTACAATATGAAACGCACTGTATCTATTGATACAGTGCGCTGTGCAGGCGTTCCCATGTCGCCCCATAACCTTCTGAGGCCGGCGTAACCGGTCTTTGTATTTTATTTTTTTCATCTACCACAATCCTGCCGCCCTGCGCAAGCACGATAATTCTCGTCCCCAGCACAATGGCTTCCTGAATATTATGCGTGATAAATATTATCGTACAATTCTCGGTCTCGGAAATACGCAAAAGTTCACCCTGAAGCTCATTTCGCGTCATCGCATCCAAGGCGGCAAACGGCTCGTCCATCAGAATAATCTCCGGTTTCAACGCCAATGCTTTTGCAATCGCAACACGCTGTTTCATGCCACCGGACAATTGATAGGGATAATACTTTTCCTGTCCAGACAGTTTTACTTTCTCCAACACTTCCTCTGTCCGCTGTTTTAATACTGCCTTGTCCCGGATTCCCTGAAGTTTCAGCGGATACTGAATATTTTTCTCCACCGTTTTCCATGGAAAAAGCTGATTAAAATCCTGAAAAACCATAATCCGGTCTGTTCCCGGCTCTCTGCGCACAACTCCATTAACTGCCACGCTGCCTTCATAATCTTCAAATCCGGCAATACACCGCAATAGTGTTGTCTTTCCGCATCCGGACGGTCCCAGCAGGCATAAAAATTCATTTCTGCCGACTTTGAGGTTTACATCCCGCAAGACCTCTTTTTCATTTTCTGTATCAACATCAAATACTTTCGATACATTTTTCACCTCTAAAATATCGTTTTCTCTGTTTGTCATCTCGACATTCCCCATTTTTTAACCGTAGACTTTTCAATTGGTGAAATTACGCCATACTGTACAATCAAGCCAATCATAATAATCACCACCAGTGTTGCATACATCTCTGCATTATTCATATTTGTGCGCATCTGATTGATAAACAATCCGATTCCCGGACAGGATGCCACTCCAAAAATCATCTCCGCACTGATTAATCCTCTCCATGCCCTCGCCCATCCGACTTTCAATCCAGATACGATATAAGAGATAGACGCCGGAAAGTACACGCCATACAACAGCGACACCCTCTTCAGTCCGATATTCCTGCCTGCTTCGACGTAAATGCGTGGAACTGCAAAGAAACCATCCAGCACATTCCGCGCCATCGGCCACAACACAGCATGAACCACCAAAAACGTAATAACTCCCGGTTTCACTCCGAAAATAATGATTACCACCGGCAATAATGCAACACCTGGCAACAAATCACATACCGAGATGACTAAATTACAGATTTCATAAAACGTCCTGCTTACCATCGACAAACCGGACAGCAAAAAGGCCAGCACGATTCCTATCAGCAAACCTTCCAGAAGAAGACGCATGGAATTGCCTATGTAAACCCATAGGGAGGTACCCGCAAATCCCTGTATGAAATTTTGCACAAAAGCGTCCGCAATCGCCTCCAAGGACGGAAATATCAGTTCCGACTTATCTCCCATGACTCCTGACTTCGCAACGAGTTCCCAGATAAGTAATACAACAACCAGAAATATGATTCTCGCTGCAATTGCGTGAATCCGTTTCTTTTTTTCATCCATTGTGATTCCTCTCCTACACTTGTTTAATCACCGGAAACATTGTCAAATACCAAATCCTCATAAGAGCCAGGAGCCGTTTCAATAAATTCCGTCTTTGCCATAAAAGACGCCAGCTCAAACAGGCCTTTCGTCTCTATGGTATAATTACTCTTCTGAATATAAGCAAGCTCGTCCTCAGCACTGTTTCCATCAAATTCACAAGTGATTTTTGCAGCTTCCTCCGGACTGTCATTCATGAAATCTACAGCCTTTTCGATAGCATCGCATAATGCCTGGTACAGTTCGGGATTCTCGTCATGTATTTTCTCTGACGCCACGCCGACAATAAAGGAGCTCTCAGCGCCCCATGCGTCTGCGACATCTTTAATTTCATGAAGATTCTCTTCCTCACGCTCTTTAAAAATATAGGGGCTGGAAGTCAGATGGCAGGCTACGTTTCCACTTTCCAAAGCTGCCATGCCGTCCGGATGTGCCATCGCAACGATGTTTGCATCCAATGCGTGCGGATCATGTCCCGCGTTTTCCAGCGCCAATGCCAGAAGTACATGCTGGATAGATCCTATATTTACCAACGCAATCTGCTTGCTGCTGCCAATCAGGTCATCAAACGATTGAATGCTCTCATCGTTCGTCATCAAACCATGCTCCTGTCCTGACAGATTTGTAAATACCTTATACCCTACTCCCTTCATAACGCCGGTAACTGCAGGGCCTACTCCCATAAATCCGGCGTCCAGGCTGCCGCCTGAGATACCTGTATTGATATCCGCCCCAGAACTCATCTGATTCCAGGTTACTGTAACCTTCCTTCCGGTTGCTTCCTCATATGCATTCTCAATCAGGTCCTGTTCCTGCACAATTACAAGCGGTGCGTACGCCAGACCATACTGATAGGCAAGATTTAACGTTACCGCCTCTGCATCATCTGCAGAATCTCCATTGTCTTCTGCCTTAGTGCCATCCGCCTCCTGTCCTTCATCCGCTGCCTCATCCGCAGCAGCGCTTTCAGGCTGTTCCTGTACCTTATCACCATTGCCACAACCCGCTACAAAGAGCGCGAAACTTAAAACCAATGCCAGTTTCTTTAATTTGTTTTTCATGATTGAATTCCTCTCTTTATCTGTTATTTATATTGTTAAAGTTCAACCTTACGATTTCCCTGTAACAAGTTTCGCTCTGTGAATCTTCCCGTTCGATGTGCGCGGAATTTCATCTATCATCTCAATTCGTTTCGGCATTTTGTTCCCATCAATATATTGTCTCAGGAAATTAAGCAAATCCTTAGTCTGGAATAACTCTTTATCCTTTACAACCACAAACAGTTTCGGCACCTGACCGGAAAGCTTATCTTCCATGGGAACACATGCGCAATCCAGGATTTGCTCATATTTTCTGGCAATTTCCTCAATTTCTTCCGGCGCAATCTTGATACCCTGGCAATTAATAACATTATCCATCCTGCCAAACATATAGACATAACCGTCTTCGTCAATATATCCCATGTCATTGGTATATACATAACCATCCTGCATTGTCTCAGCCGTCAGCTTTGGCTGCCGCCAGTACCCTTTCATATTCATTGGACCCGCGCTTGCCAGAAGTCCCATATGCTCTTTGGACGATTCTATCGGCTGTCTTTTTTCATCCGTAACAATGAACGTTGCGTTTCGGGTCGGTTTTCCAATGCACTTCGCCCTGTTTTCCTTATTAAAATCCAGTACGCATGTCCTGCCCGATTCCGTAGAACCATAGAAATTATAAAGCCTTGCAGATGGAAAATATGATGTCAGTATTTCCTTTACCTTTTCCTGTAACGGCTCTGTCCCCACCTGAATATAATCAATCTGCCCGCTGATTTTAGAAAGCTGTCCTTTCGCCAACTGCTCCAAAATCATCACCGCGCTTGGAGACACATCCATCGCTGTAACCTGATACTTTTCAATCATTTCAAAGACCGGTTTTACCCAGGAAACACCTTCCATCAGTACGACGGCGCTTCCATTCAGCATATTGGCATAACAACACCGCAGTCCATGAGAATGACTCAACGGCAATGGAATAAACTCTACATTGCCCTCTTTCATTTCCGTCCCATATTTGACATTTTCTGCAAGCGCAACATTGTTGCCATGCGTCACTTCAATTCCTTTGGACGTCCCTGTTGTTCCTGTGGTATATAAAATCTCGGCTGTATCCTCCGGTTTCGGAAAAGAAAATATTCCCTCCTGTACAGTACCCTCTTGTATCTGAAATATCTCCTCGGTCTTCATTCTCTTTACCGGGACCTCATATTCTGTCTCACAGAGAAACAAACCGGCATCGGTATCTGCCATAATTTTCTCCACCCTGTCTGCCGGTGCCCGATGCTCTACCGGAACAAAGATTGCGCCATATAACTCACACGCCAGATCACAAACCAGAAATCTGGCGTCCTGCGTACACTCAACCATCACACAGTCTTTTTTCTGAATTCCCATCGCCTCTAATTTCCGTGCGCCCGCCTGAGCCTTCTCCCACATCTGACCATAGGTATATGCCCCGGTCTTATCCGCCACGCAGAGCCTCTTTGGATCTTTGTGCGCATAATCTGCCACAATTTCTATAATTGAGCCGTGCATCTTAATCCTCCGTTCTATTACTGACTGTTATATATTTTTATCCATATTTCGCCAATATAAAATTTATAATTTTACATAAATCAATCGCATTATAGCAAACGATTGTGATAGAAATTTGAGTTTTTATGACATGTCATATTATAAGAAAGGAACAACACAATATTCAAATATCTTTGAAATATCCTGTTGCTCCACAATTTCTATCTTATCCTCTTTATGTTCGCTTTATGCCGGCAGTTCCTTTTTTACACTCTTCCGACGCTTTGCCTTCGCCTGATACAATAACTCATCGGATTTCTGTATCAACTCGTTCAAGTCCGTCTGCGGACTGGAGAAAAACTCGTAAATGCCAATAGAAATTTCCACATAATACGGTTTCTTGCTGGAACGGTTAAAACGCTCGCTTACAATCTGTAAATCTTCCATTGCAGCATCTTTAAAGTTCTCTTTCTCCGAAAATACCAGCGAGATAAATTCATCTCCGCCAATCCGCGCAGTAATCGCATCCGGCGGAAGGATTTCCCTGAGCTGGTTTGCCACGCCGCGTATCGCAAAATCTCCGGCAGCATGACCGTAACAGTCGTTAATTTCTTTCAGGTGATCCAAATCTCCAAAAATCAGATATGCACGCTGTCCATCACTCTGCTGGCAGCAGCGAATAGAACGTTCCATAAATCCTCTGCGGTTCAAAAGCTGGGTCAGCTCGTCATATTCTGACACAAAGCTTAAGATATCATTCTGCTCCTGAATCGTGCGCAGTGATTTCTGCAATTCCTTCTGCGATTCACGCTCCATCTGATTTAACTCGAGAAATCTGAGCAGCGGTCCGACCTGCAGGCTGCAAAGCTGCAAAAACGGAATATCCTCCTGCGCAGCCTCACACAACATCGCGCCATACTGCTTATCACCGGAAAACAGCACAACCGCCGTCAACGCCATCGAATGCTCCGAATTGATAAAGGAGGCAAATCCCTTGTCCATGGTCACGCAGGGACGTTCTTCCTTCGGATAGCAAACCATCTCCTCCCCGATAAACCAGGCGCTGAGATAAATCTTTTCCGGAAAATCCGGCAGCAATCCACCTTTATGAATAATCGGCTCATCATAAAGATAGATATAGCAGCTCTTCATCGCCACTGTACGAAAACGTTTCATGATATAGACCAACGCCTTGGAAAACCCGTCTTCACTCGTTATCCCGGGTAAATCCTGCACCAGCGTCGGTACAAACCAGTTCTTGCGGTTAGAAACCATAACCTCCTGCTCCAGTTTGGATACATTGGCGAAATGGATATGCTGCCTGGTGGCATCCAGTACCATTACAAGCTGCTCCTGTTCCTTTGCATCCTTGGCATTGGTAATCAACACCTGAAGAAGATTCGTCAGGTTTTCCAACAGCAGCGATATAGACATATGATCATAATCCGTAATCTCCTGTAAAATATCCATCAGATATTCCATGTTGATTGTCTCATCGCTGTGATCGCAAATTGTCTTTATAATATAATTAAAATAATCTAAAATCAGGCCCGAATAATGATTGCGCTCTTCCTGATAGGGGATAGACGATAACAGCTCCTTGGATATATTTCCCATAGCTTTTATCACATACTGTTCCCTTTCCCTGTCATCCGCAAATATGTAAGACTGTTTTTGTCCATAATCACATCCGCATGACACACGGATATGTACGTCTACCGGCAGTCGCTGTTCAAACATCACCCGTTTTTCACAGAGCGTAATCGCATTGCGCAAAGCCGCATAACTGAATTTAAATCCATTCTGAGAAACACTGGTCAAGAGCGGGTCTATCGTCCTTGCCAGCTCCACGTCATCAAAGCCGGTAATCGCAATATCCCTGCCAACCCGAAGATTCCGCGCAGAGCATACACGGTAGCAGCATTGCGCCATATTATCATTCGCACAAACGATTGCCTCAAGCCCCGGATTATTGTCCAGAAGATATCTCACCTGTTTCCTCACATGCACGGAATAATCCCCATAAGCAATCATTGTATCGCTCACCGGCAATCCATGTTTCTCCATCACATCGCAATATGCCTGAACACGTTCCACGGCATCCATATTCGTTTTGGGTCCGCTCAAAAAGGCAACCTTCCGATATCCATGATCCACAACCAGATGCTCGATACAGGTACACATGCCTTTATAATTATCAGACATCATATATGGGACATTGAATCCTTCCAGCTTTTCCCCAATCATAAGACAGGGGATGTCGGAATACTGATTCAGAAACGCTTCTTTTTCTTCTCTTGTATGATAATAAGCGAGCGCTGCATAGGAGATAATCAAAGCATCCGGTTTTGTAAAATGCGCATATGCATACACAGTGTCAAACTGATAACTGTAATCCTCCTCCGAATCCGTCTTTAATATATCCGCACAATACTGGGGAATACGAGGTCCCATCAGATATACAATATTCACATCCTCTTTCTGCGCACAGGTATAAAACCCCTTTAACAACTCCCCGGAATAGTCAGACTCCATATCGCCTAACATAATTGCAATTGTATATCGTTTTTTCCGATACTCCCTCATAGCAGCAGTCCTTTCCTAACAATCACTACTTTTATTTTATACTTATTTCCTCTCTATTACAAGTTGTTCCTTTTATATAATTTTTACAAAATAATTCAACATAAAATAGTAACTTTTACCACAAACATCGACAAAAAATTTAAAATTTACGAAATTTGTTGACATCTTGCACTAGTTCTTTCACGCAGCGGATCTGATTATTGAAAATCCCTGCTTTGTACAGGTTGATCAAAATCATGCCCACAGGCACCGCAATAATCATACCGATAACACTGCTGATTTTGTAACCGATGTACATAAATATCAATGTTGTCAGCGGATTCATCCCGATACTGTCACCGACCATTTTAGGCTGAATGACCTGGCGCACAACCTGAGTAACCACGTAAAGGATAACCAGCCCCACCGCTATCGTATAATCTGCAGATAAAAGCTTTATGACGGCCCAGGGAATCAGCACCGTACCTGTTCCAAAGACGGGCAGCATGTCAAGAAATGCAATTCCAAACGCCACAAGCAGAGAATAGTTGATCCTCATAAGCAGCAAACCGATGACCAGAATCACATAAACCACGCCCATAATCTTAAACTGTGCCTTAAAGTAGCCCCAAACTGCACGTTTGAGGTCTTCAATCACTGCCGATACCTGGCTTAAAGCCTCACCGGACATATATTTTCTCATTCCCTCCAGAATTTCCTGACGTTCCGCCGTAAAAAAGTATGCAGACAACAGGCACATAATAATTGATATTAACGTTCCCGGAACATTTTTCACAAAGTTACCCGCTGTTTCAACCGTAGGCTTACCGATTGTCTGTACCAGCCCGCCCAGATATCCGGAAAGGTTCGCCGTAATCTGCGAGATTGCCTCCTGCGTATCCCTTGGCAGCCTGTTATATACAATCTCAAGGTTCTGACCGATTTCGTCAAAATCTTTCTGCCAGTTCTCATAGATTTCGGGCAAGTTATCTACAAGATTGCCTGCTTCTATCACAATCCGGCTGATACCAAAATATCCCAGCAAGATCACGACTGCCAAAACGGCAATAATAATCATCATCGAGCCATGCTTGCGCACGATTTTAAGCCTCTTTTCCAGCAAACGCACGAGCGGATTGGCAATCATTGCGATAATCCATCCAATCACAAACGGCATGAAAAATCCCAGTAACCTCGGGACTATCACACACAAAAATACAATGACGAGCGCTGCAACCAGAAGGTTTACGAAAATTTTCAAATACTTTACAGACTGTTTCAAATGCAAGACCTCCTATCTCTCTCGAAGTAACTTATAAATTTGCCTTCTTCCTTATCCATTAAACCTACTTCCCCAAAAGTAAGTGGCAAAATAAATGATGGACGCAAGTATAACAATAATCGGTCCCGTTGCCACATTGACAAAATAGGAAATAATAAGCCCTAAAATTCCCGAAAATACGGAAAAAAGAATCGCAAAAAAATGATACTCCCTCATATTTTCAGATATATTTCGCGCCGACGCCGCCGGAAGAATCAAAAGCGCATTGATAATCAAAATCCCGACCCATCGGATCGACACCATGACAATCAGGGCCGTGAGAACCGCAAAGAGATTTTCCATCCAGCCCACTGAGATATGCAGGCTCTTTGCAAGCGTCCGATTGAGGCTCACCGCAAGTAGTTTGTTAAACCCAAATACCCAGAATACCAGCGTGATTACCAGTATCACCAAAAGATACGCGATTTCCTCCGGCGTGATACTTAAAATATCTCCCACCAGAATGCTGGAATACCTGCTAAAATTGCCTCCCTGGGACAAAATTGCAAGCCCAAGCGCAATGCTGCAGGAAGAAAATACAGAAATTACGGTGTCCGTAGCGGATAACACCCTGCTGTTGATAAAATTTAAGAGCAGTGCAAATATCACCGCAAATATCACCATAGAAACATTTGTATTATTCACGCCAAGCACTACGCCCACAGCGATTCCCGTCAGGGCGGAATGCCCCAGGGCATCCGAGAAAAACGCCATCTTACGATTGACAATCATCGTTCCCATCAAACCAAACAACGGGGTAATCACCAATATTGCCAAAAACGCATACTTCATAAAATCATATTGCAGCCAGGAGAAAAAATGCATCTACTTTTCCTCCTTTCTACTCTCAAACACCTGGGCAAATTCCGGACTCTGAAACACTTCCCGCGCATTACCCTGCTTCAGCACGCCTCTATCCAACAATATCACCTTATCTGCATACTGCCTGACGTAGTCCAAATCATGGGAAATCAGAATAATTGCCAGATCATAATGATTTTTCAACTGATAAATTGTCCGATAAAACAGTTCCATGCCGTTTTTGTCAATCCCGGAAACAGGCTCATCCAAAAGCAGCAAATTCGGGGAATTCATCAATGCCATCGACAAAAGCACCCGCTGCTGTTCTCCACCGGACAGATTGCACACCTGTTTATCTATGAGATATTCCGCTTCAAATAGTTTCAAATGCTCCTTAATTTCCCGGCGGATTTTTTTTCCACGCATCAAAAATACCGGCACATTGCTCTGATATGACGCCATCATGTCATAGACGCTGACCGGCGTCTGCTTTTCCACATTCAAAGACTGCGGCACATATCCAATTTTCAGTTTCTGAATACGTCCGTTCTCCCTGTCCTTAAATTCAATATTGCCTGTATGTGAAATATCTCCTAAAATAGCGCGAATCAGAGTGGATTTCCCCGCCCCGTTGCGTCCGATGACAACATTCAGGCTGCCACAGTGAATATGGAGATTAATGTCTTTTAAGACCTCCTGTCCGCCCAGTGCCACGCCGAGATGATTAATTTTAATACAATGCAGCCCACAGGGCACGATGATTTTCTTCAAATAAATCCTTCTTTCTTCTATCCCCAGTATCAAAGTCTGTCCGATATAACAAATCAAAACTTCTGATATATTCACCTCTCTGTTTCCAGAGCCTGTCCTAATACCTCTATATTCCTGCGAACGGCAGCAAGATAGCTGTCCGCCTGATAATTGCCACGCACCAGCGCATCCAGATAAAGGACGTCTGCCTCTGTCTCCGCCTCCACGGCATCCCCCATGTCCCTGCCATATAACTCCTCGGCAAATACAAGAGATACCTCATTTTGTGAAATCTCCTGCATGACGTCTGCCACCTCGCGTGCGCTGACCTGACGTTCTTCATCCAAATCCAGACAATATACGACGTCCATTCCAAGCTGCCCGGCGACATATGCATAGGCCTCATGGAAAATCACGACGGGCTTTCCCTGCGCCAGATCACGCAGCTCTTCCATCTGCCTGGTCAGTTCTCGAATTTTCCCACAATAATCGTTGGCATTCTCCTGATATAGTTTTGCATATTCCGGATCTGCCTTCGCAAGTGACGCTGCAATATTTTGTACCATTCCCTCATAAAGTCCCGTATCCATCCAGACATGGGCATTTTCTTCCTCCTGAACGCCCAGCCCTTCTGAGGCTTTCGATATAACGAGTTCCGGGTAGGACTGTCCGACCTTTGCAAGAAAATTCTCAATCCCGCCGCCGTTTACCAGAAACAGATCCGCCCTGGACAGAAGAATCATATCCTGCGGTGTAAGCTGATAATCGTGCATACATCCCGTCTGCGGCTCACTTAAGTTCTCAAGAACCACATGCGGACTGGAACCTGCCACATTGAGCGCTGCGATATAAACGGGGTAAAAGGAAGTTACCACACGAATCTCATGTTTCTTGTGTACCTGTCCATTGAAATTGACGTAAAGTCCTGTAAAAATACCGCCTGCCAACACGATGGCAAGCAGCATAAAACATACAAACAGGTATTTATTTCTTTTCATGGGAACCCTCCTGCAAGATCTCCTCAAAACCCAAAAGCCCATCCATCAACGCCCAGATTTCCTCCCGCCCCTGTTTCGTCAACGCGGAATAGGGAAGAACTTCGGTGCCCGGTTTTACAGCCAGTCCCTTCCTTATCATACTGATATGCTTTGCCACCTGGCTCCTCTTAATCTTATCCAGTTTTGTGGCAATGATTATCGGCTCGTATCCCTGACAGACAATCCATTCATACATCTGTTTATCATTCGCGGAAGGCTCATGGCGAATATCAATCAACAAAAATACCGCCTTAAGCTGTTTCGAAGTATGAAGATAATTTTCAATCATCTTTCCCCACTTCTCTTTCTCCGCAATGGAAACCTTTGCATACCCGTAACCCGGAAGGTCTACCAGATACATGCAGTTGTTGATATTATAATAATTGATGGTCTGGGTCTTTCCCGGCTGCGAAGAAATACGCGCCAGTGATTTCCGGTTCATCAATCCATTAATCAGTGAGGATTTCCCCACATTGGATTTGCCTGCAAACGCGATTTCCGGTTTGTCCGTAAGAGGCAGCTTACTTGTCACGCCACAGACGATTTCCAACTCCACTGATTTGATTACCATAAGCAATTACTCCTTTACCAATGCGGTCTCAAGCACCTGTTCCATATTCTCCACAAATACGATTTCAAGGCCTTTTTTAATTTCCTGGGCAATCTCCGCAATATCCGGTTCATTCTTCTTCGGCACGCAAATCGTTGTTATTCCGGCATTCTTCGCTGCCAGTATTTTCTCCTTCAGACCGCCGATGGGCAGAACTCTTCCGCGAAGCGTAATCTCACCGGTCATTGCCACATCCTTACGCACTTTGCGTTTTGTGATTGCCGACAACATCGCCGTTGCCATTGTAATTCCGGCGGAGGGGCCGTCTTTGGGAACTGCGCCCTCGGGAATATGAATATGGATATCGTATTCCTTAAAAAATTCCTTATCTATGCGATACTGCTCACTGACAGAGCGAATATAGCTGATTCCCGCCTGAGCGGATTCCTTCATTACATCGCCAAGCTGTCCGGTAAGCTGAAACTCTCCCTTGCCGGGCATAATATTGACCTCAATCTGAAGCGTATCTCCACCCACGCTCGTCCAGGCAAGTCCACGCACAATGCCAACTTCGTCATTCTCATTTATTATATCGTAATTATATTTCTCTTTTCCAAGCAGTTTTTCCAGCCTGTTCTCTGTTACTTTAATAGTCTTTTTCTTCCTCTTTCCAGCATTCTCAGGCTGCCCGGATTCCTGCCCCTGCCGTTTTTCGGGAAACTCCTCGTTATAGAGCTCCCGCGCCGCTTTCCGGCAAATTTCGCCAATCTTGCGCTCCAGATTACGGACGCCGGCTTCTCTTGTATAGCCGCGAATCATTCTCTCCAGGGCATGGTCACTGATAGACAATTGACCCGGTTTCAGTCCGTTTTTCTCCATCTGTTTTGCAATCAGATGTTCTCTGGCAATATGGGCTTTTTCATTCTCTGTATAGCTGCTGACCTCTATAATTTCCATACGGTCCAACAGCGGTTTCTGAATATCCTGCAGGGAATTTGCCGTAGCGATAAACAACACCTCCGACAAATCAATCGGAATCTCCACATAATGGTCACGGAACCTGCTGTTTTGCTCACTGTCCAACACTTCCAACAGCGCAGACGCCGTATCCCCTTTATAATCACTGCTGATTTTATCAATTTCATCCAGCAGCATCAGCGGATTCTTCACACCTGAATTCTTCAATCCCGTTGCAATCCGTCCCGGCATAGCGCCAACATACGTCTTCCTGTGACCGCGGATTTCCGCCTCATCCCGGACGCCGCCGAGGCTGATGCGGATATATTTCTTATCAAGCGCGCGTGCCACAGAACGGGCAATACTGGTCTTTCCTGTTCCCGGCGGTCCCACCAGACAGATAATGGGACTGTCACCTTTTGCCGTAAGGTTGCGCACGGCAAGAAACTCAAGCATACGTTCCTTGACTTTCTCCATGCCATAATGGTCTTCATCCAATATACGCTCTGCATCCCCAAGATTTTTGTTGTCTTTGGACGCTTTATTCCATGGCAGCTCCAGCAACGTCTCAATATATCCGCGGATAACCGCGCTCTCGGAAGAATTGCTGGAAACATTCTTAAAACGATCAATTTCTTTTTTGAGTTTCTCCTTTACTTCCTGCTCCGCATCAAGTTTTTCTGTCTCTTCCAGGAAATGATCCGCCTCCGACACCGTATTGTCCTCGCCCAGTTCCTCGCGGATGAGACGCATCTGCTCCCGCAAAATGTATTCTTTCTGATTCTTATCTACTTTTTCCTTGACTTTGCTCTGAAACTCAGTCTTAATCTGAATGATGTTTATTTCGTTCATCAAAATAATCATCAAAGTCTCATAGCGTTCCTGTGTCGTCCCCGACTCAAGAATCCGCTGTTTCTCCTCAAAAGGCACCGGAAGATTATTCCCGATATCGTCCAAAAGCCGTCCCAGGTCCTGAATGTCCTGTATCTGTTTGGCAAGCTCTTTTCCCGGCTTGGGATTCAATACGCAGTAACGTCCAAATGTCTCCTTTACCCCGCGTATCATCGCCTCCTGGATGCTATCAGGCAGCTCTTCTTCCTCTGCGCTCAGAATTTCTATTTCCGCAAACAGGCATTCCTCCACCGACAACTCCACCAGACGGCCGCGCTGTTCTCCTTCTATGAGCACCCGAACAACATTATTCTGCAGCTTGATCACCTGTTTGATGACTGCCAACACTCCAACCGAATACAAATCTTCCATAATCGGATCTTCTTTATTGATATTTCTTTGCGTAACCAGAAATACCATCTGATCCTGCACCATGGCATTTTCAATCGCCTTTATGGATTTGTCTCTGCTTACGTCAAAATGTGCTACCATTCCCGGGAGAATCGTCATTCCCCTAAGTGCCACAGTCGGAATTTTCCTGTTTTCTTCACCCATTCGTTATCTTTCTCCTCATGCAGACTTACTCTCGCTGTCACGATATATAATTTCTACGCTTTCGCCTTCTTCCACCATGGCTTTGGTAATTCGACAGCCTGCAATTGACTCGTCCGAAGGCACACGGTACATCAAATCCATCAGCGTCTTCTCCATGATGGCGCGAAGTCCTCTTGCGCCGGTCTTGCGTTTCAGGGTCTTCTCTGCAATTGCCTCCACTGCATCCTCGTCAAAAATCAGATTTACACCGTCAAGTTCAAACAATGCCTGATACTGGTGAATCAGGGAATTCTTCGGCTCCCTTAAGATACGGACAAGCGCATCCCTGTCCAGAGATTCCAGAGAAACCGTCACTGGCACACGTCCTACCAGCTCCGGAATCAAGCCAAACTTCACCAAATCCTGCGGCAGGGCATTTTTGAGGATAACACCTACATCCTGCTCCCTCTTATCCGCAATTTCCGCACCAAACCCCATGGACTTCTGATCCATACGTTTCTCTATAATCTTATCCAGGCCCTCAAAAGCGCCGCCGCAGATAAACAGGATATTTGTGGTATCTATCTGAATCAACTCCTGCTGCGGGTGTTTTCTGCCGCCCTGAGGCGGAACGCTCGCCACCGTGCCCTCTAAAATCTTCAATAATGCCTGCTGCACGCCTTCTCCTGACACATCTCTCGTAATGGAGGGATTCTCGGATTTACGCGTAATCTTATCAATCTCATCAATATAAATAATTCCCATCTGTGCGCGTTCAATATCATACTCTGCCGCCTGAATGATTTTCAGGAGAATATTTTCCACATCCTCGCCCACATATCCTGCCTCCGTAAGCGCCGTAGCGTCTGCAATAGCAAACGGCACATTGAGAATACGTGCCAGCGTCTGTGCAAGCAAAGTCTTGCCGCAGCCTGTAGGCCCAAGCATGAGTATATTGCTCTTCTGTAATTCTACACCCAGATTCTTCGGTGCAAGAATCCTCTTGTAGTGATTGTATACGGCAACAGACAGGACTTTTTTGGCGTCCTCCTGCCCAATCACATACTCATCCAGAAATTTCTTTAATTCCTCCGGTTTAACCAGATTAATTTCCTCTGTTTCCGGCTCTACCTCTGTTTCTTCCTCTTCTAACAATTCTTCCTCAATAATCTCCGCGCAGATATCTACGCACTCGTCACAGATAAACGCCCCATTCGGTCCTGCAATCATCTTGCGAACCTGACCGTCGGTCTTTCCACAGAAAGAACAACGTATTTTGTCTTCAAATCTTCCTGCCATAATCTGTTTCCACCTCTTCTAATCAAATTCTCAAAAGGGACAGTGGCATACGCCCGCTGTCCCTGACTCTTACTTTCTGTTCGTAATCACGCCATCTATTAAACCATATTCTTTTGCCTCTTCTGCGGACATATAATTATCACGTTCCGTATCCGCTGCAATCACATCGTATGGTTTACCTGTATTTTCTGCCAGAATGGTATTTAACTGTTTCTTGGTCTTTAAAATATTATCGGCAACAATCTGGATATCCGTCGCCTGACCCTTTGCCCCGCCGGAAGGCTGATGAATCATGATTTCCGCATTGGGAAGCGCAAAACGTTTTCCCTTGGTTCCGCCTGCCAGCAAAAATGCTCCCATGCTTGCCGCAAGTCCGATACAGATAGTCTCCACATCGCACTTGATATAATTCATGGTATCATAAATTGCAAGACCCGCAGTTACCACGCCGCCCGGGGAATTGATGTATAAATGGATATCCTTGCCCGGATCTTCGGATTCCAGAAATAAAAGCTGTGCAACCACAAGACCTGCGGTCGTCTCATTTACTTCCTCACCTAAAAATATAATCCTGTCCTTTAACAGTCTGGAATATATGTCATAAGAGCGTTCCCCTCTGCTGGTCTGCTCAACGACATAAGGTACTAAACTCATATATTTTCCTCCTCGACCTAATTTTCTTCTGCCTGATCCATGATAAGCTCTATTGCTTTCTGGATTCCAAGCTCCATCTTCATAGACTCTTTCTCTGATTCACCCATATATGCTTTCAGTTCTGCAGCTTCCATTCCATACATACCAGCCATTCTCTCGACCTCTGCATCAATGTCTTCCTCAGATATCTGAATACTTTCTTTCTTAACGATTTCTTCCAGAACAAGCGTAGACTGAATCCGTTTCAATGCCTCCGGTTTCATCTGCTCTAACATCTGATCCACCGTTGTACCGCTGAACTGCATGTACTGCTCCATGGACAATCCCTGCTGTGAAATCCTGTTTGCGAAATCGTCTATCATGGAACGCGCCTGATTATCCACCATCACATCCGGAATCTCCATTTCGGACACTTCTACGATTTTGTCAATCGCTTCATTCTCCTGCGCCCGTTTTCCTTCTGTCTCCTTGCGCTCGACAAGTTTCTTCTCTACGCTCTGCTTATACTCGTCAAGCGTATCGAATTCAGATACATCCTGCGCAAACTCATCATCCAACTCCGGCAGCTCTTCCATCTTAATCTCATTGATCTTTACCTTAAATACAGCCGGCTTACCAGCAAGCTCTTCTGCATGATATTCTTCTGGGAATGTCACATTTACATCCAGCTCTTCTCCGGTATTCTTTCCAATCAACTGCTCCTCAAAACCATCAATAAAGGAGTGGGAACCAATTACCAGTGAGTGATTCTCGCCTTTACCGCCTTCGAATGCCACACCGTCAACAAATCCTTCAAAATCAATCACAGCCGTATCGCCATCCTGTACGGCACGGTCTTCCACTGTGATGGTTCTCGCATTGCTCTTTCTCTCCCGGTCAAGCTCTGCCTGTAACTCTTCTTCTGTCACCTTCGTGTCAATCTTCGTAACCTGAACACCCTTATATTCTCCGAGCGTAACTTCCGGTCTTACAGCAACCTCCGCGGTAAAAATAAATGGTTTCCCTTTTTCAATCTGTGTAACGTCAATCTCAGGTCTTGATACCACATCGACGCCGGACTCATCAACTGCCTTGGGATATTCCTGTCCAATCAGCATATTTGCCGCATCTTCAAAGAAAATCTCCGGTCCGTACATCTTTTCAATCATGGCTTTCGGTACTTTACCCTTGCGGAATCCCGGAAGACTGATCTTGCCTTTCTCCTTCTGATAAACTGCCTGGAGAGCTTTTTCCAGTTCCTCTGCCGCTACCTCAATTGTAAGTTTTACCATGTTCTTTTCTAAATTTTCTACCTGTACGCTCATTATCGTTGTTTCCTCCTTAAATATATATCATCCTGCAAAGCTTTTATAAAATATTTTGTGATTTAATTCCAAATTACACAATCATCTTGTGATTATAGCACACTCCTCACAAAAATACCAGCATTTTTTTACAGCTGGAATCTGGAAGTAATGTCTGACAATTGCTGCGCAGAAACTTTTCCGTTGGAGGTCTTGTGAAAGGCCTCTGCTGTGAGCTCCACCACGTCCGTCGTCTTTTGCGCAATATCGGAAATTCCTGTGGAGCATTCGCTGATATTTTTGTTGATTTCCGATATGGTTCCTGCAATCTCATCAATAAAGCCCTTGAGCTCCATAACCTCCTCATTTGCCTGATTCATGAATTCTTCAATAGATTCGGTCACCCCGCTGTATTCATCACTGGACTGCATAAAATCATTATAATCATTCATTACCTTATGTTCCAGGAAATCCAAAGCGTCTACGAGACACGCCTTTAACGTTTCCACCGACGAATTGACATCATCCACAATCGCCACAATATTGGCTCCGGTTTGCGTAGACTGTGTTGCAAGAGATGCAATCTCGCTTGCCACAACGCCAAATCCTTTCCCTTCTTCCCCGGCTCTTGCCGCCTCAATGGATGCGTTCAGAGAAAGCAGGTTGGTCTGATCCGCAATATCCTGAATAGCGTTTGCCAGCTCATTAATCTGGGCTGCTTTCTGCGCTTTTATAATCGCATCCTGCGATGTTTTCTGTATTTTATCGTACACCTTTAACGTTTCTTCCCTGGAGGCGCTTGTCTTCTCATGGATAACCACGCTTTTTTGGCGCGCATCCGCAGTAAGCTGCGTACCGGCATTGATATGTTCGGCAACTGCAGCGGCATTTCTATTCATATTCTTAACATGATCCGTCACAGATTCCATGGATGAAGAAGTTTCTTCCATAGCGGCCGCCATCTCCTGATTGATGGCGGAATTATTCGTAGAGGCTTCATTCACCCCTTCCGAAATCTCATAAAGGGAATTCGAATCCTCTACCAGTTTTTCGGAAATATGGTTGAGCTCCGAAACAATTCCCGACAACCGTCCTCTCATATGGACGACCGCGTTTCCCATGGCACCCACTTCATCACGCGTTGCCGGAATGGCACAACCATCCTGCATATTCAATTCAGAAATATCATTGATAACCGCGGTCAATGCCGTAATGGGACGCGTAATCATGCGCGTAACTGCCATCCCGACACACAGCGCAGCCAAAAGCAGGGCCAGACCAATCACCGCGCATATCGTGGATATGGTATTGACCGGTTTCATGACGTCCGATTTATCCGCCTGAACAAAAATAATCCAGTCATTGACCGTACACATAAATGCAATATAAACTTCCCTGCCATCTACTGTGCATTCCCTGACGTCCGCTGTCGTAATCATGCCAGCCTGCAAGGTATCCAAAACGCTTTGAATAACTTCATTTCCCTCAATCTGCTGCCCCAACATATCAGACCTGTCATGATACAGATATTTTCCCTGCGTATCTACCAGATAAGCTCTGCTCGACTGCATGGTATTAATTCCTACATTATTCAGAATATAGTCCAGCCTTCCAAGTCCCACATCCATATTACTTCTCTCGGCATCATTGTAAAAACACTCATATAAGGTATCCGAGGCATGTACACACGTATCGTATAAGTAACTCTCACATAAGTCTGTTATGTTCTTTTTATTTACCATATAAGTTACGGATAAAATTCCTACAATTAAAATTATCGAAGTGGCTGTAATCAGCAGCGCAATTTTACTACGTATGGATCTCATCAGTTCTCCTTTCCCCCTTCATGCAATAACGCTTTCTCAGATGCCCAGGTATTTTTTACGGATTCTACCACCTTATCCCAGGTTATCTCCCCTTTGCAGTACGCATGGAGTGAATTTCCAAGCTCCACCTTGAAACGCTGGCTCGGAAACGTCGTAAAATCCCAGTTCACTGATTTTTTAGTAGAATCCGACATATCGGAAACAATCTGCCTCGCCAGAGGATCATTGGGACTTTCCTCATAGGCAAAGGTATTGAACGGGGAAATAAAGCCCAAGGACTCCGTAACATATTTCTTACCTTCCTCGGAACCGTACAGCCATTCCAGAAAATCAATCGAGGCCTGCTGATCCGCCTCGCTGGCCATGCTGTTCACACAGATATAGCTTTCCGTGCCTATGCACAGCCCCTGCTCCTCCTCGCCGTCTACGCCTGTATAAATTGGAAGAAATTTCACATCTTCCTCTTTTACCTGATTGTCGTCAATTTGCGAAATCTGACCCCAGGCCCAGTTGCCATTCTGCACCATCGCCGCTTTTCCTCTGGCAAACTCCTCCATGGAATCATCCACGGTCTTTGTCGCCAGGTCTTCACGAGCGGTACAGGAATTATCAATGTACAGATCAAAAATATTCTTAAAGTTCTCTTCATAGCTGAAATCCAGCTGCTCCTCATCCGCAATCCCTTTTTCCGAAAATTCGTAATACACCGGTAGATTCGGCAAATGTGTATGCCAGCGCCAGTCCTCTCCCTCGCTGAAGGAAGTGGATGCAAAGACGCCTTCAATGCCAAGCTCTCCCAGATGCTCTGACATATCTTCCACCAATGCTTTCAGCTTGCTGAAATTGTTTACTTCGTCCATACTTGCAAAATCTGTCTTCCTGGATGGCAGTGAGAAATATTTCTGTAAAATGTTTTCATTATAAATAATGCCATACCCTTCCACCACATAGGGAATCCCGTAAACGCCGTCTCCATCCTTTACAGCCATATCCGGTTCCAGCAACCACGAATAAAACCGGGTCTCGCTCAAATCCCGGCAGTAGTTCTTCCATTTCTGATAATCTACCGGACCATTAATCTGGAATAACGTGGGCGCTCCCTGCTTTGCAATCTCGGATTTGAGGGTTTGCTCATAACTTCCGCTGGCAGCCGTCAATATCCTTACTTCTATGCCCGTCTCAGCCTCGTATTCTCTGGCAATTTCTTTCCAGATATCTGTCGATTCCGGCTTATAGTTCAAATAATATATCCTGGGCTCCTCCGCTTTCTGTCCGCATCCGGAAAACAGTCCCAAACCCAGACAGGCCGACAGCCCCAATACAGTTAAAAATTTTCGTCTCATCTGTAGTCTCCTTTTTGCAACATTATCTTTCCGTATACTATATCCACCAATTAAAAGTCATTCTCACTCAACTTCCCCATACAAATAGGCATTTAAAATATTCTGCGGGTTATCATAATAAAAACTACTGTTATAATCGTCAATCAGCTCACTGACAAAGGAATGATACCCTTCCATCAGCGCTTCAATGATTCCCATATTTTTTTCTTTCGCAATCCCCAGAATCAGCCTTTTGTATACTTTGCCAATATCCCAATGGGAGGGTATGGAATATTCACCAGCTGCAACATTGTCAAAATTCCCTTCCTGAATCCCTGCCTCTGCAATAAAATCCTCACTCACACGATCAATATTATCACTGTGATAGACGTCTGCCAGTTCGTATATCTTTTCCACACATGAAAATCCAAGTGCATTTACAACATCACTGCGGTGATTTTTTGTTTTTCTTGCAATGTACTCAATCAGGCTGCATGTGAAAAACAAATCATTATCCCTGGGATTCTCTCTTCCTGTCATAACTGCACCTCCTGACAATCATAGAATTCGAGGCATTCTAAGGCATGTTCCGTACAAAAATTTATCTGATGCGTAGGATATTTAAATTTTGCCATGCTCCAGAATTGCCCCCTGGTTATAATCCCTTCCATATAATCTGCAATAAAATTATAAATCTGGTCATCTGCCATCGCACCAATCACAATATCATGGTTATGAGAAATGCCATGCCGACAATTAATGATAAAATCCAGCCAATCCTCTGTCATCTCTTTAAATTCTAAAATATCCAATGCCTCATTCATGCGCACCACATATGTATTTACTTTTGGTGACTTATATCTTTTCGCCCAACGCATGGCCTGTTCTTTAATAATCGTGCAGTAAAAGCCCTCGCCAAAATCTTTTGTATTTCTCCCGATGCGAATTTCCGGTTTTCTGATTTCTGTATAACTTCCATGATACACCATCATCTTTCCCACCACAAACTTCCCCCTGTTTTCAACATACCAGATTTCTCCGACTTTGATTATGTTTTCATCTGCCAAAATCTGATGTAAGTATAACACAACTTTTTCCTTACCTCAATAACTGCACAAAAAACGGTATAGCCACAAAGACTATACCGTCCAAACTACAATATGATGTTATCGGTAATGGCTATCCACCGTCCTACTCAAGATCCATCAATTCCTGCATCAGCCTTGTGTAATCGGTCCGCTTATCCTTAATAAATTTGATGGCTGTGGACGGATGGCTGTTTAAGATTCCGGTCAACAGATACGGAATATCATATCCCCATACGTTACCCTCTTCCTTTAGTTTCAGCATATGTTTCTCCACGAAACGGATAACGGGAATTTCGTCATATTTCGGATTTTTCAGGAAACTGAGAAGCGCCTCCAAAAAACAATTCCCGGCGCCGCGTCCCATACCGTTTACCGTAGCGTCCAAAAGGCAAACGCCCATACGGCAGGCCTCAATCGTATTCGCAAATGCAAGCTGCTGATTATTATGCGCATGGATTCCTACAATCTTACCGCAGGCGTCTGCAATCTCCACATACTTTCTGGAAAGCTTGGTAACCTGCTCCGGATAAAACGAACCGAAACTGTCCACGAGGTAAATTGCATCCACGGAGCTCTGCGAAAGTATCTTAAGCGCCGCATCCAGATCATCACTGTTGACCTTGGATACCGCCATGATATTTACCGTCACCTCATATCCCTTTTTCTTAATGTGTTCAATCATCTCTACCGCAGCCGGAATCTGATGTATGTATGTAGCTACACGGACAAGGTCGACAACACTGTCCTTCCTGGGCAGAATATCTTTTCGGTAATCGCAGCGTCCCACATCCGCCATCACGGATATCTTCAATGGCGATTTATTGTCCCCCACAACGGCACGAATATCCTTTTCCTCACAGAATTTCCATTTACCGAATTCCTTAGGGTCAAACAAATCCTTCGACGCCTTATAACCAAATTCCATATAGTCAACGCCCGCCCTTATATTTGATTCATATAAATCCCGGACAAATTCTTCTGTAAATCCAAAATTATTTACCAGTCCCCCATCTCTCATTGTACAATCCAAGACCTTAATATCCGGACTGTAGTCCATCAATGTTCTCTTGTTGTAATTTTCTGACATCCCTGTTTCCTCCATTTCATGTGCCTTTCCAGACAATTTTCATTTCCGGACAGCGGTCGGCAAACATTTCTCCATTTGCGCCTTCGCTTTAAATTGTTAAAGTTTAAATCATTAAAGTATATGTATCATACAAAAAATATTGCATTTTGTCAATCCCTACACTGCATCAATCGTTCCTCTTTCGATTGCAGCTTTCGGATCGTTATTCAGGTAATACTGTTTCTGGTTCGTCAGACAGCTATAGCCACCTGATTCAGGTCGCTTCTGCTTGCAGACATTTTACTGGTACCGCAAAGAGCAGAAACACTGACAGCTTGCCAGCGTCCCTGCCCTTCCTACAGATGATTCGCCTATCCGCCCGTCTCGATGGATAGGAACCTGCATATTCTCAAACCGGCAGTTCATCCAGGGATTTGAAGGTATACCCCATCTGCTCCCATTTTGTCAGAAGTTCATCCAGAATTTCACCGTTTGTTTTGGATGTGTTATGTAACAGCACAATCGCTCCCGGATGCACCCGTTTCAGCAGTTTGTCAAAAGCTTCTTCATGTGTGGGCTGACTGTCCTGATTCCAGTCCACATATGCCAGGCTCCAAAAACAGGTCTTATAACCAGCGTCTTTGGCAATCTGCAGACAATTTTCACTGTACTTGCCCTGAGGCGGACGAAAGTATTTTGCCATGGGCGTTCCCACCGTCTGCTCATACAGTGTTTCCAGCTCCCCAAGTTCCGCCGTAAACTCTTCTTTGCCCATCTGGGACATATCGGGATGATGGTAACTGTGGTTGCCCACAATATGCCCTTCCTCCACCATGCGTTTCACAAGATCCGGACTCGTCTCAATAAAATTGCCGACTACGAAAAATGCTGCCTTTGCGTTGTGTTTCTTCAACGCATCCAAAATTAACGGCGTATTCCCATTCTCAAATCCACAGTCAAACGTCAGATAGAGCACTTTCTCCTGCGTATTCTCCGCATAAAAGGCATTGTACTTCGCCAATTCCTCAAAACTGGCATTTGCTACCGGGGGCTTTCCATCCTCCTGAAAACTCAACCCCCAGTTGCCATCCGCGCCCGACTGGATAATTGCCGTTGCTGCCGGGACAACCTGGGCTGCCATTCGTCCCAGAAAAAAAGCCCCTACAAATATACCGCATACCAGAACGAAGGATTTTGCTTTTATTTTTTTCAGCATAATCATCTCTCCTGCCCCTAATACACAGGGACATTATTCTTTTGTATCATGTATATTGGAACAAGGGGCTTTTCATTACAAAAAATTCTACTGCCTATAAACAATCTTTTCTGCCATTTGCGCAGCCTTTTCTTCGCTTTCCAGATACGCCAGAATGCGCAGCGCAAAGGCAATTGTCGTTCCCATTCCCCGGCTGGTAATGATGTTTCCTGCCTCTGCAACCTCATCATATACCACCTCTGCACCGGTTAGTTTGTCCTCATATCCCGGATAGCAGGCTGCCTTTTTTCCCTCCAACAGCCCTGCCTGTCCAAGCACGCTGGGCGCTGCACACACGGCCGCCACAAGTTTCCCTTCCTCTGCAAAAGATTTCACGGTCTCATTTACGCCTGCATGTGCGCCAAGATTCAGCGTTCCCGGCATTCCGCCCGGCAGCACAACGCCGTCAAGTTCTGTAAAATCCACATCCTCATAACACACATCCGCCTGCACATGGATATTATGGGAACCAGAAATTTCCTTCTTTCCCATAATGGAAATCATCTGAGCCTCCACACCCGCACGGCGCAAAATGTCTACCACGGTCAACCCTTCAATCTCTTCAAATCCATCCGCCAGAAAAATTCCGATTTTTTTCATTATAATTTCCTCCATTCCTGAATCATTAATCTACTTTTATGATATATGCTTAAATCGTTCTGTTTCCATGATTCTATTTCCATAGTTATCCTGAAGATTTACGTTTGCCTTTTCTGTATGATCTAATTTGCTCTGCAATCTTCGTATAATCCCGCTCAAACAGCTCCTGACTGATTTGCGGATACAACTTTTCCCTCGGGACCTTGAGCAGAATCTTCTCAATAACAAACTGCTTGCTCTTTTCTTTATACTTTGGCATCTGATTCAATTCCTGAATATGAACAAGCTCCGGACGCCACAAGAGGCTCATTTTCTTCTTCCAGTCTACCTGCGGATTTTCCTGCGGTTTCCGAAGTACATAAAAATCCGGTCTGCCGTCTTCCAACTCGACAGTAATAATCCCCCACCAGTCCGGCACATGTTCCGCTACATGATGCGCATGACGGGTGCCTGCCACAATAAAATTATAATCGTAATACAGGTTGTAGTCTTTTACCTGACGCGAAAGCCTGGCGTATGTGTCCGCATCGCTTTTAATTTCCAGACCGCAGACTGCGTCCGGAAGAATCATCACCACATCCGCCCGTGACCTGCCCATCTTCTTCTCTTCTATGATGCGCAGCTTGCCATAATATTCTTCCAGAAATTCAAACAACGGCTCCCGGATGTCTTTATCGTACATCATAACGCCTGGAAGAATTCACATTCCAGTTTCATCTTCTGTCCCTCTTTTCCCGATTTATATTCTTCACTATGGTCTTTTTCTTTATATCACAAAATAATATCTTTGTAAATATTGTAATCCTCCTGCTTGAATACATTGAATACAACCTTTTCAATCTGTGTATTGTCCTGCAAAAAATCTGTAACCGTCCGCACCGCAATCTCAGCCGCCGCCTTTTGCGGAAAATGAAATTCACCTGTGGAAATACAGCAAAATGCAATGCTCCTTAATCCCCTATCAGACGCCAGTTCCAAACAGGATTTATAACAATCCGCAAGCTGTTGACAATGTTTTTTTGTCAATATGCCAGATACAATCGGGCCAACTGTATGAAGTACATAGCGGCAAGGCAAATTAAAAGCCGGCGTGATTTTGGCTTTTCCTGTCGGCTCCTCGTGTCCCTGTTTCGTCATCAACTCATCACAGGCAAGACGCAGCTGGATACCGCTAACGCTGTGAATGATGTTATCTATACAGGAGTGGCAGGGTACAAAACATCCCCTTAAAGCACTGTTGGCAGCATTTACAATCGCATCAATCTTTAATGTGGTAATATCTCCACGCCAGAACGCCAGGCGACTGTCAATCGGAGACACCGGCAGAAATTCGCTGTCAATAACCCCCTTCTCTCTGACCTCCTCACTCAGGTACTCGTCCTGCACCTTAAGAAATTCTTTTCCAATCGGACGAGGCGCACGTATATTCATAAGACTTCTGAGCAGCCGTTTTTGTTCCTCTGTGCTGTCCGGAAGTTCCATATCTTTATATTGCGGCTGCTCTGACAACAGCTTTTCTATCAGATACCGCCTTTTCTCACTCTGCGTCATGTGCGTTCCTCCTTTCAATCCGGGCTATTTATATAAAATCAATGCGTCCGCTGCCCTTGCACCGTTATTTAACTGACAAACCACATCTCCTATATCACCATCAATACAAATAGACTGAGCGGAAATCTCCTTTGGACAAACTGCCTCCCCATAATTTATACAAACATACACTGATTTCGGATTTTCCGCTGTCATCTGCCAGAAGGGGTACTTGATAATGCCAGGGGTATTGAAACCGACCGCTGCCTCTAAGAACAATATATTTCCTTTCCGATGATTTCTCAAGAATTCTGCATACCGCTTTGCCGCCAAATGCCAGCCTTCATCCTCCACAAAAGTCTCATCTGCCCGGAGGTTCATGCTCATGGGTTTCCCACACACCGGACAATATGGAATCAACTCCGATGGAACCGTCATTTCAGGTGAAATCCCTTCCGGCAAAACCAATGCTCCATCATCCTCAAACCTATAGCCCTGTGCCTCGACCATTTTTCGGATAACAGACTCATTATCATACGTTTTCGGATGGCACGGTCTGCTGCACTGAAACAGACCGTAATCACCCTGCGTATAAAACAACCTGCGCTTATCAAATCCGGCCTTCTGAAAACAATGATCCACATTTGTCGTCAACACAAAATAATCCTTACCCTTCACCAGATCATACAGTTTATCATAAACTGGTTTCGGCGCACTCATATACCGATTAATATAGATATATCGGCTCCAGTAAGCCCAATGCTCTTCCAAAGTCTCATAGGGATAAAAACCGCCGGCATACATATCCTGAAAATGATATTTGCGCGCAAAGTCATCAAAGTATCTGTCAAACCGTTTTCCTGCATAGGTAAATCCCGCGGAAACAGAAAGACCTGCGCCCGCGCCGATGAGCACAGTATCCGCCGTGCTCAATGTTTCGCGCAGCCTGTTGATAGCATCCGTCACTTTGTCAAATGAAAATATCTCCTGATTCAACATAAACACCGCCCTATTTTCTGACAACCGAAATTCTCTGTTTTATATGATTACCCTTTTCAATCTCGTCAACCAGGGCAATCGCATAATCCGCGTAACTGATAATGCTCTCCCCCTTTTCGTTCAAGGTCAGCTCTTCCCCTCCAAGGATGTACGCACCACTGCGCACACCATCTGCCTGAAAATCTACAGCGGGACTGATATACGTCCATTTTACATCTTTTTTTCCACGAAGTCCATCCAGTGCTGTCTGATGAGCTGCTGCCAAAGGTTGAAATGCTTCCGGAAAATCCGCTCCATCCGCAACGGTAAGCGTATGTTCCGGATTTACAAAAAGGCTGCCCGCACCGCCGATAACAACAAGCCTTTTATCAGTCCCTGTCACAAGATTACTTAGGTATTCTGCCGCTTTGGGAATGGATGGAATGGTATCTTCTGTCCATCCCCCACAGGCATCTACCAGCACGTCAAACTCTGCAATGTCATCTGTTTCCAGCTCAAACAAATCCTTTTTGATAACTTTTTGGGCAACCGATTGATTTTCTCCTCGAACAACTGCCGTAACGTCAAATCCTCTATCCATTGCCTCCTTTGTAATTAGCTTTCCTGCCTTACCATTCGCACAAACTACTGCAATCTTCATAGTGATTACCTCCTTAAAAACTTTGTATTTGTTTTGATGTAACTATCATTATTACATCTCGCATATTTAATATAGCGCCTCTTCGTTGTAATGTCAATAGTTACATCAAAATTCATAAAAAATTTCAAGGCATATCGGATTATGTGTTCACTTATATTCCCTACACCCTGAAATTTTCTGGTTTTATTCACTTCTACAATTCAGATATTTTTCTGTATCCTTCTTTAAATCTTCCAATGTAATGGACGCAAGTTCCCGCTCCATCGCATCCTGTACCCGAATAAGTTTGTCGTCCAAAATATGATGAATATTCCTTCCTACCGGGCAATTCGCACTGGGATTCTCATGAAAATGAAATAATTCTCCGTTCGGCGTACATTCCACGGCTCGATAAACATCCAAAAATGTTATTTCGTTAAACGGTCTGGCTGCCGCTGTACCTCCGGTTCCCCGTGCCACAGTAATCAATCCTGCTCCCTTGAGCTGTCCTAAAATTTTCCGGATAACAACAGGATTCACATTCGTGCTCCCAGCCAGGAAATCACTTGTCACTTTATATTCCTCTCCAAAAACATCTATACAGGCAAAAATATGAATTGCCAATGTAAAACGACTGGAAATCTGCATGTCCTTACCACTCACCTTTCCATCCAGTAATTCTGCCCGTCCTTTGCATGGCAGCATATAAACATCCGCTATCGCATATATTTCTTTTTTATTATATCACATTATTTATGATAACGTTTTCCTCTTTTAAATTTCCTCTTTCAAAAGTAACAAAAATTACCATTCATATTATTTTTTCCATGACAAATAATAACACCATGATAAGCGACGGAGTTTCGAAACGGACATCATTCCTGGAATGACCCATTTCGGAATGATGTTCTTATCAGAAAAACAACAAAAAAGAAAAACATTTGGAGGTGAATCAAATGGCAAGTAATTCTGCATCTAACACGAGCAAAATGGCAGTACCTCAGGCAAAAGAGGCTATGAACCGTTTTAAACAGGAAGTTGCATCTGAGATTGGAGTACCTTTAAAAGAGGGTTACAACGGTGACTTAACTTCTGCTCAGGCTGGATCTATCGGCGGAGAGATGGTTAAGAAGATGATCATGAAGCAGGAACAGCAGATGTCTGGCGGACAGCAGTAATCAGTTGTCCAAAAGTCTGAAGTATGCATGATAGAAATCCCCTCATCCTGATTGATTCGGGATGGGGGGATTTATAGTTTTAAGAATTCCTTTCCATCTTATCATAATGCGTCCACATACGAATTATCTTTACAATTCCCTCATATTCAACACCATTCATAACCGTCGATTCCTGATAAACCTGATATACAAGCCTGTGCTGAATATTGATTCTTCTTGAATATAATCCATCCAGATTCCCTACCAGTTTCTCATACCTGGGCGGATTTTGATATGGGTTGTCCCGTAGCATATCAACCAGTTTTTTTGCTTTTGAAGAAAGATGAACCTGTTTTAATTTTTCCAGGTCCTTCAGCGACTGTTTTTCAAAAACAACTCTAAACATTTACCATTCCACCATATCCTCAGGAATGCATTCTTCAACGGGCGTACTGGCTCCTTTTCTAATAGACTCCGCCATCCCCTCTATTGAATTCAGGTATAAAGTTTCCTGTATCGCATTCCAATCGTCTTCCGATAATAAAACGGCATTCCCCTTTTTTCCAACAATCAACGCCGGTTCACTAAAAAGATTCACATTTTCTACCAGACGATAGAGGTCCTTTCTTGCATTCGTAATATTTATTGTTGACATAAAAAATCTCCTTTTCCTGTTTTTGTATATCTGGAAAACTCTTTGTTGCTGTATATTTTAATCACTTTATCCTTTGAAAATCTTTCGTTTGTCATCCATATCTCGTTCATTTTAGTATAGTGTTATATTCTTTAATCATACGTATTATTTTATATATAGTAATATTTTCTGCAATTTTATGCGTTATTTTATATGATAATTATAAACTTTTTCTTTAATGACGAGATTTTATATGTCATTCACATTATAACGCACGTTTTTACGTACGTCAAGAAAATCTTAACTAAAAATCCATATCCAGATTCTCTTTCTGTCACTTGCTTCCCAAAAATAACCGACTATCGCAAACCTATTGATAACCTTCTTCACTTCTCCTATAATAAGCTCACAGAAAAACAAAACAAAGAAAAAATAGGGAGGTGGATCCATGCAGGTAGAAGTCCAAATCGACACATCCTGTACCAAACTCAAAATTATCGTTATGACGGACTCGATGACAGAAGAAATCAACGATATCCTGAAAAAATTATCGGAGGATGTGCTGCAAATCATTTCCGACAGCAAGAATGGGAAAATCGAAGTCTTAGATCAGTCAGATTTCATTCGGATTTATGCAAATGACGGCAAGGTGTTTGCAGTAACCGAAAAAGGGGAATACGCCCTGCGTTTTCGTCTAAATGAATTGGAAAAGCTCTTAGATGCACGCCATTTTGTACGCATTTCAAACTCGGAAATCATCAACTTAAAAAAAGTCGATCACTTTGACTTAAGTTTTACCGGTACGATTTGCGTAAAATTTACAAACCATGACACAACATACGTTTCCAGGCGTTATGTTTCAAAAATCAAAAAATCATTAGGATCGTCCAGATATTGCTTAATGGGATGGAACACAGCATTGCCGGATTTTTAAGTTATTTTGGCATTTTTGTTTTTATTTTTGGCATCGTGTGGATTACGGAATTTTTCACAGGGAAACACAATATCCGTAAAATGAATGAACGTCTGCATAAGGCAAAAAACTAATCATACGGTTCATAATATTTATAATCCGCAGAATCCCGACGAAATTCCGACTCCCTCTTATGGGGAGCTGGAACTTCATTTTCCTGTTGGTAAATAAAACTATCCAATTCCCCATTGTCAAAGTATAAAATTTCTTCCACTTTTTCCTGATCCCGCACCGGAAGAAAAATCGTCAGCATTGTCCGGCGGTTCCCGCATTTGGGACAACGGTAAATGTGGATGCCGCAAGCATATACTCCGGCAGGAATCTGGGCCTTTTTCCCTACCGGAACCAGATGTTTCCGGTAATAACCAGGATCTTTGTGTGAGCAGTAATGCCCAACTGTCATGTCGGGCAGGGCATATAATTGCTTATGCATCACATCCATCTCAGCATGGCAGAGATTGCACCAGTCTTCATGAAATATAGAACGCATTTTTCGAATAATTCCCATATCAGGCAGACCTCTCTTTCGCCTCTTTTAATACTTCCACCATCATATCCGCCTTGGAAATGCCGGTAAGGATATAATCGCTGTCCATCCGCCATCGCTGGTTGGACGTGAAGGTGTTGACCCGGACGCGGATGCCATCAATTATGAACAAGAAACTGACCCGGCTGCTGCCCGCCATAAAACCTGCACCGGTTTTTCCATCATCTGTCCAGATTTTGGTAATCCTGCTGGCAGGAAGAACATAACTCTGAAAAGGATTCCAGAAGGTCAACACAGCAATCTTCCCATGTCCAATATCGACTATTACTGTACAGCCATCGCTGTCAAACGTATGGTTAGGCTGGAACCCGCTTTGTTCCAGCTCACGCATCAGTTTCTTTCGTTTTCCCCTGAAAATCATTTTGCCGCCAAAAACCCACCACAAGATAGACACGGCAGGCGGTACCATAAACAGGATCACTGCGCCCATGCCGCCGTCATAAAAAAACAGGTAGCCAAGCAGATAGCAGACAGCAGTTATTGCAATCGGCACAAATATGTATGACAACAAGTACGGTACATTGATTTTCTTAATCGTTTCCTGATTCATAACCTATATCTCCTTCTCTTATGTCGTTCGAAATTCCTCAGAATGAATTAATCCCATTCAGACTCCTTCTGTTTTCTCCTGGTAAAAAATGCCGGGAAAATTCCCAGTTTAGAGCCAAGTGCGTGAAACAACGGGAAGAAAATGATAACTGTCAGTGTTTGTGCCAGCATGACAACAGGCTCCGTATAGTCCTCCTGGCTGAGTTTTCCTCCATTGCCCATCATATCAACGTAAAAATCTGTGCGGCTCAAAGGCTCCCTGTACTCTATCTGGTTGATAAAACTCTCATTCAAAGTAAGGTCTTCCCATACTATCCGCCCCACAGGCAGAGTCGCTTCCCCAGTATAATAATCCCCTTCCACCTGAACATTTTCCATGTTAATGGCAGCGGCGACCCGTTCACCGGATGGAAGTGTTAGGGCCTGAAGATATTGGTTGCCATAATACCCGGAACCATGATTGCGGTACTCAATGCCGGGGGAAATTACAGTGAACGTATCGTGTGTTTCCAAGTCTTCCACATTTGTGGCACGGAAGATTTCTTTTCCAGCCGCTCCACCGATTTCCCCCTCCGCCACGGTGTGTTCTTCTACATAGCTCTCATAGTTTTTCGGCATGAAATGCCGGATTAGGTTGGCAGGAAGGAGGCTGACGCCCACGCTGAGCAGCAGGCACAGCCAAATATCAAAACGTAAGCGATGATATCGCATATTAACCACCTCCTAAAATATGATAGCACAATATCCTGTTGCAGTCTACTATAGCGCACAAAAACAATTTCCGTATACCGGAAAGCAGACGGAACAGGAATTACCTCAACGAAATCCTTTACAATCACCGTCATCTGTCATATAATCAGGATAACTTTCAGGATACGATTACGATTAGGAGAATATTTATGGAAATAGAGCGCAAGTTTTTACCAAAATCGCTGCCGGACAATCTCAGCCAATATCCCTTTCATCAGATTGAACAGGGATATCTGAACACAGACCCTGTTATTCGCATCCGCAGGGAAGACGAAGATTATTACCTTACCTACAAATCTAAAGGCCTGCTGGCGCGTGAAGAATACAACTTACCCCTGACGAAAGAGGCGTATCTTCATCTTCTTCCCAAAATAGACGGCCAGCTGATTATTAAGAAACGATATCTGATTCCCCTGACATCTGAACTTACCATTGAACTGGATATTTTTGAGGGGAAACTTGCACCGCTGATTCTTGCTGAAGTGGAATTTTGCACAGAAGAAACAGCTAAAGATTTCACGCCCCCCGAATGGCTTGGCGAAGATGTGACATATTCCCTGGACTATCATAACAGTGTCTTAAGCCAAAAATAAAAACTGAGATTTTCCGCCTTCTCGACAAATACTCTCATTACACATTTAAAACAATATTTCTAATTCCACAAAATACCCCGTTACAAACTGACGGGGTATTTTGCGGAAAAATTTACAAATACTTTTTACAGGATTCAGAACTCAAATGATATTTTTCCTGTATCTTAACCTGAATTGTCTGCATTGGAATTCCTAATTCTTTCAACACGGAAACGGTTCCTCTAATCCCTTCTTCTCTTCCTTCTTCTCTTCCTTCTTCTCTTCCTTCTTCTCTTCCTTCTTCTCGTATACTTTTTGCCTCATACTCCAAAACCTTTCCACCCATAACAGACTTCACTCCTTCCCTGACCGAAACATATTTCTGTGCAATATGTTCCAACACTTTATTCGACATATCAACAATCGTACATTTCGTATATTCACTGATGATACCTTTATCCAATAGCATCTCTAGCCTGGTCTTTATCTGATGGTACTCTGATTTTAGCATTTCTAATTTCATTTCATCCTGCTCATACTCTTTCAATTTTCGCTCGTGGGAAAAAATATAAAAAGGGATTAAAAATAGGAGATTTTTCTCAAAAATCATTTCTAACGTATATTGCTGGGATTTCATTACATGAACATCATATGCAACAGTTCCACCTGGCGTAACCATCCTGATTTTTAATTTGTCCGGTGTTGATTCACTGCACCTAAGATAAAGCACAGCAGAATGAGGAAATGTCACTGTAAGGACATTTTCTTTGATTTCCCCCTCATCAAGCGCAATCTGAGTATCATACTCAAAAAAGCGAACTAACATACTGTCATCTGTACTGCTTTGACACTCCCAATGATACTTTTTGCTCTCTGTTCCAAGAATTTTGAAACTAGTATCCGTAATTCTTTCCGATTCATTCCCGTCCTGTTGATTCAGAAAATGCTCATTCGGTGAAAATACAATTTTCTCTGTACATAAATAGTGTTCCCCAAACACCTCATTAATCACCGGTATTATCAGGCTGCTGCAATCATTTAACAATGTCCGAAATACATCATCATACGGTGTATTGCTGGAGATTGTTTTCCCCATGATCTTTCCTCCCTTTTCATTTTCACGTATTCTCTTTTTTGTTATTTTACCATATGCAACATCACCTTTGCAATATCTATCAAATTCAGTTTGTCACTCGCACCCGCATACTCCAGACTCCTTGCCAATGCATTCGCCGTGTCAATCGCCGTGATACAGTAAACGCCTGTCTCAATGGCATTTCTGCGGATTAAGAAACCGTCGCGGCTCTTATCGCGCCCCTGTGTCGGCGTGTCAATGACAAGGTCAATCTTATGTCCAAGAATCAAGTCCATTACGTTCGGAGACTCCTGCGCAATTTTATTGATTCTTCTTGCCTGCACACCGTGCGCCTCCAAATACTTTGCCGTGCTCCTGGTCGCATAAATCTTATAACCCAACGCCTCAAACCGCCTTGCAATCTCTACCGATTCCGGCTTATCGGCATCCTTCACTGTCATAATCATCTGTTTGTATTTCGGAAAACGGACGCCCGCCCCCAGAAATGCCTTATACAAAGCCTCGTCAAAGGAATAACCAATGCCAAGGCATTCCCCGGTGGATTTCATTTCCGGTCCCAGGCTGATTTCCGCCCCGCGAAGTTTCTCAAAGGAGAAAACCGGCATCTTGATTGCCACATAGTCTGCCTCCGGCGCGAGTCCGGTCGGATATCCCATGCCTTTTAACGTATTGCCGATAATCACTCTGGTGGCAAGATCCACAATCGGAATCCCGGTCACTTTACTGATATAGGGTACCGTTCTTGAGGAACGCGGATTTACTTCAATCACATACACTTCCCCGTCCATGGCGATAAACTGAATATTGATAAGCCCCACCACATGAAGGGCACGCGCCAGACGTTTCGTGTACTCAACAATTTTTTCCTTGACTTCTTCACTGATGGTCGGAGCCGGATACACCGAGATACTATCGCCGGAATGTACGCCCGTACGCTCAATATGCTCCATAATCCCCGGAATCAGAATATCTTCCCCATCACACACCGCGTCGACCTCAATCTCCTTACCTTGCAGATATTTGTCCACCAGAATCGGATGATCCTGCGCAATACGGTTGATAATCTCCATAAATTCTTCCATCTCATCATCGGAATATGCAATCTGCATTCCCTGTCCGCCAAGCACGTAGGAAGGGCGAACCAACACCGGATAGCCCAGCCTGTTTGCTACCTCCTTCGCTTCCTCCGCAGTAAATACGGTTCCTCCTGCTGCACGCGGAATCTCTGTCTGCTCCAGAATCCTGTCAAACAACTCACGATCCTCCGCAGCGTTCACATCCTCCGCCTTCGTTCCCAGAATCGGCACACCCATCTTCATCAGGCTTTCCGTCAGTTTGATGGCAGTCTGTCCGCCAAATTGCACAACTGCCCCATCCGGTTTTTCCAGACGCACAATGCTCTCCACATCCTCCGGCGTCAACGGCTCAAAATACAACTTATCCGCAATGTCAAAGTCCGTGGAAACCGTCTCCGGATTATTATTTACAATGATAGTCTCATACCCTTCCTTTGCAAACGCCCAGGTACAGTGTACCGAACAATAATCGAATTCAATTCCCTGCCCAATCCGAATCGGTCCGGAACCAAGTACAAGCACTTTTTTCTTCTCACTCGCTCCTGCCGCCTCATTTTCACTGCCAAAACAGGAATAATAATAGGGCGTTTCCGCTGCAAACTCTGCCGCACAGGTATCTACCATCTTAAACACCGCCGTAATGCCATTTTCATATCGCATATCGCGAATCTGCGTCTCTTCTTTTCCGGTCAGCTGCGCAATGACATTATCCGGGAACTCGATACGCTTTGCTTCCTTTAATAATTCGATGGTCAGCTCTTCTTTCTCCAGCCGCTCTTCCATCTCCACCAGAATGGCAATCTTGTCAATAAACCAGTAATCAATCATCGTAATCTCATGAATTTCCTCATAGGAAATTCCTTTGCGCAAAGATTCTGCAATTACCCAAATCCTGCGGTCATCCACTTTCTCCAGTCGTTTCAGAAGTTCCTCTTTGGAAAGTTCACCAAAATCATAGGATCTCAGGCAGTCCACATGCTGTTCCAGAGAGCGGATGGCCTTCATCAGCGCACCCTCAAAATTCGTACAAATGCTCATAACCTCTCCGGTCGCCTTCATCTGCGTTGTCAGGGTACGCTTTGCCGTTATAAATTTATCAAATGGAAGACGCGGAATCTTAACCACGCAATAATCAAGCATCGGCTCAAAGCTGGCGTATGTTTTGCCGGTAATCGCATTTTTAATTTCATCCAGCGTATAGCCAAGTGCAATCTTAGCCGCCACCTTGGCAATCGGATACCCTGTAGCTTTACTTGCCAGCGCGGATGAACGGCTGACCCTGGGATTAACTTCAATCACACAATATTCAAAGCTGGTAGGATGGAGTGCATACTGCACGTTACATCCTCCTGTAATATTGAGCTCAGAAATAATATTGAGCGCAGACGTCCTTAACATCTGGTATTCCTTATCCCCCAGCGTCTGTGAAGGCGCCACCACGATACTGTCGCCAGTGTGTACGCCTACCGGGTCAATATTTTCCATATTGCAGACCGTAATGCAATTGCCCGCCGCGTCACGCATAACCTCATACTCAACCTCTTTCCACCCCGCAATACAGCGTTCCACCAGCACTTCCCCGACACGACTCAGACGCAGGCCATTTGTAAGAATGTCAATCAGTTCCGTCTCATTGTGTGCGATTCCACCGCCGCTTCCGCCCAGCGTATAGGCCGGACGCAACACGACTGGATAACCAATCGTATTTGTAAATGCAATGCCATCCTTGACGTTATGGACTACCTGAGAGGGTGCGCAGGGTTCTCCGATTTTCTCCATCGTGTCCTTAAAGGCCTGTCGGTCCTCCGCCTTAAAAATCGTCTCGGACGTCGTTCCAATCAATCTCACATTGTGTTCTTCCAGAAAACCAGATTCCGCAAGCTCCATACCAAGATTCAAGCCCGCCTGTCCTCCCAGGGTCGGCAGCACGCTATCCGGTTTCTCTTTGCGAATAATCTGCTCCAAAACTTCCACTGTCAACGGCTCTATATAGACTTCGTCCGCGATGTCCTTATCCGTCATAATCGTTGCCGGATTAGAGTTGACCAACACAACCTCCACGCCCTCTTCTTTGAGGGAACGGCATGCCTGTGTCCCTGCATAGTCAAACTCAGCGGCCTGTCCAATCACAATCGGACCAGAACCAATCACTAATACTTTCTTAATCTCTGGATTTTTTGGCATTATTTGTTCCCTCCCATCATTTCGATAAACCTGTCAAACAAATATCCGCTGTCCTGCGGTCCCGGACACGCCTCCGGATGAAACTGCACGGTAAAAATATTTTTTCCGGTATACTTTAATCCCTCGTTCGTGCCGTCATTGACATTGATAAATGCGGGAACCGCCACAGAAGGATCAAGACGTCCGGTGTCCACCACATAACCGTGGTTTTGGGAGGAAATATACACCCTTCCCGTCTCCAGGTCCTTTACCGGATGGTTGCCGCCACGATGTCCATATTTCATTTTATGGGTATCCGCCCCATTTGCCAAAGCCATCAGCTGATGTCCCAGACAGATTGCAAAAATCGGCGTATCCGATTCATACAGTTTCTTCAATTCCTGGATAATTTCTCCACATTCCTTAGGGTCACCTGGCCCATTACTGAGCATAATCCCATCCGGCTTGTCCTTTAAAATTTGCTCCGCACTCGTATGCGCCGGATACACGGTAACGCTGCATCCTCTCTCATGTAAGGATCTGGCGATATTCTGCTTGGCGCCAAAATCCAGCAATGCCACGCGCTTTCCCCTGCCCTCCAGCCGCCGGATGTGGCCGCAGGTCACTTTGTCGACCACATTTCCGGTCACATAAGCCTTCACTCTGGGGAGAATTTCTGTGAGCTTATAATCCTCATTGGTGGTAATCATTCCGTTCATCGTTCCCTTTTCCCTGAGAATCTTTGTCAATGCCCTCGTATCAATGCCTGCGATGCCAGGAATATCATATTTTGCCAGAAAATCTTCAAGCGTCCCTTGACACCGAAAATTGCTCGGCATTCTGGATAATTCCCGCACAATATAACCGTCCGGCCACGGTCTTTCGGACTCCATATCCGGTGTAATTCCATAATTTCCAATCAATGGGTATGTCATTACTACTGCTTGTCCGGCATAAGAAGGGTCTGTCAGAACCTCAAGATAACCTGTCATAGAAGTGTTAAAGACAATTTCACTGATAACTTCCCTCGTAGAACCAATGCTGATGCCCTCAAATACTGTTCCGTTTTCCAGTATCAGAAATGCTTTCATGTAATTACCGCCCTTTCTCTGATTTGGCTGATTTTTACAAAAAAAAAAGATTTTTTATCTTTTTTTCTGCTAAGTTCTGTATAAAATTACCTGTCAGGCGTTCATGCCTAAATTGTAGAGATTTTATCACACTTCATTTCTTTTTGCAAGCTTCAGGAGCAGATTTTAAAAAAATCCGGTAACAATTCAGCCATAATTGCACAAATACCAGTAAAACAAGTTATGGGAATCACTTTGTCAGCGCATATCACATAATTGGATGTTTTCTATAATCAATCGTATCAATTCTATATATTTCCGTATCTACACACTCAAACAAGTCCGGATCAAACAAAGCTAAATTATATCCAGCGCTATGCATTACGCTTTTATATTCAATACCAGCATATTCCGCAACATTATCATGGACAATACTCTTAACAAAATCGGTAATATATTGAGTTGGAACATAATCCAAGACACTGTCGCTCCTTCTCATAATTTTACCCATTTCATCATTTATCTTTTTTAAATGTTCTTTGTTAATCGCATATTCTAAACAATCCACCCCCTCTATAAAGGGACTGATTTGATTAATTCTCTTTAAATCAACAACTATTATATCTTTTTTCAATCTAAACTTTCCAACTGTTACATAATCATATGCACCAGCTCTCGCCTCATATATTGTAGTTTCAGCAGTATCTCCTAAATATAAACACCTAATCCCTCTTGCATTTGCCCTGCCATCTGTAGTCTTTTCAATTGGCGGTGCCCCCATTTCTTTAAGAGGAATTCCCTCTTCCGTTGAAATTCTACACCGATAAAACATCTTACCTGTCTTATAGGGTTTACGAATATATGAGCAAAAACGTTCCAACAAATCTAAATCTATATAATGAATATGAAAACGATTCTTTGTTTTTAAAACCTCTACAAACTCCTCCCAGGAATTTGTAGTCAAAAGAGAATGTTTTGCTAAATACTCTTGGTCATATAACTCCTGAATACCAATGGGCTGATCGAACAACTCTGCATTATATTCATACCTTTCTTTGCAAATCGCAGTAATTATATTATATACATCAGACTCACTCTTTTTATTGAAAATACTCCAGTTGTTAATCAATTCAGCCTTTAATAAGCGAGTATCTGATTTCGGATATAAATCTGGCAACAAAGAAACTGGTGTATATATACTTATCAATTCATCAAACATCATGCTCAGATCTTCATACTTATCCGTATCATATATATGTACATTTTTACATTTACACAGTGGGCAATCCCCAATCTCTGCTTTATTTCGAATAACAGAAATAACTTCCGTATCGCAAAAACATCTTTCGCAAATTATCATAAGCTACTCCTTATCCAAATATTTTCCTATCAGCTCTAAATGATGCATAATAGATAGTTTTTTCACTGTTCCCAAACCCGGATAAGCCTCTCGGTGATATAAATCTTCAAACTCTTTCATTGCTACAGTATCAAGCTGCTTTTCTTCATTCCATGCCACTAGTTTCGACAACGCTTCTTGAAATTTTCCAGCAGTATCACTAACATCATCATTCGAATCAGACACAAAATGCTTTATGCGCATACTATCATCTTTATCAAAATAAACAATATGTATTGCAACCGCATACGGAGCAAACCCTGTTTCATTATATTCTTTACCAACTACAGAGTAATCAGCAAACCCCACATATCCATCTTCTTGATAGTACAAATGATCTTCTGAAAAAGGTTCGTCATCAACTTCAATATAATCATTATTTCTATCTAGTTTGTTAAACTTATCCTCCAAAACCACTCTGTTTTTTCTTATCCTCCTTCTAAACCCACTTTCATCTGGTATCAAATTATACTTAACATCTGTTTCTGCAAAATATGCTCCATAAACAGAAATTGCATCTTTGTCATCGCAAATCGTTCCCATATTATGTGCATATCTTTCAATGAATTTCTCCGGTTTCGAATTTGGTTTTAGTAAATTAATATAAAGAATATAATTATTTTGCTTTAAAATTTCAGACAAACCTTCTTTTAATTTCTGATTTTTCTTTTCCTTGGCATCAATACTAAAACTTCCCACCTTAGGATTAGTAATGATAGCTAGCTGCTTACAATTCACGCCATATTTTTCTATGGTTTTGATAAGGGTAGAAGATAATTTTACAGGTTCGATGATTGGCGTAATTCTATTGCTCATAACACCTTTCTCTACCAATTCCCGCAATGCAATTAATTCATATTGTTTTCCCCTCAAATAAGGAAAATACATACTATGCACCTCCATATTCACAATCTAAAAACACTTCCAATTTCTGATAATCATCATATTTTAAATCCATAAAATATGCCAAAAACTTTAACTCATATGGAATCTTAACAAACTCCTCTTTCTTTAACTGCATTCTCTTTTTTAATATTCTCAAAACAAGTAAATATGACTCTTCTATTGGTATCTGCAAAAACATTTTTTTACAAGCAGAATAATATTTAAATTGTGTAACTTCTGGTAAATAACCATATCGTTGAGCAATTATTTCTTCATATTCACTTTTTCTTAGTAATTTAAAAATAACCTCCTTGTCTAAGTCACCGATGTATCTTTGCGGGATTTGAACTGCTCCCAACCTTCCATTTTTTCGTAATACATAAATCCCCACCGGCTTATCAATACTTTCAAGCGTTTTATGTAACTGCTGTAGATTTTTCTCATAAGTAACTACTGCTACATGGTCGAATGCCTTGTAATAGTCGTCTATCTGAGAACTTAGTCTATCTAAATTATCCAATTCCGTTTTTATCTCATATACAATGGCTTTTCCATTTATTAACACAAAATCCGCTTTAGATTTCGCAATCGACAATTCTGTTAACGCAGTTGTAGTATTAACACTATGCACACCCAAGAGTAACTTATTCAACAAAGTATTTTTATAAAAGTATTCGTTTCGATAATTATTCTTTAATTCACAATAAATTTCGCTTATTAATTCCCGATTATTCTTATGATCCGTATCACTTGTATAACGTCTTACTACTGAGGAATATACATTATCCGCTTTCCCATCTATAAAGTGGCGAAGCATATTGCGAGTAAACATTCTATTCAAATTACTCATTTTATTTGTTTCCATAAACTCCGCCTCCTTCCAGTATTTGATTATTTAAGTCACCAACTACCCGTTCAACTGGTGGTTTGATTTTAGCCCTCCAAAGGGCTATATTACTGCTCGCCCCACAGGGGCGGTATCGCAAGCATCTCTACTGGTCCGCTATAATCTTCTTTTCTTGATTCTTCTGCTTACTCCTTAATGTACTTCTGCACAGTTTCATCGGTGATATTACCAATTGTTTCTACTTAATACCCTCGCGCCCAAAATGCTTTATTCCATTTACTTTGCAATTCTGGATGTCGATCATAAATCATCAATGTACTCTTCCCTTTCAAATATCCCATAAAGCTTTGCCTCTGCTAACTTTTTATTTGGCACTTCTTTACCGTCCTCTATATTTGTGTATATTTTTCCGATTTTCACTAATATCTTATCAATCCATTAACATTTATGTAGTGTATCATAGCAAATCTCCACTACAATAACTCATAACATAACGTAATAACAAGAGAAAAACGGTGACTTCTCTAATGAAACTGTAGATTTATCATCTGTTTTCAGCAACATACCAAGCTTATCACTCATTAAAATACCTCTTAATCGCTTCCACCGTTATCTCATTATTCATATGTGGAACATACGCTTCTTTCCACGGAGCCTGATTATGTGTCAATGTGACTAAATCCGTAGCAGAAAAATCTGAAAATTTATCAACTACCTCATTTATTAGTTTTCCGTCCATTTCAGAAATGATATCTGTCTGATATAATTTTCGTTTAGAGTTCCATATGTCCGCCTCATCAAGATCAATAAATGATTTCATCGTGGGAATATTCGTGCTTCCATACTGCTTATATTCTCTATAAGCCTCTGGAACCACCGGTCCAAAGTTCCAGGCTTCAATTCTTTCACAAAAGCAAGGTGTTCCATGCTCTTCGTTAATAAGGAAATATGCCTGAATAAAAAAAAACCTTCTGAAGCTTTAAATTCGATATCCCGTAGTCTTTTTCGTTACTGAATTTTATAACATACCTGCTTACATCAAGTACATCATATAGCGCCATTTTGTCACCCCTTTCCTTTTTATCGTTACATTATTCTATCACACAATTCCATTCTTGAATATAGTTTTTTGATATTAATATCCATATGTTTTTTATAGGGCTGACGCAGTGGTTTTCATTCTATATGCGACAGCCCCATGTGTATATTACTATTTCTGATATGCCACTCCATCCAGTTCAATGTGATCTATGCCGGAGACATATTCCAGATTAAGGAACTCCTTTTGCACATACCATGTATACGTTGTATCCGTCTCCTTCAACAGAACAGAGGACTCGTATCCCTCTCCCATATCCTGCATGGTCTTCACAGAATCTTTCATAACCAGTTTCACGTTCCTGAGATTCTCATCTTCAAATATTTGATCCTGATAAACCGCTTTATCACCAGTAAATGTCAGCGACATGCCAATCGGACTGATAACGATTCTGTCCTGCGAATTACGCTCGGAAACAAAATGGACGGTTTCTATATCCTTACTCTCAGGAAGGCGCATATTCAATTTATTCTCTACATCACCGGCATTCTCAAGCGACAGATATAACTCCGGTTCCTGGTTTACCGCACCTTCTACGCTTACATTGTAACGTATGCCGATCAAATAGCCTCCATCTTCTGCGATCTCATTCGCAAAGTATACCGTATTGGCAGACAACATTTCAGTATGAGCTTTATCTGCGATTTTAAAATTCAACCATCCCGCAGCATTCTCTTCATTTTCCAGAAATTCCTGCCCCTCTGTAATAATCGTATCTCTTTTTAAAATGACCGCCTCTTTCCTCCTCCTGTCATTGGCAGCCAGAAACTTTTCATTCTCCTTCAGGAACTGGAAGGAACAAATAACCATTCCCATCTGCTGTTCTTTGCTGTACAGATGGCTCAACACCGTAAATTTATAATTTTCATTTTCCGCAGACACTTCTTCCGTGCTCGCCTTCGCAACAAATTCTTCCAACATGCCGCCCTTTTGTTCACCATTGTCAAAAAACATCTGGAACCATTGATAACGCACTGCCGCATAGGCGGTTACCGCCGTTGTCATCAGGCACAATGCAAGCGCCGCCGCAACTGCATAACGTTGCCATACCGGTCTTACCTTTGTTTTCTTTGCTGCCTGTTCCATCAATTCCATTCTTAATTTTTCACGCTGCCCCTCGGGCATATTCATTTTGTCTACCATATCGTAATATTTACTCATAACAAGACCTCCTTTTCAAACAGATTTAATCCTCTAAATATTCTTTCATCACCTCTTTTGCCCTGGCAAACCGGGAACGCAGGGTAGACTCATTGAGCCTCAGCAGCTTTGCAATTTCTTTGAGCGAATACCCTTCATAATAATGCAGGTATAAGATAATCCGGTATTTCTCCGGCAGCTCCATCATCGTCTCATATACCTCGCTGTATTCCTCCGAAACTATCCCGCCCTCCAAGGGCTTTCCGGAATCCAGGCAAATCTCCTGTTTCCTGCGACTGCTTTTCATAACGTCCTTGCAGTAGTTGACCGCTGTCCGTATCATCCATGCCTTTTCATGTTCGTCATTATGAAAAGATTTGTTATAATTCATCAACCGGATAAACGTTTCCTGAACCGCATCATACGCATCGTGGGAGTTTCCAAACCGTACCAGACAAATGCGCCAAATCATTTCATAATACCTGTCATACAAGGCAAGAATTTCATTCTGTGTACGTTTCATATTGACCTCCTTTCACTGATAATACGATTCAGGATTGCGTTTCGTCCAATCAGGATAAAAATTTATTCGAGATTTTCTATGCTATGTTTCACCATCTCGTATTCTTCCTGTGAAAGGTCATAAATCTGTGCGATCTTGTTATCCAGAATTTCAAAAATCTCTTCCGTATCATCTTCCGGAGACGGCTTTATCATACGGTCGGTCAGCCGTATGATTTCCTCCTGTCTCTCTTTTGCTGCCATCGGTATCGGAATCTGCTCGATATGTGAACGCAAAACCTTCACCGATTGAAAGCATTTCTCAAAATAAAACTGTGCAACGCTGGAATTGAGCACCGCAAGAATATATTTGATATCCAAACCTTCTATTTCTGGAATCAGTATATTACAGCTGTTTAAGGATAACGTCTGCCTGTCATCATAGGCAAACACCAGCCTGCGACAGATAAAGCGGTACAAAAGTTTCTGCTTTGCCCTGTAATACGCCGCAGGCGCCGTCTGCTGAAACAATTCCGGTTGAAAGGTAATATAATTGTTTCCCTCGGTATAGCAGAATTTATGTATATCAAGTCCTTTTAATATCACTTCATTCTCTTCCGTCTTCACATTTGTAATATATTTTTTGTTGTCGCCTGTCACAATCCCCAGCGCAAATCCGGCATTCTCGGCTAAAGTCGCCTTCTGTTTTACATGTTCTATTTTCATCAAAATCCGATACTCTTCGTCATTTGTCGTAAAACAGAAATACTGCGCTTGCAGCTTACGCGCTGTGCGGATTGTAAAGACACGCGCGCCATCATGGACTGTCATGCCCACACAATCCATATGCCTGTGGTTATGCAATATCTGCAAAATAATACAAGGACATTGTACATATGCAAACACCTCTCCCAAATATTCCAGATATTGAAAAGAATTCTCCTCCACCAGAAATTCACGAATCCATCTATGGCTCCTGACATTTAAAATCGCCTCGGGTATCAAAAAAGACAGGACGCCTCCACATTTTAGATTGGAAACTGCCTGTTCCGTAAACACATCATAAGACTCAATATAACTTCCTTTTGCACACTGGTATTTTTCCCTTAACGCATGCTTTTCTTCTTCCGAAAAATGATAACCCCAGGGGGGGTTGCCTATGATAAAATCAAAATATTCTTTTTTCTCAAATAAAAGGTAATCTTTGCAGGAAATATGGCTGCAGAGCAATTCCCGGTCTATGGTACGATATTTTAGCGCAAGATTGATTCTTGCAATACATACGGCGATAGCGTCTATATCATTTCCATAAATGTTCTCTATCGAAATCTCTTCCGGCATTTGCAGCAGAAATGTCCCCGTGCCGCAGCAGGGGTCAAATATAGTCTTACCCTCCATATCGTTTTTGCCAGACAGATGATCCACCATCTTTCTGGCAATGGCTGCCGGCGTGTAATAAGAACCGGTCGCTTTACGGCTGCTCCTGTTCCTACAGGAAAGATACAGGCTTCCCAACACATCTTCGAATTCCACGTAAACATATTCCGTCAGAAACAACTCCGGATTTTGTGTAATATAAGAAATTGCTGCCCCCTTATCCGGGAGCAGCGCATCCACCAAAAACTCATATCCATGAAATGAAATTTCTTCGTTCACGTAAGCCATCAACAGATTTGTTCTGCCGGACGCCGTAAGATGTTCCCGCTGGGCAATCATCTGTAAGGCGCATTCTGCCAACATAGCCTGAAGTTCTATCTCAGACATTTCCTCACACCTTCTTATTAAATATAGACAAGTTCTCACTCTCTTCCATATCAAAAAATTTTGCACGATCATTATGCGGAAAGAGCAGCTCCATATATAGATTTCCCAGCAGGTCTATCACCGTATCCGTATCCACGTTCTGAATCGGAAGCTCCTCAACTTCCATCTTACCCAGATTATCAAGAACCGCCTCTATCTTCTGCCTGTCAGGCTGCGTTTTCTCCAGAGGCGGCGCCTGCGGAACCGGAACCAAGGCGGCGCCCTTCGGCGTCTTGCTTGGCTCTAAAATTTCCTTCGTCTCCGGAATCTTATATACGATATTCTTGCAGGTTTTCTCAAAGCATTCCGGATCATATTTGGACAAATACTTCAAATCGTCCATGGTTAATGTGTGCTTATTATGTATTTTGATGTAAATATTTACCAGTCTCGTGTCTTTACCCATAAGCCAAACCTCCCATCTCCGGAACTTCCTGAAATATCAGTCTTTTCTTTTATTATAAGAGAAACATATAAAAAATACAATTGTTTTTCGTGCAGTTATCAATCCTCGCTGCGTTTAAATAATTGCTTTGTAACCATTTTATCACATTATGCTGTATCTATCCATAATATTACGAAAGGGAATTGCTTTTTTGTCAAATTTCATGTAAAATAGACAGTATCATAATTAAGTATTTTTCCCTGGAAAAGGCAAAATACTCAAGATACGCCGGAAGGAGTTCTAAATCATGAAAAAAACCATCAACCAATCTACACTGACTGTAATTTTAAACGGATTTTCAATTCTCGCCCTGCTTTTTATGGGACTTGCTCTGTTTTCCAACAGTCATATACGAGAATTGCTGAATACGGCTAATGCAGAACGGTTTGACCTTACTTACAATGCAAATCGTTTTATGAATGGCTCTGCGTACCTGACCAACGAAGTACGTGCATTTGCAGCAACTGGAGAACAACAGCATTATGACAACTATATGCTTGAGGTTAATGAATGGAAAAATCGCGATATCGGCGTTGCCGCCATGCAGGAAATCGGCATTACCAAAGAAGAACAGGCAATGATTGACGAAATGTCAGCTTTATCCAACCAGCTTGTTCCACTGGAAGAAGAATCCATGAATATGGTAAATGCCGGTGACCGCGAAAGCGCCATTGCTTATGTGTATGGGGAGGACTATAACACTGCCATAGCTAAAATCAATTCTCTGAAAGAGCAGTTCCTGACCACACTGGACACGAGAACTATGGCACGTTTAAACGACCTGAATTATCAGGCAGGATTTATCAGAATGGCAATGCTGATCTCATTGATTGTCATAGCGTTTATCCAGCTTGTTATCATGCTCGTGACCAATAAGCGGGTTTTACGTCCGGTTATTGCCGTTCGCGACCAGATGGGGGAAATCTCAAAGGGCAACCTTTCTGCCGACTTTGCTTTGAAGTCAAATACTTCCGAAATTGGAATGTTGGTAGAATCCATCCATGAGACAAAGCGTGAGCTGAAAAAATATATTCAGGATATTGATGATAAGTTAGCACAGATGGCAGACGGAACCATGGATCTTACCATCGGGGATGACTACCGGGGCGAATTCCTGCCAATCCAGAATGCGATGCGCCAGATTGTGGATTCCCTCAATCAGGCTCTCTCTCAAATAAGCATGACAGCTGAACAGGTATTCAATGAATCCAGACAAATGGCATCCGATGCAGAAAGCTTATCCAGCGGAACCGTACGACAGGCGGCCGCTGTCGAGGAGCTGTCAGCCAGCATTCAGGATATTTACGGACAGGTAGACAGCACGTCCAAAGATGCCGATACCGCCAGCCAGCATTCAGCAGAAGCCGCAAAACAATTACAGATTTGCAGCCAGAAAATGGAAGCTCTGACAAATGCCATGAACGATATCTCAGAAGCCTCTCATCAGATTGGCGGCATTATCAAAACGATTGAAGACATTTCATTCCAGACCAATATTCTTGCACTGAACGCTTCCGTAGAAGCCGCGCGTGCAGGCGAAGCCGGCAAAGGATTTGCCATTGTTGCCGGGGAAGTACAAAACCTTGCCAATAAGAGTTCCGTATCCGCACAGGATATTGCCGAACTCATTGAAAATTCGGTGAAACTTGTGGAATACGGTTCTTCCCTGACCGAGGAGACAACAGAATCTATTTCAGCCGTTGTTTCCAGCGCTCAGGAATCTTCCACAATGATCGAGCGAATTGCAGAATCCGCCATCTCACAATCCCACTCCCTGCAGCAGGTTACGCAGGGCATGGAACAGATTTCTGAAGTTGTGCAGACCAATGCCTCCACTGCTCAGGAATCTGCTAAACTGGCAAGGGAACTGCAAAGCCAGGCGGAAGGATTGAAGGTTTCTGTAAATAAATTCAAGTTACGTGAATAACATATCAGTTCTGCTATAAGCATGAGATACATAAGAGACTGCCGCATACAGGACGGCAGTCTCTTTTTTACGCTTTCATTCACATCATAATTCTTGTATTATATCTTCTTTTTATGGTAAATCCTATCGCTTTTCCACGCTGGCAATACGAACTGCCGACGCCATTCCCCCATCGCCATAGGACGGGCTTTTCATAAACGCTTTTGATACATCGGTTAACGGTTTGCCGGTTAATTTTGCATATATCATCTCGCTTTCCCAGCCATAGAGCCTTGACATGGATATCGTTTCCATCTCCAGCATCGTCTCTATCATATGTTCCTGATATATCCTGATATGTTTTTCCATAATATAACGCATGAGTTCCAGCCGTTTTTCCATGCTTTTTATATTGGATGAAACAGGAGTCGTTCGATAATTGATAAGCGCTTGTTTCACAATTCCTATCTTCGCACCCTGAGTTGTTTCCAACATATTTAAGAAAAAATCCCAGTCTTCAAACCCACCTCGCATGGATTCATCATATCCACCGCATTTCTGCCATGCGCTGCGCCGAAAAATATGCGTTGCGGGGCAACAATTGTGTGAAAGAAACGCCGTAATATCGCCACCAGTTGGTCGAACGACAGACGCAAGAACGCCAAATGTGTGCATCCAGGATGATGCAGCAACCATAGAAGGATTTTCACTCAATATTTTGCCAACTTCTTCGATAAAGGAAGGTTCCAGATTATCATCTCCATCAAGCACTAAAACAAAGGGAACCTCCGTCTCGCAGATACCGGCATTTCTTGCCGCCGACACACCACGATTTGTCTGACGAATCACCCGTACCTGAACCGGTAACTCCCCATCCGCTTCTATTTCATTTAAAATGCTCACAGATTCCTCGTCTGTGCTCCCATCGTCCACAATCGTAACCCTTTTTGGTAAAATTGTCTGGCGACATAAAGATTGAACCGCTTCATAAATCATGGACTTCTGATTAAAACTCGTAATTACCGCCTCTACATCATTATTTATATTCATAATACCTTCCTCCATAAATCAAAAATATAAACACATTATAACACAGATTCAACACTTTCCATTCAGGTCCAAGCGTACCAAAATACTTTTGTTTTTAAATCCTATTTCCGGGAAGATAATGGTCGGGAAAGCAACTCTTCGTCCCGTTTTAACAACCTCTCATGGACAGAGCTAGGCATAAACCATTTATTTCCTGCCTCTTCAATCTTCCCATCGTTCACAACACATTTTGTCTCGTTAAGGGTAAACTCCCTGCTCGTGTCTATGCCTAATTCCTTAAGCAGGCTCAACAACATAGGCATATGTTCCGGCCAAATAAAATCCGCCGGACATTGCTGATCTGCAAAATGAATGAGCGCGTTCAGGCCATATTCCAAATGCCGAAGTCTCTCGTCATCCTCTGCACTCCCGCTACCATATCCTTCCGCCTCCACACGGTTCTCTCCTACTCTTAACCTGTAGCCATTTCCCAGATCAAACACATCCCCCACAGCAAAATTCATACCGTTCGTCGCAGAATCATAGGCTTTTGACTGGTGTGTCTTGAATGGAAGATCCCTGCTCCAATTCGCAATCTCATTCGGCATGGGCATCGACGACGCAAAGCAGGTCATAATGTGCTCTCCGTTTACGCTATAGACAAATTCCTCCCCACTGACAATCTTACAGGTAATCTCACATTCTGTGACGTCCGAGGAAAGCCACGGCTTACTTCCCTGACATCCTCCCAACGCATACGCCCATTCAACGACATTTTTTATGCCTGTACGATTCGCCCTGTCATAGCCATTGAGGGTCGTTGAGTCTTCTCCGGATAATATTCCATTGAAATAGTCCACAAATTCATCCGCAGAACCGTCTTTGCTTGAAATCTTTCCTGTCTGTGAATTGTAGATATAGGTCCGTTCGGATCCGATTCCAGTGATTCCCATTTTCCTCTCTCCTTTCTTGTAGAATCATGATAAAAATACTAGTTGTAATTCTGGGAATTAATAAATAATAACATTTACCTTCCCGATATTATTTCGGTAACTTTCATATACGAAGTAAGCTTTCTTACGTCAATCGTATATTTCTGCCCGTACATATGCCAAGCTCCATCCTTATGGCTTATATATAAAATCGGCGGTCGCAATGACCGCCGATAAAACTTGCGCAGTACCCTGAAATGATACCTCCATTATCTCATTTTCACTTCACTGTGATCTTGATTTTCTTTTCTCCTTTGCCACTCTTAATTTTGATTGTAGCTTTCCCTTTTTTCAGACCTTTAATTGTCAGCTTTCCTTTTTTCAATGTAACTTTTACATACTTCTTATCTTTTTTAGAAAGCTTAACAAGGCTCGTTCCCGATTTGGATGGGGAAACCTTCACATTCAGTTTCACAGATTTCTTTCTGTTTACTGTAACCTTGCTTACGGATTTCTTGCCCTTTGTCACCTTAATGGTCGGGTTCTTAACCGTTACGTTGATCTTCTTTTCAATGCCGTTTGCTTTCACCGTAATGACAGCCTTGCCTTTTTTCAGCGCACGGATCGTTCCATTCGCTACGCTTGCAACCTTAGGCGCAGAAGACGTCCAGCTTACATTCCTCGATGCACCAGTTACTTTTGCCCTTACAAAAATTTTGTTCGTCTGCTTACCTGTATACAATGTTACATTTTCAGCGCTAAGTACAAGCGATGCTTTTTCACCCTGATTTTTAAGTACAGGAATAAGTGTGCTTGCCAGTGTAATTTCATTTTTGCCTTCCGCGTCGCTGAAACACTTGGAACATACATTACAGGAATAATATTCAATATTTCCTACGGTTGTTGTAGTCGCTGCCTTTGCCGGCACTTTTGTTATTGTATGGCTCTTTACCGGAATAGCTTCCGTTTCTTTTTCCGTACAGCCTGTGTTTTTACATTTACGAGTCTTGACTCCTTCTGTCGTGCAGGTTGCTTCCGTTGTTACTTCCCACTCTCCATAGTCATGACCCAATTTCGTGATGGCTCTCGTCTCCTTTTCCGTACAACCTGCACGTTTGCATTTACGGCTTTCAATGCCATCTGTCGTACAGGTCACGGGCGTTGTTACTTCCCACTCTCCAAAATCATGGCCCAGTTTATCAACCTGAATGCCATCTTCTTCTTCATGGCAAACAGAACATTCTCTCGTAACTACTCCTCCCTGGGTACATGTTGCCGTTGTCTTACTCTCATCAATTACCCATGTATGCTCCCACTTAATTGCAATCTGGGAAAGATCTGTAATTTCTTCTGTTCCTTCCTCATCTTTAAAATTCTTATGGCATCCCGGACATGTATAATGCTCTTCATAACCATCATCCTTAGATACACAGGTTGGTTCTACCCTTTCTACCTTCTCAATCTGCTTATGATTATCCGGATCTTGCGCCGTCTGCCAATCCTCACCTGTAAATGTTTCTGTACAATCTGCATCCTTATAGCGTACATCTGCCTCTTCTGCACAACTCCAATATTCTTTATTTCCTTTTTCCGAACAGGTACCAGCCTTTGCCTCTGTCTTAGTAAAATACTTACCACCAGTTACTTTTACAATTGATGTATCAGCTGCAAAGGACACATAAGTCGGAACGTTCACTGTATGAGTAAATGTTGCTACACGGTCATAGGTTGTATCACCATTTACAGCCTTCATGGTATAAATGATTTTATCTCCTTTTCTCTGGATCTTAACATCAATGTCCGCGTTTTTCATAACACTGACAAGATTACCATTATCACCCCCCATATCCCATTTGACATTTGCTGCATCATTTCCTACTTCACTACCCCAGCCCCAATTATCGCCACGGATCGTTCCATATTTCTCGTCTGGCTTTACACTGCCATCAGTTTGATTACTTGAAATCATTAACGCAACATTATTCCAGGCTCCTTCTCCGCCTCTTACCTTAAGTTTGAAGTTGCGGGTAGCATCGTCCGCCAATTCATAACCTTTTGACATGGAGCCTGCGCTAACCCATGCGCCGGAAATAAATTCGCTCTTCGGGTCTGCGTCAACCGTAAACACAAGATCGCCCGTTACTCCATCAAATGTGACGGTTACCGTTGCGGTTCCATTGCCAACTGCAGTCACTTTTCCAGTCGCATCAACAATCAATACTTCTTCATTCGAAGACTTATAAGTCACATTTTTTTTCTTTTCTTCCACATTGGTTACATTTTCTGGCGCAAATGTATAAGTAATCTGTGCTGTTTCCTTCAGCAATAATTCTGTTTTATCGGCAGTCGGAGTAACGCTCTCAGCCTTCACGTCAACAGATGAAACCGTAATCTCACGACTGGCTGTCTTGCCATTGTCGGTCTCTGCAGTAATGGTAGCCGTTCCGTCACCAACAGCCGTTACCAACCCATTTCCATCAACAGTTGCAATACTTGCATCGCTGCTTTTCCACGTAATTGTCGGTGCAACTGCATTTACAGGCGCATATGTTGTTGTCAATTGATACGTTTCACCAACGCCCAATGTTTTATCCTGCTCTATGATACTCAGCGTTTCAACAGCAGGGGGCGTCTTGCCCTGATTATACAATGCAGCTACATCTTCTGCTGTCAGCGACCTCTCATAGATATATACCTCATCCATAAGACCGGAATAATTTTTACTAAACCAGTCTCCCGAGCCAAGAAATCCTACGTCTCCGTTTCCCCAAGTGTCCGTAAACATATTTTTATAGGTTTGCCCCTCATCCAATGTATATGCAAACCAGCCTTCCCCATTCTCCGGATAACCAGCCTCATCATGATATTCACCAACCGGCTGTCCATCCACGTAAGCTGTTACAACTCCTTTGTCACTCACTGTATAGGTAACCATTTGCCATTCACCAGTCTGGCTTTGTTTTCCTGTCCGAAAATGATCTCCCAATTGTGCATCTGCATCCCAGCTATCCCTGCTTGCCATAGATGCCCGACTATACGGAAATGCGCCTTGCCCATTAGATCCAAATTGATAATAAGTACAAATTCCATCATAAAACATTGCCGTATACGCTGCATCTGGTGATTTCACCCAATAACTGACCGTAAAGGCCGTTGTCGTTGGCGAAACATCCATTTTTACAGCCGCATTGGCATTTACCAACTCTTGTGTATTTGCATTAGCAGAAAAATCAAATGCTTTTCCTTTTACCCCATCGGCTGAATACGTGGCGGTTCCTTTTTCCATAGTTGCAGTTGCATCTCTCCTGGCGCCATTTGCCAGCGAATCCTCAAAACCATAATAAGCAATCAAGCCCGTCGTAGTATCCGGCGTTTCCGTGCCGCCTGCCGCCGACACCACGCCGATATCCTGCGGCATCACCACAGACGTAACCACCATTGCCGCGCTTAAAACCCCAGCAAGTAATTTTTTTAAATTCATGGTTCTCTTCCTCCTTCTCATTTTTTGCACTTTGTTATCCCGGATTTTCATCCTTATGTAGATAATTTTATAATATACAACTGCCCCATGTCAATACAAAAACCACAATTCACTCGATTATTTCTCTAATTTTTTTGTAAAATATGTACAATATTTTTTTATTGCTCAATTTTTTCATAGTACAACATGCCAGAAATATCATTTACAAATGAAAAATATCGGATGCCTTTATCCCCTTCTCAGGATAAAAGTATCCGATATTGTATGCAGACCAACCTCGAAATTTCGTATTATTTTACTGTATTTATCATATGGAAGTTCCCGATTGGAAATTTTCTTTTGCAATCCTATCCAGAATCTTGTCTGCCGCCTCTTCTTTCGTCATTTTCTCCAAACGAGTTACCTCAGAATCCGTAATCAATGTCAGCACATTCGTATCGGCGCCAAAACCTGCGCCTTCCACTTTGAGGTTATTTGCCGCCACCATATCAAGATGTTTTTTTGATAACTTTGCCCGGGAATTCTCCTCCAGATCACGGGTCTCCATAGAAAAACCGCAGAGATATGCCTGTAGTTCCCCGCGCGCCTTCCTGCTGCCAAGCTCCCCTAGAATATCTCTGGTACGCTCCAGTGCGATATATGCATCCTCCTCAGATTTCTTGATTTTATCTTCCGCAACCTGAGACGGGCGGTAATCTGCGACAGCTGCCGCTTTGATAATAATATCCGCCTCAGAGGCGCGCGCTATCACTTCCTGATACATTTCCTCCGCTGTGACTACCGGTACAACTTCGGTAAACATCGGCGGCGTCAATGCGCTGACGCCCGTCACCAGCGTTACCTGCGCCCCGCGCAGCATTGCCTGATTCGCCAGGGCATACCCCATCTTGCCGGTGGAATGGTTCGTGATATAGCGCACCGGGTCGATAGCCTCCTGCGTAGCCCCGGCAGTCACCAGAACCTTCCTGCCTTGCAGGTCTTTCTCATGTGCAAGCTCTCGTTTCACATATTCCACCAATACATCCTCGGATGGAAGTTTGCCGTCTCCGGAATCTCCATTTGCCAGCATCCCGTGAACCGGAGGTATGACAAGATAACCATACTGTTCCAATTTCTTCAAATTATCCTGCACAATGGCGTTGTGGTACATATTATGGTTCATCGCAGGCGCAAGCAAAATTTTGCAGGTACATGCCATGACCGTGGTCGTCAGCATATCATCCGCAATCCCATTTGCTATCTTGCCAATCACATTTGCCGTAGCAGGCGCAATCAATACCAAATCCGCCTGTTTTGCCAGTGCTACATGTTCCACCGAAAACTCAAAGTTCCGGTCAAAGGTATCGATCAGGCATTTATTTCCGGTAAGCGTCTCAAACGTGGTCGCCGTAATGAAATTCGTGGCATTTTCCGTCATAAGCACATGCACCCGACAATGCATTTTTTTCAACATACGCGCCACATTAGGCATCTTGTAAGCCGCAATTCCGCCAGTAACACACAACAATACCGTTTTTCCCTGTAACATGTTCCCTCGTCCTTTCTATTCTTTTCCTGCATACAATGGACCTTAAACCTTCTGTCACAGCGGCGCAATTTCCCCATGTTTCTCATAGGTGGTAATTTCCCTGATCTTATTATCTTCATCCACAAATACCACCTGAGGCCGGAACTTCTGCGCCTCCTCCGGCGTCATCTGCGCATAGGCCATAATGATGATATGATCCCCGGTAAGAACCTGTCTTGCCGCTGCGCCGTTTAAACATATCATACCGCTCCCCGCATCCCCGGCAATCGTATAGGTCTCGAAACGATTGCCATTTTCAATGTCTACAATCTGAACGTTTTCGTACTCCAGAATTCCTGCCGCCTTCATCAGTTCCGGGTCAACCGTAATACTGCCCACATAGTTTAATTCCGCCTGCTTTACGACTGCACGGTGAATCTTCCCTTTTAACATTTTTAAATACATTTGTCTGCTCCTTATATTCGATGGTTATCAATCAGTCTCGTCTTTCCAATATAAACTGCCATAGCCATAAGCGTCTCTCCCTCGACCTTCTCTAACTCTTCCAGCGTATCCGGATCTACAATTTCCACGTAATCCACCCTGGCAAGCGGTTCCGTTTCTATCTTACGGATAATGGCAGCTTTTATCTTCGTCGCCTCACGCTCCCCTTGCTCTGCCATCTCTTTTCCCAACATCAGGGATTTATGTAAGATTAACGCAGCTTTGCGCTCTTCCTGGCTCAAATATGTATTACGGGAACTCATCGCAAGCCCATCCGTTTCCCTTACAATCGGGCAGCCCACAATCTGGATGTCAAAATTCAAATCACGCACCATACGGCGGATAACCGCAAGCTGCTGCGCGTCTTTTTGTCCAAAATACGCTTTATCCGGCGTCACAATATGGAACAGCTTGGACACTACGGTACAAACTCCCCGGAAATGCGTGGGTCTTGTTTTTCCGCAAAGTCCCTTCGTCAGTTTATCCATATCCACAAACGTACAGTTGTCTGCAAAATACATTTCCTCTGGCTCTGGATGAAAAATCAAATCCGCACCCGCCTCCTCACAGATGGCTGCATCGCGCTCAATATCCCGCGGATAGCTGGCAAGATCTTCCCCAACGCCGAACTGTGTCGGATTGACAAAATCACTGACAACCACTCTGTCATTTTCACTGACCGCCTTTACAATCAAACTCTTATGCCCGTCATGGAGATAACCCATGGTTGGCACAAGCCCCACGCGCAACCCTTCCTTGCGCCATCCCCTGATAATAGGGCGTAATTCCTCGATTGATTTTATAATCTGCATCTTTCCCGCCTCCTGATATTATTTCAAATCCTGTGATATGATTTATTGATTACAACGCCACTTTTCTTAATATAGTTTCTCAATTACATCATCATCTATCTTAAACGTATGCTCTACAGCCGGAAATACCCCGGACTTCACCTCCTGGCTATACTTCGCAAACGCCTCTTTCATACCCGCGCCAATCTCTGCAAACTGTTTGACAAATTTAGGCTTAAAATCACCAAACATGGCAAGCATATCCTGATATACGAGAACCTGTCCATCACAGTCTGCGCCTGCTCCAATGCCAATCGTGGGAATATGAAGCTGCTTTGTAATCAGCCCGGCAAGCTTTGCCGGCACGCATTCCAGCACCACGGCCACCGCGCCTGCTGCCTCCACTGCCCTGGCATCTTCCACCAATTTCCTTGCTGCCTCTTCGGACTTGCCCTGCACTTTAAATCCGCCAAACGCATTTAACGACTGAGGCGTCAGTCCCAGATGCGCCACCACCGGAATAGATGCTTTTGTAATCGCGCGGATATGCTCTGCAAATTCCTGTCCGCCTTCGAGCTTTACCGCCTGTGCTCTGCCCTCTTTCATAAGGCGTCCGGCATTGCACACCGCATCATAGACGGAAGTCTGATAAGACATAAAAGGCATATCAGCAACTACCAACGCATTATTCGCGCCTCTGGATACCGCAGCCGTATGGTGAATCATATCTTCCATCGTCACAGAAAGCGTATCCTCATAGCCCAGCATCACCATTCCCAGTGAATCCCCGACAAGAATCATATTGATTCCCGCCTCATCAATCAGCCTGGCCATAGAATAATCATACGCGGTCAGCATTGTCACTTTCTCACCGCTCTCCTTTGCCTGCTGAATCGTTACCACAGTGTTTTTCATTTTCTTTACCTCCAGTGTACTCACTATAAAATTAGTAAATTGTGAATTTATTACTGAACGCGTAAATTGGACAGGCAAAACAGACCTTGCGCCTGTTTCACCCGATTTGAGAACACATCAATAAATGATACAGTTTCTTTCCAGAATACCGTTCACCTATAATGTAGCATATCAATAAATGAGTTTCAAGAAAATCTTTTGCGCGCCTTCGCCCCTGGCTGCTGACCGATTCTGCGCTCCACGGAAAATACCATCGTCATCTCACACGCCAGAAGGAAAAACACCGATGTACCTCCATAAGAGATGAATGGCAGAGGAATTCCCGTATTGGGAAGAATCGCCAGGTTGACGCATATGTTAAAGATGGACTGCAAGGTAAGGTGCGCAAACACGCCAAGGTTCAACATTCCGCCAAACAAATCCGGAGCGGAAAGCATGACACGCGCAATCTGATAAATCAGATAGCCAAATAGATAAATCAATACCAGAGCGCCGATAATCCCCAATTCCTCACAGATAACGGAAAAAATCATATCGTTCTCCACCTCCGGAATCTGACCCAATTTCTGAATGGAACCGCCAAGCCCCTTTCCAAAAACGCCGCCTCTTCCAATGGCATACAATCCCTGCAAGGTTTGATGCCCCTGCGCGGCTGCATAGCGGTCCGGATCCAGCCACGCTGCAATTCTTCCCACACGGAACGACATCTCATTTAATTCCTCCGGCGTCGGCATATGTTTCCAGATATTCCACACATACATAACAACGACCGCAACAATGGCAAGAATAACTATAACATGCAGCTTTTCCGTCCTCGTGCTGATAAAGCTCATCGTAAAACAAATCCCAATCACAACCGCAGAGCTGCTCAAGTCTTTACTGAGTTCAAACAAAAGCACTGTTGGAATAGCCCCCGCAATCCACAGATAGAGCGTTAATTTCGTCGAGCTCAGATATTTCCTGTTCCGGTCAATCAGATAGGCAAGAAAAATGATCACGCATACCTTCACCCACTCACTCACCTGGAATTGTCCGATTCCCGGCAGATTTACCCAGCGTGTCGCTCCATTTGCCGATACGCCCAGCGGCGTCTTCAACAGAAAAATGGATACAATTCCGCTGATATAAAGGAGCACTGCAAAATGTTTAAGAATATGGTAATCCATAAACTGCAGCACCAGAATGGCAACAAATCCCCCCACCATGAACATCACCTGACGTTTTACAAAATGGAAGGAATCATAATTAAATTTTTCACTTATCCCGCATTGATATGCCGTTGCAGAAAAAACCATCATCGCTCCATACGCGCACAAAAAAATCAGCGCAATCCAAAGCATATAATTATTCCTGACGATAATCGGCGTCTGTTTCCTGTCCAAACTCATTGCTCCTTTCCAAATTCTCCCTGTATCCCCTTTACTGTTCCCCACAAATCCTGAAATTGCCTGATTTCTTCCTGCCCCATCACAGAATCAGGATAAACCGTCTGTTTTTCCGCGCCGGAAGAAATAAAGGCATTGTAGGATGCAATCATCTGCTTATCCTCTCCATCCGTTCCCTCAACAAATATCTCCGGTGTCTGTCCGATATTTCCAACTGTAACCGTGGTCTGATAACTGTTCCACATCGTTTCAAACTGCTGTCTGTCATCCGCACTCTTTTTTCTCTCTATTCCACGCAGGATCAGCAAATTTTGCCAAACCGTTCCCGCGGACAGTTCCTTTGGCAGAGACAGATGATACATACTCCTGATGTCCACCTGAAAAATTTCCTCTATCTGCTCCAGCGAAACATAATCACTGTATTTCCAGTCCGGCAACAATACACCCAAAACCGGATGTGCGCCGGAAAAGTTCTTCTGTAAGGTCTCATAAAGCATTTTTACATTGACGATGGTTTCATCCTCACTGAAATAGACGTCTGTCACGTTTCCTTCCAAACCCTTGCAGGAAATTTCCGCATACCCCTGTCCTCCACTTTGATAGCCGCGAATGTTCCAGGACATGCACGTGGATTCCTCCGTTTCCAAAAGCCATGAGACAGCTGCAAGCAACTTCCTTTGCTCCTCGGAAAGCCTGTCCGGATTTAATGTTACATCTACTTCAAAATCCACGCATTCTGCATTCATCACCCGATGCAGCGTCCGCGCCGCCTGTAACAGCGGAAATAAACAGATGACAGCAAATAAAAGAACCGCGCACAGGATGACTACGGCAATCATAATAATGATTTTGTGTTTTTTCTTCATTGCAAGACCCCTGCTTTCCTAAACTTTAATTATTCCTATACTATCACACTGAAAATATTTTCGCAATCGCAGATATTTTTAATTCATCCATAATATTTCACTCTTCTGATTTGATAATCTTTACTCTATATCTCCAATATTAAAACTCTCCGTCTTCAAATTGCAATAATGCCTGCCCTTTATCGCTGTAAATTTTAAGACACAATAATCCGGGTCTGTTACTCCCTGCTTATAATACATGGTATCTCCCGTACACCAAATTTCCCGTTTGATATCATCGTCTTGTAAGACCTCCATTGTGCCCGTCAGCATAATGCCCTCATACTTAAAACGCCCCCTTTGATAGAAATAGATGCTTGCCTTCGGATTCTTCAAATACTGTTGGGCGCGCATGGAAGATGTATTGGACGAAAAATAAAAGCAATTTCCTTCTATCTTGCGCGGTGCAAACATGGCTTTCATATTTGGAAACCCATCTTCATCCACAGAACCCAGAAAAGCCGTTTTTTGTTTCTGAATAAATGAAATCAACTGTTCTTTTGTTTTCATTGAAATCCTCCTCCTAAATAATCACCTGCCTATGTGCAGGTTTGCCGTTAAAGTTTCCAGTATTCTGGCAAGATACTGCTCAAACTGTCCCCGCTCTTTTTCAGAAAATCCCTGATAAAATAAGGTGTTCATTTGCTGGGATACTGCCTCATATTTCACTTGCAGAGATTTTGCATATTCCGTAAGCGATACGATCGTCTGCCGGCGGTTTGTGGGATTGACATTCCGTTCCACAATCCCTTTCTTTACCATACCATCAATTACAACAGATACCGTATTTTTCGCGAGAGAAGTTTTTTCACTTATTTCACTGATGGTAAGATGATCCGTTTTCCATAAAATAAATAAAATTCTCCCCTGACCGCCGCTGATTTCTATGCCATTTTCAAGCAATAGCCTTTCAAAAATCCTGTCCTGGAGCTGTTTGATCTGTGTGATATAAAATCCGCCTTTTGTTTCCATATTTGCCACCTTAAATCCATTTAGAATATTTCTATATAGAACAATCATAAGTATATCATAGATTGTTGGGAAAAGCAACTGACTACATATGTCTCATATATCTACATATGCTGAAATATATTTCGCCTCTTTCAATTTGTGCGCATTTTAATTCTGTACATTGACTTTGTGCGTATTTTAGGGCACAATAAGAATACAAGTAGGAAAATGATATGCCAATGAAACCAACGGAAATAGAAAACGGAAAGGAAGTGCATATTATGTCAACAGCAATTCAACCGCATCCGGAAACAATCACTCTGGAGCAGTACGAAACTCTTCCGATGGAGAAAAGAGTAGAGGTCTTTGATGGCATTATCTATGATATGGCCAGTCCTTCACAGATACATCAGTCATTACTTTTGGAACTGTGTACCCTGCTCAACTCCTATGTAAAAAGCCGGAAAGGGAATTGCAAGGTGTTTCCTGCCCCCTTTGATGTAAAACTTTCAGAAAATCCTCTCACAATCGTACAGCCTGACATCATGATCGTATGCGACAACGACAAGCTGGACGAAAATCGATGTAACGGTGCCCCTGATTTCATCATTGAAATTGTTTCGCCAGAGAATCCATCAGACGATTATATACGGAAAGCATACTACTACAAAAATTACGGTGTCCGGGAATACTGGGTTGTAGATCCGAAACGCCGGATGGTAACCGTCAACTATTTGGAGGGAGACCTTATCAATGTGGCATACAGCTTTGATGCCACGATCAAAGTCAATATTTATGACGATTTGCTTATCAACTTCTCAGACATTGCTGTCCTGCTGAATATTTAGCCAAATAATACCGCCCTCCAATTGTTAGATTTCTGGTCTGACTTTTGGGGGCGGTATACTGCATATGCCTTTTCTTTCACTATATGTTTTTCAGTTCTATTTCTTCGTCTTTACGCTCTTCGCCTTAGACCAATCGGAATAATACTTCTTCCCTTTCACTTTCTTATAAGTTCGAATCCGCACATAGTATTTCTTCTTCGCCTTCAGCCCTGTGACGGACGTAGACGTTTTGCCCTTGCCTGCGGTCACAACTTTCGTAGACTTCGAGGTAAATTTATTGCTTGTCGAATACGCCACTTCATAGCCGGAAATTTCCTTCGCCTGTTTCTTCCACTTGAGATCAAAGCCCTTCTCTGTGGGCGTTACCTTTGACAAGGATGTTCCCTTGGGATGGATGACAAGGTACATCTTCTTTATTCCACGGTAGTTTCCCTTAAACTTCACCGTCACCGTATGCTTTCCGACTTTTTTCATATTTTTCTGATAGGATACGGCATAGTCTCTTCCCTTTTTAATCTTTTTCCTTTCCGATTCAGCTTTATCTTAAAATATTGATCCTTGTCACCCGTAATCAGGCTCTTCACGGTCTTTCCTTTTTTCAGGCTCACTGCCTTTGCAGGTCTTTTCCCTGTCTTGCTCACTTTGGAAACAGACGTAAAACTGTAACGAAAACGATACTTCTGGTTTCCTTCTGCTGCGATATAATACGTTCCCTTCTTCACTACCGCAGTAAACACGAGATTTTTCTTGCCCGAAAGCCAATTGTTATGTTCTGACAACTGTTTTTTATTTGAATTTAACAGAGACAGGCTTGTAGAATGATCAACCTTTTCATCTCTGTCACTGTCCTCACTTATATATTCAATATACTGTTTCTCCCCCGGAAGGCTGGAAAGCTTTGCCTCTACAACAATATAACCCTGTTTCGGTATCTGGATTTTATAGTAAGATTTTCCCCAACTTCGAAAATCGTCTACTCTGCCATCCTTATCAGAATCTATATAAGCTCCGCCCTGCCCGCTTACCCACTTTTTATTTTTGATCGAGACATCCTCCGCGAACGCACTCATTCCTGTTGCCAGCGCACACAGCAACACCAATAACAACGCTGTCCACATTCTTTTTCGTTTCATAAATTTCCTCCTTTTGCATATATTAATTCTATATGTCTTAATACTAAATATTTTATAGTTATACGTTATTATACTATAGCTATATAAATATTACAATTGGATTAATTTTTTATTATAGAAAATATTAGGAAGGAAATGATTGGAGGTATGATGATGGAAGATCTGGATTTCGCCCTTATCGGACAGAGAATACGGGAGGTTCGCAATGAGAAGATGCTGACACAGGAATACATTGCTAATAAGACCAACGTAAACGTCTCCCACATCAGCAATATAGAGACAAACAAAGCGAAAGTCTCCCTTTCGCTCCTGATTCGAATTTGCAATGCATTAGATACAACCCTGGACTATATTCTGGAAAATGAATACCATTCCCCCGATTCCGTTATTGAACATGAACTGATAAATACTCTGAAGAATATGGACAAGCCGCGACAGGAAACGCTGCTTCGCATAGCAAAAGTATTGTAATTATTATGATTACACATCAAAATACCCTTAACCATGGGACTTTCCCACGATTAAGGGCGTTTGGGCATGAATACAGATTGAAAAATTCAATCCGCCAATTTATATGTTATATATTCCTGCTTACATTGAGCACGTTCATCAATGCCTCCTGCAGCACCCTTGACACATTAATTCCCGCATGTTCCGCCTCATAATTTAGCCAACTGGGAAGGGTCACGTTTCTTCTAACAGTTTTTGTATCAACCTTTTTCCTATATTCGGAAAAATCAACATCGACATATGTCAATATTCCCTTTGAAAAATCAATATCTTCTGTATTCTGCTTAACCTTTTCAACAGCTGTTGCCTGGTCTGATGGAAACGGAAGTTCATCTTTATTGTCTTCCATCGAAATTCCTGCCGCCCCGATGGCATCTCTTGCCATTTCAATAACATCCGCAAAGCTGTCTCCCTCCGTAAAAATATCCATATCGGGAACACATGCCAAAAAAGAATGCTCAGAGCCATCATTTAAATCTACAATAAATGTCGGATAAACCTGTTTCATATTATTCACTCCTTATAATAATTTCCATTTTCTAAGTATCATTCTTGCCAGACACTCATTCACTTCTTTGTGCCTTGGAATTTTTTCTATATCATTACCTCTTCTGTATATATCGTGATTTGCCCCATGCCTTTCAAACGAAAATCCAGCATTTTCAAGTCTCTTAATCAAGTCTCTTTGTTTCATTAGCATTCCTCCTCACGCCTATATTATACACACTAAATACACAATCGTCAATATTCATAATTATACAGCAAAACACCCTTAACCATAGGACTTTCCCACAGTTAAGGGTATAAATTTTAAGGATAACAATTAAATATGGAAGTTCTATACAAACCGACTTCACTTCTCTGGTGGAACAATCTTCTCCTGCCCGCCCATATAGGGTCGCAAAGCCTCCGGAATCTTCACGCTGCCATCCTCACACAGGTTGTTCTCCAAAAACGCGATCAACATACGCGGCGGCGCAACCACCGTGTTATTCAGAGTATGCGCAAAATATTTACCTGATTTACCGGTAACGCGGATTTTCAGGCGGCGAGCCTGAGCATCGCCCAGGTTTGAACAGCTTCCGACCTCAAAATATTTCTGCTGTCTGGGAGACCATGCCTCCACATCCACAGATTTGACCTTCAAATCGGCAAGGTCGCCGGAACAGCACTCCAGCGTCCGCACCGGAACATCCAAAGAACGGAACAAATCTACCGTGTTCTGCCACAACTTATCGAACCAAAGTGGAGATTCTTCCGGCTTACAAACCACAATCATCTCCTGTTTTTCAAACTGATGAATACGGTATACGCCGCGCTCTTCGATGCCGTGCGCGCCTTTCTCCTTGCGGAAACAGGGGGAATAGCTCGTCAGAGTCTGCGGCAGCTGCTCTTCATTTAAAATAGTATCAATAAACTTGCCAATCATGGAATGTTCGCTTGTCCCGATCAGGTATAAATCCTCTCCCTCAATCTTATACATCATAGCGTCCATCTCAGCAAAGCTCATAACTCCAGTCACAACATTGCTGCGAATCATGAACGGCGGCACACAGTAGGTAAATCCGCGGTTAACCATGAAATCCCTTGCATAGGAAATCACAGCGGAATGCAGTCTGGCAATGTCTCCCATCAGATAATAGAAACCATTTCCAGCAACCTTCCTTGCGCTGTCTAAGTCCAGACCGTGAAAACGCTCCATAATTTCCGCATGATAGGGAATCTCAAAATCGGGCGTTATGGGGTCTCCGTATTTCTGCACCTCTACATTCTCACTATCGTCTTTTCCAATCGGCACGGACGGATCAATGATGTTCGGAATCGTCATCATAATCTTTGTGACTTTCTCCTGCAATTCCCCTTCCATCTTCTCAAGCTCCTGAAGACGCTCCGCGCCTGCATTTACCTGCGCTTTTACCTCTTCTGCCTCATCTTTCTTACCCTGACCCATCAGGGCTCCAATCTGTTTCGACAATTTCTTGCGCTCTGCCCGGAGCGCATCTGCCTCCTGCTGAGTCTTTCTTGCCTTAGCGTCCAGCTCAATAACCTCGTCTACCAACGGCAGTTTGCTATCCTGAAATTTATTGCGGATATTCTGTTTCACGATTTCCGGGTTTTCCCTTAAAAATTTTAAATCAATCATTAATTTATTTCCTCCTTAGGTTCATTCGTGTCTCAACGCTTCTATCGGATTTAAGTTCGCTGCCTTATAAGATGGCAGCAGTCCAAATATGATTCCAATTAACATGGAAAATACTACGGCGAGCACCGCCGCCGGAACACTGATTGCCACCAGCGTACCCGTAACTTTCGAAATCACTTCTGCAAGCACAATGCCTACAATCACGCCGATTAATCCTCCAAGACTTGTCAATACGGCTGCCTCCGTCAAAAACTGCCACAGCACCTTACCTTTCCTTGCGCCAATCGCCTTCTTCAGACCAATCTCCTGCGTACGCTCGGTAACGGAAACAAGCATGATATTCATAACACCGATACCGCCAACCAGCAGGGAAATTCCGGCAATCCAAATCAACATCGTATTTGTGGACTGTCCCAGTTTTTGAATATCTTCTGCCTGTTTCAATAAATCAGCCGCCTTATACTTTAACGTATCTTCCTGCACAGAAAGCCTCGCATTTAAAATTTCTTCCGCACTCTTGCCTGCCACAGTCATATTATCCACTTTGTCCAGTTTCAATACAACTGCCTGCGGCTCATCATAATTATACAGTATCGGCCAGGTTGTATCCGGCACATAGACAGCGCCGATATTGCCTGCCATATAAGTCTCATACTCTTCCATGTTATTGATAACCGGCTCAAATTTACTGGATTTGGCGATAATTCCTATCACAACGTAAGGCTCCTGTTTGATCTCCAGAGTCTTTCCAACCGCATCCTCTCCCTGAAATAAAATCTCGGCAGAACTCTCATCCAGAACGACTACTTTTCGAAAATTCTTAAAATCAGAATCCGTAAACGCCCGTCCCTGTTTGACGATGTAATTACAAATACTGAGGTAATCCTTGTCTATTCCATAAATCCTTCCGCCGGACAAACCGGTATTTTTATAGTATACCGAACCTGAGGTATCTCTGGTAGTATAAAGAGACGCCCCTTCTACATGTTTTAACTCTTTCAGTTTATTTTTGGTCTCCTCTGAAATAACCGGCACACCGTCCGGAATCCCGTTCCATTCCATTTCATAGGGGTCTTCTCCCTGATAAAACTGTACATTTACCGTATTGTCTCCGGAACCTATCAGGTTTTCCTTAATCTGTTCATTGGTTCCTTTGATGGTGGATACAATCGCTATAATTGCCGCAATACCGATGATAATTCCCAGCATGGTAAGAAAGGAACGCATCTTATGTGACCACAGTCCCTGAAAGGACAATCTGATATTCTCTAACATATTTCCTCCATTCTGCGCCCGCAACGGATTACTCCATGCGCGTTACCTTTACGCCTTCCTTCGCGCTCTTTCCATATGGGAATGCGATTTCATCTTTCTGGGAAAGCCCGGACACAATTTCTATGTTTGAGCCCCAGAGCGTCTTGCCCGTCTTGACATACTGTTTTACCAGACAATTATTTGCATCTGCTTTCAGGACATACTTGCGATTATCTTCTTCCCTGACATAAGCCTTGGAAATATAAATCGCATCGCTCTGCTCCTGATTAAAATCATTATTGGGGGTCATTCTCAAATCCACATATTCACCATTATTCAGCCCCTCGCTGTTTTCAATATACGCTGTATACGGGTAATAGGACACGTTGGGATTCCCTTCCCCATAAGCGGTATTTTCGGTCGAAGGATACTGGGAAATTTCCGTAATCGTAGCCTCAAAGTTATTGCCGCTCTCCCATGAATACGCGTACACGGTCTGCCCCACTTTGATGTCTTCCAGCTGCAATTCACTCAGGGCTCCGCTGACATACAATCCCTCCGAACCCGCAACGGTAAGATACGGTGAACCATCGACAGGAGGATTATCTATCTCCGCCAAACTTTTTATCACACCTTTTATTTCAGCCTTTACCACACCATCATCCGATAATTTCTTAAGCTGTTCGAGCTCCATTTCTCCACGCCGTTTTTCCAGATCCAGATCACGGATTTCATTTTCCTTGTCTTTGATCATTTCCGCCAGTTCTTCCGCCGTATATCCCTCCGGCTCCTCTGGCTCCGGTTCTGGCTCTGGCTGAGGTTCCGGCTCTGGTTCCGGCTCCGGCTCCGGTTCTATATCAATCATCTGTGATTTTGTTCTCACAGACCATTTGGAATCGTCCGCCATCTGCGGAAAACCGCTTTCCCCGCTGATTTCCCAACTGCTGATCAATTTTCCATTCAGATCATTCTTTTTATGAATTTCCAGGCTTACATAGATTGGCTTATCCTCATCCTTTGACAGGTTGTTGATAAATTCACCAAGCACATAACAATCCGGCATACAAAGATATACATAGGGTTTTTCTTCGGTTCCCTTACCCTTATTGGGTTTGGAATTCTTTGTGATATAGTTAAATGCTTTTCCTGTTTTTTCCGGTTTCGGCGCCTCCTGCGGCGGCTCCGGTTCCGGCTGGGGTTCCGGTACATCCGGCGTTTCCGGCTGCGGCACAATCGGCTTTGTATTTTTCAGTTTCGACAACTCCTGTTTCGCTGCCTCCATCTGCCCCGCCGTAGTCGCAACATCCAGCTCTTTCATCTCCAGTTCCAGATCCGACAGTGTCATATCATAAGAAAGCAACGGGTCACCGACTTCTACCTCCTGCCCCTCTTCCACGAACACTTCCTCGATGTTTTTATCATCCAGCAGGTATACTTCCTGTGAGTAATCGTTGGTCAGGATACCTCCGCTGCTCATCTCCATATCTCCAAAATACATATTTAAACTGGATACACTCTGTACTTCTGCCGTCAGACTGTTCCACTGATAGTTTTGATACAGTTTGATGCCGCCATATATGGCTCCGCCCAGAACGCAGACAGAGACCAACGTAATAATAACCGCTTTTTTACTCATTCTCCGCCTCCTTGCTGCCTTTTACCTGATCATTTTTCTCCGTAATCATGCCATCAATAATATGAATGACTCTCTTTGCCTTTGATGCAATGTTAATATCATGGGTAATCATAACAACCGTTACCCCCTCGTCATTCAACTGCTGGAACAACTGCATAATCTGTTCCCCGGACTTGGAATCCAATGCTCCCGTAGGTTCGTCTGCCAGTAATAATTTCGGATTGTTTACCATCGCCCGCGCAATAGCAACACGCTGTTTTTGTCCGCCGGATAACTGTGTGGGCTTAAACGTCATACGATCTCCCAGCCCCACGCGTTCCAATGCCTGCGCCGCCCGTTCCCTGCGCTCTTTCTTCCTGATTCCGGCATAACTGAGCGGCAACGCCACATTGTCAAGCGCCGTCTGCCTGGGAAGCAGATGAAAACTCTGAAACACAAATCCGATGCTGCGCAGACGCAAATCAGACATCTCACGATCCCTGCACTTCAATACGTCCTCTCCGGCAAGCTGATAATTTCCGGACGTAGGACGATCCAGACAGCCGATAATATTCATCAGCGTCGTCTTACCCGAACCGGAAGGTCCCATAATCGCAACGTATTCTCCTTCTTCCACCTGAAAGGAAACATCCTTCAAAACGGGTACCACAAGTTTATCCTGCTGGTAATCTTTAAATATATTCTGCAAATCCAATATCATACGCTATCATCCCTCCGGTTCCTGTTGCGGCTCATCTGCATCATCCAGACTTGCATCCTCTTCACCTGACCCGGACAGGTCGCTGCCATCCGACATTTCCTCGCCAGACATATCCTCCCCGGACATATCCTCATCTCCAAAATCTTCTTCACCCAGGGTAGCGTCGCTGCCAAAGGATTCGTCAAGACCATCAGAACCATCGTCTATATCGCCACTATCCTCAGATCCTTCTGACTCCTCGCCTTCTTCTCCCTGATTGTACAATGAAGAAGTATAGTCCACATCTTCTATATTCGTAACTGTGGTAACTCCCTCATACAGACCTTCCATCGGGAATGCAATATAATCATCTTCCGTAAGACCGGACAAAATTTCATACTCTCCGGTCATTTCATCATACTCACCCAGCTCTACTTTTCGTTTCTCTAATTTATTCTTATCATTTGCTGCCCAGACATACGTAATGATTTCTCCACCGTCCACACCAGAAGCATTTCCGGATGCATCAGCGCCGTCCTCAGACATCCCATTCAAATCCGTTGCCTCTTTTGCATCGTCGCCATCTTCGCTCTCTCCCATCAGCGCATTCAGATCCGTTACCTCTTCTATATCGACACCCTCTTCTGTATCCGAGCTGGAATCTCTGTCAAAACTGCCAAAATCAGCATCTGCATTTTCTTCGATATTGGCTGACATGGTCCGAATTCCGGCGTTGGGGTTAGCCTCTATCTCTGCATCCCCTACCGCGTCAGTGTCATCCATTATATCTGCATCTTCTCCAGCATCAGAATCCTCAAAATCGACGTCTTCTCCCATATCAGAATCCTCGAAATCGACATCTTCTCCCATATCAGAATTCTCGAAATCGACATCCTCTCCCATATCTGCATCCATACCGGCGCCGCCCTGCATTCCTGCACCGCCTTCAACAGGCGTTCCGTCTGCATACTCGCGGACAATGTAACCTTCAAACAGCCAGATTCCTTCCTTTTCCTCTGTCTGTCCCTGATCTAACTCAATAAACAAATGTTGTCCCATCATCAAACCTTCTGTGGAATCAAGCGTTACATAAAATGGATATTTGGTTGCTTTCTCACCACCGGCTGACGAATCATACATCATATCATTGTTGTTATCTGTTGATTCACTCTGCGTATCAATCTTCGTAATCGTTCCTGTCCAGGTCTGGTCTTCATCAACTCTGGAGCGAAGGATAACCGGCTGGTCTTCAGATAACATCTGTACATTGCTCTCACTGACGGTTCCCTTGATACGGTAATCTCCTACGGCAAGAATTGTCATATAAGAATTATCACTGCCAAAATCATCATTGCTGGAGGACTTATTGATGGATTTCACAACTCCTGCAATCTTGCTTGTTACGACAGCATTGTCAATACTCTCCTGTTTCTTCTCCAACTCTGCCTTCTTGCTCTCAATATTATATTCTTTCTGTTTTATCTCATTTTGTTTTCCCTGAATCTCCGCCGTATATCTAAACTTATCATCTGACGGCGCGCTGTTTCTCTCTTTCGTCAACTGCGAAATCTGGCTGTTCAAATCGGTAATCTCATTCTTCATTTCCTCCAGATCGAGCTCGCCCTGAGATATCTCCGCCTTGACGTCGTCCATATTATATTCGAACAGCGAATCACCCTCTTCGACCATATCGCCCTCTTCGACGAAGAGCTCTTTGATTTCGCGCTCCATATCTTTATCCACCTTCCAGCTCTCCTGTGGTTCCACAACGCCGGAATATCGGTTCTGTGCTCCTGAATTAGCAGAAGTAAGGCTGGATACCTTTTCCACAAATACCTTATCATTCTTGTCGCCAACTCCTACTCTTCCGCTTAGTAAATACCAGGCTCCTACGCCCACTGCCGCCACAATCACGATAACCACCGCAATAATAACGCCTATTTTCTTCTTACTCATTCCTACCTCCATTCTGTGCAATCCCCTGCACAGACAGGCTATGTGAACATTTTTATCGATTTTCTGCCTGCCTCATTCAGACGGTATCCCATCATTAGTAAACATCTTATCACAAAACCTTAATGATTGCTAATATATTTTATTAATTATTTCTTAAACGTCAAAAAAACGGGGCAATATCTGCACTCCAGATACTGCCCTGCAATTTTATCTTTTCACTTTAGCGCTCAATTTTCCTTTCGTCCATGCACTGTACACGGTACCTCCGGCAGACTTCTTAAAACTGCGCACCCTTACATAATATTTATTGTGACGCTTTCTCCATCGCTGTTCACTTCATACCCCAGATCCCCCTACTTGGCCGCCCGCACCTCCATTCGACACGGCAAACATGTCAGCGCTACCGCCAACGTCAATAATACAGCCGATAATACGTATTAAAAAACGGGAAAGCTGAAAGAAAATAGAACATATAATTAAGGGACATTCCAATAAATACATTGAAATATCCCTCTTAATTTCTGATACACTACAGTAACGGATACTTTGCCGTCAATTCTTTTACCATGCCGCGTACTTCCTCCGAAGCCGCCTCTCCTTCTTTAATCATCTTTGCGATACACTCTGCAACCTTATCCATATCTTCCTCATGAAATCCTCTGGATGTAATCGCCGGTGTTCCAAGACGAATACCGCTTGTCACAAACGGAGATTTCGGGTCGTTCGGAATCGTGTTCTTATTGCAGGTAATATTTACAGAATCCAACAATTTCTCCACCGCTTTTCCAGTCAAATCATAAGGCGTCAAATCTACCAGCATCAGATGGTTGTCCGTTCCTCCGGAAACAAGCTTAATGTCTCTGTCCATTAAACCTTTTGCCAATGCCTGTGCATTTTTTGCCACATTCTGCTGATATGTTTGGAAACTGTCATCCAATGCTTCCTTGAAACAAACTGCTTTTGCCGCAATGACATGCATCAACGGTCCGCCCTGCGTTCCCGGAAATACCGCCTTGTTAAAATTAAACTTGTCTGCCATCTCCTGGCTTGCCAGAATCATACCGCCCCTTGGTCCACGCAGCGTCTTATGTGTGGTAGTGGTAACGACATGCGCATGAGGAATGGGGCTCGGATGAAGACCTGCTGCAACCAGTCCCGCGATATGTGCCATATCCACCATTAAATATGCGCCAACTTCATCTGCAATCTCACGGAAACGTTTGAAATCAATCGTTCTTGCATAAGCGCTTGCACCTGCAATAATCATCTTAGGCTTGCATTCCAGTGCAATCTCCCTTACTTTGTCATAATCAATGAATCCCTCATCATTGACGCCATAAGGTACAATTTTAAAATACGTTCCTGAAAAATTCACAGGACTTCCATGCGTCAGATGTCCGCCGTGGTCTAAATTCATCCCCATCACAGTATCGCCCGGCTCCAACATGCAGAACTGCACTGCCATATTCGCCTGTGCGCCGGAATGAGGCTGAACATTCACATATTCACAGCCGAATAACTCCTTTGCACGTTCAATGGCAAGGTTCTCCACAATATCCACGCATTCGCATCCGCCATAATATCTCTTTGCCGGATATCCCTCTGCGTATTTGTTCGTCATGGGACTTCCCATAGCCGCCATAACCGCCTTGCTTACCCAGTTCTCAGAGGCAATCAGCTCAATATGGCTGTTTTGCCTGTCCATTTCCGCTGTGATGGCGTCTGCCACCTGCGCATCTGTCTTTTTTACTTCATCAAATGAATACATGTCTCTTTTCCTTTCTTTTTTATCCTGCTATATGCCCCATCATATCCTGCTACATTTCAAATGTCAAGAACAAAATGAACAGCGCCTGCACCACAAAAATCAGTGGCATCCCCACCACGAAATACCAGTGTCTGGTCTTATGGCGGAATGCATACATCCCCAGCCAGCAGCCCAGGCTGCCGCCGACAATGCCAATGCCAAAAAACGTCTTCTCGGCAACCCGCCATCTTTGATTCTTTGCCTTCCATTTATCCAGAGCCATCAGAAAAAAACCAATTACATTTACCAGGACAAGGTAGCAGGTAATTCCCATTTCCAACGATACGCCCACTATTCTTCTCCTAACTTCAGGGATATGAAAATTCCCACTGCCAGCGCCGCCAGACCCAACAAAAATCCCACGCTCAAAATGGCAACGCTTATTCCGCCATTCATGAGGAAAATTGCTACCGGAGACGCCGCAATCAGACCGATAATTGCCCAATAAGCATGTTCCGGGAATTTCCGGAATATAATTTCAATCAATTTGGCAATCGCAATGATACCGACCACCACTCCGATTCCAAATGGCACAAGCACCTTGCAGCCCTCTAAAATTCCCGGCACATTAAACTGAACCAGGTTGTCGATGAAATCATTGATCGTATTCAGTACGGGATTGTAGTAACCCATTAACATCAGCATCATGGAGCCGCTAACGCCCGGTATTACCATGGTCGCAGACGCCACAACACCCACGCCGAACAATTTTACGATATTCACGAGATTAAAACTCAAATCCGCCGCGGAACCCTCCTGCTCGCCAAGCATTGCGAGACCCGCAACAACTGCAAAAAACAGAACGCACACCAGAATATGGCCCAGACGAATGGTCTTTCCTTTCACTTTCTTCGTAATCGCCGGTAACCCGCCGACAATCAAACCGACAAACAACATATTTGTCTGAAAAGGCATACGTGCAAACA
>CAJTSB010000004.1:0-17984 GCA_910578825.1 uncultured Lachnospiraceae bacterium | reverse complement strand
ATAAACTCCAAAATACGTGCCAAAGCCACAATCCCGATTGCCATTCCCAGCACAATCGGCAGCAGCAGTTTCATGCTCTTCTTAAATTCCGAGACGATATGTGTCGCCGCATGGATCATCTTATCGTAAATACCCATGGATACCGCCATGGTTCCGCCGCTGACTCCGGGAATGATATTTGCCACTCCCATCATCACGCCCTTTAAAATTAATTTAATCATATTTTATGCTCCTACATATTGTTTTAAAAATGATACCAAGGTCTTCATCTCTTCGTCTGTTCCGATGGAAATCCGCAGATAATTGTCAATGCGGGGTTTTTCAAAATAGCGCACGTAAATTCCCTGCTTTTTCAAGAATTCAAATATCTCTTTTGCCGGATGGTCCGGATGGCTCGCAAAAATGAAATTGCTCCTGGAATCCTGAAATACAAACCCCAGCCGCCGAAGTTCTTCTTTGGTCCACTCCCGCGTGGCAATCACCTTTTTTATCGTTTCCTGAAAATAGGCGTCGTCCTTGACTGCCTCCACACCCATGGCAATTGTCACCGTATTCATCGTATAAGAATTAAAGGAATACTTCGCATCATTCAGATAGCGGATCAGTTTTTCACTGCCAAACGCATAGCCAATCCGCATTCCCGCGAGACTGCGCGATTTGGAAAATGTCTGCACAACCAGAAGATTCCCGTACTTTGGAATAAGGCTGACCGCCGATTCTCCCCCAAAATCAATATATGCCTCGTCGATGATAACTATCACATCAGGATTTGCGGCAATGATACGCTCCAGCTCCGCCAGATCCTTCTCAGCGCCGGTCGGCGCATTCGGATTGGGAATCACAATGCCGCCGCAGGGTCTTAGATAATCCTCCGTACAAATTTCAAATCCGTCGTCCAATGGCTGACGCTCATAAGGAATTCGGTATAATTCTGCCCAGACATCATAAAAGGAATACGTAATATCCGGAAACAGAATCGGTTTCTCTCCATTAAAAAAGGTAAGAAAGCTCATCGCCAAAACATCATCAGAGCCTACGCCCACAAAAATCTGTTCTTTCGGAACATGATAATACTCTGAAAGCGCCGATACAAGCGCATCCGCCGTAGGATCTGGATATTTCCGCAGGCATTCCGCATCCATTTCACGCAAGATGCGTGTCACTCCCGGCGCTGGGGGATAAGGATTCTCATTCGTATTTAACTTAATAATATCCGGGCAATTCGGCTGTTCTCCCGGTGTATAGGGAATCACTTTCCTCACATTTGTTTCCCATGCTGCCATACTACTCTCTCCTTAGATCATTTTGTACTCCGCCGCCAGCTTTTCAAAAGCAGGCAGGGAACGTTCTATCATCTCATAAGAAACACAGTAGGCGAGACGCACATATCCCGGACAGGAGAATGTCGTTCCCCCCACCAGCAGAATATGGTGTTTCTTTGCCGTCTCCACAAATCTTTTCTCATCTGCGTCCGGCGATTTGATGAACAGATAGAATGCGCCCTGCGGTTTAGAGCAGGTAAACCCAAGTTCTATCAGCTTATTGTAAATCAATTGCCGGTTCCTGTCATAGTACGCAACATCCGTAGTTGCATCAATTGCACGTGCCACAGCTTTCTGCATCAGAGACGGCGCGTTGACAAATCCCATAATCCTGTTTGCAACAGACAATGCACTGCATACCTGTTCGCAGTCCGCAATTTGGGGGCTGACTGCGACATAGCCAATCCGCTCACCCGGAATGGACAACGACTTGCTGAATGAGTAGGTCACAAATGTATTATCATAATACTTTGTCAAAAACGGCACCTTATTTCCATCATAGACAAGTTCACGGTACGGTTCATCGGACACCATGTAAATCTCATGTCCATATTCTTTCTGTTTCTCCCGCATAATAGACGCCATCTTCTCAATTGTCTCTTCGGAATAGATGACTCCGGTGGGATTCACAGGATTGTTAATGATGACGGCCTTTGTCTTTGCCGTGATTTTGCTTTTGAAATCTTCCAAATCCGGCTGAAACGTATCTGTATCCGGCGCAACCTCTTTTAAAATGCCCTGATGATTCGAGGTATATCCGCGATACTCACCGAAATAAGGCGCAAGCGCAAGCACTTCATCTTCCGGGTCCAGAATAGCCTTAAACACAATATTCAATGCACCTGCCGCACCTACGGTCATCGTGATATGCTTTCCTTCAAAATCCGTGCCAAACCGTTTGTTCAGGTTATCCGCAATAATCTTACGTGTTTCCGGATATCCCGCATTATCCATATAGCCGTGAAGCTCCAAAGAACCCTCGGTCTGTATAATATCAAGCATCGCCTGGTTGAACTCTGCCGGAATCGGCGTCATGGGATTTCCCAGACTGAAATCATACACATTCTCTGCCCCAATCCTTGCCGCCATTTCCTTACCTTCCAGAAACATGGCGCGGATGGCGGAACTGCCTGCTATTTGCTGCTGCATAGTCTTTGAAATCATCTTATCGTCCTCTTTCTATGTTTTTTGAAAATCTTTTTCTATTCTACCATGAATGTTATAAAAAAAAAAGAGGGATGTTCCAACGCGAAACATCCCTTTTCCACACTCCTACTTCTGCGGAGCCTTAAATTTCTTTATGACATCCAATGCCGGCAGGGGTTTACCTTCGTAGTCAAATAACGCCTGATTTGCCCACTCATTGCCGCACGGTCCCGGATCATTCATGTATTTCAGTGAAACATCCGTCGCCCATCCGCTGCCCGGTACAGGAAGCCAGGCCGGTTCCCAGTAAAAAAATCCTCTTCCAAGACCGTCCGGGAGTTTGGCAATACGTGTCATCAAATCCTGCATGAAATCCGCCTGACCTTTCTTCGTCATCGGATAATCAATCCCCTTGACAAGGGACGGTTTGGTCGCCATACCCTTACGTTTTTCCGGTTCCAGTTTCTCATACTTCGCGTAATCTTCCATCGTATAACCCATGGACACTTCCGCTACAATCATCTCCTTGTGGTAACGCTTTGCAAGGTCTTTCATGTTATATTCCAGGTCAGCAAGGGAACCATGCCAGAAAGGATAATAGGATAACCCGATAATTTCAAAATCCATTCCGTCATTTTCAAAGTAATTATCAAACCACTCCCGATACAGCTCATTATTGCCGCCGTTATCCAGATGAATCATGATGGGAATATCCCCATCCATGGAACGCACGCCGCGAATACCTGCATTGACAAACAACGTGATGTTCTCATAATTCGGTCGTTTGCCGTCCGGCCACAACAAACCGTTTGACAGCTCATTGCCCACCTGAACCATATCTGGTACAACACCTTCCGCTCTCAAATTTCGCAGCATGGCAATGGTATAGTCCTGAACAGCATACTCCAGACGTTTACCGGTAAAATCCGCCCACGCCTTGGGTTTAATCTGCTTGCCCGGGTCTGCCCAGAAATCACTGTAATGTAAATCAAGAAGGATATACATCCCCCGGTCACGCGCACGCCTTGCCAAAGCAATGGTCGTTGCCATGTCGTTCGTTCCGCCTCCATAAGGCTCTCCCTCCGGGGAATAAGGGTTGTTCCACATCCGCAGTCTGACGGCGTTGGTGCCATACTCCTGCAGAACAGACAATAAATCTCTCTCATCACCGTCCGCATCATAAAACTTTGCCCCCAAATTTTCCAACTCCATCAGAGAGGAGATATCCATACCTTTGATAAATTCCATTTTCTCTGAAATCCTTCCCATAAAATTGCCTCCTTTTTGACATTACATTTCGCGCTAACAGCTCGGCTCGCGTCATTGCGATTCAATTCCCTGGCTATCCAAGGAGCCCTAAGGCATCCTCCCAGCTTCGCCGGGTCCCTCCTTAGGACAAAAGCTGTTAGTCAAAATCAAACTTGGTAAAACGCTTATCCATCGCGCGGTAGCGGAAACGAATCATTTCATTCTTCTCCAAAACGTCTTTTTCATTTCCGGTATACTGGCAACGCATACAATAAAATTCATCTTTTTCCTTATCATAAAACATATCAATATCCAAATCCCTCATAAAACAGGATGGACATCTGTAATTTAATCTGCCTTTTCCAGATTGAGCCATGTCGTAAATACCTCCTTATCTGAGATTGTCTTCGTATAACCTAAGGTAAACATTGGCGAGAATGCATAACCCTCTCTCACATATCCGACTGCTTCCCTGTCAGATGATGTCATGGACACCTTCGTCTCAATAGCAGGAATTACTGCACTGACAGCATCTGCTCCCGCAAGCTCTGCCTCTCTGCATTTATATTCATAAGAAATTTCTTTCTCCTGCGCACCTTCACATTTGAGGGTGATGCCCGTCATGTCCTCAGGATACTCCGTAGTACCGTAACATGCCACCATGTATTCATTCAACTCCACTTTTGCCTCGGGATTGCTCATCTCAAGAATATTCCGCTCAATCCTGATATTAGAGCTTCCTTCTTCAAAATAAATCCTGGTCTGGAGTTTTACGGTCAAATCATAAAATTCAATCTCAACCGGATCAAGCGTCAGGATTCTCGTCTTGCCTTCCTCTGAAAAATGCGCTTTGGTACGGCACAGACAGAGGTCTACCTCCTCGCCATTGTAAGACAACTTAGCGCTTCTTACCGTGCCTTCCCCTGCATAATGCGTGAAATAACCTGCACGGTATTTCTCCTGTATCAGGAATGGATAGGATGCATCCTGCACATGTTTCGTCCCGATTCCAACCGGCCATTCCAGTTTCGCCGCATAAGGACGCAAGTCCACAATCGCGCCGCCCTGATCCATATTGACACAGGCGCGCATATAGGGATCGCAGTACCAGAATAACTGCTTGTCTGATCCATAGAGAATATCGCGCCACAACGCGCATTCCGGCTCCGTATAGCTTTTTTTCTCACGGTAGTAATCGGCAAACTCCGCCATCGTCATATCAATCAGTTTGCCTTCTTTCTTGAGCTTACCGTAATATGCGCATCCATCGGAATAAGATTTCTCCAGCAATTCATACGGAGACTCCCAGCGTCCCATCTTGTTCATCCAGCCCGGTCCGACAAACATCATATTATAGGCGTAACCGTTATTATATTTCTCCAGATCACGATACTGGTCAATCAAATTATACAGATAAGGGTATTCCCATGTCTTGCTGTCATAAATCATGCCGCGCAGTACATTCTGCGGATGCGTACCGAAATTGGACCCATTGCCATCATAACATGCAAGCAAATCTCTGGACAGATGCGGGATTGCCACGATTCCACTGTCTTCCGCCTCATTTGCCGCCGGAGCATGGGTATTCTGCTTTGAAGGAATCCAGGGATTCCAGGGACCTCCGTCAAACAGCGTGTACCAGGAATTGTTACAGGTATGATATGCCTTGGGGCCTTCCTCCCAACAGGTAGCCACCGCACATTTGACGGATGGATATTTCTCTTTGATATAATTTGTCAAATCTGCATCCATATAATAAGAACCTGTGGATTCTGGATAAAATCCAAACGTATCGTAAAATTTCCCGAATACATCATCGACAATTGATTTCTTATCCTCCATCGAAAACATCCAGATACAAAAATCCTTCGTGTTATATTTCTCACGAAATTCTTTGCAGGGAAGTCCCAGCAAAGATAATGCAATCTCATCCCCATATTTCTCATGGTCTGCCTTGGCAATCTCCACTGCCTCTTCGTTAAACAGGCTGGCATACGTCATCTGAATGGTGGTCTTTAAGCCATTCTCATGCGCCAGACGCTGCTGCGTCCTGAAAATATCCAGCGATTCTGTCAAAAGCGCCTTTCTGCCAATATCCTCCGCCTTACCGTGACCGGTTACTTTCTCTGCATATTCCGGCACCATTTCGGGGCGATGGATGATATTTACCACAAATTTATCCATTTCTTTTCCTCCTTCTCACAGGTATCGGCATGTGCCGCAACGCGTCACTGCCATTTCATAAATTATACAATTCCCTTGAAACTAAACGTAAACTTCAAAGGCTCACTCACATCTATCAAATATTCCGGATGTACTTCAGACATCCAGCTATCGTCTCCGCCTACGCCCATCTGCTGCATCGCAGCACGTACTACGGTGTAATGCACCTGCGGCAATTCATAGGGATGCATGGCATTTTCCAGTTCATGAGGCGTATAGGGCATTGCAGAAAAACTCATCTTGTCTCCATAAAATGCAATTCCCTGTCCGGCATTATCCGTAATTTTTGCCCAGCGAACGCCGGTCTTATTGCCACATTCCTGCGGAACGAGGTATTTTGCCATATTGTCTGCAACCTTATTGCGGTAAATGCCAAGCTTCGCGCCATGTTTCCGGTCTGCATAAGTCTCAGCCGGACCATTGCCATACCACTCCAGATTTTCAAAATCAGCATTAAACTTGAACATAACGCCAAATTCAGGCATATCCTTCAATTCCTTCACCGGGTCGTACTGCAAGGTAACATCAATTGTGCCATCTCCGAATACCTCATAGGAAAGACTGCATTTGCTCTTTGGCGCTGTAGGCATCACATAATAATAGGTGACAACCGCACTGTGCTCCTTCTGCTCAAGCCTGGGATTCTCCTTTACCTCCTCATCTTTTCTCAGGTACATACTGGCAAGTTTCCACTGACCCATGCGCATCTGCATCTGATTGCCCTCATCGTTGTCAACAGGTGCGCGCCAGAAATTCGGCATGGGAATTTTTTCTATCAGCTCTCTTCCGCCGTAACGATACGACACCAGACCCGATTTCAGGTTACTGAACATACATTCAAAATTCATTCCCCGGACGCCAATGTTCCACATTCCTTTGATAACGGTAATTTCATCCGTAACAGGCTCCTGCTCTTTGCAATTCTCAAACACGCCCTGACCGAATGCCATTTCATACCCTTTTGGCGCCCAATCTGTCTCTTCTTTCAGGCGGAAAGAAACGGTAACCGCATATTCACCTGGCATATCCGGTATCTGAACGGGCAGCTCATATTCCTCTTCCGATAAAGGCTCCACATCCGTGACAAGAACTGCCTGCTGTAAAAACTTTCCATCCTTCTCTAATAATACCACACAATCAAACTGATTGGAATTCACAAATAAATTTTTATTTTTTATTAAGACTTTTTCTCTGGACACTTCCGCCGTAAGATTCTGATAATTAAATTTCACTTCCTGCATTTTCGGGGACTCATCCCTTTCCCCACCGTAAACAATGCCATTGCCGCTGAAATTATAATCCGTAGGACGCTCGCCAAAATCGCCGCCGTATGCCTGGAACTTATTTCCATAGCGATCCTTCTTCTCAATAGACTGGTCGATGTAGTCCCAGATAAATCCGCCCTGATACAGCGGTTCCGTATCTGCCAAATCCGTATATTTGTGCATGGCTCCACAGGAATTCCCCATTGCATGTGTGTATTCACAGCAGATAAACGGCTTGCTCCTGTCTTTTTTCAGAAATTCCTGAATGCTTGCCACCGAAGGATACATCTGACTCTCCATATCGCTGCTGTTATTATACCGCCTGTCCTGAAATACTCCCTCATAATGTACCAGTCTCGTATCATCCAGCTTTCGGAATAATTCGGACATCTCATTGATAACGCTTCCTCCGTAAGATTCATTTCCGCAGGACCAGATTAAGATTGCCGGATGATTCTTGTCCCTCTGATAACAGGAATTCACACGGTCAAGCATCATCGGCTCCCATTCCTTGCGGTCACCGGGAACAATCTCTTCTTCCGTAGTCTCCCCGCGAAGGATTGGATCCCAGCTTCCATGGCTCTCCAAATTATTCTCATCAATCATATACAATCCATATTTATCACAAAGCTCATAAATTCTGGAATCGTCCGGATAATGGCAGGTGCGGACTGCATTGATATTATTCCGTTTCATTGTCAGGATATCCTGTATCATTTCCTCTTCATTCGGAACACGCCCCCTCTTAGAGCTGAATTCATGGCGGTTCACACCCTTGAATACAATTCGCTTTCCATTCAGGCACATAAGATTATCTATCATCTCAAAGCGACGGAATCCGACCATCTGCGCAAAAACCTCCTGAGATTCTCCATTCTCATTAAAAACCTCTACCAGAAGTTCATACAGATTCGGTTCCTCGGCACTCCAGAGCGCCGGTTCATTCACCGGAATAATTACTGTAAATTCCTCCTTTGCATCTGCCTGTTTCCATGCAATAACATCCTCGCCGTCACGCAGCGTCAGGGAAACCTGTCCTTCCCCGGACATTTGAAACTTCAGGCTCAAATCTGCATTCTTATACGCATCGTCCAACAAGGTCCGCACACAAATATCCTGCACATGTACCTCAGGTACCGTATAAAGATATACGCTGCGGTAAATTCCCGAAAAACGGAAAAAGTCCTGATCCTCACACCAGCTTGAAGAGCTCCATTTAAATACCTGAACGGCAAGCTTATTTTCCCCTTCCACAAGATAAGGCGTCAGCTCAAATTCGGAAGGCGTGAAACTATCCTCGCTATAGCCCACATAAGTTCCATTCAGCCACAATGCCATCGCACTCTCCACACCCTGAAAAGAAATAAACAGCGGTTTTCCCTTCATATGCTCCGGAACGAAAAAATATTTTACATAGCTTGCCACCGGATTGAAAAATTCCGGCACTTCGCCCGGCGCAATATCTTCCCTTCCATCCCAAGGATATTGTGTGTTCGCATATTGGGGGGCATCATAACCCTCCATCTGAATATGTGCCGGAACTCTGATATCCGCCCAGGCTCTGCAATCATATGTTGTGGATTCAAATCCCTGAATAGCGGACTGATAATTCCTCCCATAGGAAAATTTCCAAAGCCCATCCAAAGAATAACGGAAACTGCTCTTTCGTTCCCCCAATTCTTCCATCGAAGCATAGCATACATGATCAGAATGAGCCTCCAGGCGATTTTCAGCGAATAAAAGCGGATTTTTTACTTTCTCATAGTTAAATTGTGTCATTTCATACCTCCGGAGATTATTATTTTTCATTATATCTCACCTGCACAAACGTAAGATATCTGTATATAATGGTACCCCGCAGCAAGCTGCGGGGTATGTGTCTACGCTCTCGCTCCGGCTGTCACTAATTGCCACTGGCACTTAGAACCGTCACAAGAGATAAAGTGCTGTTGAACAAATATATGCATTCAAACATTATTTTACTGCTCCGGTAATACCTTCTGCAAAGCTCTTCTGTAATAAGAAGAATATAATAATGGTTGGCAGACTACACAACAGAACGGCTAACATCAATACACCATAATCGGTAACATAACCTTCCGTAAGGTTCGCAACCAACATTGGCATTGTCATGCTCTCATCTGTCGTCATGATTACCTTCGGCCATAAGTAATTATTCCATGCATTCATAAACGTAATCGTCATAGCTGCCGCATACGTCGAGCGCATGGTCGGAATAAACATACGGAAGAAAATCTGGATCTCGTTCAGACCGTCAATTCTTGCCGCCTCAATAATATCATGCGGAAAACTCCGCGCACTCTGCCGGAACATCATAATCAGGAACGGTGTTGATATTGTCGGCAATATAAATGCCACAGTAGTATTCAACAACTTTGCTGCTGAAAACATACGGAACAACGGAACCAACGTTGCCACGAATGGAACCATCATACCCAAAAGCAAGATGGACATTACTGCATCCTTGCCCTTGTCATGGTAAATTTCAAATCCATATCCGGCAAGAGAACAGATTACCAGTGCACAGAGAGTCAAAATAATCGAATACTTAAACGAATTAATCATTGCCCTCGCCACATCCTGTTGGGAAAGCAGCGACTTCCAGTTATCAATCAAAGCCAATCCCGGAAGCATCGTTCCTCTGCTGACATCTATACTCTTGTTGGTAGCGCTGATTAACATCCAGTAAAGCGGAAATACAGAAATCACTGAAACAATAGTCAAAAATACATACATTAACGCTCTTGATCTTTTTGTCTTAGTCACGCTTATCACCTACTTTCATCTGTATAAATGCCAGAACTGCCACCAGAATAAAGATCAGGAAGGACATTGCTGCCGCATACCCGAAGGTCGGCACATATTTAAAGGACATATTGTAAATATAATGGGACATTGTGATGGTAGCATTTGCAGGACCACCCTTTGTCAGGTTGACAGACTCATCAAACAACTGCAATGTTCCGTTTGTAGACATAATCGCCGTCAAAAGAATTGTCGGTTTCAAAAGCGGAACTGTAATCCGAAAGAAAGTCTGCATCGGGCTTGCGCCGTCAATCTTCGCTGCCTCATACACAGAATATTCAATGTTTTGTAATCCGGACAGATAAAATACCATATTGTATCCGGTCCATCTCCAAACCAATGCAATGATAATGATAATTTTCGCACTTGTCGCATGACCCAGGAAATTATATCCCGTATTCAGAATTCCAAGGTTAATTAACACGGTGTTAACAAATCCATCCACACTGAACAGAGAACGGAAAATAATTGCATAAGAAACCAGCGATGTTGCACATGGCAGGAAAATTGCTGTACGGAACAAACCTTTGCACCGTAAATCTTTGTTATTCAACATGGATGCCAGAATCAATGCCAGAATCAGCATGATCGGCACCTGAATAATCAGATATAAGAACGTATTCCCTAAAGAAGTCGTAAAGACGTTATCTCTGAACATACGAACATAGTTGGCAAGAGGATCACCAAAACTTAAATTGTTCGCCTTACCTGTCTGCAGAGATAAAATGAAAGCCTGAATCATGGGCCAAAAGCTCATAACTGCAATCATAAGCGTTGCAGGTGTCAAAAATACCCAGCCAGTCAAATTATGTCTTCTTTCCAGAGACATTTTTCTTTTTTTGGGTTCTTTCACTTGACTCACATCTGTATCCCCCTTTTATACCAATCGAGGGGGGCAGCGACTGCTGTCCCCCCCAGACTGTTTCTATTCACATTATATGAAGTCTCAATATTTTCTGAATTACTGCATCTGTGATTCGATTGTCTCCTGTGCAAGCTGAATCTCATCATCAACGTTTGCACCGCCTACAATATTCTGCATTGCAGTAGCAACAGCATCACGAGCCTCATAGTAGTATACACCAGTGTTGTTGCTCGGTGTCTTGCCTGCGAACTCTACGATCTTAGCAGATACTGCGTCTCCGCCGAAGAAGTCATCGCCTTTTGCGTATACATCAGACTCACCAGCCGGCAGATAAGTAGCAAGAGCGCCACAGCTGATAATGTTCTCATATAACTCAACGCTTCCTGCAAATGTGCTTGCAAGGAAATCTTTTGCCAGTTCAACGTTCTGGCAGTTAGCTGTAACAGCCCAAGAAGAACCACCGTTGTTGGAATAATTGCTTGCGTTTTCTACGTCTACAAGGCTAGGCATATTAGTAACAGCCCATTTTCCGCTCTGGTCTTCTGCTGTCTTGATGGATGCCATAATCCAGCAACCATTGATAGTACCAGCAACAGCCTCGGTATTCATGGTAGAAATGTACTGATCCCAGTCATTAACCTCTACCAGAACTCCAGCCTCTTTCAATGCTGCATAAGTTTCCATAACTTTCTTCAATGCTTCATTGCCAACAAGTGCAGGATTTCCCTCATCATCAAACAGGGATGCTCCGCAGGACTGCAGCATCATCATGATAACGTCAGACTCACCAGCCTGGCAGGAAAGTAACGGCTTGCCAGTCTTTTCAAGAACTGTCTTACCTTTTTCAAGATACTCATCCCATGTGATGTCTGTAAAGTCTTCAATCTTCATTCCAGCCTGCTCTAAGATATCTGTTCTGTAAGCAGCGATTACAGCGCCGTTATCAAACGGAACACCATAGTTCTTGCCATCAATTACAGAGTATGCTGTTTTAGCCTCACCAAACTGGCCAAAATCAATACCGCTGTCTGTCAAATCAACAAATGCATCCGGATAAGAAATAACGTTCTTCTGGAATGCATTATCCTGCATCAGAATAATATCCGGCAATGTGGATAAGTCTCCACTGGTTGCTGCTGTCGTAAGTTTCGTCTGTACATCTTCCCAAGGAGTCTCAGTAACTTCTACGGAGAATTCCGGATGGTCAGCCTGATAAACCTTGCCAGCCTCTTCCATGGAGAAAATGTTGAATGCCGGGTCCCAGCACCATACAGTCAGCTTATCGCCGCCTGCTGCGCTGTCATCTGCTGCGTCATCGCCAGCGGCATCATCAGTTGCGTCGTCTGCCGTGTCATCGGCTGCTGCGTCATCAGTTGCTTCCTGATTCTTGTCGTCGGTGGATTCGTTGGAACTATTTCCACATCCAGCCAACATAGTTGCTGTCATTGCTACACAGAGCAAAGCGCTTAAAATTTTTCTTTTCATATTGGTTTCCCTCCCATGAAAACTTAATATTTTTTTAACCAATGCGCATTATTTGCGCAATCGGTTGCTCTACGAGTCTAGTTTACCAAATATAGGATATGATGTCAATGTCAACACTTTCCAGTTTTTTACTTATTTTTTTGTATATTCTGTCTAAGAACATTTCGTCATTATCACTATGTTTCCCATATAATCAAGCATTTATTCGGTTATATTCCACTATGATTTTTGCTATTTTTGTGTCTTTTTTGTCATTTAAAACACCGGATTTCCCTGTAAATTCAAGCTTTTCCAATATTTTTTGTCTTTTACTGAATTAATTAGTAAATTTACCCAGAATTATGTCGTATTTTACCACACAAATTTACTAAATAATATTACTTGGTAGAATCTTTCAAAATCACTTCATACCCAAGCAGGGTCTGAGGCTTTACTACATTCCCATCGACAACCTCCATCAATACTTTACAGGCCACCACCCCCAGCTCCCTTGCATTAAAAGAAAGGGAGGTTATAGAAGGAAGATTATTCCTCAAGATGGAACTGTCATAAAACGACGCCACTTTCATCTTATCTGGAATTGCGATTTTTTCCTTGCGCAGCTTATTCAGCACATAGATGCAGACGGCATCGTCCATACAGACAATACAATCCACCCCTTCGGAGAGAATTTTTTCTACCGCGCGCTCAATCATGACTTCCTTTTCTATATTCACATAGACGATCTCCTGATTTATCGCTGCTCCCGCCTGCTCGTGGGCATCCACATATCCCTGAATCCTGCTCTGGGTCACCACGTGGCTCTCAATACCGCCAATCAGACCAATCCGTTTCATATTCTTCATCAAAAGGATCGATACCAATTCCCGGCAGGCGCTGCGATGATCATTATCCACCTGTACGACGCCCTGATAATTACTGCTGCCCACTGTGACAAATGGAATATTCTGTGTCTTTAAGTATTCCACGTGGGCGTCTTCTGTAAACGTCCGCATCAGAATCACGCCATCTACTTTATGGTTTTCCACCATACGCATAAGCTGCGCACAGTCCCTTCCACGGCTCATCGTCAACAGGATATCATAATCCATACTGATTGCCGTCTCCTCTATCCCTACCAGACAGGATTGAAAGAAAGGTAAGTCCACAACCGTATAATCCTCCGGCAGCATGACGCCAATATTATAAGTCTTTAACTGCGCCAGCCCTTTTGCAAGAACGTTCGGCTTGTAATTATGTTTCTCAATATAGGTAAGCACACGTTCCCGGGTATCTTTTCCAATTCTCCCCTTTCCGGATATCGCCCTCGACACAGTCGTCTTGGACACCCCCAAAGCCTCCGCCACATCTGAAATTGTCAGTTTCTTCTCATTTGAATGTTCCATTCTCCACACCCCGTTTCTTATATCTGAGGCATCTTGCCTTCCGTTCCCGGCAACGTATATACCAAAACTGCACAACCCGATTCAATATTTTCAAACAATGTTTTTGCCGCACTGTAAGGAAGATTAACGCATCCATGAGAACCCTTCCATTTATAGTAATCCCCGCCAAAACTTCCTCGCCATTTAGCGTCATGAAATCCCACTCCGCCGTTAAACGGCATCCAGAAAGATACCGGACTGGCATACCCCTGCCCCCTTAACGTTCGATTCCTTTCCTTATAGTAGAGTCCATATGCCCCGGTCGGGGTCTCCCGTCTTTTCGCCACGTCTCCTGATACGAAATCAGAATCCACAACCACTTTTCCATCTTTATAATAAATTAAATGCTGTGCTGTAAGGTTTACCTCAACATATGTATTTCCATAATCTTTCTTGCCCCTGCTGTTTGCTGTCTTCTCATACTCTGGTTCCCTCGTAGCTGTCTGCCCCTCCTGAACAAGTTTCGTAAGTATTTCTTTTTCTTTTTCCCGGTCAATCTTCCAACCGTAATCTCCGCCTTCAACATTAACCTTCCTGCCATATGACGTCTTTAGTTTCTTCGGCTTTCCTACCGTATCCCATTTATCTGCCAGGCGTTCCACATAAGCGGCAATCTCTTCCTCTGAAACACTCACGTTTTTCTGCTCATCCACAGAAAGCCACCTGCTGATTTCCTCTCCGTCCAGAACCTGTTCTTTCTTGCCAAACTGATAGGTAATCTTAGCTTTTACATAATGGTTCAATTCCTTTACAAGTTTCCTGAGTTCTTTTGACTCAGCCGTAATCTTAGGCTTTTTGTAACATTTTTCCTCTTCCAGAGAGATGGAATCCTCAAGATTAATAATTGCCTGACCCAGACATTTTAAAAATTTTTTCCTGCTTATCTTCGTTCCCTGTTCTTCCGGAACTATCGTATAAAAATCCTTTTTGGAATATTCAGAAATCCTGGCATTCTTAGGTTTTACCATCTTGTCTGTATCCATAATCTCCAGTTCATCTACTTTTTTCTTCAACCGTTCTTCACTGAACTCCACCATCGTCTCTACCGTAATCAACGTTTCCTTAAAAAAAGCATTCGGCCATGTAAAACAGTTCTGTTTCTTTAGTTCCTCCTCCAAACTGCCGTCAAAAATCGGCATTACTCCAATATCTACCCCTGCAATAATTTCTTCCTTATCTTCACGTGCCTTTATCTTAATCTCATACTTTTCTGTTTCCTGTATCATTTTCCATTTCACGTCTTTTATGTTATCCCCGGATACAGATATTCCATTGATTACCGTTCCCGGCAGAAAATGCGTACAAAAAAAGAGCGCGGTTCCTAAGTATATCAGAAGAAGCACCAGAAGAATTCCGGCCGTAATCCATACTCCCAGCCATCCATTTCCTGTCTTCTTTGTTGTCTTCATATAACTGCCTTTCTTTTCTGTTGTCAACTTTCATTATAAATATATTTTTCATAAAGTCAAATCATTCGGGCAATATTTGAAGACCTGTTTATATGCCGCGCCTCCCTCCACCCCGCATAATCAGGGGATTTATGTTTTTATACAACAAAAAGAGGGAATATTTCCCTCTTTTGCCATCATTATAACAAACGACGATTATCCACCTACTCGTCAAACGCAAATCAGTCTATCACTTTAAAGTCAAACATCTCCGCCAGAAGTTCCAATGCTTTATCACTGACGTCAAAAGAGCCCCGTTCCATATCGCCAAGGACATTTACAACAATATAGGAATTCTCCTTTTCCAAAATAATCAGCGCCTTGTCACTGCCATTGGCAAGCAGTACGGATTCACCATTTTCTGTCGTATATTCCCATTGGCGATAATTATCAATATTTCCAACATTCAGTATTACCGTATCAAAAGCGCCTTTCACAGAACGTCTGAGCTGATAATCTGTCATGCAGGCAGAATTTCCCGAAATAATTGCCCTTCCTTCCAGTTGGAACGTTCCGTTATCATAGAAATATCCGCCGCCAATATTGTTTTTTGCATATTCCACGGTTTTCCCACCAATATCTCCAATACCGACACGATTACAGAGAGTTTTATAATCGTCCTCCGTTTTCATGCCCTCCAGCTTTGACAACTGGTATTTCCGACAGAGCTCGTCAACCTTATCCGCCATTTCCTGCGTATAACAACCGTAAACTTCCTCATACGGCTCACCTAACCCAACCGTCCGATCACCGATTTTTGAGAGGATCCCGCTTTCCTTATCATAACTGTCCGTAAAATCTGTCCACTCGCTGCACGCTTTGTATTCCGGGCTTTCCGAAACGCCCTGCAAGGATATCATTTCTGAAGAATCTTCCAGAGATACCGTTATTCCCTCTGTATCGTTTACCGCTACGGAAATCTCCATATTCTTTTTGCCCAGACTTAATTGATCCAATCCAAAAATCCCGGTAGCATATGCCACCGTTGGTACCGCTGCGATAGCTGCAGCTGCAGCCGCTATGCGCAGAAAATGTCCCGTTTTTAATTTCTTCATGTTTCTTTCCTTTCCTGCCATATCCTCCTGCGAGGCCATAAGGTAAATATTATGTAACATCCTCTTTTTGGCATCCTCATCCGGTTTCATTTTTTCATAAGAATCTATAATTTCTTTCATCATTTCAACAATCACCACCCAAATATTTTTTTAGAAATTTCCTGGCCCGCAACAGACGATTCCGCACGGCTGCATCGGAACAGTGCAGCATTTTTGCAATCTCTGAAGTACGGTAGCCCTCATAATAGTGCAGGTAAACAACTTCCTTGTACTTTACAGGAAGTGCGAGAACTGCATGTAACATGCCATCCCCCTCCAGAGGAGACGCAGCCTCAATGGACGGATAATCATCAATATTTTCCACTCTCCGCCTCCAGTGTTTCAAAGCATCCTTGCATGTATTGCATGCGGTCACAATCAGCCACGCCTTTTCATGCGATTCTGACTGAAACTGTTTTTCACTTGTAATCAATTTCAAAAACGTTTCCTGCACAATATCTTCTGTATCAGCTTCATTTTTCATGAACGAAAAGCAAACACGGTAGACAGTGTCAACATGACGATTATAAATTTCCTCTATTTCTTCATCCGTACGCAATGAAGAGTGCATCCCTCTCACCTGCCTTTCACTATAGATACGATTCTTCCCTGAAAAATGTCTCATTATTTTTTATTTCTGCAGAACGGAAAAGGGATGTCAAAAATTTTAGTAGTTGACATCCCTTTTTTCCTATGATAAAATACGTATTGTTTCGGGGTATGGCTCAGCTTGGCTAGAGCGCACGGCTGGGGGCCGTGAGGTCGCAGGTTCGAATCCTGTTACCCCGATTTTTTATTTAATTTTTCAAACACCCGGACTTTCTTCACCAGAAACTATGCTAATAAATTCATCCGGTAATACAGCTTTGATTTTTGATTCCTTATAATCCTTTATGTTTCTTGTTACAATGTAATCTATCTGGTTACGGATTGCACAATAGGAAACAACTGCATCTTCATAATCTTTTAGCTTCAGTAATAATGCTTGCCGGCAATCTTCAGAAGTAACATCCAAAATATAAAACAGCTCAAATAATTTGGATATGGCATTTTTAGCTTGATCTGAACTATGCATATGTTTTCTCATTAAATAGTAAATGTCTGTAGCGGAACTTGCGGTAATATATAAATCCTCTATCTGATTGGCGGCAAACATAAATATTTTTTCTGCTGTTTCTCTGAATGGCTCCCTTCCCGTCAATGCATCTATGATTATATTTGTGTCAACTAATGCTTTCATTATTTATTATCCAACCTTTCATTCCGTGCAGCATCTATATCAGCATCCTTTGGCAGTATACCAAATAATGACTTTGCCGTTTCCACTCTGTTTTGGTATGGATTTGTCAATTTTGCAATTACTTTCCCATTTTTAGTAATATAAATGTCTTCCTGTGCAGAAAGCAACAAGTATTTGCCTAAATTCTGTTTTAATTCTGTAGCTGTTATGGACATATCATCATCTCCTTTTCGCACTATAATTATATATTATCTGTACGATTATGTAAATATGTTTGTGCGGTTTTTTGCTATTTCATAAAAAGATAATTTTGGCGTACCATTTTTACATATCTGCATCTTATGTATTTTACCATGAATACACTGTTGGAAAAATTTAATCCTAATTAAGATTAATTC
>CAJTSB010000003.1:85254-134640 GCA_910578825.1 uncultured Lachnospiraceae bacterium | reverse complement strand
TGATAAATCCCTGCTCCTTCAGCTCGTCATTCAACTTTTTAATGAGCTTGTAGGCGTAAGGCTTTGATACGGAAAGCTCCTGCGCCACCTCATCCACACGGATAAATTTGTTGTCCATACAACCTCTCCTTTCCTTTTTGCCGCCCATTACTCTGGGCATATAGGTATGCCCTTGCGGCATTTCTTGTTAAGCGTTTTTGCTTAATTCATAATACTAAACATTTTTGCTACTGTCAATAGGTTTGCAAGAAAATATTAAACTTTTTTGTTTCGCTTATGCTTGACTTTCTCTAAACATATATGCTATACTCCTTATAAACATACCCACAGGGCATACCGCAACACATGCCCTTCGGGCGGGCAGACTTCGTCTAATAAAGTATAAGAACAAGGAGTGAAACATTATGGCGATTGGCGAAAGAATACATTTTTTCCGCATCATGCGGGGCATGACGCAAAAATACCTCGGTATGCTTGTCGGATTTCCCGAAAAATCAGCGGATGTGCGTCTGGCGCAGTACGAAACTGGCTCACGCAAGCCAAAGGCAGACTTGACGGCTGCACTGGCGCAGGCTCTTGACGTTGTGCCGCAGGCTCTTGACATACCCGACATTGACAGCTACATCGGGCTTATGCACACCTTATTTACCCTTGAGGACATTTACGGTCTTACCGTCAGTGAATCAGACGGTGAAATCTGCTTAAAAGTCAACAAAGACAAAAGCAAGGATGCCGCCGAACTGCTGAAAATGCTCTCTGCTTGGAAAGAGCAGGCAGACAAGCTCTCTGCCGAGGAAATCAGCAGGGAAGATTACGACCAGTGGCGGTATAATTATCCAAAGTTTGATACCACGCAGCATTGGGCGAAAGTCTCCTCTAAGGAATTGAGCGATACCTTAGCCAAAGCGTTCAAGGACAAACTGAAAAACGATTGACAAGCACGACAAAAAACGCCCTTAGCCATGAGTTCCTACCCACAGCTAAGGGCGTTATAATATGGATTTATTTCAGTCATCTAAACCGCTTGCAAATCATTCTCCCACCAACAAACCACTTGACAGTAAGAATAATCGCACTCAAACGACTGTTATCAATTTGTTATCAAAAGACCTTTCAAAAGTCCGCAAACCCGCATAAACACTGGGTTTACTAAGCATTTTTGTTTATTCGAACTCTATCGTCCCAGGCGGCTTCCCTGTACAATCATATACCACCCGATTAACCCCCTTGACTTCATTCACAATCCTATTGGTAACTTTCTGCAGCACTCCCCACGGAATCTCCGCCGCCTCCGCCGTCATGAAATCCGACGTATTCACTGCCCGAAGCGCCACCGCATAATCATAGGTTCTGAAATCTCCCATCACTCCTACCGAGCGCATATTCGTCAGCGCTGCAAAATACTGTCCAAGCCCTTTGTCAAGACCGGCTTTGGCAATTTCCTCCCGATAAATATAGTCTGCCTCCTGGACAATTTTCACCTTCTCCTCTGTGACCTCTCCGATAATGCGGATACCGAGGCCCGGACCCGGGAAGGGCTGACGGAATACCAGATGTTCGGGAATGCCAAGCTCCAGTCCGGCTTTTCGCACTTCATCCTTAAACAACATCCGCAGCGGCTCAATAATTTCCTTAAAATCAACAACGTCCGGGAGACCACCCACATTGTGGTGGGACTTGATCACCGCAGATTTACCGAGTCCCGATTCGATAACGTCTGGATAAATCGTTCCCTGCACCAGAAAATCCACCGCTCCGATTTTTTTCGCCTCTTCTTCAAAAACGCGGATAAATTCTGCTCCAATAATTTTACGTTTTTCCTCCGGCTCAGTCACACCTTTTAATTTATCATAGTATCTCTGCTGCGCATTCACGCGAATAAAATTCAGCTCATAATCCCCATTGGGACCAAATACTGCCTCCACTTCATCTCCTTCATCTTTACGAAGAAGACCATGGTCTACAAAAACACAAGTCAGTTGTTTTCCCACAGCCTTGGAGAGCAGTACGGCTGCGACAGACGAATCCACACCGCCGGACAGGGCGCAAAGCACCTTGCCATCTCCTATCTGCGCACGCAGGCTCTGAATGGTCGTCTCAACAAAAGAATCCATCTTCCAATCGCCAGCACAGCCACAGACTTTATAGACGAAATTGGAAAGCATTTTCATACCCTCGGCAGTATGCATGACTTCCGGGTGGAACTGCGTCGCATATAATTTGCGTTCCGGACACGCCATCGCCGCTACCGGACACACCGGAGTATGCGCCGTCACATGAAATCCCTCCGGAGCCGTCTCAATGTAATCCGTATGGCTCATCCAACAGACCGTTCTGGAAGATACGCCCTCAAAAATCACATCCGTCGTATCTACCTCTACTTCCGTATGTCCATACTCGCTGACCGGGGCGGTTTTCACCACGCCCCCCAGAGTATGCGCCATCATCTGGGAGCCATAACAAATTCCAAGAATTGGAATTCCCAGATCAAAGATTTCTTTCTGATAGCGTGGGGATGTCTCGGCATAAACACTGTTGGGTCCGCCGGTAAAAATAATTCCTTTCGGCTGCATTGCTTTAATTTCCTCAAGACTCATCGTATATGGTTTTACTTCACAATAAACATTACATTCCCGCACGCGCCGGGCGATGAGCTGATTATACTGTCCGCCAAAATCAAGAACAATCACAGTCTCCTTTTTCAACGCTTTCTCCTCCTGTTTTTTATCTTGTAAAATTTGAGGGTAACATTTCAGTCGTTTCCGTTGAAATACCCTAAACATTCATTTCATCTTATTATAATGGACGCCACATATATTTACAAGCAAAAACTACTTCATCCCCTGTTTGCTGTTGCGATACTGTACTGGCGTCATATCATATTTTTTCTTAAAGAGCCGGTTGAAATGCTCTACATTCTGGTAACCAACGCTGTCTGCAATACTATCTACCGTCATACTGGTGTTTTTCAGGAGCGCCCGCGCTTTTTTCATACGGACATTCCGCACAATATCACTGAATGTTTTATCCGATTTATCCTTGATATATTTGGACAAATATGGTTTTGACAAATTCAATTTTTCTGCCAATTCATCCAATGTTACAGTCAGGTAATGCTCCTGGATATAGTTCATAATTTCATTCAGCCGCTCATCCCGGCACTGTTCGGTATTTTTAATATGCTCCAGCTTGTTTACCGCCACGCATAACGCCTCTATGGAGGAAGAAATAATATCCTCATCGATTCCCACTCCCCAGTACAGCTGATTATTACAGGAAATTCCCACATAAGAAACTGCTTTTGCGGAAGATCCTCTGGAAAGCGAATGCTCTTCATATACCGATAATTCATAACTGATGTTAAAATACTGTTTCAATGCATTGCTCACTGCATCGAGGCGTCCATTTCCATTTCCGGTAACCGTACGCACCTGTCCTCCATGGGAAAGCGTTGCCTCCGCCAGAATACCGTCTTTCTGTCTGAAATGGCACTCCGTAATCTGAAAATGCGGCATATTTTTAACATAATGTTCCTCAAAAATATCATAAATCAATTTTGGTGAAAGCTCCATATGACGACGGTCGGAAACACCTTTTACAGTATATCCCACTTCCTCCCGCATTTTCTCAGGAATCACAATGCCGTAATTCTGCTTGAGGATGTAAGCGACGCCTCCTTTTCCAGACTGGCTGTTAATACGAATAACGTCGGAATCATACGTGCGCCCCACATCTTTTGGATCAATCGGCAGATACGGTACCGTCCATGCTCCGTCTATATTTTGTTCCCGACACGCCATTCCCTTGGCAATCGCATCCTGGTGCGAACCCGAAAATGCCGTAAACACCAGCTCTCCGGCATAAGGCTGTCTGGGCGATACCTGCATACGAGTGCAACGCTCATAAATCCCGGCAATCCTTGACATATTGCTGAAATCCAGATTGGGGTCCACTCCGTGAGAAAACATATTCATTGCAAGCGTGACAATATCAACATTTCCGGTACGCTCTCCATTTCCAAACAAAGTTCCCTCAATCCGGTCTGCACCGGCCAGAATTCCAAATTCCGCATCACAGATTCCAACCCCGCGGTCGTTATGCGGATGAAGGGAAAGCACCACATTTTCACGGAAATGCATATGCTTGCTCATATATTCTACCTGACCCGCAAAAATATGGGGCATGGCGTTTTCCACAGTCGTCGGCAGATTGATAATCACCTTTTTGTCCGGCGTCGGCTGCCAGATATCAAGCACGGCATTACAGACGTCCAATGCGTAGTCTACCTCTGTCCCGGAAAAACTTTCCGGACTGTATTCGAAGGTGAAATTGCCTTCTGTCTCATCCGCAAGCTGTTTCAGCAATATAGCTCCCTCCACGGCAATCTGTTTGATTTCTTCCTTACTCTTTTTAAATACCTGTTCCCGCTGTGCCAGGGAGGTTGAATTATACAAATGTACCACCGCATGAGGCGCGCCTTTTACCGCCTCAAAGGTCTTGCGGATAATATGTTCTCTCGCCTGCGTCAATACCTGCACCGTCACATCATCAGGAATCATATCGCGCTCAATCAACGTGCGCATAAAATTATACTCTGTATCGGAAGCTGCCGGAAAACCTACCTCAATCTCCTTAAAACCGACATCCACCAGGAGCTGAAAAAACTCCAGCTTTTCATCCAGGCTCATAGGTTCAATCAAGGCCTGGTTGCCATCCCGCAAATCTACGCTGCACCAGATGGGCGGCTCCGTAATATATTCTTTCTTTACCCAGTCATATGTCACTTCCGGCGGCATAAAATATTGTCTTTGATACTTTTCAAAATTTTTCATTATATCCTCCATTCCTTTTATGACAAAGCAGATAAATCCGCTTTCGCTCACTTTATTTTATCTTGATATCCTTCGTATCATCATAATCCGAAGACACGAAAAAATCCTCCGCATCCACTATCCTGACGATAATAGAGACGAAAGATTATGCAATCCTGCGCGGTACCACTCTACTTCATGTTTCCATGCACTCATCTGCACTCCGTGTCTGTCCCCGGCGTTTCTCTATTCAAAATCTGCCGCACCCACTTCCATGCATATCCCTGTAACGGGAGAACCCGTCCTGGCTTACTTTCTCACCTGGCAAACAGTTACATCTGCCTCTTCGGGTAACATCTTTTCAGCCGGAAACTCCAAGGCCAGTTCACCGTCTTGTCACTGCCATCTTCCACCACCGATGACTCTCTGTAAGTTCCGCCACAGCTACTCTTCCTCTTCCTCGTTTTTCATGTGTCTTATCTTAACACACAAAGAACATCTTGTATAGTGATAAATTTAATCATTTTTATTGATTTATTTTATCATATATAATATATAAAACGCTTTCTGACTTAGCGTGACAAAGACTTCCTATTAAGAATAAAAAAGGGCTGCATCAGACAGCCCCTTTTTGGTGTAGATATTTTTCCCTGGTTGCTAAACCGCCCCGAATATGGCGTTCTGACTTATTGACGTCCAAAACCTTGCGCGCTTCAGCCGCAAGTGTTGGATTGATTTGGGTTAGTCGTTCTGTGACATCTTTATGCACTGTACTCTTGCTGATGCCAAACTTTTTTGCGGTCTGCCGTACGGTAGCATTCTCCTCAATTATATAGTTAGCAATATTCACTGCCCGTTCCTCTATGTATCCTTTCAACGAAATACCCTCATACACTGCTTTTTTTATAATGTATGAAAGATTTGCGGCAGTTATGACACCGGTGTTTATTTTGCGGCAGACTTCTGTAATCTATATATAAATGTCATTTTACGACATTTTCCCCATTTTGCATATTGTTTTTTTCCTTAAATAGTCTATAATAGAACTAGAGTAGTTAATTGTTTGTCAGAATTTTCAGAAAATAATATTATATCTATTTTATTTTCTCACATTCGGGAAATGATTCAAAAATGATTTAAGCAACATTACAAAAGGGGGACATTACAAATGAATTACGAAGAGAACATAGAAAAACGGCTGACAAAGTCCTTTTTCCAGATAGCATCTATTATGGCGGCCGTAGTGGTTATTGCCTTAATATCTTTGATTATTATATCAACCAGATATTCCTACGCGTTGAGGAATTTCGGCTTTGCACAGGGAGATATCGGAACCGCCATGTTCGAATTTGCCGATTTACGCTCATCACTACGCGCAGCCATCGGTTATGACGATGCAGACGCCATTAACGCCGTTGTAGCGCAGCACACTGAATTAAAAGACAGTTTTGAGAAGTCATTTGCAAAGATTGAAAACACGATTGTTTCCAAAAGCGGCAGGGCTACTTATGATGAAATCGAATCGGAACTTGATGCATACTGGGAACTGGATAACCAAATTATGGAACTCGGGGCAACCACAGACCGGGAACTCTGCAAACAGGCGCAGGACATTGCATTAAATGAACTGGCTCCAATTTACCAAAGCATCTACGATAAAATGGCGGAGCTTTTAGATGTAAAAGTAACAGAAGGAAACAGTCTGTCTACCAAGTTAACTATTTTATTATGGATTCTGATTATCGCAATTATTATCATTGTTGTTTTAACGATGATATTATCCACCAAACTAGGTAAAAAATTCTCCAGACGGATATCAGATCCCCTTGGAAGCCTGGGTGAACGTTTTAAGACTTTTGCCAATGGTGAACTGACTGCTCCTTTCCCGGTGATCAAAACGGGAGATGAAATAGAAGCCATTGAAAAAGACGCTCAGGAGATGGCTGAGAAACTGGACGAAATCATTTTCGATATCGAAGAGGTATTACGTGAAATGTCAAACGGTAATTATGCCGTCAAGTCTGGCGCCGAAAGCCGCTATACTGGTGATTTCAGAAAGTTATACCAGTCGATGCGCTCCCTGAAGGGACAGATGTCAGAAACCCTGTTAGCTATCGGGGAAGTGTCTACACAGGTTTCCGCTGGTTCGGACTCCCTGGCACAGGCATCCCAGGCACTTGCGGAAGGAGCAACCGACCAGAGTATCTCTGTACAGGAACTGCACGAGACAATTTCCGATGTCACTGCTAATATGGAAAACGGCGCTAACAGCGCAGACGAATCTTACGAAAAAGCACAATTATACGCAAGCAAAGCAGATAATACACGTCAGGAAATGAACAGTATGATGACTGCCATGGAGCGGATCAACGCTGCCACAACCGGAATTGGAAATATCATTTCCGAGATTGAGTCAATTGCCTCTCAGACCAACCTTCTGTCCCTGAACGCTTCCATAGAAGCTGCAAGAGCCGGGGAGTCCGGACGAGGATTTGCAGTTGTTGCCGATGAAATCCGTGAACTGGCAAATCAGAGCGCACAGGCTGCAATCGATACCAGGGAACTGATTGAAAAATCAATCAATGAGGTAAATGAAGGGAACCGCGCGGCAGAACATGCAGCGGATGCCATTCAATCTGTAATAGAGGGCATCCAGGAAACCGCAGATTTCTCCAGGAATCTGAAAGTTATGATGGAAAGCCAGACAGAGGCAATGCGGCGCGTAGAAACCGGCATTAATGTGATTTCAGAAGTTATTCAGAGCAATGCCGCCACAGCTGAAGAATCGGCAGCAACCAGCGAGGAATTATCCGCACAGGCGTCTGTCCTGGACGAGCTTATCGGACATTTCGTGTTACCGGATAAAAGTGAGTACAGCGATAATGAAGAGACGCAAGAGCAGGAAGAAATCGAACAAGAGGACTAACGTACATTTTCATAAAAATCTGTTTTTATCAATTTGACTACGCATTATACATAAAAGGAACCGAATCAACTGTTTCAGACGATTCGGTTCCTATATTATTATCCTGCCATAGATCTATATTATTTCCTGCCGCAACATTGCTTGTACTTCTTGCCACTGCCGCAAGGACAGGGATCATTCGGATATACCTTGGCATTCTCTCTTCTCTTCGGCCCTTTCGGCACAGATTCATCCCGGTTCGTTCCGGTAACCTTTGCCACCTGCTCACGTTCCACTTTCTGCTCAATCCGCACATGGAACAACAAACGCACGGTATCTTCCTGAATATTGGCAATCATGCCGTCGAACATATCATAACCGCTCATCTTATACTCAACCAGAGGGTCTCGCTGTCCATACGCCTGCAAGCCAATTCCCTGGCGCAGCTGATCCATGTCGTCGATATGATCCATCCACTTTCGGTCAATCACCTTAAGCAAGATAACACGCTCTAACTCTCGAACTGCCTCGGGCTCCGGGAATTCTGCCTCTTTCATCTCATACGCTTTGACAGCCTGTTCCTTCAACATATGTTTCAATTCATTGGAGCGAATCCCTTTTACATCCTCAGGCGTTACCTCCTTGAGAGGGATAATCGGAATAAGAAGTTGATTCAGCTCGTTCAAATCCCATTCTTCACTCTCCTGTTCAGAAGAAATACAGGTATCTACTGTATTTTCCACGCGATCCGTAATCATCTTATAAATAACATCGCGCATGCTCTCTCCATCCAGCACACGGCGGCGTTCCGCATAGATAATCTCCCTCTGCTCGTTCATAACCTGATCATACTCCAGCAGGTTCTTACGGATTCCAAAGTTGTTGCTCTCTATTTTCATCTGTGCTTTCTCAATCGCACTCGTGAGCATCTTATGCTGAATCTCCTCATTCTCCGGCACACCCAGCGTATTAAACATATTCATCAGTTTTTCAGAACCAAACAGGCGAATCAAATCATCTTCCAGACAAATGAAGAATTTAGATTCTCCCGGGTCTCCCTGACGACCGGAACGACCGCGCAGCTGATTGTCAATACGTCTGGATTCATGACGCTCCGTACCGATAATCTTCAATCCTCCCGCTGCTTTTGCGTCATCATCCAGCTTAATATCCGTTCCACGACCTGCCATGTTCGTTGCAATTGTAACAGCCCCATGCTGTCCTGCCTCTGCAACAATTTCAGCCTCAATCTCATGGTACTTTGCATTCAATACCTTATGCTGAATGCCTTCTCGTTTTAACATGCCGCTGAGTAATTCTGAAGTCTCAATCGTAATCGTACCAACCAATACGGGTTGTCCCTTTTCATGAGCCCTTTTGATTTCCTCCACAACGGCACGGAATTTCTCCTTCTTCGTCTTATATACGGCATCCTGCAAATCTTTTCTCTGTACCGGCTTATTGGTCGGTATCTCAATAACGTCCATGCCGTAAATATCACGGAACTCCTTTTCCTCCGTCAAAGCCGTACCAGTCATGCCGGCCTTCTTCTTATATTTATTAAAGAAATTCTGGAAGGTTATTGTTGCGAGCGTCTTACTCTCACGCTTTACCTTAACATGCTCTTTTGCCTCTATTGCCTGATGCAGACCATCTGAATAACGACGTCCCGGCATGATACGTCCGGTAAATTCATCTACAATTACAACCTTCTCGTCCTGTACCACATAATCCTGATCGCGGAACATCAGATTATGGGCGCGCAGGGCAAGTATGATATTATGTTGGATTTCCAGATTATCCGCATCCGCAAGGTTCTCAATACGGAAAAATTTCTCTGTCTTCTTAACACCCTGTTCGGTCAGGTTCACCACTTTATCCTTTTCATTGACAATGAAGTCTCCGGTTTCCTCATGTTCCACACCCATGATAGCGTCCATCTTACTGAATTCCGGCATGTCCTCACCACGCACCATCTGCCTTGCCAGGATATCACATGCTTCGTAAAGACTAGTGGATTTCCCGCTCTGACCAGAAATAATAAGCGGCGTCCGCGCCTCGTCAATCAACACAGAATCGACCTCGTCAATAATCGCATAACACAAATCACGCTGTACAAGCTGTTCCTTATAAATTACCATATTGTCACGCAGGTAATCAAAGCCCAGCTCATTATTCGTCACATAGGTAATATCGCAGTTATATGCCTCTCTTCTCTCATCATTATCCATGGAGTTTAACACAACGCCGACCTTAAGACCCAGAAATTCATGTACCTTTCCCATCCACTCCGCGTCACGCTTTGCCAGATAATCATTGACCGTGACAATGTGAACTCCATTGCCCTCCAGTGCATTTAAATATGCCGGAAGTGTAGACACCAGTGTTTTTCCTTCACCGGTCTTCATCTCCGCGATACGTCCCTGATGCAAAATCACACCGCCAATCAACTGTACCCGGTAATGCTCCATACCGATAGCCCTTCTGGCTGCCTCCCGGACTGCCGCATAGGCTTCCGGAAGAATCTGATCCAGTGTCTGTCCATCTTCCAGACGCTTTTTGAATTCCTTTGTCTTATCCTTTAACTGCTCATCTGTCAACTCCATCATAGCCGTGCGGTACGACTCGATCTTATCTACAATTGGATAGACACGTTTCAATTCCCGCTGGCTATGTGTGCCAAATACTTTGCTTACAATACTCATTTTACAATGCTCCTATATTTATTCCGGCAGGAACCTGCCATATCTTACTTCCGTTTGCACGGACAACTTCTTACATTGTAACACTTTCCCTGTCGTTAAACAATACTTAAACCCATGAACTAATTATGAATTTTCTATGAAATCAGAGGGATGGTCTGCAAGGCGAACCACACTTCTCATTCGATCCCAAATACCAGTCTTCTCCTCGCTCTCATGTCTAAATTTTCAGAATATTCACATGCTTATTATTTCATTTTTAATTATAAGTATGTTTAATATGTAATTTTTAAAAAAGTTATTGACTTTTCTATTTTTGTTAGATATAATAAACACATCAAAACAAACAACAAGAACAAATAAGAACAGGAGGTACAGTCCAATCAAAACATAACGAACTACCCCATAATTTAAGAAAGAGAGGTACAGACCACCAAACAAATCAATTGATACTCTCTCTGAATCATGAATACAGAGAATGAATACAGAGAGATACAGAAATTACCATTAAATCTTTAAAAGAATTTTACCAAAGCAGACGAAAGAACTTACACTTTTGAGATGGATCAGTCGAATGTCATTGATAGGAACCCAGATTTCTGGAATGGGAAATTACAATAAGGTTCTTCTCCCGAATGGCAACATGACACCTGAAGATTTCAAAAAGGAAAAGGAGCGGTTCATCTAAAATGATAACTGCCACATCCCAGGAAATTATACAGTGGAATATTATCAACGCGAAAGCATCCGACCTTGTATTTTCGGAATGGAGAAATCGGCAGAACGATTCATAGACAGGAGCTATTCAAATCGAGAGAAAGAGGACTCGAATTTGCAGAAGTAATAATTTTAAAAAGATTTGATGTTAAAATAGAAATCAAAAATTTTCAAAACGAATCCCTGAAAGAGAATAATAAAATGGTATGCACTTCCAGCCGGAAACGTTCAGATATGGATACATACAAAAGATTCAGTGGCGAAAAAATTTCGGATAGAGAATTTGAGATTTCGGAAAGAATGAGGAAGGTCCCATGGACAGTATATCTTAAAAGGCTGCATCAGATACGTTAATATCGATGCAGCCTTACTCCGTTATGTTTTCAGCAATAAAATTCCAATATATACAATTCGCTTTAACTTAGTAAGCTTTTCCCCAGTACACAAGTTTATGCGCTGGTTTCCCACAGCAAACACATACGTCTGAAATTGGTTCCTCCTCTTTCATCGGCATACAACGCGAGGTTGCCGTAGTGTCTTCTTTAATCTTGTTTTCACATTCTTCATTTCCACACCACATAGCACGGATAAATCCAGGCTTATGTTCCACTGCGTCTTTGAACGCCGCATAAGATTTCACATCTGTAATATGGGACTCCAGATGTGCTTTTGCACGCGCATACATGTCTTTTTGAATTACTTCCAATAATTCTTCCGCTGTTTTTGCCACATCTTCCAATGCACATTCCAGCTTTTCACGAGTATCACGACGCACGAGGACACACTTTCCTGCCTCAATATCCTTGGGTCCAAGTTCCACACGAATCGGGATGCCGCGCATCTCCTGTTCTGAGAATTTCCAACCGGGGCTCTTCTCACTGTCGTCCATTTTCACACGTATACCTGTTTCCTTTAACGCGGACTTTAACTCTTCCGCTTTCTCCAGTACGCCATCCTTATGCTGCTGAATAGGTATAACCATGACCTGCACAGGTGCAATCCTTGGCGGCAGCACAAGACCGGAATCGTCTCCATGTACCATAATGATTGCTCCAATCAGACGAGTCGTCATGCCCCAGGACGTCTGATGCACATACTGTAATTTATTGTCACGATCCGTATATTGAATATCAAATGCTTTCGCAAATCCATCGCCAAAATTGTGGCTGGTGCCGGACTGTAATGCCTTGCCGTCATGCATCAATGCCTCAATCGTATATGTCGATTCCGCACCTGCAAATTTCTCTTTTTCCGTCTTTCTTCCCCGGATTACCGGCATCGCCAGAATCTCCTCACAGAAATCCGCATAGAGGTTCAACATCTGAATCGTACGCTCTTCGGCTTCCTCTGCTGTCGCATGCGCAGTATGACCCTCCTGCCACAAAAATTCCCGCGAACGAAGGAACGGTCTCGTCTCCTTCTCCCAACGTACCACAGAACACCACTGATTATAACATTTCGGTAAATCCCGGTAGGACTGAATATCGTTTGCATAAAAATCACAAAACAATGTCTCTGATGTAGGACGGACACACATCCGTTCCTGTAATGGATTCATACCGCCATGCGTAACCCAGGCTACTTCGGGTGCAAATCCTTCTACATGGTCTTTCTCTTTCTGGAGCAGACTTTCCGGAATAAATATGGGCATATATACATTCTCCACTCCGGTCTCTTTAAACCTTCTGTCTAATTCATTCTGAATATTTTCCCAGATCGCGTATCCTGCCGGTTTAATGACCATACAGCCTTTAACACTGGAATAATCAATCAACTCAGCTTTTTTTACCACATCTGTGTACCACTGTGCAAAATCAACATCCATAGATGTGATGGCCTCTACTAATTTCTTGTCTTTCGCCATGATTCCTCTCCTACCAACGATTTTCTCTCTTTACAACTACGGCTATTCTAAGATAATTCGTTTAGATTGTCAAGTAAATTTCCCGAATCAGGATATAAGACAAAGGCCCCAGAGCGAATCCCCACAGACCATAAACTCCAAGCCCGACATAGATGCTGGCAATCACTGACAAGGGATGCATCCCCAGCTTGTTTCCGAGAAGTTTTGGCTCTAATATTTCACGCAGCAGGCTGCAAATCGTATAGATAACGGTATAAATTGCCGCCAGCATATATTTTCCCTGCATCATCTCAATCACTGCCCAGGGCACAAAAATTGTACCGGTACCCAGAAATGGCATAGCATCGCAAATTCCGATTCCACACCCTGCCAGCAAGGCATACTCATTGCCGGACAAATACAGACCAGCCACACAGACAGCCGTGATAATAAGCATAATAATAAACTGCGCCTTGATATATGCGCCTCCCGCTTCGTAGGTGCGCCTGCAGACCCTGAGTCCCATTTGACCGATGGGATGGCATTCGAGCGCCGTTCGTATTTTCTGATAATCTTTCAGAATTAAAATCGTACTGATAATCACGACAAAACAGATGCCAACCCATACAAACAAACTTTTGGCATACGATATCGTTCCATTCATCAAAACTGGTACGACATTCGATTTCATATGCTGCATAAGTCCCGGAATCTGCTTTTGCACGCCATCGTGAATCATGTCCGCCTGTATTCCTGTAAAGTTCTCGACCTGACAGCAACACTCATAGAAAAAGTCTCCCGTCTGCCGTTTGTAACTATCCAGATTTTCAACTACCGTCTTAATCTGCACCAGCAATGTCCTTACAAACACAACCACCAGAAACCCCAGCATCAGAAATAACAGACCGACCAAAAGGGACGACCAGATACTTCTCTTCCATCTTAATTTTTCTTCCAGCTTTCCCACCAGTGGATTTAAGAGTTTCGCCAGCAGAAACGCTATAAAAAAAGGAATTACAAGCGGCAGCAGCCAGCGGATGCAGACATAGACTGCCAGTGTAATTCCCAAAATCTTTGCTATTTTCTGTACGCTTTCTTTCACTTCATTCCGCATGGAATCAGTATGCGCACTTTAGGAAGTTTATATTCTTATGGAAGATTTATGCAGGAGTGTGTGGTACTTTTCACGGGCAGATATGATGGAACCCGTAACCTGCCACAAAATGCAAATTTCAATTTATACGTCCCCAATTTTCGCAGAATCAGATATACATGTCCAGTTTCTCAAACGTATCACAAAACTTTTCTTTTCTGTCCTCTAATTTATAAGGAATCCACCCCTGGCTCAAATACTGGTTTAATGTCTCTATCATTTTATTCGCAGGATTGTCTTTATAGATGATCTTATATGTCATTTCAGCCAATATGTATTTTTGATTGTCTTCCCCTAAAATTGATTGTTTCGCTGCTATACAATCCTTACTATGATAACGATCCAATGTAAAATTATAATAAGCCTGATTAAAACCTTGCATTTTCAGCCTGTCCGTAATTCCAGCTTTTTCAAACAGAGCTTTTAATTCTACATCAAAGAAATTCTTCTCCACTTCAAATTTTAGCGGAATCTCACTGATATAGTCCTCCTCAAAAATTCCATCAAATATATCCATGAAAAAAGTCCGGCGTTTCCTTTTCCCTATACAACATATATTTACAGGTCCGTCCACATCAATATGTTCGCAATGCATGAGATCATCACTTTTTACAAATATCACATGTATGAAATCAACCTTCGCATTATATAGGAACGCCGGTGACATAAGAATATAGCCATCCCTGTTAGCCAAAAACTCGCCTGGCGTAATTTCGGAAGTTCTTTTGTTAAATCCAAACGTCTTACACAACGGGAAACCATTCTCATATAATTTCCAAAATGCCGTATGATTACGAATGTCAGGCAAAGATAAAAGCCTCGCAAGCGCGTACTTATATCCTTCCACTATAAATTCTCCCTCACATGGGAATTCACTTAGCTGACTCCGTGATAAATTTATTTTGGCACGATTATTAAAATCCACCAATGATATTACCGGGTCAGCCAAATCAAAACCATATCTTGCTCCCGATAAAATACATCTTTTGGGTATCGGAATTCCATTGCAATAACTATTGATCCCATCTACAATCGGATGTTCATAACTCCACTTAAAGCTTCTAAATTCCGAAACATCCAATTGAAACCATTTATCGAATTCTTCATTTTCATCCGGAACATATTCTTCTTCATGAAACACTTCCCTGCCATCCAAATAATAATGTGTCTGCGGCTCATCAAAACAATACCAGTCAAACCAGTTTGGATATAATTTCGACTCTGTTATTTTTTCGATAGCCTCTGACGTCGTCCTGATTTCTATCTGTGTCCCAATATCAGCCTTTACGCGATCTATACTGATATTCTCGTTGCTTACCTTTAAATCAAACTTATAACCTATATCCATGCTTTCATCAGTTTCATAACTTACTTTGCGCGTTGTGATTGTTGCCAATCCGCCAATCAGAAAGATAGCAAGCGCACCTATGCCAAACCTGCCCGTCCTTGAAATGAGTGACTTATCATCCGACGTAAAATGCTTGCTCCATTCTTCGCTGTTTCTGAACGACGCCCCGGAAATCAGGAAGTAATTAATGATAATGTCTTCATCCATTCCTATTCCGTTGTCAGATATTACAACCGTATTTTCTTTTGTATTGATAAACACATTTATCAGGGAATTATAATTATTTCCCTTTTTCTCTTCCAATAGGGCTCTTTCCTTGCACGCATCAATTGCATTTTGGAGTATCTCTCTGATTCCATATCTCGGGTCATTGTCATACAGCGGCAGAATAAGCAAACCTAATATATCGGGATTCGTATCCAAAACAGCTCTGCGCGTTACAAATTTCCTTTCAAATGTTCTCCTATTTTCTCTTTTAAGTATATTAGACTCTATCCTGCGAAGTGTAATCCCTATTTCCTTTTTATTCCCGTAATATTCACCTAATACTGCCCATGACATATCAATCTCTTTTTGTACATTCTTTAACCAGTCTTCTACTTTTAAAAACTCATCACTATTTCTTGGTTCTGCATATATTGACAGCTTACATTGATTAAAATGCCATTCATAATCATCATAATCAATAATGCTGTTCCAGGAATACTCCTCTTTCGATTTTGATGAACGCATCTTCTGCATACTGGAAATTACATGCGACGCCCTGTCATATCCCGCGTCAAGATAATCGCTAATCCTTAATAAAACCATGATATAAAAGACCGAAACATTTTTGGGTGTTGCAATATTCGGGAACCTGCTTTCTAAATACTCTTTACAGTCTCTAAGCGGTATGCAATGACTTCTTGCAATAAGCCCTATGATATCCCTCATACGATCGTCAATATCTGTTCCACGAAAAACGTCCAAATTCTCAGCTCCTAAAAAACCTTCTATTGCCATTGTATGAGCCAGCCTTCCATGCTGCATTCTTAAATAATCCCCATACAACAATATCGTTTTCTCGTCAAGGTTCTCCATCTTTTCATCCGGAACCTCTATCGGTTCGGAATCCCCAAAAATCTCAAGTAGTTTTTTTTCGGAATATCTCTTTGCACGTTGAATATAATTCTGCCAGGTCTCTCCCCAGGTATGCAAATCCAAATACTCTATTTTCCTGTCCTTTAAAGATCTATAAATCAATTCGCGCAGCCCATCTTTTTGTATGAACATTCCGATATCATGGATCATAATTGAAATGATCATTACCGCAATCTCTTTCGAGGACAATATCTCCATACTTTTATCCGTTATTAACTTATCACATATTTCCAGCACTTTTTGTATATGCATGATACCATGGTCCGTATACTCCGGGAAAAAATAAGGCGTTCTGAAAAAATAATCCGCTACATTCTGACCAACTTTCCCGACACATATAAACCATCTCTTATCACCTTCTAATTTCTGGCTTAATCTCTTCGGTATCTCAATATCTCTTATCATAAGTTATCCCTTCTCTTCTTAATTATTAAATATTGCTCCCAGTCAATGTGTTACAATTATTTTACATATAATTGTACTAATATTATACTCTCTGCTGTAAACATTATCAATAATGTAATGGCGCTATCATAATCTTAATTATGCTCAAAGCATCCGAAACATTTATAACCGGTAGATGTTTCTTTAAGAATCTTGACACAGCGTGTCCCCTATGATAACATATCCCGCAGAAAATAATATTTTATTTGCAGTTGGACATAAGAATACAGGAGGTTTCAAAATGGCTGATGAACACAAGAAAGGATTGAACACAGAACTGATATGGAAAGATTTGCAGAACTGCTGCATGGAGCAATCTGTATGCAGTCAATGCCAGAGTGAAAAATGTATTATCGGCTACGCCAAAAAATGTATCAAAAACTTCGAAAAAGAACCGAAAAAGGAAATTCCAGACGGCACAAAGCAAATTCCTATGACCGATTACAAAGCATTTGACGAAATGGAACTGGAAATTGCGATTGCACATATTTTAAAAGAATGCAAAGATTGCAAGGAAGATCATGTCGAGGACTGCATTATCAATATTATCCGCAACTGCTACGAAATGGGGCTTTTTGATAAAACATTACCTTATGAAGGTAGTACACTACAATACCTGGTCAGTCTCAAATCAGACTTTCCGGATCAGTCTATTCAAATTGCCAATTCCTACTTAAAATGATTTTTATTTTGATTATCAATTTGTATTTCTGATTTTTGGTATTAAAGAATCAGATCTTAGTGAAAAATGCTAATATTTCATAGACTGGTATGACGCAATATCTTTGGCATTAGGGATGCCCCAAAAAATTGGAATTTAAGGAGGAGAATATGACGCTTGGAACGATGTACATTTTTGTAGGAGATGTAAAAAAATCTATTGAGTTCTATAAATTGCTTTTACAGGAAGAACCATGGCACGCAAATGATGACAGGTGGGTACAATTCAGTAATAAAATTGCGCTCTATAATAAGGCGTATGATGAGAAAATTATTGATCAAGAGCCGAACGAAAGATTTAATCAGGCATATATTAATGATTTTTACAAAAACACTGGTACACCTAAAAATAATCTTGTTGTTTTCAATTTTGAGGTTGATGATTTGAAATATGAGTATCAAAGATTAAAGAATTTGAACATTGGCGATGTATCTGAGTTAATGTATGTCAACGTCCATATGCCCTATTGGTATTTCAATATTATTGACCCAGACGGTAATGTCCTTGAGATTACAGGACCATATGAGCAGTAAATTTCCCATTATCTTTTGGATTTCGTGCTATTTGCTGCATAAGATTTTAAGCCTTTTATGTGTTTATAGATCCAGACTATCTTCTGCATCTATGAATATCTGCATCTCATTATTAAGATAAAGCCTTGCATATTCAAGTGGATCGTCTATTGCTAAAGCATTCAATATATGGTCTGTCTATGGGGGGGTTTTATTTGTTATTTGGTGTTGTAGTTTTTTCTTTCCCTTATTTTTTCCCTTATTAGCACTCGCAATCATAGGAGAAAAAATATAAAATGATGCAATGAATAAAGTAATGCTAACTTGCTTAAATTTAGTATTTTCAAGAGTTGACGGTATTTTCTATGATAGTTTATATTTCTTCTTATACGAGCTGTCTTATAATTTTACTGCGTATACGAAGGGAATGCCGTCTGTTTTGTACTTTTCATTGACGGCATTCCCTATTGAAAATAGTTCTCAATATATTGAACCCACTCCTCATAAATTTCTTTTTCAGACTTATCAAAACATTCTTCGTAACTTTCTGTTTCCACAAGTCTCAACACCTTATCCCAGCCATACGTCTTATCCAGGTATTCAATATATGTATGTGCAAAAGTATAACCGCCACACTTTGAAAAGGTGAGTGGATTATTTGAAGTGGTGTCTTTATATGTTGGTATTGTAAAATATTCTAAGTTCTCCTTATAAAATGGTTCTCCATTACTTAAATACAATGCCATCCCTTCCGTTATCCACAAATCTACACCTTCATTAATTACACTAACATATATTTGTTCCAATATTATCACCAATATACCAATCAAGCCCTAACAACGGCGCTACATACCCATACTTTTTTGCCTGCATTGCATTTTGATAATCATAAATATATACATTAACATTTTGCTTTTCATACAAAAAACTCCTTTGCACCTTCTTTGCAGCTCCATTATATATTTATAACCCACTAACGCCAAATGCTCGGCTCTACCGTAAATTCCATCGGTTTTCCGGTAACCGGATGTACAAAAGCTATCCCTACGGCACAAAGCCCCACCGGACGATAGCCCGCTGCGCAGTTGGGATTATATTTCTTATCCCCGATGAGCGGATGCCCCGCATTTGCCATCTGCACCCGAATCTGGTGATGCCGCCCGGTTTCCAGCTGTACGCGCACAAGACTGACAACGTCATTTCCTGCAACGGAATTTTCAAAATGGCATTCCTGCAAACTGGCATTATCTTCTTCCTGTATTTTATGCACTTTCTCTACTTCATATCTGAGCACTGCATGTTTGGATCCATGCGTACCCTTTGAAACCACGCGTGACATATTTGCCTTCTTATCATGCAGAAGGTAATCGTTCAATACGCCGCAAGGTTCATCAAATACACCTTCCACCAGCGCAAGATACGATTTGTTCATATTTCTTTCTCTGGACTGTCGGCTTAAATCTGCCGCAGTCTCTTTTTCTCTGGCAAATACGATAACACCTTCCACAGGCTGATCCAGGCGATGTATTACAAATACCTGCGTATTTTCCTCGCCTTTGGCTGCAAAATAATTACGCAGAAGGCTTACCATATCCGGCTTACCTGCCTTCGCTGTCTGCACCGGTATTCCAGGCAGCTTATGGCAGACGACGAGGGAGTTATCCTCATAAATAATTTCCAGTTTGCTATTACAGTGCATCAAAATCCTCTCCGTTTTACTTTGTTGGCGACTCTATGAGACCTCCTTAGGTCATACTTTAAATCGGTACCCAACGCCCCAGATCGTCTCAATGTACTGAGGCTTTGCCGTATTGACTTCTACTTTCTCACGGATTTTCTTGATATGAACGGTAACCGTGGCAATATCGCCTACCGATTCCAGATCCCAGATCTTACTGAACAGCTCTTCTTTGCTGAATACGCGGTTAGGGTTCTGTGCGAGAAATGACAAAAGATCGAATTCTTTGGTGGTGAACTGTTTTTCCTCCTCATTAACCCACACTCTCCTGGCGGTTTTGTCAATCTTAAGTCCTCGAATCTCTATGATGTCATTTTCCTGGACATTACTGTTAATCAGGCGCTCATATCTGGAAAGATGCGCCTTGACCCTTGCCACCAGCTCGCTCGGAGAAAACGGTTTCGTAATGTAATCATCCGCTCCCAGTCCCAGTCCGCGAATTTTGTCGATATCGTCTTTTTTCGCTGACACCATCAGTATCGGCGTATTCTTATTCTCGCGGATCTTCTTACAGATTTCGAACCCGTCTACACCGGGCAGCATCAAATCCAGAAGAAACATATCAAACTCTTCGCTGAGCGCACGCGCAAGACCACGTTCTCCATCGTTTTCAATCTCCACTTCAAAACCACTCAATTCAAGGTAATCCTTTTCCAAATCGGCAATCGCCACTTCATCTTCCACAATCAATATTTTACTCAACTTACTACCTCCTGATATTTCCGAATGACAAAATACATGATGGTGCCTGTCCCCTCTTTGCTATTTGCCCAAATCTTTCCCCCATGGTCTTCTATAATTTTCTTCACGATAGACAAGCCGATGCCACTGCCTCCGGTAGAAGAATTTCTGGATGCATCCGCTCTGTAAAAGCGGTCAAAAATATGCGGCAGGTCTTTGGCAGGAATCCCCTTGCCATTATCCTCAAATTCCATCTGTATAAAATCTCCCACATCGCGAATTCGAATATTGATAAACCCCTGCTCTTTGTCCAGATATTTTATGGAATTGTTGATAATATTGTTAATTACACGACGCAGTTGTTCCGGATCCGCAATAATCAGTACATCCTTATCCGCATAGTCTATATAATTCAGGCGGATATTTTTTGCCTCCAAATCCAGCCCGACTTCTTCCACACAATCCTCAAAATAATCCGCCACATTGATACGGCTGAAATTATAGGGAATCCGGTTGGTGTCAATCTTGGAATACAGCGTCAATTCATTGATCAGCGTGTCCATCTCATTTGCCTTATTATAAATCGTGCGGATATATTTGTCCTGTTTCTCCGGTGTATCCGCCACACCGTCCATAATCCCTTCCACATACCCCTTGATGGCGGTAATCGGTGTTTTTAAATCGTGGGAAATGTTACTGATGAGCACGCGGTTCTCACGCTCACCCTCCAGCTTTTCCTCCTCGGACTCCTTCAGGCGAAACCGCATCTCCTCAAAGTTACGGCACAATTCCCCGATTTCGTCTTTGCCTTCCGCCTCAACAGTAAAATCCAGATTCCCTGCCTTGATACTCTGCGCCGCGACTTGCAGCTTGTGAATTGGATTGATGATCCCCTGATAAATCCACACCGTCAACATTCCCGCGGTAAAAATTAAAATCAGCAGTACAGAAATCATCAAATCAACCAACACGCCTTTGACGTCCGGCAGGATCTGTTCCAGAGAAGTAATAATGAAAACGCTTCCCCGACCGCCATCTGCAAACGCAACGTCAATCTGCTTGATTAACGCCTGCTCCTCTCCCTCCAGATAGAATCCGGAACCCGCGCTCTGCAAAACATCACTGTCATACTCCGGCAGGTTTTCCTTGAGCTCCTGGTTGGCAGTTCCATTCCCCTCATAAATCAATTCTTCTCCACGCCTTACAATCAGATAAGAATATCTATTCTCAAGTTCCGCATTCACCTGATTCAGATATTCCTGTTGTTCTAATTTTTCCGGCGTTTCCCTCGCCACTTTCTGCAACTTTTCATACGTGGATTTGGTAAAATGGCTGAGTGCCTCGAAAGAATTAACAAAATAGTCGTATGCATTTCCATCCGTATCATAAATCTGGCGCATCGCCCGCATCTGATATTTGCCAAATCCCCACATAGTGGCTCCGGCAAGCAGCACAGGCACCAATATAATAATAAAAAATGAGATAATCAATCTGGTTCTCAATTTCATAATTGTTCTCCCGGCTCTGTTTAAATTCATCGAAACCAATCACTTCAATTTAATTTATCGACCGCTCTGCAAAACCAAAGGCATCCTCCTGCTTCGCGGAGCCTTCTTTAGGTCATATTATATCAACTATGTTCCCAAAATCCTATGGAAAATTTCTAAAAAGTCTTAAATTTATCTAAACTGCATTGTCATGTTGAAGTGCATCGCAACAAGGTGTTTTTCCAACTCCGTACAAACACACTTTTCTTTCTTTTACATATATTGTAGGGATTATTTCTTTTCGAGGAAATTTATGGAAACGTCAAGTATCACCATACTCGGTGGAGACATGAGACAATGTTATGCGGCAGAATACCTGTATTCGCTTGGCTGGAATGTCATATGCTGCCATACGCCGGCTTTTCCCTTTAAATCCGGAATTATGCAGGCGGACTCCCTGACAGACGCTCTGGAATATTCCCGTTTCATCCTTACGCCCACGCCATTAACGCGTGACAATAAGAACCTGTTCCAGACAGAAACGAATGAGCCGCTCTGTCCCCTGGATGACCTGTGGGATTCGCTCACTTCAAATCATAAATTGGCAGCCTGTAACCTGCCTGCAGAACATCGTAAAACATTGGAAAATACCGGTTGTGAAATTCTGGATTTCGGCAATGACGCTTTTTTCCAAAACCAAAATGCCGCACTCACCGCTGAAGGACTTCTGGCAGAGGTTATTCGTTGTACGCCGTTTGCACTATCTTCAGTAAACATCCTGCTTTTGGGATATGGATGCTGTGGTACGGCAATCGGCAAACTGTTTCGCCCGCTGTGCCGCAATATTTATCTGTTCGAGCAAGACATCGAAAAACAAGCGAATGCAAGGAAACAAGGATTCTCTCCCATCTGCACAGATGATTTTTCCCGCATACTGCCAGAATGCCGGCTCGTAATCAATACGGTTCCGACTTCCATTATGGACACGGCACAGTTAGCGCAATTGCACAGTTCCTGCCATATCTTCGACATTGCCTCTGCTCCTTTTGGTTTTCCGGCGGATATTACGGAGCAATGTCTGCTGCCACATTTCCGGCTTCCAGGCATTCCCGGACGTTTCTCTCCTGTTACTGCCGGTGAAATAATTGGCAGAACGATAGAAAGGATGGCTGAACATGCTTTATGATTTTCATGACAAATCTATTGGAATCGGTTTTACCGGCTCCTTTTGCACATACGAAAAAATATTTCGGACATTGGAAGACCTGACACAGACCGGCGCAAAACTTCTCCCGGTATTTTCGTTAAACGCTTCCTCTCTGGATTCGCGCTTTGGCACAAGCGCTTCTTTTCTGGAACGCGCAGAACTTCTAACCGGTCATGCGCCAATTACCACAATTCCTGCGGCTGAACCAATTGGCCCCAAAGGATTGATGGATATTCTGGTCATCGCTCCCTGTACCGGAAACACGCTTTCCAAACTGGCAAACGGAATCTCTGATACGCCCGTGCTGATGGCTGCAAAATCCCACCTGCGCAACAACCGCCCGCTGGTTATTTCACTGTCCACCAACGACGCCCTGGGAATGAATTTAAAAAATATCGGAATTCTTCTGAATACGAAAAACATTTATTTCGTTCCCTTTGGACAGGACGACTATCAGGCAAAACCAAACTCCATGACGGCTTTTACCGAACTCCTGCCGGAAACGATTGACGCCGCGCTGAATGGAAAACAGATTCAGCCGGTGATTCGAAGTCCTCATGGAGCTTAAACCATTGTATAAACCATCATCTCATAATGTAATTTGCTGCCCTCTGCAATCTCCGGGGGCAGCAATGCCCTTGCCACACATTTTTCCTCCTCCTGCGGCTGCTCAATCTGTTTCAGATAGGCGTAATCCCCATCAATCCGTGCCACCGTATATTCTATCGGTCCTAAATTCATGGCTTTTTCCTCGCTTTCTCATGTAATGTTAAAATATCCGCTATCTCTTCCGGCGGTATCCTGGTATATGCGCAAAGCTCCTGAATGGTCGGATCCGTGCCATTCTCCTCCGCCAGCGCCTTTCTTGCTTCATATACCAGACTCACCCTGGCAAGAATGGTATTTTCGCTGTCCGCCTCTCCTTGCAAATCCTCGCGGTACTGCTGCATCCCCTCCCGTACAAGCTCCTCCAGGCGGTTTTCCAAACGTTTCTGCTGCGCTGCCTCTAATGTTTGTGCGCCCTCCATGCCGTATTCGCTACCTTTTCCGACCAGCTGTCTCATTGCAAGCAGGAGACTGATATTTCCCTCCTGCACCAAATCCTCCAAAAACACATCTGCGGTGGCGTATTCTTCCGCAATATGAATTATTTTTTTCAGCCACTGACCCGATATCGCCTCCGTGACGGATTCCTCTCCTGCGAGTAAGCGCTGATACAGAATATTCTGCTGTTCTTTTGTCAGAGAAGGAACCGCTGAAATCTCCCGCAGATACATCTGAAAATGTGTATTTTCTGCCTTCTCCTTTTCTGCCTTCTCCTTTTCTGTCTTTGCCTTCTCTTTCGGTGGCGTCAGCAAAAACTGGTATACCATTTCCTGTTGTTCTTTTGATAACTCCATGTCCTGAAAATAACCCCTGATTTCTTCCTTCGTCAATGGCTCAGGACTTGCCTTCACGATTTCCTGCACGGAATGCAGTGTTTCCAAAAATGTTATTTTATCTACCATATATTCCCTTCCACAATTAAATGATTATTGCTCTGCCTCCTGTACCCTCTTTTGAATTTCCAGGTCCAGTTGTTCCAGATACGCGTCCACATCCACCTCACTCCGGTAAGTTTCCATATAATCCGACCACGTTTTTTCAAACTCTGTCTCCGAAGACATGATGACTTTGGGTAGCCACAAACGTTTCATCCGTTCCATATCAGCCCTGGCCTGTCCGTAATCGCTGTCCGCCGGCCAGTCCGCAACGCAGGAATACAACGGAAACCAGGGACTGCCCTCTGTCTCCTCCCCCAGAAATTCTTTCCAGGTCTGAAATCCATAAGCGTCCAGAACCTTCTTGTCATAATCCGAGAGTGTTTGGTAATACTCGCCAGGCTGTTCCGCGGGGAGAACCGTGTTGATCCCATCCGCAGCCATTCCTTCATATGCAGGAAAATACGTGTAACTGCAGGTATTTTCCTTTAAGAAATCTCCATTTCCCCAATTGCTCCTCTGCTCCTCGGTACGATAAAACTTTCCCTGTTCATCTATCTCATAATCTATGCCTTCCTCGCCCCAGTAACGCAGCGTCATAATCTCCGGTTTCAGCAGGGCGTTTAGAAACTGCAGCGCGCCCTCCACATCTTCACAATCCACGGAAATACCGACTCCGGCTCCTACATTGAGGCTGTTTTCCGTACAGTTATACTTTCCCTCAATCTTTTCATTTGCCGTGATGGCAAGCGGAACATAAGTCCTGTCTTCCCTTCCGTTTGAATAGAGACTGTTCTGCGCATCCATAATCTGCCAATACTGGTCCACAAATCCAAGCACATTTCCCACAGAGAGCTTGTCAATATACTGGCTGTAAGACAGGGTAAACGTCTCCGGGTCAATAACGCCCTGATTATACATCTGGCACAGTTTCTGATAATACTGTTTTGCCTCGGGAATCGTATCATACAATGCCGCCTTCTGTGTCTTCTTATCTACAATAGCACAGCCCTCATTGGGATAACCTGCAAGGAACATCGGCGGATTTTCCAGACAGAAATAGCGCCAGTCGTCGCATAAAATTTCAAATCCAATATTCGGCTGTCCATCGGACTCGGGATGTTCCTTAAGGTAAGAGGTAATCAAATCAAAATATTCATCCAGCGTTTTTACCTCGGGAAATCCCGCCCATTCCAGCACCCGTTTCTGAATCCAGAATGCCTCCCCGGAAATCATTGTCTGAGTATTATGGCCCCGCACAACCCCAAACGGCTGGATATAATAAATATGTCCATCTTCCTTGCGCATCGAATCCCATTGTTTGGGCGTCAGAAAATGATACAAGTCCGGATAATCCTCCAGATAATCGTCCAGCGGAATCAATGCCCCGGCCTCAATCAACTTATTGGACGCATCCGCTCCATTGATGAAATCCGGATATTCGTCCTGTTGTATCATGGAATCAATCTTTTCTTCCGGCGTCTGTCCACCAAGCCATTCGATCTCCGCACGGGCGCCCGTAAGCTCTGCAATTTTATTGCGAATGCGGTTATCTTTTGATTTTTCCTCCCCCGGCACTGCCATAAAAGCGGTAAACGTCTTTTGTTCAAATGCGGTTTTTCGCAAAATCCACCGAAACGCTACAAAAGACAGCGCTGTAAACAGCACCATCAATACCAGTAAAGCAAATATTCTTTTCCCCGGTTTCTTCATTTTCCCTTCCATAACCTTACTCTGTTTCCTCCTGTTTCCGATTGCGCATGCGGTATTGATTCGGCGTCATATGATAATTCTGCACAAACTTATTGATAAAATACTCTGCCTTGGCAAAGCCGACTTCTTCCGCAATAGCATAAATCCTCAAATCCGTACTGATTAAAAGTTCCTGCGCTTTTTCCAGACGAATATTATTCAAATAATCCCGGAACACAATTCCATATTTTTTCTTGTAAAGCTGTCCGAGATAGACATTGTTTACATAGAACAATTCACCCAGCGATTTAAGGCTCATTTTCTCCTTATAGTTTTCCCGCACATAATCATCCACCCTGTCCAGAACCTTCTTCGATTCCAGTGTGCGCACCTGTGCCAGATATCCGGCATAATCGGAAAAGAATCCGGTAATCTCTTCCGTACTTCCACTAAGCACCAGTTTGTTGAAAGACTCCTTACCGATATATTCCAGAATTTCCTGCTGATTCGTCTCATCATCGAACTCCTGCACCATCTCCATCAAACGGTACAGAATATAGTAAACGCTGGCGTTGACCATTTCCATATTCATATCACTGACCCGTATCTGAGCAAAAATACGCTCTGCGCAGGATTCAATATCCGAAATGCGGTTCTCCTTTACCGCCTCCAAAAGCGCCTCCACATCATTTTCCTGAACTTTCATGGAAGATTTGCGATGACGGAAATCCTCGTAATTTCTCACCTGGGATTCTTCCTGTGCAAGTCCATGAAAACAGCGTGCCACGCGAATTGACAGAAATGACTGCGATAACTGCTCCAGTTTTTCCACTTCCTGTCCTACATAAATCTGAATCGGACACGGAAAATGACAGGTGACACGTTTCTGGATATTCTTCAAAAAGTTTTTCTCGTCCGTATCCACTTTGCTGCACAATTGCTGTGTCAACAAAATCCCGGCGCCAAAAATTCCCTCTTCGGCTTCCACAAGCGGCACCACATAATATGAGAATTCCTCCAGTAAATCACGAAGATATTGGAACAATCCTCTCTGCTGCTCCATCCGCTCTTCTCTCGAAAAAAGAGCAAATTCCTTTTGATTCTGGTCAAATTCCACACTGACGTATTTGATACTGCCTTCCCCTGATAAATAACGCCGCACCTGCCTTACATTTTTATCGGAAAACTTCCCCAGAAGAATCTGCGAAATATGAAAATCGTATTTATCCCTCTGCTGTTGGTGATAATCCTGATATTCCTTATTTATCTTTTTCAGGACGCCAAGCAGCTCTTCCTCCAATACCGGCTTTAAGATATAATCCAGTACATTATAACGCAATGCCTCTCTGGCATAATGGAATTCCGCATATCCGGTAAGAATTACAAACCCTACCCGGCGTTTGATATGTTCATGTACATAGGAAATCAATTCTAACCCGGTCATTCCCGGCATCCGGATATCGACAAACGCCAGATCAATCTCGATCTCCTCCAGAATACGAATGGCGTCTGAACCGTTTTCTGCCTCGGCCACAATCTGAAAACCATATTTTTCCCAATCCACCAGATGACGCAGCCCCTGACGGATAAACTGCTCATCATCTACCACCAATACCTTTATCAATCCATATCACCCGCCTTCCCTGCCTTTGGAATTTGAATGCAAACCTCAGTTCCCTCCTGCGCGGTACTGTTAATGACAATCTGTACCTCTTTCCCATAATACTGACGGAGCCGCACCACTGTATTTGCAATGCCAATGCTCTTTTTTGCCTCCTGAATATAACTGATATCCGCCTGCTTTACAAGATTTTTAAGATGCTCCAGCTCTTCGGGTTCCATACCCCTTCCCTGATCCATAATCTCAAAGAACAGGCTTTCTTCATCTTCCGATACCATCACGGTAATGGAGCCGCCTTCCACACTTTTTTCAATTCCATGGACACACGCATTTTCTACAAATGTAATGATGATAAATTTGGGAATCAGACGTTTGCGGCATTCTTCCTGAATATGCATGTAAAATTCCATCCGGTTTCCAAAACGATATTTTTGTATTTCCAGATATCTGCGGACATTATCCCCCTCTTCCTCAATTGTGACAAAATCCTGATCCCACTGAATATTTTTGCGCATCAGTACCGCAAAACTCTCCAGAATCTTTGCCGTCTCCGTTTCCTGTTTTAGAATACTGTGCATACGTATGCTTTCTAATGCATTAAATATGAAATGAGGGTTCAACTGGCTCTGGAGCGCTTTTAATTCCGCCTGTTTTCTGGAAATCTCCAAATCCTTTTCCCGCTGTTTGTTTTCAAATACCACTTCTATCAGCTCTTTAATCCGCACCGCCATCAGATTATAGCTTTGAATCATGCCGCCAATCTCATCTGCTCCTTTTTCAATCGGAATTACCTCATATGTTCCTTTTTCCATACGTTCCAGATACTCCTGCGTCAACTCTACCCGGTCATGCAAAGAACGGTATAAGATGTAAATAAACAGACTGGGCACAATCAGGTTCGCCAGATACAAAAGCAGAATCGACACTTGCTGCCTGCGGATAACGTCAAATATAATAGACGGTTCTGTAGTAAGGATAAATTCCATCTTCTGTCCGTACATTTCCAGAGGAATTTTAAACAGACATCCCTTTTCCTGAACTTCTGATAAATCCCAGAATTCCTTTTCCCGGCTGTTCTTATCTCTGGTAGACAGTAAGACCCTGTCTCCTGCACAGAGATATCCGTCCACTTCCTCACAGATAAGCTCCATTTTCTCCGGCAACGACTGATAATCCAGATCCAGCATAATAATATTATCCTGCCCGCAGTACGCCATTCTCTGAACCAAAACCATACGCCTGCCCCTGGAGATATAACCGCCGGATTCTCTTCCGTCCTCATAATAACTGTACAGCAAAATATTTCTTCCACATTCCTGAAACGCCCGATACCAGCTGGTGTTTTCCACGCTTTGCCTTTTTACAAAGTAGGTGCCGTTCGTAATCGTCTCATTCTCCGTACAGATGATAATGTTATAGGCGGACTGTGCCGTATAATAATACTGAATGACCTGATTCTCCATCAGTTCCACATATGCTTCATAATAGTCAGATGCATCCGCATATTCTGTTTTCAAAAATTCTTGCAGATTTACGTTGCGATCCAGATAATCTGCAATGGAGAGCTGTTCGCTGATATCGCTGGCAAATTCCAGTTTCAAACGCTCCCCTATGCCTTTCACTCTCTGATTCTGCTCTTTATCCATTCCCTTTTTCATGCTCCAAAGGATAAATCCATTGGTAGTAATCAGAGGAACCAGCACACAGACCAGAAAAAGAATCAAAAATTTCCTTCCAAGTTTCAAGTCATCCAATGTTGTCAATATTTTTTTTCTCATCTGGTCCTCCTTGTTTCTATTTTAATAGATTTTCTTTGTGAATTCCAGTACAAAAAAGGTCTCATGCATCAAAGACGCAAAGACCTCTCTGGTATTTGGCATCCTATAGCAAATACAATGTCATTCTTGCACATTGCATCCCATTTTACATCCCCGAAAACTATAGGAAATGCACAAAAAAATCTTTTTAACATATAGTTTTTATATTTTCTTGTAATTTTTTAAAATTTTTGCCCTGTTATATCTTGTTTTCCGAAATTTCTGCCGGAAACCAAATGCGTATCTTCAGCCTGTTCTCTTCATATTTCGCCGAAATACTCCCATCCATCTGCTCTACCAGCGTTCTCGCAATTGACAATCCCAGCCCCGTTGACTTCCTTGCCGCCTCAACCGTATAAAACCGATCAAACAATCTGCCCACCTGTACTGCATTCAAATTGAACGCCGTATTGGCGAAAACAATTCCTTCCGACTCGGACAGGATAATATCCAAATCTCCGTCGCTGTACTTTATCACATTTTGCAAAAGATTGGCAAACACCCGCGCCAATGAAGAGGGATTCACCATACGAATTACTTTCTCTTGCGGTATCTGAATGTTCGGCGTAATCCCACGCTCCCTCAAAACAGTATAAAATGACGCAATACTCTCCTCTAATATACGGTTTATCGCAACCGGCTCCCGCTTACTTTCCCCCTTGTCTGAGGCAATGACGGAATAGCAGAAAAGCTCATCCGTGAGAAGTGTTAGCATTTCCGTACGATTTCGAATTACCTGCAGATACCGCGCAGCATTCTCCCCCTTCTCTTCCCGCTCCAGTAAGTCCAGATATCCGCAAATCGCTGTCAGAGGCGTCCGCAAATCATGGGAAATGTTTGCAACCGCGTTTTTAAGCTCCGTATCGCCCTGCTGAAAACGCTGCCACTGCATACGAAATCTGCGCAGCTGAATATTGATGGCGTTTGCCAAACTGCGCAGATATTTGTCGCGTGAAGAAATGTCAATCAACGTATTGGTATCGGTTACCAGCCTGTCGGCAAAAGCTGCCTCAATCTCCCTTGCCGCCTTTTGCATAAAATATATTTTTATGAGAAGACTTGCGATTACTGCCGCCATCAAGCCGACAAGCCATAACCAGATTTCCATATCAGACTCCTTACTTGATATTTTTTCTTTTAAAAATCCATATTCCGCCCAGCGTCATAAATACCATGATGCAAACGGAAGAAACAAGCAGGCGAACCGGACTGCCAATCCCCAGCTGCCACATTTGCAACCCCTGCCCCGTAGGCAGAATATCCAGGATATACTGATAGACAAGTCGCTTTGTGCCGCTGACATATTGCGGGTTTGGCATTGGCTCCCCCATTTTTATCCCATCCACCGTCATTTCAATGTTTTCTGTCATTTGCGGCTGACTAAGGTCATTGTATATCATACTCGCAAAAATCAAAAGACCCAAAAACAGGAAAATACAGATGGCAACAGTAATCGCTTTATTTTCTGACAGCATACCGATAAACATAAAAATGGATACGAACGCTCCCACAAACATCATTGCAATCAAAAGATATAAGAGCAGTCCTGAAACGCCCATCTCCCAAGTTCCAAGCACCGGAATTGCAGCCAAAGCCCCAACCAGCCATACCAACATGATAAGAAGCGACGCGACAAAGGCGGTGATAAAATTGGCAAGGTAAATGTCTCTTCTCGTATGCCCGACAATTATTTTATTGCGGATTGTGCCGTCACTGTATTCCGAACCAAGAAACATACTGCAAAACAGCGCGCAGAACGCACCGATACTGAATGCAAAGTTAAAATAATAATCGTCAATGCTATGATGGTATTCCGGAACAATCTGCGCCTGCCGGCAGCCATTCCACATATAGACCAGGCAATATGCCAACATACATCCCATGCAAAGCCAGAACACTTTTGATTTCCAGAGGCGGGAAAAATTAGCTGATAAGAGTTTACGCATCTTTTTCACCTCCCACAAGACTGACATAATAACTTTCCAGGCTTTCCTCTCGCTCCTGCAGGGAAATTGTTTCACAGCCTTCCTCTGACAATGCCGGGACAAGCTGGGAAATATTTACTTTTGCATACACATCTGCTGTGCTTTGGGAAAGGATTTTGTAATCTACATTCATTCCATCCAGAACACGTGCCAGGACTCTGGTATCGCTGACTTCCATACGGATGCATTTTCTGCAGGCCGCTTCCAGTTCCTCCGCGCTCATCTCCCTTACCATGCGTCCGCTGTCGATAAAACCGTAGTGTGTGGCAAGTCTTGACAATTCATCCAGAATATGGCTGGAAATTAAAACGGTGATCTGCCGCTCACGGTTCAATTTTAAAATTAATTCCCTCACTTCGATAATACCCTGCGGATCAAGACCGTTCACCGGCTCATCCAACACCAAAAAATCGGGGTCCCCGGCAAGTGCAATCGCAATCCCCATCCTCTGACGCATACCGAGTGAAAAATGCTTTACCTTCTTCTTCCCAGTATCCTCCAGGCGGACTAATTTGAGAATATCCGCAATACCATCGAAAGACGGAAGTCCAAGAATGCGGTATTGCTGTCTGAGATTATCCTCTGCGGTCATATCAAGATATATGGACGGCGTTTCCACAACAGCCCCCATCCGCCGGCGCGACTTTACAATCTCCTTATCGGTATTCTTTCTGCCATATAAAATATACTCCCCGGACGTCGGCTGCTGCAAGCCGCAGATCAGACGAATCAGCGTTGTCTTGCCGGCTCCGTTTTTGCCGACAAAACCATAGATTGCTCCTTTGGGAATATTCATGGACAACCCATTTAACGCTTTGAAACTCTTATAATTCTTACACAGGGCATTCGCCTTTAAAATGTAATCCATACGATAAACCTCCTTCCATGTGATGCTGATATTCTAACGCATAACCGTAAAGGAAACGGTAAAGAAGACCGTAAAGAAATCGTAAAGATTATTCTGAGCGCAATTTAAATCCAATTCCCCAGACCGCCTCGATATAGTCTCTGCCACTTGGTTGACGCAGTTTCTTGCGCAAGTTGCTGATGTGCATTTTCAGGGAACTCTCCGTACAATCCGGGGTTTCTTCACCGATACGCTCCAGCAATACGGATTTGGTAATGACCTGCGTGGGATTTTGCATCAACAGTTTCAGGATGGCATACTCTGTCCGCGTCAGTCTTACCTCCTGCCCGTTCACCGCCGCCCTATGTGTATCAACGTTGAGCGTAATATCCTCAAACGATAACACAGGCGCATCCGGCAGACTGGATGCATTGCGCAGCTGCACGGCGATCCGCGCCAGAAGTTCCTTCGTGTCAAACGGTTTCGTGACGTAATCGGCTGCGCCGCCGAGCAAGACGTCTACTTTGTTGTCTATGTCAACTTTCGCGCTCACCACAATCACGGGAATACCCTTTATCCGTGGAAGCACCTCCTCCCCACATAGCCCGGGCAGCATCAAATCCAAAAGCACAAGATCTGGTTTTGTATTTGAAAGCAGCAAAAGCGCTTCTGTCCCGGAATAAGCACGGAAGACGCCATATCCGTTGCGGACAAGCGTCTCCTCAAGCATATTTCCGATATGCATATCATCGTCAATAATCAAAATATATTTCACAGTATTATTTCTCCAATCCGGCTCTCCTATCCCCAGAAATCATACTTGCTGGCTGATGCAAAATAATTATCACCCAGAGCATTGTACTGACTGGATGCACTGGCCGCGTTCGCCTTGGCATTGTCCGCAATGCGGTTTGCAAGGAACGAAATACCGGCAGAAAACGAACCGTCTTCACCTAAGACTTCTTCAAGCTTATCAATATCCGCAGACGTCAGTTTGTCCTTATCAACACTCAGCGTACCGTCCGCTCCCATAGTGATTCCAATTTCCTTTAATTTATCCCCTGATTCTGCGCTTACATCACCAAGCATCTCGCGGTATAAGTGATTCAGTGGAGAAGAGGTATTCTTCAGAGCCTTGATGGTACTGTTATAGTTCTTTACCATCTCCTTGACATTATTGTAAATCGGCTCCTTATCTCCGCTTTTACGCGCTTCTTCGAACACATCCCCGGAGCTCATCTTCACTGCTGATTCCTGCAGGCTCTCCGCCAGTCCTTTTAATTTCTCATAACTCTTATCATTTACTTTAATCCCGTTTTTATTTAACGCACTCAAAAGGCTGTTATTCTGACTGCTGCTGCCATTGACGTAATTGAGCAGCGATACATTGTTAATCGGCAGTCCTGCCTTCCTCATGGATGCATTTAACATCTGCGTGGTAATTCTCATAATGCTGTCCTCCTCGCTTGAATTTTGCCTGTCTCTAATGTCTTCTCTTTATTTATCGGAGAACCATATTCATTATTAACCATACCTGCGTGAATGGTTATGGGACCTTCCTTTTACGAATCATCGCAAATAAATGGTCCCATAATATTACATTCCAGCATCTACATATGAAAATTTTTCCTCTGTTGCACGGAAGAACTCAACCTTCGCCATATCAAAGCAGTCGAGGATCTTCGGGGAGAAGACGCCGCACTCGTTATCCTTAATCATGCGCACTGCTTCTTCCACCGCGTAAGCCGCCTTGTATACACGTTTGCTCACCAACGCGTCATATACATCCACAATGGAAACAACCTGCGCCCAAATAGGAATGTCCTCGCCTGCCAGCCCATCGGGATAACCTTTGCCGTCATATCGCTCATGATGGTGCCTGCAGATGTCATAGCAGTATCTATAAAATTCATTGTCATCCTGTTTGAAATTCTCAAGCAGCTCACATCCGTAAATCGTATGTTTCTTCATCTCGTCAAACTCATCATTTGTCAATCTTCCGGGTTTCAGAAGAATACTGTCCGGAATTGCAATTTTTCCGATATCATGAAGTGCAGACGCGTTGGTAATCAGATTTACCGTCTCGTCTGTAAGTCCATACTCCGGAAATTCATCTTTCATATATTTCAGAAGAATTTTTGTAAAATATTTCACGCGTTGGATATGTTCACCGGATTCCAGACTGCGGAACTCTACCACGGAGCTGAGAGCATTTACAAGGAACTCATTGCTGCGCTCCAGTTTTTCCCTGCTCTCACGTAACTGTCTCGTACGTTTCTCCAGTTTCTTTTCAATATCCCTCCGGTTCTGGAACAATTCAATAATATTCTGCGCACGCCGCATAACGATTTTACTCTCAAACGGCTTATAAATAATATCGGAAACTCCATACTCATATGCTTTCACTTCACTCTCTGTCGTTGCCTCTCCGGTAATCATAATCACCGGAATAATATTAATATATCCCTTCTCAGACATATATTCCAGAACGTCGAGACCCGACTTATTCGGCATCATCAAATCGAGAAAAATCAGTGACAGTTTCTCTCCATATTTCTCAATCAAATCAATGGTTTCAACACCATCCGCCGCCTCCAAAATCTCATATTGTTCCTCAAAAATAAAACTGAGCATCTTGCGGTTAATCTCTATGTCATCCGCAATTAATATGATATGTTCCTCCATTACTATTACCTCCAGACGCTGTCATTTCGCCACTAAATAATTTATGCCTGCTGATATCCTTAAGGCATCAGCCATATATCCATCCTATTTTAACATAATCCATTTTCAAAAATCAACCCATATTCGCATGAAGTTCACAATGATTTCACACAAAGTTCACCTGAAATGAAAACTTACAGTTTCAGTTTTGACAAGGCGTCTGCAAACGCATTGTTCACCGGCTCTTTTGCCTCGCGTTTCATCTTATTCATATACTGCGAAACGTCTTTTTTGGACACTCCGCCTCCACTGTCTTTCCGGCGTTTTTCGAATGCCGACAACTTCTCGCGGTAGCCACAGGCACAGATAAATTTACGGTTCTCACCCTCTCCCACCAGCTCCATCTTCTTATGGCACCGGGGACAGCGGGCATTGGTAATCCTGGAAAGCGTCTTGCGGCAGCCGCATGCCCTGTCCTGGCACACCAGCATCCTGCCATTCTTGTGGTTGACCTCCAGCATCAGTTTTCCACACTGCGGGCATTTCTTATTTGTGAGGTTATCATGGCGGTAGGTTTTCGAAGACGCCTGGATATCCTTTACAATGTCCGTCGTGTACTTACGGATTCTGGACTCAAAGTCCTTTTTTCCTGCCTTTCCAGAGGCAATATCTGCAAGCTCCTGCTCCCATTTTGCCGTCAGTTCCGGAGAAGTCAGCCCCTGAGGCGCAAGATCGAGAATCTGCCTGCCTTTGGAAGTCAGATGGATGTATTGCTCACGTTTTTCAATCATAAAGCTGTGCAGCAATTTCTCAATAATATCCGCCCGTGTTGCAACCGTTCCCAGCCCTCCGGTCTCTCCCAGTGTCTGTTTCAGTTTCTTATCCGTAGTATCCATATACTTGACGGGATTTTCCATGGCTGCCAGCAATGTCGCCTCTGTAAAAGGCGCCGGCGGTTTTGTCCTTCCCTGCGTAATTTTGCCGTCTGTAAATAAAATCTTCTGCCCTTTGAAAAAATCAGGAATTCCCATGTCTCCATTTTCAAATTCATCCTCTTCCTCAGAATCCTCGGAAAATCCCGCCTCTTTTTGAATAGTTTTGATTTCCTGCCAGCCCGGTTGTCTGAGCACCCGTCCTTTCAAAGAAAAGCGTTCTCCCTGACATACTGCAGACACTTCCGTCTGCTGGTACTCGCACGGCGGTAACAAAACGGCAAGAAAACGTGAAACCACCAGCTCGTATATCTTGCGTTCTCCGTACTCCAGATTTTTCCAGTCCACGCCCTGCTCCGTAGGAATGATGGCATGATGATCCGACACTTTCTTATCGTCCACAAACGATTTATTCGCCTTAATTGCAGACTTTAGCAGTTTCCCACAAATCTGCGCATAAGCGCCGTTTCGACATGCCCTGAGCCGTTCCGGTATCGTCTCCACAATATCCGCTGTAAGATAGCGGGAATCGGTTCTTGGATAAGTCACAACCTTGTGCCGCTCGTAAAGATTCTGCATAAAGTCAAGCGTCTGCTTTGCCGAAAATCCAAACATACGGTTTGCATCCTGCTGCAAAGAAGTTAGATCATAAAGCTGCGGCGCATAACTCTTTTGTTGTTTCTTCTTTACCTCCTCCACCACAGCCGTGCTGTTGGCAGCATGTTCCAGCACACGCTCTACATCCTCCCGCCGAAACGTGCTGTTGCTGTTCTGTGAAGATTTCCACGTCCAGAAAACATTCTCTCCTTTGATTTTCAGACCATAATATTCCTTCGGCTGGAACGCTTTTATCTGCGCCTCACGTTTGGCAATAATGGCAAGCGTAGGCGTCTGCACCCGACCGCAGGAAAGCTGCGCGTTGTGTTTGACTGTCAATGCGCGCGTAGCATTCAGACCTACCATCCAGTCCGCCTCTGCACGTGCGACGGCAGCTTCGAATAATTTCTGATATTCCCTGGCGTCTCTGAGCTTTGAAAACCCCTCGCGAATCGCCTTATCCGTTACCGAAGAAATCCACAACCGTTTCATAGGTTTTCTAACGCCGGATTTCTTGATAATCCAACGCGCCACCAGTTCTCCTTCCCTGCCCGCGTCCGTTGCTATAATAATCTGTCCAATGTCTTTACGGTACATCTGTTTCTTAACAGTCTGGTACTGATGTCCCGTCTTTTTAATAACCTGAATTTCCAGATGTTCCGGCAGCATCGGAAGCGTCTCCATCTTCCATTCTTTCCACTGCTCCCCATAGCTCTCCGGGTCCGCCAGTTCCACGAGATGCCCCAGAGCCCAGGTCACCACGTAGTCCTTTCCCTCCAGATAACCGTTGCCTCCCTGTCTGCACCCCAACACCCTTGCAATATCTCTGCCCACACTGGGCTTTTCTGCAATAACCAATGATTTCATAACGATATACCAAGCCTCCCGGCACCTTTCTTTTCGCTTTCCATTTTCTATATTTTACGCGTTCCCCTGCACCGTGGGAAATTGCTGCATCCAAAGAATTCCCCGTATTTTCCATTGCGTTTTACCATCTCCAGACCACATTTCGGACAGAGGATTTCCGGCTGAATTTCACGTCTCTTTTGCAGGATTTTTCCCAACTCCTCATAACACTTCTGATTCATGACGCAATCGTTTAACGCGCGGTGCGCGCCCACGGTATTGATGCCGAAATGTTCCGACACATCCGACAGCCTGTGATGGGAAAGCTCCGGCAGACATTGCCGCGCCATGTAAAGCGTGTCTATATAATCATTTTCCATTTCTTTACCTGACGTGCGCATCAGACCCTGATAAATAAAATTCAAATCAAACTGCTGGATATTGTGACCCACCAGAATATCATTTGCTGCAAATTCCAAAAACCCATTAAGAGCATCGGCAAGCTCTGGCGCGTCCTTCACCATATCATCCGTAATGTGGTTCACCGCTGTGGCCGCCGCCGGAATATGCATCCCCGGCTGAACCAGCGTGGAATATTCTTCCACCGGTCTGTGTTCCCGCACGCGAATAGCAGAAATTTCTATAATTTCATCTAAATTCGGACGAACGCCCGTAGTCTCCAGATCAAAAACGACGTAATCACCGACATATTGATTTAAACGTTTTCCTTTGTTTCTCATGGCCTCATCCATTGTAAGTCCTCCCACGCCTGTGATAAGTAAAATGTTTATGAAAACACTGGCAATTTTGTGTTCTGTTGCTTATAATAATTTTAATAATCCTGCATTAAGAAAGGAGTCCCCTATGGCAGAGTATGAACGGCACACCCACATGTTTCCACCGGTCTTTGACAATCATTCCAAAATTTTAATCCTTGGTACCTTCCCCTCCGTAAAATCAAGGGAACAGCAGTTTTATTATGGACATCCACAAAACCGGTTCTGGAAAGTGCTTGCCTATATCACGGATGAAACGGTTCCCACAACCATCGAAGAAAAGAAACATCTTCTGCTGAAACACAACATTGCTGTGTGGGACGTCATTCAAAGCTGTGAAATCATCGGTTCTTCCGACAGCAGCATCCGAAACGTAGTCCCCGCCGATATTGCCAGCCTGCTGAAACAGGCTCCCATAACCGCTATCTTTGGCAACGGAAAGAAAGCCTGTGATTTATTTGAGAGATATATTACCCCCACGCTCTGCGATTTTGCAGAAACCGGAACCATTCGCCCTCTCCCCTCCACCAGCCCCGCAAACGCCGCATGGTCCACCGCACGTCTGCAAGCGTGCTGGCAGGAAAAATTGTGTCCCTGCTTAAACACGTAACCAGGCTAATCGTGATTGCGCGGCGTTTTCATAGTAGTCCCATTCAAGACTACTTCTATCAATTCGTCCCCGTCGTAGCTCAATTTCAGGGAGAAGAACGGCGCGCCCTCCATCAACAGGCGCAAGAAAATCTTATCCCCTTCCCACAGGTTCAGAGACATGAGGCGATCTTTTTCCACCCACTCCAGCGTTCCCTCGTCGCATTCTGTCAAAGTACCCTCAAACTGATCCGCCGTATACAGGCACATGTACTCCGTTGGCCAGCCCTTGGCGGAAAATGTGACAATACCGCGAAATGAAAAACCTATCAGCGTAAGACCGGTTTCTTCCTTTACTTCCCTGAGCAGGCATTCCTCCGGGCTCTCTCCCTCTTCGAAATGCCCCCCGATTCCGATCCATTTATCCTTATTGACGTCTTTTTGCTTTTTTACCCTGTGCAGCATCAGATACCTGTCGTCCTTCTCTATATAGCACAGGGTTGTCAGCGGTGATTTGTGCATAGTCTTCTCCTATCGTAACGCGGTTCTCTAATTGGGGACGTATTTGGGATTCATCCTGTCTTTTATTTTCTTATATGGAATCTCAACTTCTATCGTACCCGCTGCAGCCCCTGTCACCATGAAAGGGTTACAGATGACAACCAGTCCTTTATCATTCAGATAAAATGTATTCTCCGTCATAACGTCATCCACATAGCTCTCATAATCATCCAACAACGCATCTTTGTAAGGCTCCTTTGTGATGGTGTCCTTAATATGCTCCGACACGATCAATCTCACTGCCTGCTCATCCGTAAACACATCTACCAGCGACAACAAGTCTCCGGTAGTCACATCAAAACAATAAGAAGAGGTCCATTTATTAGGCTGTGAGGCCCCCTGCCAATCATAACTCTCCGACTCAATGCTCAAAATCTTCGTCGAGGCATACATCATCTTATAACTCATTCCATAACCATAGCCTCCCCAGGAAGAAACCTCCTCCTTAGGCAGGCCCTTATAGAACGCTTTGGCCTCTTCCGCTTTCCTCTGTATCTCTCCCTGATTGGTAACATGCTGCTGCTCAAATACCATATTCATCCTTTGCGCAATATCTTCACTTTCCTCAACCGTAATCACCGGACAGTTTTCCGTCACTGCCAGCATCAATACGCCGTCTTCTTCAATATTCTGAGAGTAGTCTGTAAAAGTTACCTCCGGTACTTTTGTAATATCTTTCTGCACAGTGTTATTCTGTTGCTTTTCTTCCTCTGACGCAGGCTGTTCCTTGGGCGAATTCTCTTTGTCCTCCTGATTGTCTGCCCCGCCTTTTGATTCACTGTCACTGTTTTCTTCCATGTTCTCACTGTCTTCGGTGTTCTCTGATACATTATCCTTCGGCGCGTCATTGCTGCTGCATGCTGTCGCGAGAAGGCAAATGCTCAGTCCCAGCATAAATATTTTCTTTCTCATTTCCAATCTCCCTTATGACTTTTTCATTTGATACATATGGTTCAGCGGTCCATTTCCTTTTCCTAATTCCATGCCGTCTGCAATTGCTCCCGTAACATACTCCTTCGCCTGTCGGACACTGTCTTTCGCAGACAGCCCTATTGCCAGTCCACAGGCAATGGCTGAGGAAAGCGTACAGCCTGTCCCATGAGTATTGCTGCTTTCTATATGCTTCTCCTCGAGCCACAAAAACTCCTTCCCATCATAAAACAAATCATCTGCACAAACAGCGTCATGTCCGCCTTTCAAATAAACAATACCTCTGTATTGTAACGCAAACTCCCTTGCTGCCGCAACCCTTTCTTCTCTTGTTTTGACAGTTGTTTTTAATAAAGCCTCCGCCTCCGGAAGATTCGGCGTATAAAGCTCTGCCATTGGAAGCAGCCTTGTCCGGTAATATTCCATCGCTTCCGGCTCCATCAGACGCCTGCCGCTGGTGGATACCAGCACCGTATCCATCACTACATGTTTCGCCTGATATTTCTTCAGACATCTCCCGATAACCTCCATCTGTTCCACACTGGTAATCATTCCCACCTTTACAGCGTCGGGCACAATATCGGTAAACACACATTCCAACTGTTTCTCTAAAAAATCAGGGGATACCGGAAGAATATCCGCTACCCCCATGGTATTCTGTGCTGTCAGCGCAGTAATCACGCTCTCACCATACAGCCCCCGCGATGCAATTGTCTTTAAATCTGCCTGTATTCCGGCGCCTCCGCTGCAATCGCTTCCGGCTATCGTAAGTACCGTCTTCACACCTTGCCTCCTTTTTATTCAGCAAAAACATTCCAAAATTTCTTCGTTCTAAATCGAAAATTCTTCCAGATATTTTCGTATATTCCGCACTTCCGCCGCCGGACTTTTGGCTCTCAAAATTCCGGCGGAAATGGCAAGCCCTGTCGCTTTGCATTCCAGTGGCCGTATGCAATTCTGCGCAGTAATTCCGCCCACCGCCACATTCGGTATGGGAGCCGCTTTTCGGATGGCGCGGTAAACTTCCTCCGAAAGTGGCACAGCGTCTTTTTTCGTCTCCGTCGGAAACCATGCGCCGCTGCCCAGATAGTCCGCGCCATCTGCCATTGCCTGTTCTGCCTGTTCCACGGTCTTTGCCGTAACCCCGATAATTTTCCCTTTCCCGAGCAGCATTCGCGCATCCTGCACAGGAACATCGGACTGTCCCAGATGCACGCCGTCCGCATCACAAAGCATTGCGATATCCAATCGGTCGTTGATGATCAGTTTTGTATCGAAATCCGCCGTCATCTCACGTAACCTTCTTGCCCTTCTTAAATATTCCGCGGATGTAATATCTTTTTCCCGAAGCTGAATGTAATCAACCCCGGCTTCCAATGACTGCCTTATGGCCTCTTCTCCACAGGAAAAATCTGCAATCAGATACAGCCATCTTTTCATTCCATCCACCTTCTTTCCCCTTTTCTTATCCAGTCTTCAAATTCCGACTCTGCAAGCAGGGTCAATCCATCCAGGAGAGCCGCTTTTGCCAGTCCATAACCTGAAACTGCATCTGCCCGTTCCAAGCCAAACGCCATGCCCAAAGATGCAGCCAGAGCGGCTGTCACTCTCAGGCGGGTAAGAATTCTTTCATCAGAAATTTTCTCCACCCCGGAATGCATACGCAAAACGGCTGCGTAACATGCGCCCGCCACCGCTCCCGTCAGGCATCCGTTTCCTACTATATTATATCGGCTTGTTTTTTCACGGCTACGCCCCTCCCTGTGCGCAATCTTCATGCTATTTCCTGCCCACAGAATCAAATCATCCTTTCCGGTCGCCAGATATACCCTGTTCGCGGGAATCTGCTCCGACAGTTCCCAATTCGCGATGGCATCGACCCCCTCCATTGTCAGACAATCGTTCTGAATACTGTATAATTCCGAACGGTTACCTTTCACAATTCCCTGCCACGGCATATTTAAGATTCTCTGCACAGACTCCAGACGAAAACGGGACGCTCCACACCCTACCGGATCAAGCACCAGCGGTTTGCCGTTTCCTGCCGCCTCTTTTATTACCAGCTCCGCAGCCCGCAGCTTTTCCAAATCAGGCTGTCCCAGATTAATAACGCTTGCATCCGCCTGCCGCGTAATCTCCTCCATCTCACAGGCCGCCACCGCCATCAGAGGACGTGCCCCCAGCGCAGATAATCCGTCTGCGCATAAAGATGCTGAAACAGCATTTGGCAGCATATGTATCAAGGGTCTTTTCCTGCAAATCTCCTGAAATATCCCGACAATTTCTTCTGCTTTTATCTTACCCTCAACGTTCATGACAAGGGCCCTTTTCGAATGATCGGCTGCTCGTCCACCATGCTTTTCAGGTAATGAAAGGCGCCTGACTTAAACAGAATACCCAAAAGCATTGCCGCCATCACGCAGCCTCCCACCGTACTGATCAAAAAGGGAAGAACATATGTAAATACCGCCGCCTCCCGGTTTCCCATGAAAACAATTGCCAGGGGATAGCAAAGCATACCGCCGAAGAATCCTGTTCCCACAATCTCACCGACAAACGTCATCCAGATTTTTCCGCTATAACGATAGAACAACGCTCCCAAAAGAGCCCCCACCATGCTGCCCGGAAAAGCAAGCAGACTTCCTGTGCCTAAAAGGTTACGGATGAGCGCTGTGGAAAAAGAAAAACCCAATGCATATCCAGGTCCCAGAAATACGCCGGCAAGCACATTCAACAAATGCTGTACCGGAAAACATCTGGAAATACCCACCGGAATTGAGAACGTTGACAGACACACTCCAAGCGCCGTCATCATCCCCGCCAGCGCCAATTTTTTTAAATTTAATCTCATAATTTTCCTCCTTCTGACATTACAGAATGTCGATATATTCGCCTGACAAGGCTTTGTTCATACTGCGTACCGCGCAAAATTTTCCACACATGGAACAGGTATCATCATGTTCCGGTTTCCGCTCTTTTCGAATCTTTTTCGCCGTCTCCGGATCCATGGCATATGTCCACTGCGCCTCCCAATCCAACGCCCTTCTGGCGTCTGCCATCTTATCGTCTATTTCCCTCGCACCGCGAACGCCTTTTGCTATATCCGCTGCATGGGCTGCAATTTTGGAGGCCATAATTCCCTGTTTGACATCCTCCACATTCGGCAGCGCCAAATGCTCCGCAGGCGTCACGTAACAGAGAAACGCCGCGCCATTCTGTGCCGCGATTGCGCCGCCGATTGCCGATGTGATATGGTCGTATCCAGGTGCAATATCGGTTACAATCGGCCCTAATACATAGAACGGCGCGCCCATGCAGATGGTCTGCTGTATCTTCATATTTGCGGCAATCTGATCCATCGGCATATGCCCCGGTCCTTCTACCATTACCTGTACGTCGCGCTCCCAGGCACGTTTGGTAAGCTCTCCCAGCCGCACCAGCTCTTCTATCTGGCATACGTCGGAGCCATCTGCCAGACAGCCTGGACGGCAGGCATCGCCCAGTGAAATGGTTACATCATACTCACGGCATATTTCCAGTATTTGATCGTAATATTCGTAAAACGGATTCTCTTGCCCCGTCATACACATCCAGGCAAATACCAGGGAACCACCCCTTGATACAATATTCATCTTTCGTTTGTGCCTGCGAATCTGTTCAATGGTTTTTCTGGTAATTCCGCAGTGAAGCGTGACAAAATCGACGCCGTCTTGCGCATGAAGACGTACCACATCCAAAAAATCCTTCGCCGTCAGGGTCGCCAGATCCCTCTGATAGTGAATGACAGCATCGTATACCGGAACTGTGCCAATCATTGCCGGGCACTCCGAAGTAAGTTTTCTGCGGAAAGGAATGGTATCTCCATGGGAAGACAAATCCATAATCGCATGTGCGCCCATATTCACAGCTTCCATTACTTTCTCCATCTCAACATCATAATCCTTACAATCTCTGGAGACGCCAAGATTGACATTGATTTTTGTCCTAAGCATGGAGCCCACGCCCTCCGGCTCAATACAGGTATGATTCTTGTTGGCACAGATTACAACTTTTCCCTCTGCCACCAGCGGCATGAGCTCTTCGAGCGTCATACGCTCCTTCTTCGCCACTTTCTTTAACTCTTCGGTTACAATGCCTCCTCGCGCCGCTTCCATCTGTGTTGCAAATTCTCTCATAATTCTCTTCTCCTTTGGGAAGAGACTGGATAACAAAAAAGAAGACGTGCCGTGACAGCGTCTTCTTTCTGTTTCCGTTACGCTCCCTACGACAGTATTAACTGACAGGTTCAAAGAGTCAGGTTTTAACCTTCTCAACTGCTAAGCAGTCCCTCTGCGTTTATTTGTTCATTTATAATCATATATGATTCCTGCTGCTTTGTCAATGAATATCATTTTCCCTCGCCGAGAACCTCCAAAGCCTTTAAGACCTGGTTGTCGTGCATGGGATTGTACGTCTCATCCCCCTCACTCAGGTATTCATATTCCAATTCGATATCCGGAGAAATACCTACCTCATGGATGTAATTTCCCTTGGGCGTAAAATATTTCGCCATTGTGAGCTTAATGGCACTTCCATCTTCCAGCGGAATAATCGTCTGCACAATTCCTTTTCCAAATGACGTTGTTCCGATCAGCGTTCCATATTGATAATCCTTAATTGCGCCCGCAAAAATTTCAGAAGCGCTGGCGCTGTTTCCGTTGATCAACACCGCCATGGGAATATCCATGCAATCAGCGTCGGATTTATAATCGGAGCGGTTTCCATATTTATCCTCTGTGTACACCAATAACCCTTCCGGCAAAATCTCATCGAGCATATCGCACACCGATTGAAGGACACCTCCCGGATTGTCGCGCAAATCCACAATCATCGAAACCATTCCCTGCTCCTGCAAATCCCTGACAGCCTTGTCAAACTGCTCTGGCGTACCATTGGAAAACTCGGTAATGCGAATAAGTCCGACCTTACCTTCCAACATCTGGTGCTCCACTGTAGGTACTTCAATTTTCCTGCGCTCCACGTCAAATCCCAGATAATCGCTCTCTCCCTGGCGCATGACCTCTATGTGAACCTTCGTGCCCTCTTCACCTTTGATATGGCTTGAGAGCTCAGACAGATCCATGCTGTCTCCGGCAATATCGTCCACTTTGGCAATAATATCCCCGTCCTTAATCCCTGCCTCCTCCGCTGGAGTTCCCGGGTAGACATGCAGAATTGTCACCACATTCGTCTTCACATCCTGGGTCAGCACCGTGCCGATTCCACAATAAACACCCGTCGTGCTCTCATTGAAAGACGCGTACTCCTCCGCTGAAAAGTATGCGGAATAAGGGTCTCCCAACCCCTCCGCCATCCCGGCGTACATGCCCTCCACCAGGGCATTCTTATCAATTTTTTCATAATAATACTGGTCTATGAGTTTGGACAGCTCTGTTACCTTCTTCTCGAAGGAATCATCCAGCAATCCCTCCTTAAACGACTGCTCCACATCTGTATCCTGGTCAATCGACGAACCCATGGTATTCACAATGGTATAACCGCCGACAAACACAACGAAAACCACCAACATCGTACAGATGCTTCCAATCAAAATACCTGCGCCAAATCCCATGCCATTCTTTTTCGGCGGATAACCGTTTGAATCGCTATAGCGCGCATTTTCCCTGAGGGCATATTGTTGTGCAAGCTGTTCCTGAGAATCTAAGTTCTGTGTCTCACTCGATTGTGTTTCCATCTTATCCCTCTTTCCTAAATCTTCATTACACCCTGAGGTGTTTGCGTATTGTCAAACTGCTGCCTAAAAATCCAATTCCAACGCCAAGAATCAAGCCTACCGGAACCAGTGTTGCAAATACTTTATCTACCGGAAGGAATTCCAGCATACTGCTGAGCCAGCGGAATTTCTCCGCCACATAGAAAATAATTCTGCGGTACATGAAATACAATACTGTAAGCGGCAGCGCCGAGCCAATAATCCCGATAAGAATTCCCTCTACAATAAAGGGGGCGCGCACGAAATAATCCGTTGCTCCAATCAGTTTCATAATGGCAATCTCTTCCCGCCGGACCGCAATTCCAATCATAACCGTGTTGCTAATCAAAAAAATTGCCACACATAAGAGAATCAGGATGATTCCCGCAGAAACATAACCGATCAGACGGTTAAAATCTGTCAATGTATTTGCCGCGATATCAGAACTCCTGACTTCTTTCACTCCTTCCAGGGAGCTCAGATATGTAACCAATGCTTCCTGCATGGAAATATCGTTCATATAAACCTCATAATGCGCCGAGTTTGCCAGAGGATTATCATTTGTAAATCCTTCTGCCATATCCTCCGCTCCCTCAAAGTAGATTTTCTGAAATTCCGCCCAGGCTTGCTCCGCAGAAATAAACACCTTCTTCGATACTTCTGCGCGCTTACTGATCTGTTCTCCTATCTCGTCTATCTGTTCCTGGGACGTACCGTCCACAAAAAATACCGTAACCGCTACGCCGGATTCCACTTCCTGCACGACATTCTGAAAATTTACAACCACAGAATAAAACACCCCGAACAGAAAGATACAGGCCGACATCGTTGCAATAGAGGCAAGGGAAAACATTTTATTTTTCCAGATATTTTTCGCGCCCTGTCTCAGCGTATAGAAAAATGTACTAATCCTCATTGTCATCACCCATCCGCTCGTCACTGACGACAACGCCTTTCTTCATTGTAATGACACGTTTCTTCATAGTCTTGACAATTTCCAGATTATGCGTAACAACCAGAACGGTCGTCCCTCTCTGATTGATCTCCTCCAGAAGTTTCATAATATCCCATGCATTGTTGGCATCAAGGTTTCCCGTAGGCTCGTCAGCAAGCAGAATTTTCGGTTCATTTACAAGCGCCCGCGCAATTGCCACACGCTGCTGCTCTCCACCGGAAATCTGTCTGGGATAAGATTTGTACTTTGCCGCAAGCCCTACCATAGACAAAACTGCGGGCACCTTCCGGCGCATGCTCTTCACCGACATGCCGATGACGCGTTGCGCAAACGCTACATTCTCATATACATTCCTGTCTTTGAGCAGACGGAAGTCCTGAAATACAACGCCAAGGTTCCTGCGAAATCTCGGTATATCGCGATGGCGAATATTTCCAAGTCTCTGTCCATTGATGACAATACTGCCGCTCGTAGGTTCAAGCTCTTTTAAAAGCAGCTTAATCAATGTTGACTTCCCGGAACCGCTGTCCCCAACCACAAAAACAAACTCTCCCGTCTCGATATGCAGACTGACGTCATTTAATGCCGGTATACCCGCTGCATACGCTTTACTGACATTTTCAAGTTTAATCATATAAGCCTCCTAATCTAATAATCCAAAGACTCCATATATTTCATGTATTTTACTACCATCAATGCAATCTTAAAAGTAATGGCATCCTCAAAGATACGCAAATCCAATCCCGTACTCTTCTGCAACTTATCCAAACGGTAGACAAGCGTATTGCGGTGGATATAAAGTTGTCTGGACGTCTCTGATACATTGAGGCTGTTCTCAAAAAACTTATTAATCGTGGTAAGCGTCTCGTCGTCAAATTCATCCGGTGACTTTCCATCAAAAATTTCTTTGATAAACATCTTACACAGCGGAATCGGAAGCTGATAAATCAGACGCCCGATACCCAGTGTCGAATAGGCAATTATCCGGTGCTCCTCGAAGAAAATCTTACCTACGTCCAGTGCCATGCGCGCCTCTTTGTAGGATCTTGACACCTCTTTGATTTCATTTACAATCGTTCCGTAGGCAATATGAATTTCCTGATTATCGCTGTTGTGGAACATATTTAAAATCATCTCTGCCGTTTTGTTTAAATCGTCATATCCCTCATTTTCCAAAACTTCTTTGACTACGATGATATTTTTCTCATCTACCGCAGTAATGAAATCTCTGGATTTGCTTCCCAACAACCCGCGAACCTTTTCCATTTCATTGCCGTCTTTCTCCAGGGCTGTCTCTATAATAAATACCACCCTGCGCGCTTCCGTGTCAATGTGCAATTTCTTGGCACGGTTATAAATATCAACCAGCAACAGGTTATCCAACAAAAGATTTTTCACAAAATTATCTTTATCAAAACGCTCCTTATATGCCACCAGCAAATTCTGGAGCTGGAAACTTGCTATTTTCCCCACCATAAATACATCATCACTGTCACCGTTGGCGAGCAGAACATATTCTAACTGATGCTCATCAAATACTTTAAAAAACTGGCATCCCAGAAAAACCTGGCTGTCCGCCGGTGAATCCACGAAAGTAAGCGCTGCCGTGACATAATTATCCGTATCCTGAAAAGTTGTCGCCAGAACTTTCCCCTCCGTATCTATAATACACAAATCTATTCTGGTAATGCCTTTTAAACCATCAATCGTATTCTGAAGTATTTGATTTGAAATCATTATATGCACTCCCTTTCCTTTTTCTGTCTCTTACTTCCTACTGCTTTCACTCACATACTTGTACATTATGACTATGCAACTTTCACAAATTATATTTCTTCTATTTTCCAGCAAAAAAATAACCTAATTTATATTTTAATGCAAAAGCACAAAAAAAATATAGAGAAAAAACATTACAAGTCACTGTTAAATATAC
>CAJTSB010000003.1:0-85244 GCA_910578825.1 uncultured Lachnospiraceae bacterium | reverse complement strand
CACAGCTTCTCATAACATAAGCTATATTACGTATTTTAAGACAAAATGACAAAAAAAGAAAGAGGAAATCCATATTTTTTATGCATTTCCTCAATTATTTTTCGAAATATAAGATTTTTTGTCTTAGGCATAGTATACAAACCCTTCACCGAGCACTTCCCTCACATCACCAACGACCACAAACGCATCCTTGTCTACCTGATGCACAAGCTCCTTCAAACGGACAATCTCTTTCTTGGACACCACACAATACAACACGCATTTCTTATCGCCGGAATACATGCCATGCGCCTCCATTCCGGTTACCCCGCGCTCCAGTTCCTCCATCACCTTCCTGGCAATTTCTTCATAAGAATCCGTAATAATATATGCTGCCTTAGAAAATTTCACGCCCTCCAAAATATTATCCATCACTTTCGATGAAATAAAAATTGCCACAATCGCATACATGGAGGGGCGCAGGCCAAACACATACATTCCGACAACGACAATGAGTCCGTCCAGCACCTGCATAATCTGCGCTACCGAGTAATGTTTGAGCCAGCCCTGTATGAGCACCGCCACCATCTCCGTACCGCCGGTAGTCGCTTCAGCCCAGAGAATCATACCCATGGCAACGCCCACAAGCACGCCGCCAAAAATGGATGCCAGAATATAATCACCATCCACAAAATCTATTTCCGGTATTACATACAGCCACACGGAAAGCAGCACTGTGGCAAACCCTGTCCTCCAGATGAACCGCTTTCCCTTCAGCCATAATGCGATCACAAAAAACGGAATATTTAAGGCAAGGTTTGCAAACCACAGTGGAACGCCTCCCGCATAGAAAAACTCTGTCAATTTTTTCAGTAAAATTGCAATACCGGTAAATCCCCCTGTAACAAGACCTACCGGATCAAAAATACACTTGATGGCAAACGCCAAAACCCCTGTGCCAGCGATAATTGCCAGATACAAGAGCACAGGATTCCTTTTATTCATAGAAACTTTATTCATTTCCTTCCTCACCGTCACTTTTTTTATATCGCATCAGCCGCGTATGCAAAATTCCTTTTTGTATCAGTTTTCGAGCAAAACCTGCCACTTCGGATTTTCCCTGCCGGCCCGCATAATCTGCTCCCAGCCCGTACCATATCTTGGCGTTGAGTTTTTCCTTATGCTCTTTCAGAAAATACTCCTGTTCCGGCGTAGGAATCACTGAGAGAATCACATCCGGCGTGGCAATATTAATCTCATTGATGACAGTATCATAATCGCCATTACACGCAGACAATGTATACATGCCTGCAATTTTAATCCTCTCATACTTCCCATTCAGATATTCCTGCAATAATCCAACCTGCTCCTCCGTCTCTCCCAGAAGATAAACAGTACGCCGATTGCGCACGGCACGTCTCAGAAATTCCTTCATAAACTCATTTTCCATCGTCTCTTTCATGCGTTGCGTCGAGACGAGCCCCGCCGCCTTCAAAATCTCCTTATCACAAATAATTGCCAAATCCAGATTTTCTATGCAACTTCTTACCAATTCGTCTGACTGCGCCTTTACCAGCGTGTCCATCGAAATGGTTTCCACGGTACTCATAATGGTATTATTCCAACACACCTCAATTTTAAGCATTGCTTCCCGAACAGTATAATTATTAAGCTTTACGCCCAGGATTTCTAACCTTTTCACCATACTACACCATACTCTTCCATTTACTGATGAATATTCGTTATATCAGACATCCATGTATTTTTTACCTGAATAGATTCGGGTGTGCATAACACCCGAATCTAAATATAAACTATTTTAGAAGTATACCAAATAAAGGAAATTTTTTCAACTACCGTTTTTGGAATAATTGACAGATATTTTTGGCATCAAAATATTATTTTTTGTTTTTTTGATTGTCAATTATTTTCTTCATATTTTTCCCAAAATATTAAATTTATTACAACTCCACAAAACACATGTTTTGATTTATTTACTATGTAAACTCGTTTTTTGTCGTATTTTTTGTGGATAACGTTGATAACTTCGTGTATAACTCAAAATCCTGCTTTTTTACATGCAAATATTTTGTGGATAACTTTTGTAACGAATTTTGTAACTTTATGTCGGTCTTTGGATTTTGTGCATTTTGTTACGGTTATTTTTTGTCAAAATATTTCAGCATTTTCCGAAAAAGAATTTTTGTCAAAAAAGCATGAATTGTGTAACAATTTCGCAAAACCCTTCTGGAAAAGAAAAAATAACCGGATTACAGCTAAACTGTAATCCGGTATCTTTCGTTATATATTCTTAAAAAATTCTTCTAACTGCTACAATTGCACGATAGTTTGCAGGAGAGGTATATTTAATTCCTGTTGCCTCGGTACTTGCATGGACAATCGTGTTATTGCCTACATAAATTCCAACATGTCCGCTGTAGCAAACAATATCTCCCGGCTGCATTGCTCCTGGGTCAACGCCATAGCCAACACCTGCAAGCGCGCTGGAGGAATGTGGAAGTCCTACGCCAAATGCTGCGTAAACACTCATTACAAATCCAGAACAGTCCGCTCCATTTGTTAAGCTTGTCCCACCGTATACATACGGATTACCAACGAACTGGCAAGCATAATTTGCAACTGCCTGTCCATTGCCGCCGCTTGGCGGAGCATAACTTCTGCTCGGCGCTGCACTGCCGCCCGAACTGGAAGAACCTCTGGATCTTGAGGAACTGCTGGCTGCTCTTCTTGCTGCCTCCTCTGCTGCCTTTCTCTCTTCCGCTTCTTTCTTCAGGCGAGCCTCTTCCGCTTCCTTGGACTCTGCAACAATATAGTGGGTACTGCAATCAACAAACTCACTGGAAACCCAGCCTTCGCCTTCCTCGATGGAAACCTTTACCCAACCATCTTTTTCTTCTACGATAGAAAGCTCCTCACCTTCCGGAACCTGTCCAAGAACTTCTGATTCTGTATTGGCATCTGAACGGACATTTAAAGAATCTGTCTTAACATCTGCCACACGGCGTCCAACGGATTTTGCCAGTTCAGCGTTTCCAACTTCCAGGAATTCTGCTTTTATGTAGCCTTCTACGTCACCGGAGTGAATCTTGTACCAGTCTCCCTCAGTTCCGAGAACGGTACATGCAGAATCGTTATATAATTTTCCAAGTACCTCTCCGTCCTCACCTGCGGTTGAACGGACATTTACATAATTATCTACCTGCGCGATTGCTATGTCATCATATTCAGATTTCACAACTGCCTTCTCGTTCTGTGCTACCTGAGCAGAATCTGATTTCTTTCCCAGAGACTTGGCAATTGTCCCGGAAACACCTGCGGTTGAGCTTATCTCGCTTCCAACCTCTACTTCGCTCTGATTAGCTGAAATCAAATTTCCTACGCCTGCATTCACTGCTGCATGTGTTATAAATGAACTGCTGGACAATACAACTGCTGCGGTCAGGCAACATGTAGTTGCTCTTCTGATTGAATTTCTGTTCATCTTACCCTCCATATTTTATCCTGTTTATTGTTACAAATTCCTATCGGAATTTCTCATTTGTTACAATTTTATTACAGGGATAATTATAGCAAAGGGTATACCATATGTCAACCATTAATATGTTACAAATTTAAATCCATAATGCCCCCGGTTATTGTTGATAGCGTTTTCTCCAAAGCCGTCCGAACGCTCAGGAGCCATCAAATCATACTGAGATATCGCTCCACGGAAGTGATGGCGTTCGCGCCGTCCGCCGCAGCTGTAATAACCTGACGCAGCTGTTTTGTACGTACATCGCCTGCCGCAAAAATTCCCGGCACACTGGTCTTTGTATCTTCGCCGGCAATAATATAACCCTGTTCATCCTGTGCAACCATGTTCTGGATCGCCGCCGTATTCGGCTCAACCCCCACCGCGATGAAAATACCCTGTACCTGAAGTTCCCGCGTCGTCTCCTCTGTACTGTGACGCAGCAACGCGGAAGATACCTGTTCCTCACCCCGAATTTCTTTGAGATTATAGTTCAATACAAGTTCAATATTCTCTGTCTCCTTCACACGCTCCTGCAAAATACGGGCGCCCCTGAATTCCTCTCTCCGGTGAACGAGATAGACCTTCTCACAGCTCCTTGCCAGAAACAGCGCATCCTCAAGCGCAACGTCTCCGCCGCCAACGACCATAACGTCTTTCCCACGGAAAAACGCGCCATCGCAGGTCGCGCAGTAGGAGACGCCCATTCCGGTAAACTTCTCCTCTCCCGGAACATTGAGTTTGCGATGACGGGCTCCGGTTGCAAGAATCAATGCTTTTGCCTCATAATTCCCTTTATCCGTAACAACCAGTTTCCTGTCGCCCTCCATCTGAATTTCCTTTACCTGTTCATTCACAAACTCCGCCCCAAACTGATCCGCATGGGTGCGGAATTTCTGTCCCAGCTCAAATCCGGTAATTCCTGGAAGTCCCGGATAATTATCTACCTCATAAGTATCCAGAATCTGTCCGCCGCTCAAAGGCTTTTCTTCTATAATAAGTGTGCGGAAACGGGCGCGCTGTGCATAGACAGCCGCACTTAAGCCCGCAGGTCCGCTTCCCAAAATAATTACATCATATACCATAGTTAACCTCCTAACATCAATGTAACGGCACGCGACGCTTTGCGCCTCCTGCCATGTCGTCGGAAGGCATTCCGGAAATACTGCGCATTTGCCTTCCTCCTCTAATTGCATTTTCTCCATTTTCATGTCATAATAAGCATGGAAAGGAGGGATGTAAAATGGATATTGCTTCCTTATCAACCGCGTTGAGCATGACACAGCTGCACAATGACATCGGCGTTCTCATGCTTGGCAAGCAACTGGATGCGGCAGAGACGATGGGAGACTCCATGGTTAAACTCATGGAACAATCTGTTACTCCTCACGTGGGAGGAAATATTGATATTTCTCTCTGACTGCATCTAACAGACAGGAGCAGGTTACCGCGTGTAATCTGCTCCTGTACTTTCCATCTTTTCCTCACCTGATGACAGCCGGCGTCACAGGTATTCCAGATAAATCGTAAATCCCATAAACGCAAAAGTGATAAGAATCCCCAAAATAAGCGAAACGGAAATCAACCTCTCTCGCGTTCCACCTTTAAACATCCGCTTGACATATCCCCAGCGACCGTTAATTTTACAGATCGCCATATAAATGCCAAACCCTGCGCATGTGGTTGCAATTGCAATTACTGCCCAAACCATAATTCCCATCAGGAGCATGGCAATTTCACCGCCCGGCATATCAGCCATCAGACCGCCATTCCCAACCTGCGGGCTCATCTCTGTCTCGGACACGCCCAGCGATTGATAAAAATACGGCAGCAGAAAGCTCATGACTACACTGGTAAAATTGAGGGTAAAATGCGCCAGCATCGAACTGAAAATGCTTCCGGTCGCCTCCACCAGAAATGCAAGATATACGCCCAGCGCAAACGCGTACATAAACTGATTTAAATTCATATGCATACATCCGAACAAAAACGCGCTCAGAAAAATTGCAGGCAGCATTTTGCTCTTCCGATATGTATGAAACAGCACGCCCCGGAACATAAATTCCTCCACGCAGGCAGGCAAAAGCGCCATAAACAGCGTACTCAACACAAAATTCTGCCCCTGCATCAGCTCCATGACACTTGCCGTTCCCGAAGTGGAAAACAACATGGAAATGGCATTGAGAACAATCATCAACGGATACATCAAATAGGTACAAATGATTACGAGTATGATGGTTACGAAGTTAATTTTGCGGTATGGAACCAGTTCTCTTATTTTGATCTTTTTCCATTTACAGTATAGAAAACATGGAACAAAAACCAATGCCTGCGACACCAGCAGGGAAACATACACCGGCAGGTCTCCCATCGGCGTAAAAGCCGACAGTGCGCTGAATCCCAGGCTCCCACCTATATAAATCATTACAACTGCTAAAAATAAACGGTTTGCACTTTTGTTTTGAGACATCGGATCCTCCTATATCTTTCGGATATTCTTATCTGTAATTTCTATTTTATGCTCTTTATATAATCGTCCAACCGCACGTTTAAACGCATTTTTACTCATTTTCATTTCGCGCATAATGATTTCCGGGGACACTTTATCATTAAAAGGCAAAACTCCCGCATACTCTTCCAGAACCTCCATGACTCGCTGCGCATCCTGATCCATTTGAATATATGCTTTCTCCCGCAGTGTCAAATCCAGTTTGCCATCCTCTTTCACACCTGCAACACGAGCCTCCACCATATCCCCAATTCTCAGAGAACTGCAATCCTCATGTCTGGGGATTCGGGCGGAATATTTGTCATCCACGGCCAAAAACGTACCAAAATTATCACTAAACTCATAGACACGACCATGAACCATATCCCCTGTCTCATAAGAAGACTCTGTCTCTAGCATATCATAGAGTTCTCTCATGCTGGCGCACAGTCTCCTGCTCTTATCAATATAAAGCCGCACCAGTATTTCATCCCCTGTCTGGACTTTGCCAATCTGCTCCTTAAATGGAAGAAACAGATCCTTTTCCAGACCCCAGTCCAAAAAAGCTCCAATCTTCTGAACGGATACCACCGTAAGTACAGCGATTTGCCCCATTTTGATTTTGGGCTTATGGGTGGTAGAAATCACGCGGTCCTTCGAATCTTTATATATAAAAACTTCCAGTTCATCCCCAAGCTGTGTTCCCTCGGGCACCTGTTTTATTGGCAGCAGCACCCTGGTCTCTGATTCCCTGTGTTCCGCCAGGTATACGCCGAACTCTACCTTCTTCACTACTACAAGTCTCTGTTCTTCTCCGAGTCGAATCATTTCTTTTCCTCCAGCGCTACGACAGCATAGGGTTTTCCTTCCCCATCTGCAAGCTTTACCGTAATCTTCCCCTGTTCCTCAGCAACAAATGGGAACATCATATCTTTATAAACTGCAGCCTTGCGATATTCTACCCGCAATTTATGAACCTCAAAACCGGATGGAATATATTCCTGCGCCATACTCACATATTGCCCATTGTTTACATGCTGATTGGTATCAATATGATACTTATGCACCGGAAACGGCTCCTTTGGCTCCATCTGTTCCGGAAATGAAACCTTTCGGGAATCGCACTCCATCTCTAGCTGCGGAGACATCTTATACGCCTCTAACAGTTCCGGCAAAGGTCTCGCAGGTCTTCCTTTTTCCATATCCAGCAGCGTCCAGATGGAATTGGCATACGCTAAAAGCTCACCCTCTTCCGTCTCCATCGTAAAATTACGATAGCCAAAAAATCCTTTGAACTCATACGGCCAGGTGCTGACTTTTACACATTCTCCCATACCGGGATAACGGTTGACCTCAATCTGCCAGGAAGATACCACCCATACCAACCGGTGTTCTGTCAGAAATGAGACGCCTACTCCAAGCTCTTCCGATTGAAAATTACTGCAGTCCTGAAAATAATCTATAATTGCAGGCAATGCAACATGTCCTTTGTTGTCCACCTCACTATAACGAATCCTGCTGTGAAAACTGTACATGATTTCCTCCTGTAATAGAATAAAAATACCCATCACTGAAAGTGACAGGTATCTAGCTGGCCCACAAGGATTCGAACCTTGAAATGACGGAGTCAGAGTCCGTTGCCTTACCGTTTGGCGATGGGCCATTGTCGTTCAACAAAAAGTATTATATACGAGTTTTTTCCAAAATGCAAGTGTTTTTTTATATTTTTTTCTTACATTTACAAATATTACCTGAATTGTGAGGGGAAACCGTTACTCCAGTAGTTCAACCTTCCCCTCTACCACTGCAAATTCCACCGGTTCACTCACCTCGAAATGCGCTGTCCCATTCGTTCCCTCAGTAATCGCGTCTTTGAGTTCCTCCAGCTTATCTGTCGGAACCATGACCTTTAGCTGCACCTTATCCGTATAAGAAGAGTCCATCGTCGTGATTTCCTGCTGTGCTAATATATACTGAACCTTTCCGACGCTGTTATAGTCCGTGTCAATTACAAGAATTCTCCCGGGCGTTTTCTCTATAAAAATACTGTTTTTAAGCCCTTCCTGCACCGCCTTCTGATAAGCGCGCACCAACCCGCCGGTTCCAAGAAGCGTCCCGCCAAAATAGCGTGTCACAACTACCGCCAAATTATGCACATCCTCCCGCAAAAGCACATCCAGCATGGGGCGTCCTGCCGTTCCATTCGGCTCCCCGTCATCGCTGCACCTCTGCAATTCCTGATTCTTCCCTGCCACAAAGGCATAGCAGTTATGCCTTGCATCCCAATACTGTTTCTTCATGCGGGCGATAAAAGAAAGAGCCTCCTCCTCCGTCTCTATTTTCTCCAGGGTAGCAATAAACCGCGACTTCTTTTCGACAATTTCACCACTGCCGCCTTGATATAAAATTTTTATGGACTTGTTTTCCATGGCATAGACTCCGTTTCTTTTTGCATAGTGCATTATGGAACTTATCATAAACTGCTTTTTAATTATAACAGTATTTATCGCCTCTCTGCAATATTGAAATTTATATACAGACAAATTGAAACTGATATTTTTCTTTATTTTCCATATCATATTTGATATAATATCTGGATAATATCATTTATTGATTTTAAGGAGGCTTTGCTATGAACTATGGAAAAAAAGGCGTAGCACGAAGAGAGAAACAGATCACCTCCTCCGCGTTGTTGATCCGTAAAAAATTTACCGTTATCTTTATAAAAACATTACTGGTATGTTTTCTGGCTATTGCAGTCATCGGCGGATGCGCTGGAATCGGCGTGTTCAAAGGCATCATAGCGTCTGCTCCCGATATTTCTGATATCGATCCCTCGCCCACCGGCTACCTGTCCGTTGTGTTGGACAACCAGGGAAACGAGACTGCAAAGCTCGTGGCTTCCGGCTCCAACCGTGTGTATGTAACGCTGGATGAAATACCGGAAACCGTTCAGCACGCGTTTGTCGCCATTGAGGACGAACGGTTCTACGACCATAATGGCATTGATATCAAGGGAATTATCCGCGCCGGAATCACCGGCGTCACAAACGGTTTCCATTTCAGCCAGGGAGCCAGCACGATTACGCAGCAGCTACTCAAAAATAATGTATTTGAAGGCTGGACAACCCAGTCCGGCATTGAAAAAGTTGAGCGCAAGATTCAGGAGCAATACCTTGCCATTCAGCTCTCAAAAATCAAATCCAAAGAATGGGTACTGGAAAATTATCTAAACACCATTAACCTTGGACAAAACACACTGGGCGTACAGTCTGCTTCCCGCCGCTATTTCGGCAAAGACGTCTCAGAACTTACCCTGTCGGAGGCAGCCGTTATCGCCGGAATCACGAAGAATCCTTCCGCTTATAATCCAGTCAGTCATCCGGACAAGAACGACGAGCGGCGACGACTTGTCCTCAAAAATATGCGCGAACAGGGATATATCTCTGAAAAAGAATACGACGAGGCTATTTTGGACGACGTTTATTCCCGGATTCAGCAAGTCAATATCGTATACGCAGAAGAAAACCCCAATTCTTATTTTGTGGACGCCGTCATTGACCAGGTGGTACAGGATCTGGTGGTGAAAAAAGGATATACGGACACACAGGCATACAAGGCTATTTACAACAGCGGTCTGACAATTGAATCCACGCAGGATATGGGGATTCAGCAAATCTGCGACGAAGAAGTAAACAAGCCGGAAAACTATTCTACCGAGGCGAAATACTCTTTTTCCTACCGCCTGACAGTCAAAAAGTCAGACGGCACGATGGAAAATTACAGTGATCAGACCATGATCTCACATTACAGCGCCTCTTCCCCGGACTACTCGCTGAATTTTGCGAGCATCGAGGAGGCTCAGGCGGCCATTGATGCTTATAAGGCAGAAATCATACAACCTGGCGACAGTATCGTAGAGGGCGGGGAATCGGTCGTATTTACCCTTCAGCCACAGGCGGCAGTTACGATTATCGACCAGTATACCGGCGATGTAAAAGCCATTGTCGGAGGCAGGGGGGATAAAACCGGAAGCCGTACGTTAAACCGTGCAACGGACACGACCAGGCAGCCCGGTTCTACATTCAAGGTTCTTGCAGCCTATGCACCGGCGCTGGATACTGCCGGCATGACGCTTGCCACAGTTCAGGATGACGCTCCGTACACTTACTCAAACGGTACCTCATTGCGAAACTACGATAATTCCTATCGCGGATTTACTACTATCCGTTATGCAATTACGAAATCCATTAACGTTGTGACGGTAAAGACCCTCTCCGACATTTCTCCGCAGGTAGGATATGATTATCTGCAGAATTTCGGATTTACCACCCTGGTACAGGATGATATTGTAGAATCTCTGTCACTGGGCGGCATTACGCGCGGCGTAACGAATCTGGAACTCACCGGAGCATACGCCACGATTGCAAACATGGGCAACTATATCAAACCACGTTTTTATACCAGAATTTTAGACCACAGCGGAAATGTATTGATTGATAATACCACAGAATCACACACGGTACTCAAAGAAACTACTGCATTTCTCTTAACAAGCGCCATGCAGGATGTGGTCAATGTCGGCACCGGAGGCGCCGTTAATTTCGGCAATATGCCGATTGCCGGCAAGACAGGTACTACGACCAGCAACCGCGATGCCCTGTTTGCAGGCTACACGCCATACTATACCTGTACGGTATGGTGCGGATACGACGACAACAGCCCGCAGGACGGTTCACTGACTTCCAACCCCAAGACGTTGTGGAACCACATCATGGGACGTATTCATGAAACTCTGGAACACAAGGAATTTACCCAGCCGGAAGGCATTCTCACTGCTGCCGTGTGCCGGAAATCCGGTAAGCTCGCTGTAAGCGGACTGTGCGATGCCGATCCAAGAGGAAGCATGGTGCAGACCGAATATTTTGCTGCCGGAACAGTTCCCACAGAGTATTGCGACCACCATGTCAGCGCGACCATCTGCACGGAATCGGGACTTCTGGCTAATGAATTCTGCCCTGCTGAAACCAGACAGGCCGGCATCTATATTGTAGGCGGTTCCGGAAATTCGGACGATGGTCCTTATCTGTTGCCTGCTGCCCTGGCTGAAGACAATTACTGTACCATCCACACAGCCGAGAGCATCATTCCGGAAATCCCTCCTATAGATATTCCGGAAGAACTTGACGGTACCAGCCCTGAAAACAATAAAAAAGACAAAAAGTCCAAACCCAAAAAGGAAAATAACAAAAAAGAACCTGAAGAAGAAGAGGAAGATGAGGATTAAATTTCCTCTATGCACCGCAACAAAAGAGGCGCCGTTTCGTCATTATAACAAAAATGACGAAACGGCGCCTTATGCACGGTAACATTCTATTCGATTTCGATTGCCTGGTGAATCCCTTCAATAATCGGAGCCAAATTCTCCTGCTGCCTGCCGTCGCACTCCTGATACAGCTTGTGTTTCATTTCCTCCAAATCTTCCGCACGTACCGAACCATCCAACAGACTTGAAAGCAGCTGCCTTTCATAAGCAAACAACAACTGTCTTTCCCGGCGTGGAAGTGTAATCCTGACATTCTTAGCGTATACGCAAAACAGCGTATTCAGAAACATTTCTATCTCTTCCCGCTCAGATTTATCTTCCAGCGCGGCCTGTTTCAATGCTTTCAGGCTCATGTATCCATTTTTCAGCTTTTGTTCCAGAATCTGGCGTTTCTGCATTTCTTCCTGTCCAACGTCATAATGTTCAAACGCGTGCATAATCGCGCTGTAAATTTCTCCGCCGAAATCCGCTGTATTCTGAAAAATACGAAACACCTTGCGCTCGTTAACCAGAAGTTTTAAATGGGCCAGTTCCAGTCTCCTGGTATATACAATACAGACCGTACGTGGAAAATACTGATTCAGAAAGGCAATCAGTTTCGAACCGTCTATCGGCGAAAGATCCATGCCCGTAATCATCACTTTGTATTTTCTCCTTCTGAGGAAGGCAACTGCATCCTTTCCATTGTCCGCCGTATCAATGGCAAAATTATATTCCTGCATCACATCCAGAAACTGTCGGATAATATCATGATTTTGATTTACAAATAACAGATTATTTTCCATACTTTTTCCTCGCCTTAGAAATACACTAGTTTGATGATTTCATTATAATCTCCCGAGAGAAAAAAATCCAGAAGAATATGAAAAAACTGTTACTCTACGTCAAGAAGCGCTGCCATATCTTCCTCTCCCGTACGAATCTTGACAACCTTCGCAACATCATATACGAAGAGCTTGCCATCGCCGATATGCCCGGTATAGAGTGTCTTCTTCGCTGTCTCGATAACTTTATCCAGCGGGATGTTTCCACCGATAATTTCCAGTTTTACCTTAGGCAGCAGAGTCGCATCCATTTCCACGCCACGGTATTTCTCGCCGGCTCCCCTCTGGATGCCGCAGCCCATAACCTGCGTCACGGTCATGCCGGTAACGCCCAGGTCGTTCATCGCCTTCCTCAGTTTTTCATAACGTGACAGTTTTGCAATCACCACTACCTTGTACATACCTGTCGTTTTGCCCGGAACAGTGGATACCACCGGAACCGCCGCATTTTTCTGTGCCTCGGACGCATTCTCGTATTCGGACACGCCCAGATCGGTATTCTCATTTACATCCATCGTCATTGTGTTTGATACATCCATAATGCTGAATCCTGAGTACGCGGAGGCAAGGCCATGCTCCGTTGCATCCAGTCCGGTGATTTCTTCCTCCTCCGTCACGCGCAGCCCAATCGTCGCCTTAATCACATAAAATGTAATCGTAATGCAGACTGCCGCCCATGCGGCAACCGTCACAAATCCAAGTAGCTGAAGGCCTAGCTGATGGAATCCGCCACCATAGAACAATCCGTCAATTTCGGATTCCGGCGCGGAAGATGTGGCAAAAAGACCTACCGCAATCGTACCCCAGATACCGTTCATCATATGAACCGCAACTGCTCCTACCGGGTCATCCACATGCAGCTTGTAATCTAATAGCCATACGCCAAATACTACCAAAAGCCCTGCAACCGCACCGATTACAGTCGCACCAAACGCATCCGTCACATCACAGGGGGCGGTGATTGCCACCAGACCTGCCAGGGACGCATTTAAGCACATGGAAACGTCCGGTTTTCCATATTTTACCCAGGTAAACACCATACATACCACAGTTGCAACCGCCGGAGCAATCGTAGTCGTCAGGAAAATAGAGCCCAACTGCGGAATTGTAGTCGCTGCCGCACCGTTAAATCCATACCATCCAAACCAGAGAATGAAACACCCCAGGCATCCCAGCGGAAGATTGTGTCCGGGAAATGCATTTACCTTTGTAATCTTGCCGCCCTTGTCTTTGCTGAACTTGCCGATACGCGGCCCGAGAATCGCTGCGCCAATCAGCGCGGAGACGCCGCCGACCATATGAATCGCACAGGAACCGGCAAAATCATGGAATCCCATCTGCGCCAGCCAGCCGCCGCCCCAGATCCAATGCGCCTCAATGGGGTAAATCAACGCAGAAATTACACCGGAGTAGATACAGTATGATAAAAATTTTGTCCTCTCCGCCATGGCTCCCGATACAATTGTTGCCGTTGTGGCACAGAACACCAGGTTGAAGACAAAATTGGAAAAATCAAAATCCGCATATGCCGTAAAAATATCAAATCCGGGTTTTCCAATCAATCCCAACATATCCTCTCCCAGCAAAAAGGAAAATCCAATCAGGATAAACATTACCGTACCGATACAGAAGTCCATCAGGTTTTTCATGAGGATATTTCCCGCGTTCTTTGCCCGGGTGAATCCTGCCTCCACCATGGCAAAACCTGCCTGCATCCAGAACACCAATGCGGCTCCGATTAAAAACCAGATGCCGAAAGTATGCTCGCTTACCAAACTGATAATTGATTCTTGTGTCATAATAATTCCTCCTCTTTCATTTTTCAGGAGAATGCGCTGCACTCTCCACATATATAAAAACGGCACTTTTCCCGTATCCCACAGCTTTGTGGTCTCGCAAAAAGTACCGTCTTTTTTGTTGTTCACAGTTTATTCATTTTTGGTTCAAAAAAGATTAATTTTCGTTACATGGAAATTTCATTTCTTTCACATATAATAAATACAAACAAATGAAATATAGGAAATCACTTTTTGAATAAACTTTTTCATAATAAATGCCAGGGGGTGGAAACTTCCTGGCATCCTCCCTTTGTACCTGCTTTAGCGACCCCTCAGGTCAAACTTCAAAAATCAAGTCTCCATAGGATGGCATCGGCCACATTTCCTTATCGACAATCATTTCCAGCTTATCAATCGGCGTACGAAGCTCATCCATGGCAGTCTTCACTTCATCGCGGAAGAAAATTGCCTGCTCTCTTCCCTCTGTCATCGCACCGCCCCGTACGGTGACATCATTCAGTTTCACGAGTGCATTCTTCGCCTCTGCCAGCAAACCGGAAACCTCTTTCAGCAAATCGCTCTGCGTGCTGATGTCAGCGTCACAGGCTGCTTTTACCGCATTGATGGAATTTGCAAGCGACGTCGTATATTTGATAACCGCCGGAATAATCTGCTTTCCTGCCATGTCAATCATCGTGCGCGCCTCAATGTTCAGGGCCTTGGCATAGTTTTCATAGAGAATTTCTCCTCTGGATTGCAGCTCTGCCTCTGTAAATACATTGAATTTTTCAAACAATGCAATTGCTTTATCGGTTGTCAAAGCCGGAACTGCATCCACCATGTTATTGATATTCAGGAGTCCGCGGCGCTCTGCCTCCTCAATCCACTCATCCGAATAACCATTGCCGTTAAACACAATTCTCTGATGTTCTGAAGCCTGCTGTTTGATTAAGTCATGTACTGCCTCATCGAAATCGTCCGCTTTCTCCAAAATATCACATGCATCGGAAAATGCCTCTGCAACAATGGAATTCAATACTACGTTTGGCGGAGCAATGGAATCATTGGAACCAACCATACGGAATTCAAATTTGTTCCCGGTAAATGCAAACGGCGAGGTACGGTTACGATCCGTAGCATCCTTACGGAAATCCGGCAACGTCTTAACGCCTGTCTGAAGTCTTTCGCCCTTCAGGCTTCTGGTTGCCTCACCGGTGCTGATCAGCTGGGACAGCACATCCTGCAGCTGCTCGCCCAGAAATACGGAGATGATCGCCGGCGGCGCCTCGTTTGCCCCCAATCTGTGGTCATTTCCCGCATCAGCCGCCGATTCACGGAGCAGATCAGCATGTTTATCCACCGCCTTAAGAACACAGGTCAAGATCAATAAGAACTGGATATTCTCATGCGGCGTCTTGCCCGGGTCTAACATATTGATACCGTCATCCGTTGTGATGGACCAGTTGTTGTGCTTTCCTGAGCCGTTCACGCCCGCAAAAGGTTTCTCATGGAGCAGGCAGCACATGCCATGACGTCCTGCCACCTTCTTCAAGGTCTCCATCACAAGCTGGTTGTGGTCTACTGCAATATTCGCTTCCGCATAGATAGGTGCAAGCTCATGCTGTGCCGGAGCAACTTCGTTATGCTGCGTCTTGGCGCTGACACCCAGTTTCCACAATTCTTTATTGACGTCTTTCATATATGCCGCGATGCGTTCGCGAATGGAGCCAAAATAATGATCTTCCAGCTCCTGCCCCTTAGGCGGCATTGCCCCAAACAGGGTACGGCCGGTAAAAATCAGGTCTTTTCTCTTTAAATATTTCTCCCTGTCAACCAGGAAATATTCCTGCTCCGGCCCAACAGACGCCGTTACCTTCTTCGATGTCGTGTTGCCGAACAGGCGCAGCAGGCGCAGAGACTGGACGTTAATTGCCTCCATGGAGCGCAAAAGCGGCGTCTTCTGGTCGAGAGCCTCTCCGGTATAGGAACAGAATGCTGTCGGGATGCAGAGCGTTGCCCCTGCCGCGTCCTGTCTGACAAATGCCGGCGAGGTACAGTCCCATGCGGTATAGCCTCTCGCCTCAAAAGTGGCGCGCAGTCCCCCGGATGGGAAAGAAGATGCATCCGGCTCACCCTTAATCAGCTCTTTTCCTGAAAAGCTCATCAGCACCTTGCCGTTTGGCATGGGCGCCGAAATAAAAGAATCATGTTTTTCAGCCGTCACGCCCGTCAAAGGCTGGAACCAATGGGTGTAATGCGTTGCCCCTTTCTCGATTGCCCACTCCTTCATCTCATGCGCAACCACATCTGCTGTTTCGGGATCCAGTTCCTTTCCCTCCTTGATTACCTCTGTCAATTTCTTGTAGACCTTTTTCGGCAAACGCTCCTGCATAACGGAATCATTAAATACATTTTCCCCGAAAATCTCAGATACGTTGATAAAATCACTCATCTCTCTCATTCCTTTCTTTTGGCACGGGTGTGAATTTCCCCCGAAGGGTTCTCCTATCAGAAACATCCCGGAACTCCCGATAAGAGAAAAGGGTATTCCAATCCCATTGGAACACCCTTGCTCGACATCTTTTCTATATCTGCTATTTAAGATACTCTTAATTTTACAAAAATGCAATAGAAAATTTAGATAATTTTTATTTTTGTAATATCTGATAAATTTTGAAACTATTTTTGTATTTTTTGGTACTATTCACTATTTAGGCTTTTCCAACAGATCCGAACAGTTCCATCTTCTCTGTAACTGTTCCCTTGATTGCCTCTACGCCCGGTGCAAGCACTTTACGCGGGTCAAAGCCTTTGCCTTCCAGATCCTTACCAGCCTCGATGTATTTACGAACTGCTGCTGTAAAGGAAAGCTGGCACTCTGTATTTACATTGATCTTAGCTACGCCAAGAGAAATTGCCTTCTTAATCATATCCTCAGGGATTCCTGTACCGCCGTGAAGTACCAGAGGCATCTCACCAGTCTTCTGCTGAACTGCATCCAATGTCTCAAAGCTGAGTCCTGCCCAATTCTCCGGATATTTTCCGTGGATGTTACCGATACCTGCTGCAAGCATATCTACGCCCAAATCTGCAATTGCCTTGCACTCATCCGGATCTGCACACTCGCCTGCGCCGATGACGCCGTCTTCTTCTCCACCGATTGCTCCTACTTCTGCCTCGATAGACATATTGTTGTCATGTGCAAGTTTTACAAGCTCTGTTGTCTTTGCAACGTTCTCATCAATCGGATAATGGGAACCATCAAACATGATGGATGAAAATCCTGCTTCTACACATTTCTTACATGCGTCATAGCTGCCGTGGTCAAGATGTAATGCGACCGGAACAGTAATGTTAAGCTCTTCCAACATACCATTTACCATGCCTACAACTGTTTTATAACCACACATGTACTTTCCAGCACCCTCAGAAACACCTAAGATTACCGGTGAATTCAATTCCTGGGCTGTCTGTAAAATAATCTTTGTCCACTCCAGGTTATTGATGTTGAACTGTCCAACAGCATAATGTCCTTCTTTTGCTTTCTGTAACATTTCTCTTGCAGATACTAACATTTCTTTTCCTCCGTTTCTGTCCCCTGCGCCCCTGGCAGAAGACGTTATCTTTATTTTTTCAGGCAAAGTCTCCGCTGGGACTTCGCTCCATACAGTATAGTTTACCTTATTTTTTCCAAAAAGAAAAGAGCTTTCCGAAGATTTTAGCCATAATTTATAACAATTCAGCCTGTTCGTTGTTATAATTTCCTGCCTACGATGATTTCCACCGCTTCTTTCTCCGCAAATATCGTAACATCCTTATGTTTTCCGCCATATTCGCCATCCAGCGTCCAGGCTATCTCCTCCTCTGCCTCTACCTTCAGGCAGTCCGTCTTAAACGTATAAATCAAATCTGTATTGTCGATAAGATTCGTCAGGCTGGCAATAATCTCATTCAGCTCAAGCGGGCTTTTGGGCATCTGTATCAGCGTCACCTCAAAAAAGCCATCATTGAGCTTTACATTCTTCCCGGTAATGTTCCGAAACCCTCCGGCAGAAACGGAATTTGTAATCATGCCATAAACGAAATCTCCCGCTATCTCCTTATCCGCGTAAGAAATTCGCAGATGATAGGACTGCACAACCGGAATCCGTTTGATGCCCTCAATAATATAGGCAATATGCCCGATTCTGTTCTTCTGCTCCTGGCTTGTAGCATAGGATACATCGGTAAACAACCCAAACGCTGCAATATATACGAAATATTCCCCGTTAAAATTACCGATATCACAGGAAAAAGGAATACCGCTCACAGCAAGCTGCGCCGCCTTTGTCATGCTTTTGGGAATTTTCAGGGAGCACGCAAAATCATTCGTACTTCCGGAAGGGATATAACCAATCGGTACTTTCCGTTCCCGGCGCATCATGCCGCTCACTACCTCGTCCAGTGTACCGTCCCCTCCGCTGCACACCACCAGCTGATATTCTCCGGCATATCTCTCCACCTGCTCCTGGGCATCCTGCGGTCTCTGTGTGGGATGAATTGTCACTTCATATCCGTTTTTTACAAACGAATCCACAATTTCCAACAATTTGTTTTTGATGAGTCCTTTACCCGAAAAAGGATTAAATAAAAATAAAAGTTTTTTCTTCTTCAATCAGAATCACCCCTTCCCAGACTGCCTCAATTCCTCCGCAATCTCACATAATTTACGCAGCCTGTGATTCACTCCCGATTTTCCAACCGGGGGCTCCAGATAAGCGCCCAGTTCCTTCAACGCGGCCTCCGGATATTCCAGACGCAGCAGCGCAATTTCTCTCAGATTATCTGACAGGCTGTCAAGCCCGCGCACGGACTTTATGTAATTAATGTCTTCCACCTGTTTCACGGCCGCGCTCACCGTTTTATTGATATTTGCCGTCTCGCAATTTACCTGCCGGTTAACGGAATTTCGCATTTCCTTGAGAATGCGAACATTTTCCAGATTCATCAAAGCCACATGCGCTTCCATAATATTGAGCATATCCACAATCTGCGAACCCTCTTTCAGGTATACCACATAGCTTTTCTTACGCAGGACAATCTTGGCGTCCATACCAAAACTGTTCACTATCTCCCGCAAATGCTCTGCTTTCTGCTGCTCACTGCATACAAATTCAAGGTGATAAGATTTCTCCGGATCGCTCATGGAACCTGCACTTAAAAACGCGCCTCGGATAAACGCCCTGCGACAGCAGGTATTCTGTACCAAAAGCCGGTTTACCACGCCCCCGCCGCGAATATCTTCGCCTTTCTCATTCTCCCATTTCACGGCAAGCAGCGCCTTGCGAATCTCGTCCGGCACAACCAGGGAAATCACAAAAATTCTGCTCTTATGAAGATAAACGTTCTGTCTGACTGCAATGCGCACATTTGCGTGGAACGTCTTTCGCATCAGGACAAAATACTTTCGGGCAAGCGAAAGGTTTTCGGTATAGACATGCAATATTTTCTGCCCCTGCACCTCCTCCAGTCTGCCCACAAAACTTAATATAGCCGCAATCTCGGCAATCTGGCAATGTCTGCTCTTGTGAAACTGCCGCGATAGCTCTTCTTTCACTTCACCTGAAAACGACATATCGCCTCCTATGCCATACGATGGTCTTTCTCAATATCTCTATGCTCAATTTTAATTCCATATCCTTCCCGATCTGACAGCCGTTCATACAGGACGCCGGCAAGCGTCACGGAACGGTGTTTCCCGCCCGTGCAGCCTATGCCGATTACAAGCTGTGTCTTTCCCTCAACAATGTAATTCGGAATCAAAAACTTGACCATATCTTCCAGTTTCCGCAAAAACTGCCAGGCTTCCGGAAACTGCATGACGTATTCCTTAATTTCACGGTCATTTCCCGTCTTCGCCCGCAATCCTTCCACATAGTATGGATTCGGCAGGAAACGCACATCAAATACCAGATCGCAGTCCGTGGGAATTCCATATTTAAAGCCAAACGATACAATGGTAACAAACAGATTCTTGTAATCCTGATTGTTTACAAAAATCTTTTCCAGCTCCGCCTTTAGCTCCCTGGTAAGCATATTGCTCGTATCCACAATATAGCTCGCCTGTTTTCTCAGAAATTCCAGCCGTTTCCGCTCCTGCTGTATTCCCTTATCCACACGCTCGCTTCCGGCAAGCGGATGGGTTCTTCTCGTCTCTTTATAACGTTTTACCAGCACTTCATCCGCCGAATCCAGATAGAGGATATCAAAACGTTCCCCTTTCTGTTTCAATCTGTCCAGCACGTTCTGAAGCTCATCCAGCGATTGTCCGCTGCGGATATCTACGCCAACCGCAACCTTTTGCAGCTCCGCATCCTGAAGGTCTGCAAGCTCTGAAAATTTCTCAATCAGCGCAATCGGCAGGTTGTCCACACAGAAATAGCCGATATCTTCCATCATCTTGAGCGCAGTGCTCTTTCCCGCCCCGGACATTCCAGTTAAAATAATAAACTTCACCTGCAAGCCCTCCCTATCTTAAAAGTTTCCCAGAAAACGGACTTCTGTCTTCAGCTCTACCCCAAACTGCTCCTTGACTTTTTCCTGCACGTCGCAAATTAACTGATGAATCTGTGACGCCGTTGCATTTCCGCGATTGATTACAAACCCGCAATGTTTTTCCGACACCTGCGCGTCTCCCACACGGTAACCTCTAAGGCCCGCGTCCTGAATCAGTTTTCCGGCAAAATATCCCTCGGGCCGCTTAAACGTACTGCCTGCACTGGGATATTCCAACGGCTGTTTCTCGCTCCTCTTTCTGCGCAATTTTGCCATCTGCTCTTGAATCGTCTCCATCTCACCCTGACAAAGTGTAAACTCCACATCCAGTACAATTCCATGCAATTGCGGAATACTGCTGTGACGATAACCGAAATCCAGTTCATCCAGCGAAAGCACCCTTTCTGCACCTTCCCCCGTTAAAACCGTAGCCCTTGTCACAATCTGTTTCATTTCCCCACCGTAAGCGCCTGCATTCATAACTACTGCTCCGCCCACGCTGCCGGGAATCCCGGAGGCAAATTCCATTCCGGTAAGTCCGTGTTCTGCCGCCTTCGCCGCTGTCACAGAGAGCAGGGCTCCCGCCTGCGCTTTGATAACATTTCCCTGAACCGCAACCTGCGCGCATTCCCTGCCAATCTCTATGACAAGACCAGAAATGCCCTCGTCCGCAACGAGCAGATTACTTCCATTTCCAATTACATGCCAGGGGATTTCATATCTCTTGCACAGCGCAACGATTGCCGGTATCTGCTCTCGTTTCGGGCAGGCAAAATACTCTGCCGGCCCGCCGACCTTAAAGGTCGTGTGCGCGCTCATATTTTCCTGCCTGAAACATTGTTCTTTGCCTGCTGTCTGCTGTAACTCTTCCCAAAATCTATCGCTCAATTTATGCCTCTTTCAAAAATGCGGTATACCCCCGCTTTGCCTCATACAAATCTACTTTGCTAATAATTTCCCACGGCGCATGCATATTCAGCACAGCAACACCGCTGTCGATGACCGACATATTATAATTTGCCAGAATGTAGGCAATTGTTCCACCGCCGCCCTGGTCAACCTTGCCAAGTTCGGACGTCTGGAACGATACGTCATTCTCATCCATAATCCTTCTCAACTCTGCCATATACTCAGGGTTAGCGTCATTGGAGCCGCTTTTTCCCCTGGAACCGGTATATTTATTAAATACCAGACCGTTTCCGAAATAAGCGCCATTCTTCTTCTCTGTCACAGACGCATACAGGGGATCGTAAGCCGCGCTTACATCAGAAGAAAGAACCTTTGAATTTGACAGGGCGCGGTGAAACTTCACCTGGCTGTACGCACCCATCGCCTCCATAATCTCTGCCGCCATATAAAAGAAAAATCTCGACTGCATTCCGGTTGCTCCTACGCTTCCAATTTCCTCTTTGTCTACCAGAAGGCATACGGTCGTCTTTTCACAAACTCCAGCTTCCATAACCGCTGCAAATGAAGGGTATGCGCATACTCTGTCATCATGTCCGTAACCCATAATCATACTGCGGTCAAGTCCATAATCCCTTGCTTTTCCGGCAGGCACTACCTCGATTTCCGCCGACAGAAAATCTTCCTCTTCTATATCATATTGTTCTTTGAGAATATTCAGTACATTTGTTTTTACAGCGTCCTTCGCCTTCTCTTTCTCATCCTCCGTTTCAAACGGAATACTGCCAACCAGGACGTCCAGATTTTCGCCTTCAATTACCTTGGCTGCCTTCTTATCCATCTGCTCGGATGCAAGGTGGATTAAAAGGTCGCTGATACCAAATACCGGGTCGTCTTCCTTCTCGCCAATATTCACCATAACCTTTGTTCCATCTTTTTTTACTACTACGCCATGCAGCGCCAGAGGCAGTGTGACCCACTGATATTTCTTCACGCCGCCGTAGTAATGCGTATCCAAAAGAGCCATCTCGGTATCTTCATACAGAGGTACCTGTTTCAAATCCAACCTCGGAGAATCAATGTGCGCTCCAAGAATATTCATGCCCGCATCCAGCGGCTGCTTTCCAATCACAAACAAAGCCAGCGCCTTATCCATATTTTTTGCATACAGCTTATCCCCGGTTTTAATATTGCGTCCGGACGCAACTACTTTCTCCAAATCTTCAAATCCGGCCGCCTCCGCTCTTGCAACCAGTTCAGTCACGCATTCCCGCTCTGTCTTACAGTCGGAAATAAATTTCTTATATTCTTCCCCGAAGGCAAATACTTCTTTTCGCTTATCCCCCGGATACTTCTTCCATGCATTTTTTCGTTCCATTCCCGTGTCATTCCTCCTGAATCTTAATCATTATCTTCCTCTTCTGAATTCTTCTGGAGATTTGCCTGCACGCGGCGATACAGTTCCTGCGCCGCATTGTATCCCATTTTCTTCTGTCTGTGGTTGACTGCCGCGGATTCACAGATAACGGCAAGATTTCGTCCCGGACGAATCGGCAGGGAATGACATACGACCTTATTTCCCAGAAATTCTGTGTACTCTTCTTCCAGACCCATACGATCGTACTCATTATCTTTCTTCCAGTCTTCCAGTTTGATTACAAGGTCAATGTTCTGTTTCTCCTTGACGCACTCTACGCCGTAAAGCGTCTTCACATCAATGATGCCCACACCGCGCAGTTCAATGAAATACCTGGTAACGTCAGGCGCTGTTCCCACCAGTGTATTCTCATTAATTCTGCTGATTTCAACCACATCATCGCTCACGAGACGGTGCCCGCGCCGAATCAATTCCAGCGCAGCTTCACTCTTACCGATACCGCTCTCACCCATAATCAGAAGACCTTCGCCGTATACGTCTACCAGCACGCCGTGTATGGAAATACAGGGAGCAAGCACTTCACCCAGATAGTAAATCAGCTCTGCCATAAATGCAGATGTTCCATAGTCTGTGGATAATACCGGTGTTTTATTCTCCGTTGCAATCCGCAGCAAATCCACATCCGGCTGCAAATCACGGCTGAAAATCACGCAGGGAACGTTGTGCGCAAAGAATTTGTTGTAAATATCCAGTTTCACATCCTGCTCTAACTTCTGCATATAAGTGTATTCTACCATGCCGATAATCTCAATCCGGCTCTTATCAAAGTAATCAAAATATCCGGTCAGCTGCAATGCCGGACGGTTGACGTCCGCCGTAGTGACCTTGTGCGACTTGATATCTACCTCCGGATTCAATACCTTTAAATTAAATTTTTCCACAATTTTTTTTACGCTAACGCCATTTCCACTATTCATCTGCATCTTCCTTTCTGCGTGCACTCGCTAATAACTTTGCTTAATTGAAACTGATAGGATTCATGTGGTTCCTCCTTATGCCATATTATCATACAACCCTACTCTCTATCAACCGCCGCGCTGTGAAAAAAATCATAAACCGACTGTGCCGCCTGCTGATTCATGGACGGAAGGGCGGCAAGTGTCTCCACATCCGCCGCACGGATATCATCCAGGGATTGGAATGATTTCATCAACGCCTTGCGCCTGGTGGCTCCAATGCCCGGAATATCATCCAGAACAGAGTGTACCTGCTCCTTGCTCCTCAGAGAGCGATGATATTCAATCGCAAAACGATGCGCCTCATCCTGAATCCGCGTGATTAACTGAAAGCCTTCTCCATGCCGGTCAATGGGAATCTCCTGATTATGGTAGTATAACCCACGCGTCCTGTGATTATCATCTTTGACCATGCCGCAAACGGGAATATGCAGCCCCAGCTCTTCCAGTACGCGCAATGCCACGTTGACCTGTCCCTTGCCGCCGTCCATCATAATCAAATCGGGAAAACGCGTGAAACTGCCATATACATTCTCCATCTTCTGTTCTTTTAGCTCCTCCCGTTCCCGCATTCCATGAGAAAAACGACGCGTCAATACCTCATACATGGATCCGTAATCATCCGGTCCCGTCACCGTACGTAACTTAAATTTACGATAATCACTGCGTTTCGGCTTTCCCTTTTCATACACAACCATGGATCCCACAGACTCAAAACCGCTGATATTGGAAATATCATATGCCTCCACGCGTTTGAGTTCCTCCAATCCCAGCAAACGTCCAATCTCTTTGAGCGCTCCGATGGTTCTTCCTTCCTCACGCTTGATTTTTTCCTTATCCTGAGACAATACCATTGCTGCATTCTGCGCTGCCAGCTCCACCAGTTTTTCTTTTGTACCCTTTTTGGGTACACGGATATAGACTTTCTGTCCCCGTTTCTGAGCCAGCCATTCCGCAATCACCTCCGCCTCCCCGATCTCCTCCTGGAGCATCAGTTCCCTCGGAATAAACGGTGTTCCGGCATAAAATTGTTTTACAAATGTGGCAAGAACCTGCTCCCTCGTATCCTCACTCCCTACATTCACATGAAAGTGGTCTCGCCCAATCAGCTTCCCATCTCGAATAAAAAATACCTGCACCACCGCATCCTGCTCATCCGAAGCCATGGCAATGATATCTTTATCCTCTCCATCCGAACTGGTAATCTTCTGTTTCTGGGCAATCGTTTTCACCGCTTTAAGAAGTTCCCGATACTCAATCGCCTTCTCGAAATTCATATCCTCAGACGCCCGCTGCATCTTCTCTTCCAGCTCCCTTAACACCGGCTGGTAATTGCCATTTAGAAACTCTATGACCTGATCGATCTGTTTTTGATACTCCTCTTTGCTGATATTTCCCTGACAGGGCGCCATACACTGATGAATGTGGTAGTTCAGGCAAGGCCGCTCCTTGCCGATATCTCTCGGCAATACCCGGTTACATGTTTTCAGGGAATAGAGTTTCCCTACCAGCTCAATCGTCTCCTTGACCGCACCCGCGCTGGTGTACGGACCGAAATACCGCGACTTATCCTTTTTCATCTGACGTGAAAAGAGGACTCTGGGAAATGTCTCTCCCAGCGTCACTCTAATATATGGGTATGTCTTGTCATCCCGCAACATGGTATTGTATTTCGGTCTGTGTTCTTTAATCAGATTACACTCCAGAATCAATGCTTCCAGCTCAGAATCCGTAATAATATATTCAAATCTGGCAATCTGCCGCACCATCTGCTCTTTTTTCAAGCCCTCGTTATGGCTGGGACGGAAATACTGCCGTACCCGATTGCGAAGACTGATTGCTTTGCCGATATAGATAATCGCATCCCTGGCGTCGTGCATAATGTATACTCCCGGTTTCTGGGGGAGTTTCTTTAATTCTTCCTGAATATCGAACATTATTTTAATCCTTTTAACAACCTGTCCAGATAGTCTTCCGGTTCCATAGGTTTCTCCGGTTCTTCTGGTTCCATGGTTTCCTCCGGTTCTTCTTCTGGCTCCATGGTTTCCTCCGGTTCTTCTTCTGGCTCCATGGTTTCCTCCGGTTCTTTCTCTGGCTCCATGGTTTCTTCCGACTCTTCCTCCGCTTCCATGGTCTCCTCCAGTTCTTTCTCTGGTTCCATAGATTCTTCCGGCTCTTCCTCTGCTTCCATGGTTTCCACTGGTTCCATGGCTACCTCCAGTTCCATGGTCTCCTCCGGCTCTTCCTCTGCTTCCATAGATTCTTCCGGCTCTTCTTCCGGTTCCATAAGTTTCTCTGGTTCCTCCTGTTGTTTTACAGATTCTTCCGGCTCTTCTTCCAGTTCAACAAATTTGTCTGATTCCTCTTCCGGCTCTGTTGTAATAATTTCCTCCGGCTCTATCTCCACGATACGCTCATCATCAACAACATTGTCCTCTAATTCTAAATCAAGCACAACCAAATTCGTCTCGGATTCTTCATCTTCTGCCACTTGCACTTCTTGCGTCTGAGACTCCAACTCCCCGCTCCCACGCAAAAATTCTTCCGGTAACGGCTCTTCCAACGTATTCACTACCAAATCGTCATCTTCTCCGAAATCCTCCTCGAATTTCTCATCTGTCTTCTCCTTCGGCTCTGGAATTCCCTTTAATCTGCGGAAAATCTTCATAAATTCCTTACCCGTGATCGTCTCATGCTCATACAAATACCCGGAAATCTCATCCAGAATATCCCGGTTCTCCTGCAACAGGCGGATAGCCTCATCATAACTGTCCTTCAAAATCTTCATGACTTCCTGATCTATCTGCGCTGCCGTCTCTTCCCCGCAATTGAGACTGGCCCTGCCATCAAGATATTTATCCTCAACTGTTACAAGTCCCATCAATCCGAACCGGTCGGACATACCATACTGTGTCACCATCGCCCTTGCAATCTTAGTTGCCTGCTCAATATCATTGGAGGCTCCGGTCGTCACAGAATCAAATATAATTTCTTCTGCGGCACGCCCTCCCATATAGGTGACAAGCCGCGCTCTCAACTCGTTTTTGGTCATCAGATACTTCTCTTCTTCCGGCACCTGCATGGTATAACCCAACGCACCCATGGTACGAGGCACAATCGTAATCTTTTGTACCGGCTCTGTATCTTTCTGCAACGCGGTAACCAACGCATGGCCTACCTCATGGTATGCAACCATCTTCTTCTCTTTGGAACTCATGATGCGGTCCTTTTTCTCTTTTCCTGCAATAACCACTTCCACGGATTCAAAGAGATCTCCCTGATTCACACACTTCCTGCCGCGTTTCACCGCATTGATGGCAGCCTCATTAATCATATTGGCAAGGTCTGAACCGACTGCGCCGGATGTAGCAAGCGCGATAGCGTCCAAATCCACGCTGTCATCCATCAGTACATTTTTGGCATGTACTTTCAGAGTATCTACACGCCCCTTAAGGTCCGGCTTATCCACGATAATTCTCCGGTCAAAACGCCCCGGACGCAGCAACGCCTTGTCCAACACTTCCGGCCGGTTAGTCGCCGCCAGAATCAGCAGACCCTTGGAGGTATCAAAACCATCCATCTCCGCCAAAAGCTGATTGAGCGTCTGCTCCCGTTCATCATTGCCGCCATATCTGGTATCGCGGCTCTTTCCAATCGCATCTATTTCATCAATAAAAATAATACACGGCGCCTGTTTCTGTGCTTCTTTAAATAAATCGCGTACGCGGGAAGCTCCTACACCTACGAACATCTCTACAAAGTCCGAACCTGCCAGAGAGAAAAATGGAACTTTTGCCTCTCCCGCAACCGCCTTGGCAAGCAACGTCTTACCGGTTCCGGGAGGTCCGACCAACAGAGCTCCTTTCGGAAGTTTCGCTCCGATGTCGGTATATTTCTTAGGATTGTGCAGAAAATCGACGACTTCCTGCAAAGATTCCTTCGCCTCATCCTGTCCGGCAACATCCTTAAATGTCACGCCGGTGGACTTCTCAACATAGACCTTGGCTGTCGTCTTGCCCACGCCCATAACGCCGCCGCCGCCCATTTTGCGGAAAATGAGGAAATACAGCAAAACCCATACCAAAACCAACGGCAGGATATAACTTACCATATTCCATAAAATCGCAGAAGACACATCCTCCACCGTTCCGCCAAACTTGACGTTATGCTTTCTTAAAAGCGGCAACAAAGTATCATCGTTCAGTTCCGCCGTATAATAAGTAATCCGATACAGTTTATTCTCACTCTTAGGCAGAATCTTAATCCGGTTGGAGGTAAACTTCACTTGCTCCACCTTGTCATTTTCTACCATATTAATAAATTCCGAGTAGGTGATTTCTTTATTCGTTGCATTTCTGGCACAGCTGTTTAAAAGACTTGTCAAAAACAGCACCAAAAGCGCTGCGAAAATAAAAATCATGACGGTCATTCCATTCTTATTACTGCCACCGCCGTTTTTTCTTCCATTGTTATTATTGTTGTTTCCTTTGTTCTCCATTGATTTCCTCCTGAATACCGCAGCCCTCTGTCTCGCGATACTCTTTTTATTATATGTGCATTTTATTTGAAAATCAATATTTCTTCCTAAACTTTCCGTATATTTTTCTAAAGTTTTTCTAAAGTTTTTTTCAAAAGTCCTAGATTTCTTTTTGCTTAGGTTGTATAATATATTAATTATTGCAGATATTAAACTATTCAGATAATTTAAGGAGGATTACTTATGCCCGTAAAATACGTCTTTGTCACCGGCGGTGTTGTTTCCGGTCTCGGTAAGGGAATTACTGCTGCTTCCCTCGGTCGCCTGCTGAAAGCGCGCGGATATAAAGTTACCATGCAGAAATTTGACCCCTACATCAATATAGACCCCGGAACTATGAATCCAATCCAGCACGGAGAAGTATTCGTCACGGATGACGGCGCAGAAACTGATTTGGACCTTGGTCATTACGAGCGATTTATTGACGAAAATCTGGGAAAAAATTCCAATGTTACCACCGGCAAAGTTTACTGGTCCGTTTTACAGAAAGAACGGCGCGGTGATTACGGCGGAGGAACGGTACAGGTAATTCCTCATATTACAAACGAAATCAAAAGCCGCTTTTACCGGAATTTTACCACGGAGGATACGCATATTGCCATCATCGAGGTGGGTGGAACCGTAGGTGATATGGAAAGCCAGCCTTTCCTGGAATCCATTCGCCAGTTCCAGCACGAAGTAGGGCACGAAAATGCCATTTTAATTCATGTTACGCTTATTCCCTACATCAGCGCATCCGGTGAAATGAAAACAAAGCCTACGCAGGCAAGCGTCAAGGAATTACAGGGCATGGGAATTCAGCCTGATATTATTGTTTGCCGTTCCGAGCATCCTTTAGACCAGGGAATCAAAGACAAAATTGCCTTATTCTGTAATGTTCCCTGCAGCCGTGTCTTGCAGAATCTGGACGTGGAATATCTTTACGAGGCTCCGCTTGCTATGGAGAAGGAAAATCTGGCACAGGTGGCATGTGAATGCCTTCATTTAGATTGCCCGGAACCGGATTTAACCGATTGGATTGATATGGTAGATGCACTTCGCTACCCGGATAAAGAAGTATCCATCGCACTTGTCGGAAAATACACCGCACTGCACGACGCCTACATATCGGTGGTGGAAGCCTTGAAACACGGCGGCATTGCAGAGCGTGCAACTGTCAATATCAAATGGGTAGACTCTGAATTGTTAAACGAAGATAACGTAGAAGATACGCTTGGAGATATACAGGGAATCCTTGTGCCCGGCGGTTTCGGGGACCGCGGTGTGGAAGGCATGATTACAGCCGCAAAATATGCGCGCGAACGCCAGATTCCCTATCTGGGACTGTGTCTTGGTATGCAGGTGGCAATCATCGAATGCGCAAGACATCTCTGTGGCTTTCATGATGCACATAGCATCGAGCTTGACTCCAACACCACCCATCCGGTCATCGCATTGATGCCCGACCAGAGCGACGTCGAAGACATTGGCGGAACCCTGCGGCTCGGCTCTTATCCCTGTGTTCTGGACAAGTCATCGAAAGCTTTTCAGGTTTACGGAGAAGATACCATACACGAAAGACATCGCCACCGCTATGAGGTCAATAATGACTATCGTTCTGTTCTCTCAGAGCATGGCATGAAATTATGTGGTCTGTCACCGGATGGAAGAATCGTTGAGATGGTGGAACTTACAGACCATCCATGGTTTGTCGCTACACAGGCGCATCCGGAGCTGAAATCCCGCCCCAACCGTCCGCATCCGCTGTTCAAGGGATTTGTGGAGGCAGCAATTAAAACGAACCGATAAGAATAAAAAAGCATAGAAAATCCACCCCTTAAAACTTTGACAGGTGATAGGGTGGTATTTTCTACATCTTTCATAGGTCAAACCACTTGTGGGCGGTTATTTCCTTTTGTGTCTCTATCATAACAGATTCCAACTAATTATTCAAGAATTTTTTCTTCAGCTCCTCCAACCCCGCAAACACTCCAACATGAGGATAATCATCCATCTCTTTCTTTGTGGTTGTTCCAGTCGTTACGCCCGCAAAATCCACTCCTGCCGCCTGGGCCGTCCTTGCATCCACCAGACTGTCACCTACATACAATACCTCTTCCTTTGATAAATCCCACTCCCCCAATACATGGAAAATCCCCTGCGGGTCCGGTTTTGGATACTTTACTTCATCTCCTCCTACAATCACATCAAACAAACCCGACTCCTGGTATTTCTGAAGAATAGCCTCAATGCGGTGATGGTATTTGGTCGTCACAATCGCAAGCTTATATCCCTGCCTTTTCCACTCCCGGGCAAGCGCAAGCGCTCCCGGAAAGAAACTGCTGCTCTCCGTCATCACCTGATCCGCCTTTTCCATAAACAAATGGGCAAACTCTGACTCTTCCGCAAATTTAAGCGTCTTTCCCTGTCTGCTTACCAGCACCCGGTAAACCTCCTCCAGATGCAGTCCAATTGTCTTGCGCACGGTCTCCCGGTCTGCCGGTTCATATCCCAAACATTCCAGTGCATAATTAATGCATATCACAATACCATCCGTAGAATCACCCAGCGTATAATCAAAATCAAAAATTAATCCTTTGTATTTCATAAACGAAACCTCCTTCTATTTGAGAAAAACATGGTTAAATCCCTTCTCGCTAGCCGCGTTTTCTTTTTCTTTCTTCCTCGAATTGCTCATTCTCCTCTTCATTTCCGTTCCACAATTCTTTAAATCTCTTTCTTGCCCTCGACAGCATATGCCGAACATTATCCGGCGACTTTTCGAGTTTGCGGGCAATTTCCGTCGCATCCATATCATAATAATAATGCATAAGTAAAAGATCCCGGTAAGATTCGCTCATCATCGATAACACACGGTTACAATACTCCTGCCGCTCTGTTTCCACAATCTTTATAAATGGCTCTTCCTCATATACTTCCTCGAGTAATTCGTTTAAAAATGTCTTTTCTATGTACCGTTTTCTCCATTTGCATAAATTAATTGCCTTATGTTTCAAAATAGTCAGCAGAAAATTCCAGTTCTTCTGCTCAGAATTTCCCTTCATTTCACCCAGTTTGGGAATGATCGCCATAAAGGTGTCGTGTACAAGATCCTCTGCCTCTTCGCAGTTTTGCAGGTAAGAATACGCAACATAATACATTTCATCTCTATACGTTTTATATAATTGTTTGAAATATTCTTTTTTCTGTCTGTTTGTCATTGGCTTATTATGATGCATATCAGATTCCTCCAAAAAATCCGCGTTTCGCCAACATTATCTTTATTCTTCTCCTTGCCCTCATGGACATATGTCTGATACTGTCCGGTGACTTGCCCATAATTTTTGCAATCTCTGCGTAATTCAGCCTATGATAATACTGTAGCAACAATATGTCGCGATAACCTTCCGGCAGTTGTGATATCAACTTTACAAGAACATTCTGCATTTCCAGTTCCAGAATCATTGTTTCCATATCATCGTCCACCATCTCTTTCAGATGCTTTTCTGTCAATTGTTCTTCCACATGCCGTTTCTTCCTGTTGTAAAGATTATAAGCTTTGTGTTTCACGATTGTGACAATATAATTCCAATTTCTCTCAGGCGTATCGCCAATCAGTTTATCCATATTGTCAAGCACCGCTATAAATGATTCATGAACGATATCTTCCGCATCGCATTTATTTTCCAAAACTATGTAAGCAGTATAAAACATTTCATCTCTGTGTTCCTTATATAATTGCTCAAAAAACCGCCTTTCCTCCTCGTCATACGACAATAACAGGTCTTGAAACACTTCCTGGTACCTCTAATAAAATCAAGGGATAAAAAATCGTCGATAGTGCCTGGATTTTTTATCCCCTCATTGATCTTTCGTAAAATGTGATACAATTTCAATTTTCATGCATTACCTAATCTTAACTATAACAATACGTTATAATGATTGCAAGAGCTTTACTGGAATATTTCCACACTCCTTGTGAGGATTTCCTGCATATATGCAATTGCAGTCCCATAATTCGTAATTGCGATACCCTGATCCCGGGCACATTTTAATCGATACTTCATTTCACGCTCATTGAGCATACATCCCCCACAATGAATGATAAGTTTATATTCCGATAACTCCTCCGGAAATTCCATACCGGATGAGAACTCAATTTCAAGCTGCTTTCCGGTATACGATTTGAGCCAGTGCGGAATCTTCACAGAGCCAATATCATCACACTGCCTGTGATGCGTACAACCCTCAGAAATCAGCACCTTGTCCCCATCCTGCAATCGCTCTATCGCCTCCGCACCCTGTACCAGCAAATCCAAATTTCCTTTGTAACGCGCAAACAAAATGGAAAATGAAGTAAGCGGAATATCCCGGGGCGTATCCTCGCTGACCCTGGCAAACGCCTGGCTGTCAGTAATCACCATCGCCGGTTTCTTCCCCAGACTTTTCAGCGTTTCTTTCAATTCATGCTCCCGCACGACTATCGATACCGCATGCGCTTCCAAAATATCACGGATGGTCTGCTGCTGTGGTAAAATCAACCTCCCTTTGGGAGCCGCCGAATCAATCGGCACAACCAGCACGACAAAGTCCGATGGCTTTAATAAATCTCCTACAATCCGCCGTTCATTCTCCCCGGCCACTGTGAGACGCGCAATCTTTTCCTTCAGTTCTTCAATCTGAAATCCCGTCCTGGCGCTGATTCTCACAATATTTTTTGATTCTTCGGATAAATAATCTTCCGGCAGCGCATCCTCCTGTTTTCTCAAATCTTCCTTGTTAACCGCCAATACATAAGGAATCTCTTTCTCCCGAAATATCCTTAACAGCTCCTTTTCTGTTTCAGACACTGCCACCGTTGCATCCAATACAAGAACTGCGACGTCTGTTTTATTAAGAATCTGTTTCGTCTTGCGTACCCGCAGCTCTCCGAGCGTTCCCACATCATCAAATCCAGGCGTATCAATCACAACTACCGGTCCCATTGGCAACAGCTCCATTGCTTTTTGTACCGGATCCGTCGTGGTCCCTTTGACCTCAGAGACAACAGCAAGTTCCTGACCTGTCACCGCGTTGACAACGCTTGATTTCCCCACATTTCTCCTTCCAAAAAAACCGATATGAACTCGATCCGCAGAAGGCGTATTGTTTAAGCTCATGTCATGTTCCTCCAATCCCATTTACTTCGTTGGTAGCGATAGAAGACCTAAGGCATCCTCCCACTTCGTGGGTCCCTCCTTAGGTCAATATTTTCGAATACGCCGCTTTGCTGCTAATCCCCTTCAAATTCCCCAGTTTGCCGGAAAGCGTACTGATGACGTCCTGCGGTGCATCCACTGCAATACTGATAATATTGATATCCTTTTTCGGATAAGGAATCCCCATCCGTCCAATGATATATGCCCCATATTCATGTAGAATCTGATTCAAATCCTCCACCGAAGACTCTTCTTCCACAATAATGCCGATAATTGCCACTCTCGATTCCATTTCATTTCCTTTCATTCCTCAAATTCCACTGTCACAAAAAATCCTTTGGGCGTCTCCTTAATCTCCATCACTTTTCCCTCTTTGGATTTGAGCCGCTCTGCATACGAATAGTTCGCAGACATGGCATATGCCTTACCCAATGTATAGTAATAAGAGGCAGGCAGCTTCCCCTCTGTAACAGGAAGGACCTCCCCCTCTTTCAGCAACCCGGTACGTTCCATTTTAAATTCCATCTGCCGCATTTGCCTTCCTCCTTTAAGGTATCGGCACACGACGCGTTGCGCCACCTGCCATGTCGGCGCAAGGCATGAGAGAAATGCTCCGCATTTACCTTCCACCTCAGCCTTGCGCCTCAAGAACGTTTCCATGTGTAGGGCATAAACAGCAGCAGCAATGGAAACAGCTCCAAACGCCCTGCCAGCATATCAAACATCAGCACATATTTCGCCGGCTGTGAAAACACCGAAAAGTTAGCGGTAGGACCCACCTGTTCCAGACCCGGACCGATATTGTTCAAGGTCGCCGCAATAGCCGTGAAATTCGTTGTAAAATCAAGATTGTCCAACGAAATTAAAACCAGGGAAATACAATAAACCATCATATACGCGATAAAGAATACAGAGATAGAGCGTAATATCTCCTTATTTACCACATGGTTTTCAAACGACACCTGACGCACCCGTTTGGGATGAATCAAATGAGACAGCTCATTCTTAACCATTTTTATCATAATCACAATGCGGGAAACCTTAATTCCTCCCCCGGTACTTCCGGCGCAGGCGCCCACAAACATCAGGACAACCAGGATTACTTTCGAAAACTGCGGCCACATATCAAAATCCGCCGTTGAATATCCGGTCGTCGTAATAATAGACGCCACCTGAAACGCAGCGTGGTGAAACGCCTCAAACACCGACTTGAAACTGCCGCGGATATTGATGGCAATCAGCACGATTGCAGCCAGAATAATTCCCAGATAATACCGCATCTCTTCACATTTCAATGCCTGCAAAGGCTTTTTCGCCCGAAACAAATAATACACGTTAAAATTGATTCCAAACAAAATCATAAAAACTGTTATAATTGCCTGCGAGGGAATCGAATAACTCCCGATACTGCTGTTGAGTACGCCAAAACCTCCCGTACCCGCAGTACCAAACGAAAGCGTCATCGCCTCAAACGGCGACATTCCGGTAATCAAAAGAAGTATTATCTGGACAACTGTCAGAAAAATATAAATCTCATACAAGAGACGCGCCGTATGGCGCACTCTGGGAACCAGCTTGCCAACAGTCGGTCCCGGGCTCTCCGCCCGCATCAAATGCATATTATAGCCGCCCGCCAGCGGAAGAATTGCCAGAATCAGCACCAACACACCCATCCCGCCAATCCAATGGGTAAAGCTGCGCCAAAACAGATTGCATTTACACAGCGCCTCCACATCCGGCAGGATACTTGCACCGGTAGTCGTCAGACCGGAAATTGTCTCAAACAACGCGTCCGTATAACTCGGAAACTGCCCCGATAAAAACAAGGGCAGCGCTCCCGTAATACTCAAAAGTATCCAACTCAAAGATACCGTTACAAATCCTTCTCGCGCATAAAACACCGTACTCTTTGCTTTTTTTAACTTACCAAGCCCGCCCGGTAAAAGGCAGCAAATCATTACAACTCCATACGCCCAGCCTTCCCGCTCTCCATAGATGAGAGCCACTATGCAGGGCAATGCCAAAAAACATGCCTGAAATTCCAGAACACGACAGAGAATATATCTGATAATTGAGTAATTCATAATCCGTTCCTCTTCCCCCGTTACCGCAGTATATCCTTTAAATCGCTGAATCCCTGATTCGTAGTGACAACCACCACCGTATCGCCAAGTAAAATAGAATCCTGGCCTCCCGGCGTAATGATAATGCCCTTGCGGTTGATACAGGCAATCAACAGATTATCCTTTAAACGCAGCTCCTTCAGCGGCACTCCTACCAGTTCCGACTGCTCATTTACACGGAATTCCAGTGCCTCCACCTTATTCTCAATCAAACGGTACAAAGTCTCTACATTACTGCCGATAGAATTCTGCATGGCACGAACATACTGAAGAATATACTCTGCTGTAATGTTCTTCGGATAGAGAATACTTCCCAGATCAAGACTGTCAATAATTTCATCGTAAGACGTCCGGTGAACCTTGGTAATTGTCTTCGCCTTCGAAATCTTCTTTACAAAAAGACTGAGCATGATATTCTCCTCATCACGGCTGGTCCATGACACAAAAGAATGCACACGCGGCAGGCCTTCCTCATAAATCAGGTTACGGTCTGTTCCGTCACCGTGGATAATCAACGCCTGAGGCAGAAGTTCACTGAGCTCATTGCAACGCTCTTTGTCCTGTTCAATAATCTTAATTTCAATTCCCATGGGTAATAGCTGCTTTGCCAGATAATAAGTCGTCTCTCCGCCTCCGATAATCATGCAGCTCTTGATACGGTTATTCGCCATGCCGATTTTTCGGAAAAATTCATTCGCATTCCTCGAAGACGACACCACTGAAATCACATCTTTCTCACGCAGCTCAAAACTTCCATCCGGAATAAATACCTCATCCCCGCGCTCAACCGTACATATCAGCACATCACATCCCAGCCCGTTCGAAATATAGGTCAGCGGACGTCCATGCAGTACGGAACCCTCTCCCAGTTTGCATTTTAAAAGCTCTACCCTTCCCTTCGCAAAGGTATCGACCTTAATTGCGGAAGGAAATTTTAAAAGTCTGGATATTTCGGATGCCGCCGCAAATTCGGGATTGATAATCATCGACAGCCCCAATTCCTCCTTAATATAAGAAATTTCCTTGTTATATATAGGATTGCGCACTCTGGCAATGGTATTGCATCCACCTGCCTTTTTGGCAATCAGACAGCAAAGAAGGTTCAATTCATCCGAGGTAGTCACCGCAATCATTAAATCTGCATCTTCTATTCCGGCCTCATTCTGAACAGCAAAACTTGCTCCATTTCCCACGATACCCATGACATCGTACTGATTAACCATTGCTTCTGCTGTCTTTCCATCCACATCTATCACTGTAATATTATGACCTTCCTTACTCAACTCCTCGGTCAGGGTTGTCCCTACATTTCCACAACCTACTATGATAATCTGCATGGTTTCCTCCTGTTCGTGCATCGTCTGCACAAAATCTTTTGTTTATTTATCGTATTTCCGAATCAGCGCAAGACCAATAGGGTAAGGTCCAGTATGCACGCCGATTGTTGCTCCAATCTGGTACAAATCTATCGAATCACAATCAGAATATGTCTTTATAGATGCCAGCAGCTCGTCACGGAAGGCTACTGCCTCCTCATAATCATAACCATATCCCACTACAATCCGATAATCATCCGGTGATTCACCGATTTTTGTAAAATGCTCTTTCGCCTGCTCAATCAGGCGTTTCATGGCTTTTTTCCGGCTCCTGGTAATGCCCGTGGGAAAAATTTCCCCTTCACGCAGCATAATCAGCGGCTTAATTCCTAACGTTGAGGCAGCGTTTCCCATAACCTTACCGATTCTGCCGCCATGAATCAGATATTCGTAATTCCCGACAGTGAAAATAATCCTGCCGGTTGCCTTAATACGTTCAATTTCAGCGAGCGTCTCCTCAAAAGAAAACCCCGCCTGCTGCATCCGCACAGCTTCGAGCGCCAAAATCCCCTGCAGCACCGTATTGACCGTGGTATCTACAACCTCAATTTTCACATCCGGATATTCTTCTTTCAAAGACTCGGCCGCCGTCTTCGCTGAATTATAAGAACCGCTGAATTTAACGGTTATGCACAGACAGATAATGTTCTTGCCCTCTTTGACATAAGGCGTAAACGCCTCCACATAATCCTGCACCGATGGCAGGGAAGATTTGGGGAATTGTTTCGGGTTATCTACCATCTGCTGATAGAACTCGCGGACGCCGATTTCCTCAATTTCCTTTTTGTAAGTCTTGCCATCAAATGTCACATAAAACGGTACGACCTTCAGCCCCGCTTTCTGTGGAATCTCCTGCCCCAGATCGCAGGAACCGTCTGTTATAATCTGATACGCCATGTTTTTTCCTTTCTCTTTAAAATTCTCTCATAATGTGATACTAAAACTCTTCCACGCTTGCTGCGGTAACCGTAACAAAATCCTGTACCGCAAGACACAGGGTCGTCCCGACTCTTCCGCCGCTTATATAGATGTTCTCATAGTCCAGCGCAGATTTGTGCAAAAACACCGGATATGATTTCTTCATCCCCAATGGACTACAACCGCCCCGTACATAACCGGTAACCGTTGTGATATCCTTCACCGGAATCATCTCTATGGATTTCTCCCCGGCGAGTTTTGCCGCCGCCTTTAATGGCACTTCTTTTGCAACCGGCAGCACAAACACATAATACTGTCTGCTTTTGCCCTGGAGCACCAGCGTCTTAAAAGACTGTTCCGGCGCCACCCCGTTCTTCCTGGCGGTATGAATTCCATCAATAAATTCATCACACTCATACTGAAGCACCTCATAGGATATTTTCTTTTTATCCAAAATCCGCATGGCATTTGTCTTAATTTCTTTTGTCTTCGCCATCTTTCCCCCTACTGCAAGATCCGTCTGACCGGCAGGTTTCCCTGCTCTTTACCCATTCCCAAAGAAAGGCTTTTCGGCAAACGGCAAAACGGAAGAAATGCTGACTCCTCAGCGCCTCCTCCGTTTCCATCTTTCATACCAGTCGTCAGATTCTAAACAGCATCATAGCACGAAAAATTAGTTGTGTCAACGTTCTCATTATCATCTGGTTTTTAATACTATATCCGTCGTATCATTATCGCTCATACTCGTTACTGATTGGATATTTCTACGAGTTTCTCCAACACATGGTACGCCCTGCCGGAATCTATGGACTCCTTGGCCATATGAATTCCATCCTCTATGCTATCGGCAATTTTACCGGCATAGAGGGTTGCGCCCGCATTTAATAATACAATATCTCTTTTGGCTCCCCTTGCCTGCCCTTTGAGAATTTCAGTGGTAATTTCCGCATTTTGTTTCCCATCTCCGCCCTGAAGTTCTTCCAGCGTCACCCTCTGGAAACCGAACTGCTCCGGCGTCACCTCATAAGTACGCACCTTTCCATCCTTAATCTCAGAGACCGTCGTCTTGCCCGTCAAAGTAAACTCATCCATACAGTCCTCACCGCTTACTACAAACCCGCTCTCCACCCCAAGATTATGCATCGCCTTTGCCATCATCTCTGTCAAAGCTGGGTCATAGACGCCGACAACCATGCACCTTGCATCGGACGGATTGGCAAGCGGCCCCAGAATGTTAAATACAGAACGAATTCCCATCTCCTTACGCGCCTGCCCTACATATCGCATGGATTTGTTAAAGCTTGGTGCAAACATGAATCCCAGTCCTGCTTCCTCCACACATTTTGTCACGACCTCCGGCTCTGCCGTGATATTGACGCCTAACGCCTCCAGCACATCCCCCGCGCCGCTCTTGCTGGAAATGGAACGGTTTCCGTGCTTTGCAATAGGAACTCCTGCACCTGCAGCTACAAACGCGGAAGTCGTGGAAATATTAAATGTAAATGTACGGTCCCCGCCGGTTCCAACCAAATCCACATAATTTTTCGTATTCGGCATAATATGCTTTGCCTTTTCTTTCAATACCGACGCAAATCCCGTCAACTCCTCAAGCGTCTCTCCTTTCATGCGCATGGCGGTAAGAAATGCGCCGAGCTGCGCCTGTGTGCTTTTCCCGCTCAACATCATGTTCATGACATTTTTTGCCTCTTCCTGTGTCAGATTCTGTCCGTCTACTACTTTCTGAATTGCTTCCTGCATCATAACCTCTCATTCCTTTCGTTCCATCATCTAATCGCTCAAATCGTTTTATCCTGAAAAACTTATTTTTCAAATGCAATCTGTGAATCACAGCTCATTTAACTCTCTCTTAAACAGGCTGCAATAATCCGCTGCCGCATCAGGCTTATAATTATTCGCCTCCAATAAGCGGATAAAATGCGAACCTACGATTGCACCATCAATCACGTCCCTCATCGGCAGGACGTCTTTCGCCTGCTCAATGCCAAATCCCATCATCACCGGAACCTTCGATACCGCTTTTACTTCCGAGAGGTAACGCAGGATTTCCCGGTGAAAATTCCCGCTCTGTCCGGTTACACCCATACCAGAGACACAGTAGACAAAGCCCCTGGCGCCTTCCAGAATCTTCGGTATGCGTTCTGCCGATACCGGAGACACGAGCTGAATCAAGATTGGCGCGCCATCCTTTTTCAAAGCCTCTTTAATATCATCCTGTTCCTCCATCGGCAAATCAGGAATAATCAATCCGTCCACGCCGCTTGCAATGCATTCCTCCACAAATTTATCCAAACCAAAATGCAGCGCCGTGTTGTAGTACATCATGAAAACTACAGGAACGGTTACGCCCTCCGCGCGAGCCTCCTTCATCAGGGCAAATACTTTCTTCAAGTTAGTGCCGCATAAAATTGACTGATAGGAGGCTTCCTGAATTACCGGACCGTCCGCCACCGGGTCAGAAAATGGAATTCCAAGCTCCAGCACGTCAACCCCTGCCCGTTCCTGTGCTTTTATCAATTCCTTACAACCCGCCATATCCGGTAACCCTGCCGTCATATAAGTGATAAATGATTTTTCGTTTTTCATCTTTAACTCTTGCATTTTCTGTTCGATTCTGTTTTGCATTATTTTCCCTCCTGTGCCAGATAATCAATCACCGTGTGTACGTCCTTGTCGCCCCTGCCGGACAGACAGATAATCATAATCTCATCCTCTTTCATTTGCTTTGCCTGTTTCTTTGCATATGCAATCGCATGTGCGCTCTCGATAGCGGGAATGATACCCTCCAGCTTACACAATTCCAGCAAAGCATCCATCGCCTCCCCGTCTGTAATGGAGACATATTCTGCCCTGCCGCTGTCTTTCAGATACGCGTGTTCCGGTCCCACGCCCGGATAATCAAGCCCTGCCGAAATCGAATAGGCAACCTGAATATTTCCATCGTCATCCTGCAACAGATACGAGCGCATCCCGTGAAGCGTTCCCGGTTTCCCCAGAGCCATGGCGCTTGCGTGCTTTCCGCTCGCAATCCCCAGTCCTGCCGCCTCCACGCCTATCAGTCTTACGGATGGCTCTGCGATGAAATCCGCGAACATGCCGATGGAATTTGAGCCGCCGCCCACACATGCCATTACGACATCCGGCAGCCTGCCCTCCGCCTCCAAAATCTGCTCTTTGCTCTCCCGGCTGATGACGCTCTGGAATTCTTTGACCATTTTGGGATAGGGATAAGGCCCCACCGCAGAGCCAATCACATAAAACGTATCTTCCGCCGTTTTTGCCCAGGTACGGATTGCCTCATTGGTCGCATCCTTCAACGTACGGCTCCCCGATTTTACGCACGCAACTTTTGCCCCCAGCATTTCCATGCGAAAGACATTCAGTTCCTGGCGTTTCATATCTTCCTCACCCATATAGACGGTACATTCCATGTCAAAGAGCGCCGCTGCGGTCGCCGTTGCCACGCCGTGCTGCCCGGCTCCGGTCTCTGCAATCACCTTCTTCTTTCCCATGCGCTTTGCCAGCAGAATCTGTCCGATTACGTTGTTAATCTTGTGCGCCCCGGTATGGTTTAAATCCTCACGTTTTAGATAAGTTTTTGTTCCGTACTCCCTGCTTAAATTTTCCGCATAGTAGAGCGGCGTCTTACGCCCCACATATTGTTTCATATAATAAGCATATTCCTCCAAAAACGCCTGATCCCGTATTGACTCCTCGTATGCTTTGTCGAGCTCCTCCAATGTATTCATCAAAGACTCCGATACAAACTGTCCGCCAAATTCTCCAAAATATCTCTCATTCTTTTTCATCATCTCTCACCTTTCCTGCAAATGCTGCTATCAGTATTCTTTCTTTCCCATTCTTACCTTCCACGCCGGAACTGACATCCACGACGTCCGGCTGGAATATCCTCACAGCCTGCGCTACATTTTCCGGATTCAGCCCTCCGGCAAGAATAAAATCTTTTCCCGCGCAGACGGTATTTCTCATTTCCTCCATCGCTTTCCTGCTGCCCTGCCAGTCGAATGTCTGACCGCTCCCGGCTTCCCCGGCGTCAACCACATATCCGCTTATCCCCGGATGATGTTCCAGTTTCTTTAAATCCTGCGGCTGTTTCAGATTGCAGGCACGCCAGACTGGAATCTGGCACTGTGCTAAAACTTCCTCTGACAATTCACCATGTACCTGAAGAATATCGAACCCGGCTCCCTTTATCTGTTTCAATAATGCCAAATCCGGACTGACCGTAACGGCTACCCGCTTTATCTCCCTCTTCAGACATTTGCCAATTTCCTCCGCCTGTGCAATGCTTACCTTGCGCCTGCTCTTTTCCCACAACACAAATCCGGCATAGGATGCTCCAATCTCGTTCAGATAAGACGTTTCTTCCATCCTCGTAAGTCCACAGATTTTAATTCGCGGCACAACCTTTCTCCTATTTCTTTCCATTGCCAGACCTCTATTCCCTTTCACTGCTTAATCTCTCTATGCTCTTTTGGCGCTGAACTCCTTTCCCTACAGGGACTTCCAGCGCCGCGCCAGATGCCTGGGATTATCCGCCTCCATGAACGCCCTTCCAATGAGAAATGCATCCACCCCGCATTGTTTGAGGAACATGACGTCTTCATCATGGACAATCCCGCTCTCCGCCACAAAAACTTTATCTTTTGGCGCCATCTCTGACAATCGCTTTGTCGTCTCCAGACGAATCGTAAAATCCCGCAGGTCACGGTTGTTTACGCCGATAATCTCAGCATTCAGTTTCAACGCCCGCTCCATCTCCCACTCATCATGAGTCTCAACCAGCGCATCCATTTTAAGCTCTTTTGTGAGCTGGTAGAAATCCCGCATCTTCGCATCATCCAGAATCGCCGCTATCAGAAGAACTGCATCCGCGCCAATCGCCTTCGCCTCGTAAAACTGATATTCGTCAATCATAAAATCCTTGCGGATAATAGGCAACGGAGACAGGGAACGAATTTCTTTCAGATCCTGCACATTTCCCTTAAAATAATCCTCCTCCGTCAGGCAGGAAATTGCGTCTACGGAATCATTGTATTCTGCGATCCGCTCTGTCAGGCTGATGCTGCTTACAATCTTCCCAAGACTGGGAGAGGCTTTCTTAAACTCTCCGATTATGGAAATTCCGGGGCTCGCCAACGCCTGATAAAAAGATGGAGAATTTTTCCTTTCACGAATCATTTCCTCCGCCAGCCTGCGCATGTTATTTGGGCTGATATTTGCCTTATATAAAGGCAGTCGTTTCTTTTTACTTTCTACAATTTTATCTAATATCATCTCCGGCTCCTTTCTGTGGGATACGATTGGCAAACACAATTTTTCCATAAAACAAAAATCCCTGGCAAACGTTTTTTCAACGCTCGCCAGGGACGATTTGCGGTCGTGGTGCCACCCTGCTTTATTATAGAATGTGGCTGCGTCAGACGTATCTGTCCTGGCAGCATGTTCCCTTGAAAGAAAAAAGCGGATATTTCAAATCAGAAATATCCGCCACTAATTCTATAATCTCAATCCGATACACATGATATCTTACCCCTGTAACGTGAGGACACGGCATCCGCTACTATCATTTCGCTTTGCATCTAACAAATCCATTCCCATAAAACTTTCCTGTTATCTTCCACCAGCCGATAACTCTCTGTGAGGAACCTTTCTATGGTACTACTTTTGCTCATTGATTTTATTTCTATTTTTTATTTATATGCAGTTTAGCACCGTAATGTGAGAATGTCAAGTATTATTTCTTTGTCCGTACAGTCTTATACTTAGACCAATCGGAATACAGTTTCGTATTTCTCCCATTTACTTTCACGGTCTTATAGGTACGAACCCTCACATAATATTTTTTCCTGGCTTTGAGTTTCGCCACCTTCTTTTTCACTGTGGTATTCTTCTTGATGTCAATTGTCTTTGCTGTTTTGCCTTTAAAATTCTTAGCTGTACAATACTGAATCTGATAGCCGCTGGTTTGGGATTTCTGACTCTTCCATGTCGCCTGAAATCCTTTCGATTTCGCAGTAAGTTTGCCAAGACTGCATCCCTTCGGTCTTATCGTAAATGTCTTTGCCACACTGCCGCTATAATTGCCTTTCAGCGTAACTGTCACCGTATATACGCCCGGATTCTTTCTTCCCGGTGCATAAACTACCTCATAATCACTGCCTGCCGACAATCGGTTTCCCTTGCTGTCCTTCACTGTTACAGACGGCGCACAAACCTTACCATTGCAGATAAAATCCGTCTTATTCAACATTATTCCGTTTACACGGTAAATCGCTTTCCGATTTTGGATATTGGCACATACGCTGCAAATTTGCAATACATATCCATCCTGCCTCATCGTAGCCGGAACCTTCCGTTCCACATTCCTGTGTCCCAATGCTGGAATTTCTTCCGTATAGCTTTTCCCACAGCTACAGGTATACGTATAGTTTCCAGGAACCGTACAGTTTGGTTTCCTTGTCACGCTTTTCTGATATACATGCTCATGTGTCTCCGGTTCTGTCGGCTCCTCCGGTTTCACATTCCCTCCCGTTGCCGGAATTACTTCCTGCTTTTTCAATATCACGCCGCAGACGCTGCAATGGCTGCCCTGAGTTTTGCCTTCCGTCGTCTCTGTCGGCGCTACTGCCGCATCTATCACTTCACGATGACCCAATGCATCAATTTCTTCCGTATAGCTTTCCCCGCAGCTACAGGTATATGTCCGGATGCCTTTTTCCGTACAAGTAGCCTGTTTTGTCACGCTATTCTGATATTCGTGCTCATGTTCTTCCGGGTCTTTCGGCTCCTCAGGTTCCTGAATATCCTGATCATAGAATATCACACGCTTTTCTGCCAGCACAGTATCCTTTAAAGCCTTAACATCCGCCACCGTAACTAAATCCCCTTCATAGTAATTGGAACAGAACAGAAATGTATAGTCTCCAGGAAAGGCATCTTCAAATGCCTGCAAATAATATCTGTCCGGATTTTCCGGTGAAGACGTCAGGAAAACAGACTGATACCAATCGGTCTTTTCTAAAACAGCGTCGTCTGATGATTGCCAGTATTCCGTCTTAATCTTAATCACATAATCTACCTCGTATAACATATTATACTCTACATCTTCACTGCTGATAACATCTCCATATCCATCATACCATTTTATCTCAAAAAACGTGTTCTCATCCGGAACCGAACCGTTCTCTGTCGCCTGAATTTTCCTCAAATCCACCTTCTCCGGCGCAGACACAACCTCTATCCTGCTGATAGTCATATCCTCCGCCAATTCTCCATCTACCGACCAGGCGCCTCCATTGTAAATTAACTCATATCCTCTGTCAATACACGACTGCGGCAGCACAAAATTGTGCTCAGAGGACGTCTCCGGATTAGCAGAAATATATGATTTTCCAACCAAAAGCATACCGGGAAACAGGCGGCTTTTTGTCTGAAACTGTGTCGTACCGGCTAACGCCCCCTCGATGGTAACAGCGCCATTCTCGTTCAGGACAAGAATACCACGCTCCTCTGTCTGACTCTCCACGCCGGTAAAATTTCCGGAAATGACCGCATTTTCCACCGCATTCAAATCAAGACAGGCGCCGCTTTTTAATGTAACATTTCCCAGGTTATTCGTTTTGGCAGACAGACACGCTCCCTCCTGCAATACGAGATTCCCTACCTGATGCACGATTGCATCTTCCATCAAACTCTGTCGCAACGTCAGGGTTGTATTTTCATTTCCGTATATTTGCTTTGCCTTTGCATAACTGTTTGCCCCGCCGGAAATCGTTATCTCCGTATGTGTATTTAATGAGGCGTCCACCTTTTCCCGCACAATTGCCCCGGCGTCCAGATTCAGCTCTGCATCGCCCTGATAAGGCACCATATTATCGCCTTCTGTTCCGTGCCCCAGATAAATGGCCTGAAACATCGTCTCATCATTGGAATTTATTACCGTAAGGAATGCTTTTTCCCCATTCTGTGCAGGAACATTTTCTCCGCCCTGCGCATTGGCATAGCCTCCGGCATATACAGAAGGCAGCAATTCCTTCTCCGTTCCCCCAAAAGATGGTCCAAGGTCTCCCTCGCCTTCCAGATATGTGCTTACATTGTCAAGTGTCAGACTATGGCCTGCAAGAAAAATTTCCCGGTGCGGCACGCTATTCAGCGCGGTACTGGATTCAAACTGCATTTCAATGTCCTTAAAACAAACGTCGTCCCCTTCCAGCTGAATCGGGCAGCGGAAAATCAAACCGCTTCCCTTCGGTCCCTGAACCACAGTACCCGCCGGAATTTTTACCGGGAGCATCCTTTTATCCGTATCTGCACCGTTAGCAATCGTAATCATTCCCTGCACATTAATCGGGTTTTTATGCTGCTCTAAGGCATTCAAAAAATCAGCATTATTCGTAACCGTAACGGCATTTTCTTCTGTAATACGGCTGCTGTCCGCTGGCGCGCCATCCATGTTCTGCCGCTCCCCTTCCAACCCTTTTGCAAATACTGTATCGGGAATCCCACCGAACAATACAATTGCTGTCATAATAACAGCGAAACATCTTCTGATTTTTGCTTTCATTTTCTTCCTCCTGTCTCTAATCAATCCCATTCAGTTCCTGATACAGCCGCTTGGCGTGGCTGTCCGTCATGCCGCAGACATGGTCTGTCACCAACAACAGACGCAGATATAATTTCTCCGCCTCCTTCTCAGACGGCGACTGTTCCGATTGATCCACCCGCTCCGCAAACTGCCGGTAAATTGCTATATAATTGTCCGAAACCAACGCCATCATTTTCTTCTGAACTTCCGTTACTTCCCTTTCCGTATCAAAATACAAGGCCGCATGAACAAATCCATCCAGCAGAAAATTAAAAATCCGCTGCGCCGCAATCTCTAATTTTAAAATTGACGTTCCCTGAAATGCATAGCGGTATGCAATGTCACCGAGCGCCTCCATCATCATTTCCCCGTCCGTTCCGGTAAATAAGTCTTCGCCCTGCGCGCCATAGCTGCCGTCCATCAACGCATCGTAATGTTCAAGAAAACATCTGGAGACGTCGTTTATCATCCAGCCCTGAACATACACCGCCCAATTCTGCACGGCATTGCTCTCAGGATGCTGCAAACGCCTCTTTAAAGCGCGCTGATATTTTTTCTCCAGGCTGTCTACAAGACGCATAAAAACCTTTTTCTTATCTTCCGGAAGTTTATCTCCATATAACTTCAGTTCACTGACCAGCCTCTCAAAAGTAATGCATCCCTTCTTTACGGCGTCCTCGATATCGGCTGTCTTATATGCGATATCATCCGCGGCTTCCAACACAAACGCCAGCGGATGGCGATTTCCATGCGTGCCAAGGCTTTCCTGCAAATCATCAAACAATTCCCGTTCTGCGTAATAATAGCCCATCTTTTTATGTTTGATATGCCCTTTCTTCTCTATTTCCAGAGAAGAACCGGGATATTTCATAATCGTTCCTAATAACGATTTCGTCAGATTCATCCCATGTTCATCCACCAGATAATGCAGTTTCGCCACCAGCCGCAACGCCTGCGTATTTCCCTCAAAATGATAGAAATCCTCCCGCATCTGGCAATTAAAAATCTCACTTAACGGCTGTGTGCTGCCATCCTCTCTGTGGTAATTTATTTTCGGTAAATTCACAGAAAACCAGTCCCGGATTGCCGTCTCTCCAAAATGGCCGAAGGGCGGATTGCCGATATCGTGCAAAAGCCCCGCGCATTGCAGTATATCACAGATATATCCCTGATATTCCGGCAAAAATCCTGTATCTTTCCCTTCCTGTATAATGCCTCTTCCGATATTCTGTCCCAGTGATTTGGCAAAGGAAGATACCTCCAGGGAATGCGTCAGCCTCGTGCGAATAAAATCGCTGTTATCCAAAGGAAACACCTGCGTCTTATCCTGCAGACGCCGAAACGATGCGCTCCCGATAATCCGATGATAATCCTTCTCATACTCCGTCCGCAAATCCGCGGACGAATTCTTCCTGTATTCCCTCACCCTGTCATCACAGAGCAGTTTCTTCCATTCCATGACCGTACCTTCCCTCACAATCCAGATTTATCTACGTTGTATTCTTATTGATTCCACATATTGGAGACTTTTTCTAATTCTATCATGCCGCTATTGTTTCCGCAATACACAGGTGGATTTTTTCCCATATTGCGATAAGCCTCTACATCCATAATACCGGCAGCTGAAAACCTCCCGCCGTATCATGGCAGGAGGTTCCTCTTATAAGATATTATTTCACTTATCTTTTTGTTACTATTTATAAATACTTCTTCAAAATTTCTACCTTATCCGTTGCCTCCCAGGGCAGGTTCAAATCGTTGCGTCCAAAATGTCCATAAGCCGCCGTTTGCTTGTAAATCGGACGTCTCAAATCCAGCATTTTGATAATTCCCGCCGGACGCAAATCAAAGTTATCACGAATCATGTCCACTAATTTCTCATCGGAAATCTTACCGGTGCCAAATGTGTCCACCATGACAGAGGTAGGCTGTGCCACACCGATTGCATAAGACAACTGAATTTCACATTTATCTGCAAGACCTGCTGCCACAATGTTCTTAGCCACATAACGCGCTGCATAGGCTGCCGAACGGTCTACCTTCGTACAATCCTTTCCGGAAAAAGCTCCGCCGCCGTGACGTGCATATCCGCCGTATGTATCAACGATAATCTTACGTCCGGTAAGTCCTGCATCTCCATGCGGTCCGCCAATCACAAAACGTCCGGTTGGATTGATGAAGAATTTTGTCTCTTTGTCTATCATTTCTTTGGGAAGAATCGGGTCAAATACATGTTTTTTGATATCCGTGTGAATCTGCTCCTGCGTTACGTCCGCATCGTGCTGTGTAGAGAGCACCACTGCCTCAAGCCTGGTGGGATTGCCATTTTCATCATACTCCACGGATACCTGTGTCTTTCCATCGGGTCGCAGATAGTTTAAAGTACCGTCCTTGCGCACCTTTGTCAGCTGCAATGCCAGCTTATGCGCAAGTGAAATCGGATACGGCATCAACTCCGGCGTCTCGTTTGTCGCATATCCAAACATCATACCCTGATCTCCAGCTCCAATCGCCTCCAGCTCCTGATCTGACATCTTGTTTTCTTTTGCCTCCAGAGCTTTGTCTACGCCCATCGCAATATCGGTAGACTGACGGTCTAATGCAACCATAACCGCACAGGTGTTTCCATCAAATCCGGTTGCCGCATCATTATAACCAATTTCATTTACCGTATCCCGTACAATCTGCGGAATATCAATCTGTGCTTTGCTCGTAATTTCTCCGGTTACCAGAACAAACCCCGTACAGGTCGCTGTCTCACATGCAACGCGGCTCATGGGATCCTGCTCCATCAATGCATCCAGAATCGCATCCGACACCGCATCACATACCTTATCCGGATGTCCCTCTGTGACAGATTCCGAAGTAAATAATCTTTTTTCCATTTCTGTTTCCTCCTTTGATTCCCATTCCAGATCATTTGCAGTCGAGCAGGAAAGGTTTTCCCATGCTCGCTGCGCGCATATTTGTTTCTTTATCTTATAGGAAAGATTCTTTCACGCTTTCGCGTGACAAGGTCTTTTCTACTAAGATGAAAAAGGTTCGCCTATTAAAAATAAGCGAACCTGATAGTCAAAAAGATAATCAAATCCTCTTATTGTTCGATCACTCGCTCAGGTTAGCACCTTCCATAAGGGGTTGCCGTGGTTTCACAGATCCTATGTACCTCCACCACTCTGAATAAGAGAAAATATTACAACAATATGGAATTTTCAAATCTTCGTATCTAGCATACTATGTTTTGCATACGATGTCAACACTTTTATTTACTCGGTATCAACCGCGCAATACGTCCTGCAAACTCATTAAAGTTCTGGGTCTGAAGGATTACTTTACCCGGTCCGGTGAGCTTGGTGAGGAACAATCCCTCTCCGCCGAAGAAAATATTCTTTAAGCCCTTTACCGTTTCAACTTCATAATTCACGCTCTCCTCGAAAGCAACCACGTTTCCGGTATCCACTTTAATCACCTCGCCCGGCGCCAGGTTCTTCTCTACCTTATTTCCATCAATTTCCAAAAATACCATTCCGGAACCGGAAATACCCTGTAAAATAAAACCTTCCCCGCCGAAAAATCCGGCAGATAATTTCTTGGTAAACTTAACGCTCAAATTTACGCTTTCCTGTGCGCACAGAAATGCGCCCTTCTGGCAGATCATTGTTCCGCTGGCTCCGATGTCAATGGGAAGTATCTCGCCTGCCACTGTTGAGGCAAATGCAATCATAGCGTCCGGTTTTTCCGCTTTATAGGTCGCCATAAACAGGGATTCCCCGGAAAACATTCTTCCGATGCTTTTACCCAGACCGCCCCTCATATTGGAATCCATGGTAACTCCCTCGCTCATCCATGCCATTCCGCCGGACTGCGTATACATGCTTTCCCCGGCTACGTCAAAACGAACTTCTACTGCCGGCATTGTGTCTCCTAATACCTGGTATCTCATAATCTCTCTCCTTTATATTAAATTTTATAGATTCTCTGTTTGATTGCCTGAAAGTTTTAACCCCGTTGCCTGATGGTCTAAACAATGACCTTACAGGTACTCTTTCATCCCTTCCGTAGTCTCCTGAATCAACATAATTGCATCCTTTGCCTGTTCCGCATATTGCAGATTCTTCTCACTGAGGCTGCTTGCCTGCTCCGCATTGGCGGTAATTTCTTCTGTCGTTGCAGATAAATGGGAAATATTGTCCACAATACGGTTGTTGGCATCGGCAAGATGATTAATCTTCTGGTCGATTTCCTGAATATCCTCAATTAAATGTTCCATATTCTGATCCAGTTTTCCAAAACTTTCTGCCGCCGTATGTATCATCTTATTCTGATTTGTAGCAGCCTTCAGAGATGTATCTATGGCTCCTACTACCTCATTTGCATTCTCATTCAACTCCAGAATAATTCTGGTAATGTTCTCGGTAGAATTCTTTGTCTGTTCCGCCAACTGACGAATCTGATCCGCTACCACGGCAAATCCTCTTCCGGCCTCACCGGCTCTGGCGCTCTCAATCGAGGCGTTCAGTGACAGCAAATCTGTCTGGCTGGAGATATCAAGAATCATATCCGCAATCTCCTCTACCTCCTTCGTCTTATCCTGAAGCTTGCTCATAGACTCCGTCACCTGTTTATTTGTATTTGCAATCTGTGCAGACTGCCCTTTCAGTTCTTCCATCAGATCCAGATTTTCCTGAATGCTCTTATTGGAATCTTCTGCAATATCCACCATTTTGCGGGAGCGGTTAAGCGTCTCGTCAATCGACTCCTGAATATTCTGGGTCATAATACTCTGCTCAGAAATATTATCCGCAGTCACCCCGGTAGTCGAAGAAATCTCCTGCATACTGCGCGTTACCATCCTGGTTGAATCAACCAGATTGTCTACCATCTCCGTACTCTTATCTGATTCTTCCTGCACCGTCTGTGAAATGGAAATAATGCCGTCCATCATTTTCTTCTGTTTCTCACTCTGTTCAAGCACCGTGCCAAGAGCATGATCGCTGAACATCTTTGCCACGCCGCCCACGCGTCCCAGAACGTAAAGCACGCCAAGCATAACATAAATTGTGCAGATCGTATCAATATCCCAGGTGATCATATGTTTCACACCCTGCACAATTAACTCCATAATATACAAAGCAACATAAGAGAAAAACGTAATCCTGTAATTTTTAGCATCATAATAAGGAACCTGTGCCGCAAGAATTCCCAGCAGCAGAATGTTGATAAACTGTGCATCTGTCTGCAGCGCAAGAATCAGAAACATCAATCCATATTCTATATTGATTGCCATTTTCAGCTTTGGCGTTGCCCGGTCTTTTAACAGCAGAACCGTATTGATGATGATACAGAGCGCAATGAACACTGTATTGGCAAACATCATGACGAGAACCATCTCCCCTGTCATGAATTTTACCCACAGGTATGCGGCATATCCCACCCATGCCGCCACAACTGCAATGTATAAAAAAAGATTCATCATGCGATAACGCTCTGATTTATCATTGTATCGAAACCGGTTCTCTGTACCCATATTATTCCTCCTATGTGCGCTCCATCCCAATTTTTTTTATTATAATACATCTTTGCTGAATTTACAATCCTGCACTTATTGACCCATCTCACGAAAAATGATAAGATAACGTTATGTTATAGATTTAACAATCGAATATTTTCCAAATTATTAATTTCAGGGAGGTTTTTCACATGGACTACACACAGGAATATCAGCAGAAACTTGTCTCTGCCGAAGAGGCTGTCAAAATCGTCAAATCCGGTGACTGGGTTGATTATGGCTGGTGTACCGGAACTCCGGATGCACTTGACCGTGCATTGGCAAAACGTACAGATGAACTTACAAATGTAAACCTGCGCGGCGGCATCCTCTTAAAACCGCTTGCCATCTTCGAGCGCGAAGACGCCGGTGAGCATTTTACATGGAACTCCTGGCATATGTCAGGTGTGGAGCGCAAACTCATTGCACGCGGATGCTCTTACTACAGCGCTATTCGCTATTCCGAGCTGCCGCGCTACTACCGCGAGTCCTCGACTCCGGATGATGTGGCTATGTTCCAGGTTTCACCCATGGACAAACACGGCTACTTCAATTTTGGTCCCAATGCTTCTCATATGACTGCTGTCTGCGAGACTTCCAAAAAGATTATTGTGGAAGTAAATGAAAATATGCCCCGCTGTCTTGGCGGTTTTGAGAACGGCGTACATATTTCCGACGTCGATTATATTGTAGAAGGTGACAATCCTGTAATCGGTGAATTAGGCGGTGGCGGAGCTGCCACTGAGGTTGACAGAAAGGTCGCAGAACTTATTGTGGAAGAAATACCAAACGGTGCATGCTTACAGCTTGGCATCGGCGGAATGCCGAACGCCGTCGGCTCACTGATCGCTGAGTCTGATTTGAAGGATCTGGGCGTTCATACGGAAATGTACGTAGACGCTTTCGTGGATATTGCCAGAGCCGGCAAAATTAACGGTTCCCGCAAGAGCATTGACCGGTTCCGTCAGGCATATGCATTCGGTGCGGGCACCAAGAAGATGTACGATTATCTGGATGAAAACCCGGAGCTTTTGAGCGCGCCGGTAAGCTATACCAACGATATCCGCTCGATTTCCGCATTGGACAACTTCATGTCTATCAATAACGCTGTAGATATTGACCTCTTCGGACAGGTAAGCTCGGAATCTTCCGGCGTCAAGCACATCAGCGGCGCAGGCGGACAGCTGGACTTCGTACTGGGCGCTTACCTTTCCAACGGCGGCAAGAGCTTTATCTGCTGCTCTTCCACCTTTAAGACAAAGGACGGAGAATTAAAATCAAGAATTCTTCCAACGCTGCATCCCGGCTCCATTGTCACTGACACACGTGCCAATATTCACTATCTTGTAACCGAATATGGCAAAGTAAACCTCAAGGGATTGTCTGCATGGCAGAAATGCGAAGCCATTATCTCTGTGGCACACCCCGATTTCCGCGATGAGCTCATCAAAGAGGCAGAGAAGATGCATATCTGGCGCAGAAGCAACAAATAAAACCGAAAATACTTATTAATCACCCATGACAGGAGCAAAGCTGCACGACACAGCTTTGCTCCTTTTTTGTACAAAATAACTATATTTACCGTTGAAAAAACATACTGAATAGACTAAAATATACATATGACTATTTGGGAAAGGAGGAAGGGTAACATATGAACCGGCGGTTTTTATTTATTACCGCTAAGATTATATTATATTAAGGAGGGTTTTCATGAAACAATTTACCAAACGGTGCCTTGCAATCGTATTATCCTTTGCAATGTCATTTACGCTGCTCCCGTCAGCGGCAAATATGGTATTTGCAGAAGAGATGATAACCGAGGAAGGCATACAGAGAACGAATTTAGAAACAACAGATGCCAATGACAAGCTGGCAGATGCAGAAACGATTGCTGCATCACCAAAATCAGTTTCCACACCACGCGCCGCTTATACCTTTGAGGAAGCGGATCTGGAAGATAAGACCATCAACGATACGACTGGAAACGGATATCATGCAACACTCAAGGGCGAAGGCGCAGCGATTGCCGACGGCATGTTGACGCTTCCGGGCGGAGCAGCAGGTTCCAAAGCCGCCTACGTAGAACTTCCCGGAACAATCTTTGAAGGACAGGACACGCTGACCATCAATGCCTGGGTAAAAAATCTGACTGGAAAAGGCAATTATGCTGCGATGTACTTCGGTACCAAGACAAAACATGTGGACAACAGCCTTAGCAATGATATGCCTTTGAACTACTGGATTTTTAATCCGATGGAAACCGATAAAGGCGGTTTGTTCAAGAGCGTGTGGACAAACGACAACAACGACAGCGCTCCCTATAATACGGAAGTAGGACCTGGAAAAGGCAGCTCTGAGAGCGTTAAAACCGACGACAAGTGGAGAATGTATACCACAGTCATTACGGCAGACAGCATTGCCACCTATTACGATGGCGAATTTGTTAATTCTGTAGACAAGACTAAAACCACAACCGATTTTGGTACGGGACTGGTTGCTTATATCGGACGTTCTTCTTACAATGATACCTTTTTCAAAGGCGGAGTACACAGCGTTTCTATCTATAATTCAGAGCTGACAGCCGATGACGTCGCACAGCTCTACCAGGATACAAAACTCAACGTTGCTTTGCGAGGCGTAAATATTATCGGTGAGAACAGTCTCTTTGCCGGCGAGACCTTACAATTATCGACAGCTCTCGTTCCGGACTATGCCTCGGTGGAGGATGCAAGCGTAACATGGAACTCAGATAATCCTGCGGTTGCAACCATAGACAATACCGGTAAGGTAACGGCGGTCTCCTCCGGAGATACAAAGATTACCGCAACTGTGGCAGGCGTTGTTTCTGCGCCATTTACGATTCATGTCATAGAAGAAACAACCTCTCTGGCTCCAAACAAAAAATACTTAACCGTTTATACGACCACCAAAAAATTCTATACCGATGGCGCATGGAACATTGACCAGGAGACAGAGAGCGTCTATATGGCAGTCAGCGACGATGGCTACACTTTCCATGTTTTGAACAATGGCGGAGGCGTAATCTTTTCCAAAAACGTGGACGGTACGCTGAAGATCCGTAACCCGAGAGTCTACATAAACAACGCGAATGCATCTGCGCCATTTACGGTAGTAGCCCAGGATTCTGAGACATCCAGAGGATTCCATGTGTTTACATCCGCAGACGGCGTACATTACTATGATGATACTCTTGTTTCAAAAACGGAGCTGTATTCCTCCCCGTTGAACAAAGACAGCTTTGAGCTGATGTTTAATGATGAGAATCTTTTGGAGACAGACAGCTCCATTACATTAGGAAACGCCGTAGAATTATCAGACGCACAGTACAAGAAAATTGTGGACAGCCTTGGCACCGTAACAAACACAGGATTAGAACCGTTGAAAGGATTAAAGATTACCAGCGCTCAAGGCGCCGAGATAACAACAGGTATGCTCAATGAAATGTATCCGAGCGTAAATGCAACCTACACAGACGGTTCCTCGCAGAACTTCAAGATTGACTGGACAGACGCACTGGAAAATGCAAATCTGTCAACTGCCGGTACGCACACCCTGACCGGAAAAGTCATTCAGCCTCAGTATATCAATAATTTACAGGAATTAAACGGAAGTTCGCTTAAAGATGATGACCCATCAAACGTAAATCCAGATTGCCCGGACAATTACGACCCGTCAACAAAAAAAGTCTTCTATGATAAGACAAAGTTTATCGAGGGAATGGCTGACCCGAATATCTATTGGGATGAACAGACCGGATATTATTACATGACAGCCTCCTATTTCCCGGAAGATGGAGACCAGATTGACACCAACGACAATACGGAGCAATACGACCGCGTAGTCATGCGGCGAGGAAGAACGCTGGAAGAACTCCAGACGCGCAAAGGCAAACAGGTTACCATTTGGAAAGCGGGTAATCAGGGATATGATGACAACGGCACCCAAGCAAAGAGAGGTTACCGTTATATCTGGGCTCCCGAAATTCATCGTGTCGGAGATTACTGGGTGGTTTACTTCACCGAGAGCCAGTCAAGCGGTGTGTATGACATTTACTGCCATGCATTGATACTGGACGGAGACAAGGATCCTTATGAAACGGCGCTGACCTCCTCTTCCCAGGTTTCTGAATGGAAGGATTACAAGATGCGCAAGGATGAGTCGCTTGCAGCGGACGTCACAGATCCGTTTGGAACTTCTTTCTGCCTGGATATGACTTATTTCAAAGACGAGGTAAATGGACAATCCTATGTGCTCTGGGCTGGAAAACCAACCGCATCCTTTGGTGGAAACAGTACGGACATCTTTATTGCAACCGTAGACGAACATGAACCCTGGAAAATCACTTCCGGCGCAACCCGCATCACCTGCTCTGATTATGGCTGGGAACGTATCCGCCACTGCGTAAATGAAGGACCTACCGTCTTACAACATGATGGAAATATCTTCATGTGCTATTCCGCAGGCGGTACAGGTTCCGAGTATGCCATCGGTATGTGTTCCGCTAAAAACGGCGAGAACCTCTTAGATATCAATAACTGGAAAAAGAGCCCCTATCCGCTCTTAACCTCCCGTGATGTAAACGGCGAAGAGGGACCCGGACACAACTCCTTTACGGTAGATAAGGATGGCAATAACATTTTCGTATACCATGCAAGACCTACCTCCCACAATTATCAGATGTGTGGAAAATACAATGGAGATCCATTGAAAGATCCCTGCCGCCACGCACGTCTCAAACGTGTTCACTGGGCAGCAGACGGTACGCCCATCTTAAAGATGACATACGAAAACGAGCTTCTGGAAGAATATGAAACGGTATCTTTAACAGTGAATGTTGTTGCAGACGGTAGCGACAGCGATATGACAGATTTGCCGAAACCGGTAACAGATATTACCTTAGACAAAAATACAATTGAAATGGAAGCCGGAGAATCAGAAACTCTGACCGCAACGATTGCCCCTGCAGATGCATCCAACAAGAACCTCACCTGGTCTGTTGTCAGTGCAGGCATTGTAGAAATCCAGGGTGAAGGAACAAGCGTAACCTTAGTAGGAAAGAAAAAAGGTACAACAACAGTACGAGCTACGGCTGCGAGCGGCGTATACAAAGAATGCGAAGTAACCGTAACCGGCGTGCCTGTTACCGGTATGGAACTGGATAATGAAACATTAACACTTACCGCAGGCACAACCGCTACCTTAAAACCGATATTCACACCGGCAAATGCAACAAATAAGAAAGTTGTTTGGACTTCCAGCAATGCCAGTGTTGCAACTGTAAAGGGCGGCGTAGTGACCGGAAGAGCAGAAGGAGAGGCAACGATTACGGCGACAAGTGTAGATGGTGAATTTACACAGACATGCGAGGTACTGGTAGAACCCGCTGTTGTGACAGGCATTACCTTAAATCAGACCAGTCTCACACTTACCGTAAATGAAAAAGCTACCCTGACAGCCACGGTCAACCCACTGGGGTATGTCAGCCAGAAAGTATCCTGGTCCTCCGGTGATGCAAGCATTGCATCTGTAGACCAAAATGGTAATATAACTGCCTTAAAGGGCGGTGTAACAACCATTACGGCAACCAGTGATGAAAACAAGGCCATAAAGGCCTCCTGTTCCATCAAGGTACAGGTTCCTGTGCAAAGCATAACCATGAGCAAAACAAGCCTGTCACTTGCCGCTGGGGACAGCGCAACCCTGACAGCAACGATCAATCCAGCTAATGCGACAGACAAAACCGTAACATGGACTTCCAGTAACGTTTCTGTTGCAAGTGTGAAAAATGGAGTTGTTACCGCCGCGAAGGCAGGAAACACTGTAATAACTGCAAAAGCAGGTGGTAAGATTGCAACCTGCAACGTAACAGTTACGGCAGCCAGAAAAGCCACGGGAATCAAACTTTCCGGGGACAAGAAACTGAAAATTGCAGCAGGTAAAAAGGTTGTACTGACAGCGACTGTATCGCCGGCAAATGCAAGTAATAAGAATGTAACCTGGATAGTTTCCAATAAAAAATATGCAAAGATGACGGGCAGCGGCAATAAGCGCACAATTATCCTTGATAAGAAGGGTGCGGGCAAGAAAGTTACTGTTACAGCAACTACGGCAGACGGCAGCAACAAAAAAGCATCTGTTACGATTACCATCATGAAAGGCTCCGTGAAAAAGATTACTTTTAAGCCTAAGAGTAAGACGCTCAAAGCCGGAAAGAAAGTAACGCTCAAGCCGGATATCAAAACCAACGGTAAGAAAAAACAGACAAATACAAAGCTTTCCTGGAAATCTTCAAATACCAAATATGCAACTGTTAGCAGCAGCGGTAAGGTAACTGCCAAGAAAGCCGGCAAAGGAAAGACCGTTACCATCACGGCAACCTCAACGGACGGCACAAACAAAAAGGCAAAGATGAAAATAAAGATTAAGTAATTATAACAGCTCAACAATATTGATGTAGCTGTATATAAGAAAAAGGCTATCCCCCGACCAGCTGGCCGGGGGATAGCCTTTCTTGTACAGGTCAGGCCTTAGCACTGTTTTCACAGCATATAAGTCCATTTCCCATATGTATTATTTTACCGTGATTTTCAATGTTGCCTTGCCTTTATTATTAAATGTCTTCACGGTAATCGTTGCCTTTCCTTTTTTCTTAGCGGTAACTTTTCCGTTCTTATCTACCTTCACAACTTTTTTGCCCTTTTTATCAATGGTATACTTGAACGTTGCACTTCCATATTTAGAGTTCACCTTGGGTTTAATCTGGAATGTCTTATTTTTCCCTTTTGTTTTCATGGTTACTTTCTTCTTATTGAGGGTAACCTTTACCTTTTTATCTGGCGCAGGTTTCACGGTAACCGTACATGTGGAAGTCTTATCTCCTACCGTCGCGGTAATCTTTGTCGTAGTCGCTTTCTTTACCTTCTTTGCCGTCACCAGACCACTGGTAGTAGATACGGTGGCTGCCTTTGGATTGCTTGATTTCCATACCACCTTCTGTCCTGCTGCGTCTTTCGGATCAACAGTTGCATTTAAGGTAACCTTCTCGCCGCCGCCCATGGTCAATGTCTTTTTATCAATCGTAACCTTATTTATTAACGAACCAGTTACCGTTACTGTACAGGTTGCTGTCTTACCATCTGCCTGTCTCGCTGTAATGGTTGCAGTTCCCGCCTTCTTCGCCGTAACAGTTCCGTTTGACACAGATGCAATATTGTTGTTGCTGCTCGTCCAGCTCACGTTGGCGCCTGCTGCTGAGAATACCTCTGCTTTCAAAACACCGCTTTTTCCTGCCTGAAGGCTGAGTGTATTCTTATCCAACTTGATACCCGGAACTACGACCTGGACGGAAACCTCCTGGTTCTCCACCGTAAGCTCATTCTCATACGTCATCTTTAAGATAGGCGTACCGTCTGATGCCCAATGTACACGTTTGAGACGTGCATGACGGCAGGGGTCTTCCAATGGCTCATCGTTATAATGCAGCGACTCTGTTCCATTCCATCCGCAATGCTTGTAATTATGAGAGGTCGGTCTTGCATGATATACAAAGATTGCATTGCCGTCCTTATCCACGGTAAAGGAATTATGTCCAGGACCTTCCTCTCCATCCACATCACGGGAAGACAACAGCGGGTAAGGATTCTTCGCCCATTTGCTCAAATCCAGCAGGTTATCTCCCTGATTTGCAGTCATCATACCGATTGCATATTCGGAACCGGTTCCCGATGCGGAAAAGCACATGAAAACTTTGCCGTTCTTCTGTAATACCGTAGGTCCTTCATCTACAACATAACGAACATTCTCCCAACCGTATTCCGGCTGCGACAGACGTACAATCTCAGAAGTGATTACCCACGGCTCTTCTTTACTCACCTGCGCAATATACAGTTTGGAATTTCCCTCTGCCTTCGATGCCCAGATAACATAGGGTTCTCCATTTACCCCATCTTCAAAATATGTCATATCAAGACAGAAACTACTTGTTATAGCCTTCGTGATGCCACCGGTACCTCCACGCATCTGATAATCTTCCCAATCAGATGGAGCGGCTCCTCTGTTAAGCGCTGTGTCATAGGGGTCTTGTGTTCCATCTAAAATCAATGCATGGCAATAAATATTAAATGTGTCTCCAGAATGACTTTCTGTAAAATATACCACCCATTTATCGCCAATGCGATGAAGTTCCGGAGCCCAGATGTAACGGTAACCCTTTGCTTTGCCTCCTGAATTATTTGTAAACTGCTGATTTCCTACCTTCCAGATAGTTACCTGTTTACTCCTGTCCTGAAGTTCTTCCAGAGTTCTGCCTCGACGCAGGACAACACGGTCATACAGAACCGGATTGTCATTTTCAAGCCTGCTGGCATCTGACTCTTCCGGGAAATAAGAACCCGTCATGTAATAATAACCTGTCTGCTCATCCCAATAGATATTCGGATCTGCCATTCCCTCTATATATTTCGTCTTATCAAAGTAAACATTTCCTTTTTCCGGATCATAATTGTCTGGAAAATTCGGTTCTGCTCTCTCCGGATCATCTTCCGGCAGGGTACTTCCATTGATTGCTTTGAGATTATTCAAATACTTCGTCTGCTGTAACTTACCCTTGACCGTATAATTTCCCATCTGTGATAAATTTACGCCTGCCGCAGCTCCGCTCCAGTCAACGTTAAATGCCTGTGTAGAGCCATCACTGTAAGTTGCATTCACGCTCGGATATTTTTGTTGCAGCACTCCCTCAACATCTGTCCCGGCATTTACAGCTGCCAAAGACTCCACTCCAGTGTTCACAACTGTTCCAAGCTTATCTACAATCCGCTTGTACTCTGTTTCTGTTAACGATAAAGCATTGCCCAATGTAATCGTACTGTCTGTCTCCAGGATATTCTCACCCTTAAACATAAGTGTACATTTTGCTTTGTCCAGAACATCAACGGAATCATAATCACTGTCCCCGTTCTTATCAAGCGTATCACTGTAGTAAGCAACTCCATCGCCTGATGTAAAAATATGATATCCATTTGCAGCCACACCATCCTGCGCAATAACCTTAAATCCCTCTGTGGTCTTATAAACCTGCGGCGCCACTACACATTTGCTGCCGGTCTTGGCGTAAATAACGCCACCGCCATTATTTAATACTTCAAAATTCTTCCCGTCTCTGCTGACTGCAAAGTACACACTCTTAGTTTCCTGCTCCAAATTGGCAGCGCTGGCATAAAAATTCTTTTCCGTAGAATATACCGTAAGATAATAACCTGCCTCCCGGCTTTCACGATTATCATCTGCCATGACGGTTCCTTTCGCCGATGTAACGCCATCACTTACAGCAGCATTGCCGGTTGCTGGTATTGATGTAATCATCATCGCGGACGCAATCAATACAGATATGCCTGTTCGTAACAATTGTTTCTTCCTCATCGTTATCCTCCTTCTTTATGATTGGTGATTGTACAAATATGTATGCATTGTACAAAAGATATACTTATTGTACTAAATTTATTCACAAAATGCAATGAAAAAAGCTCACATCAAAGTACGATGTGAGCCTTTATATTCTTATAAAATCAACTTCAAACGATTATGCTTTCTTCTTACGGGACATAACCACACTCTGAATGATCAGGAACAGACAGAGCATTAACGCTCTTGTAATTCCTACCCACCATGCCTCTCCAAGACCTGCAGAAGACACGATAAGCAAAATCGTACCCAGAGACATTACACCGAACAATGTTCCTGCAATGTTACCAACACCACCGGTCAGCATCGTACCACCGATAATGGAAGATGCAATTGCGTCCATCTCGGCGCCCATTGCGTGAGACGGTGAACCGGAACCTACGTGAAGGAAATAGATATATCCGCCGATTCCTGCCAAAAGTCCGCAGATTAAATGAGAAAGGAATCTTGTTTTCGTTACATTGATACCGAGCATCAATGCACTCTGGCGGTTTCCACCAACTGCATAGAAAGAACGTCCAAGTTTCGTCCATCTCAGCAGGCAGAACATTACCAATACTACCAGAAGCGCTACAATAACACCGATTTCTACATAAGCATCAATATACGCGCCAGCCCTGTTGGTAGAGCCCAGTCCAGGTATGATTACACGTGTCATTTTTAACTTGTTGAATCCTTCGTGTGCAACGTTGAACGGGCTTGTATTTACGATCGTCGTCATACCACGCGCAAAGAACATACCTGCCAGGGTAACGATAAACGGCTGGATGTCCAGGACAGCAACCAAAAATCCCTGGAATGCGCCAAATGCAAGACCAATCGCAAGCGCAATCAATACTGACACGAATAAGTTTCCGCCCATATGATCCAAGTATACTGCACAGCACATACTAACCAGGGCAGTCACACCACCAACAGAAATATCAATTCCACCGGTAATCATAACAAGGCTCAATCCACATGCAAGGACAATCAAAGCTCCATTTGCATTCAAAAGATTGAAGAAATTCTGCGGTTTTAAGAATCCCCCTCCCTGGAAGATCATAGCGCCTATGTACATCAGGAAGAAAATCACGATAGTAATCGTAAGGAGTAGGTTCGTGTCGGTAAGATTATTCATTTTATCTAAAAAACTACCGGACGCTTTTGTTTTATTATTTGACATATTAAGCAACCTCCTTAGCCTTGAATTTCTTCGTCATATTACCCAGCCATTCTTTCACAGCCGGAGCACTGATGACAACCAGAACAATTACGACAACAGCCTTATACGCCGGAAGCGCATCGGCGCTTACCTTAAATTTGTAAAGTGTCTGTGTCAGGAACTGGATTACGTAAGCTCCAAAAATGGAAGCAGCCATGTTAAATTTACCGCCGCTCAGTGCGTTTCCACCAAGTGCAACTGCAAGGATGGCGTCCATCTCTATATCTTTGGCGATAACGGAATAGTTAATCGTCTGGATACGGCTAACCTTGATCAGTCCAACAACTGCTACGCATAATCCCAGAACTACAAAAGATATCACCTTAATCATCTGCGGATTCAGACCATTCAGTTTAGACGAATTCTCATTGATACCAACAGTCTGCGTATACAGCCCAAGGTTCGTAAATTTCAATACCAGGAAAATGACAATCACACAGATTACTGCAATAAAGAATGGTGTCGGAATTGGAATTCCCGGGATAAACCCGCCAAAATAGCTAAGAGCCGGATCTGTGACAACCGGAAGTTCATTGTTGTTGATCCATGCTGCAATGGAACGACCTGCAGTATACAGGATCAGGGTTGCAATCATCGGCTGTATTTTAAAGTACGCAACCAGTACGCCGTTAAATGCTCCAAACAGCATTGCTACCACACAGCTGATCAGGAAAGCTGCGATAATCGGCATTGCCAGTTCCTCTGGACGTGAATTACCGCCGCAAAGCATACGAAGCAACACACTTCCTGCGATAGCTACTGCAGCGCCCACACTGATATCCTGTCCGCCGGAAGCTGCTGTTACCAGCGTCATACCGATAGCAAGGATTGCAAGCTCAGAACCACTATCCAAAATCGTAATCAGATAACCGGACAAAACGGGATTTCCCGCATTGTTCTCCCCAAGCGTAATCTTAAAGAAACTCGGGTCAGCAATCAGGTTAAAAAGTGCAAGAGCTGCCAATGCAAGCAACGGAATAAACATCTGACTTCTAACCATATTCATAAGAAAATTGTCATTTGATTTTTTCACTTCATTTTTCTGCATTATTATTTGTCACCTCCGGCAATGGTGCTCATAACCTTACTCTGGTTCAGGTCGCCTCCTGAGAGCTCTCCTACTACTTTGCGGTCTCTCATAACGACTAATCTGGAACAGGTACGAAGCATTTCATCCAGCTCGGAAGAGATGAATGTAACGCTCATTCCCTCTGATGCAAGCTTGAGCACTAATTTCTGTATATCAACTTTGGTTCCAACGTCAATACCGCGCGTCGGCTCATCCAAAATCAGGTATTCCGGATGTGTAAACAGCCAGCGGGCAAGAATAACCTTCTGCTGGTTACCACCGGAAAGAGATTTAATCGGCGTATCAGCGGAAGCCGTCTTGATACTCAAAAGTTTGATATATTCATCTGCGATTTCATATTGTTTTGCCTTAGAGAATGGTTTAAAGAATCCTCTCAATACCTGCTGTGCAAGTATGATATTTTCACGAACTGAAAGGTCTCCTACAATACCGTCTCCCTTACGGTCTTCAGGAAGATATGCAATTCCATTTTTCATAGCATCCAACGGCTTATGAATTTTCACAGGCTTGCCATTCATGGTGATTGTTCCGCCTGTTACTCTGTCTGCACCGAAGATCGCACGAACACATTCACTTCTACCGGACCCAAGCAAACCGGTAAATCCATTTACTTCTCCCTTGTCGATATGGAAATCAAACGGCTTGATTCCGGCATCACTGACACGTCCTTTTGCTTCCAGAACAGGAACGGTTCCGGCTTTACGCTCATATGCCTTCTGCTCACCCTTGATGTCTGACATATCGTCTAATTCCTTACCAAGCATCTTTGAAACGAGCTGTACACGAGGAAGTTTCTCGATTTCAAATTCGCCTACCAATTGTCCATCGCGCATTACGGTAATTCTGTCACAGATCTCATATACCTGATCCAGGAAATGCGTTACAAAGACAATACCTACGCCTCTCGATCTCAAATCGCGCATAAGCTTAAACAGTTTCTCGACCTCCTGCTCATCCAGGGAAGACGTGGGCTCATCCAGAATCAGCACTTTACAGTCCATATCAACTGCACGTGCAATTGCGATCATCTGCTGAACCGCGAGCGAACAGGTTTCAAGCTGCTGTGTTGCTGTTGCCGGAATATCCAGAGATTTGAGAATCTTGTCTGTATCCGCATTTACCTTCTTCCAATTCTGTCCCATGCCGCTGGTACGACCAATGAACATATTTTCAGCGACGGAAAGATTCGGACATAAGGTAATCTCCTGATACACGGTACTGATACCAACCTTCTGTGCATCCTGCGGGGAATGAATAGATACCGGGTTCTGATTTCCATCCATAAAAATATCGCCCTCGTCCTTACTGTAAACTCCGGTCAGAACCTTAATCAAAGTAGATTTTCCAGCACCATTCTCACCCATCAGTGCATGAACCTCACCTTTGCGTAACGTAAAATCCACCCCTTGCAGGGCGCGTACTCCGGGAAAGCTTTTGTGAATGTTCTTCATCTGTAATACAATATTATCTTTCACCTATGAGTTCACCTCCTATATTTTTCTAATATAATCACTTGCGCGCCTATCGCAAATGCTTACATTCACATTACCACTCACTCCGCTGTCAAGTGTTTATATTCACACAAAGCGCGGCGCAGACATGAACTCGACCTTGCTGCGCCGCGCTTTATATTTTACTTTAACTCAATTTTACTGGAAATTAGATACCGTATTTCTCAATATCCTCGTCAGTAATCTCTCTAGCATCAAAGCCCTTCTCATCCATGATGATCTGTTTCTCTGCGATTTCCTCGCCTGCCTCAAGAGACTTGATTACATCATCAATGTACTCAGCCTGGAACGGGTTACACTGTCCATCATAGTTCCATGCGCCCTTCTTAAGCTCTTCCAGAGCCCACTTGTTGCAGTCGAATCCCATAACGATAACTTTCTGATCTACACCATGCTTGATGTTAGCTGCGTCAAGAGCTGCTACAGCACCCTTAGCCATGTCGTCGTTCTCTGCATAGATTACGTTGAAATCTTCACCGGAATCGATAACGGACTGAACGATCTGCTGTGCTTTCTCAGCATTCCACTCAGCGGTCTGCTGTGTAACAAGTGTCCAGTTATCATCTGATGCTACCTTCTCATCAAGAGCTTTGGTACGTCCCTGCTGAGCTGCAGAACCCATAACACCCTGAATGTGAATGATGTTGTACTTATCTAATCCCTGATCTGCCAACCATGTAACAGCCTTGTTACCTTCCTCGTCCATGTCAGATACGATGGATGCCTCATAGAGATCCTCGCTTGCATCAATGGTACGGTCAAATAAGATAACCTTGGTTCCTGCTGCCTGTGCATCCTGAAGAACGGTATCCCATCCTGCTGTATCAGCTGCGGAAAGGAGAAGATAATCAATACCTTCGTTGATCATGTTCTGAGCGTATGTAATCTGCTCATCATTCTTCAAGCTGTACTGGAAACTAGCTTCATAACCATTCTCTGCTGTGAACATTTTCTTCAGGTCAGCATCGTTAGCTGTACGATATCCAGACTCGTTCGGGTCGTTGTTGATGATACCAACTTTAATCATCTCTCCGCTTGCTGTGTCGTCTGCTGCTGCATCATCAGCTGCGTCATCTGCTGCTGCATCGTCTGCTGCTGCATCGTCTGCTGCGTCATCTGCTGCTGCATCGTCTGCTGCTGCCGGTGCATCTGCTGCGTCGTCTTTCTTTTCTCCGCCGCATCCAACTACTGTTGCTGCAACCATAGCTACAGCGAGTAACATTGCTACTTTCTTCTTTAACATTTTACATGTCCTCCCTTTTTTGTTTTCGGCTTTCGCCGTTGGTGATTTCATTTTAAGTTTTTTGTATGGTCTCGTCAATAAGCCTTACTGTGTCTTTTTTATATTTGTCGCAATATCCAATACATGTTTTGTTTATTATATAAGTTTATAATACAAGTTATTACATTTGTTAGTTTTATTCCTGTAATATGTTTGATTTATTACTATTTCCTTTAATTACTTTAAATTTTTTTCTTTGATTCCCTACAACTTTCACAACACACTTTCACAATTTTATGTTATTTCTTTTGTAACTTTTTGTCATCTTATCATCTTTGTACACAATCCGTTCATTTTTTATTCATTTTCCACACTTACCGGATTATGGAACCATTCAATGATCTTTGCCTGTTATATCTTATTATATACGAACGCTGTACATGACATTTTTCAGAGTATATGGTATAATTTAGCTATTGATACAAATCAAAGTGGAGGTTTTATGTCGGCAAAATATATTCGTCTTGCAAATATCTTACGAGAATCTATATTTCAAAATACAGGGAATGGCATCTACAAACTCCCATCAGAAAAAGAACTATGCGAGCAGTATCACATGAGCCGCCAGACTGTACGGGCAGCCTTACGCCTCCTGACGGAGGAGCGATTGATCGAAAAGCGAAAAGGAAGCGGTTCCTTTTCGACCGGACTTGGTTCCATGCAAAATACGATTGCTGTTATCGTAAACTTTGCAGAGGAATACACAACCCCCTCCTTTCTGGCAAGCATAAAATCCGTTCTGGCTGCAAAAGGATATTCCATTGACGTCTATCCTACCTGCTGCAGGGTTTCGGAAGAACGAAAAATTCTCAACCATTTGAAAGATGCGTCCATTCGGGGACTGATTGTCGAAGGCTGCAAAAATGCATTGCCGAACCCGAACCTGGATCTCTATCGGCAGCTGATGGCAAAAGGCATTGCCATTCTCTTTGCCGGCGACGTATATCCCGGTCTTGAAAATTGCGTCTGTATTAAAGATGACAATTATTACGGCGGCTATCTTCTGGCAAAACATCTGGTGGAACTTGGACATACAAAAATTGCCAGCATTTTTCAGATTGATGAACTGCGCGGACTGGAACGTTATCTGGGCTTTGCATCCGCATTGCGGGATTTCAACCTTCCCCTTCCAGAGGAACTGATAGTCTGGTATACCGCAGCAACACTTGAATCATTAGAATCCAAATCAGATACCGGATTCCTCACAGACCTCCTGCGCCGGAACAAAGGAATGTTCTCTGCCGCAATCTGCCAGAACGATGAGATTGCCTACTGGCTGATTCGTGAGTTGGAATATGCAGAACTCCGCGTTCCGGAGGATATGTCAGTTGTCTCTTTCGACAACAGCTATATGAGCGACTTAAATTCCGTCCATATCACTACGCTTTCCCACGAGAAAGATATCGGCGCCGCCACTGCGTCCACGCTGCTTCAGATGATACAGGGCGAAACCGTATTTTCCGAGGAGCTTTCCTGGGAACTGATAGACAAAAACAGTGATGCGCCTTATGAAAAATAAGGCGCATCACTGTTTGCTTTATGTTTTGGTCAAATTCGAACCCCGCCACGATATTCCCTGGGCGTACAGCCCTGTGTTTTTTTGAATACATAACTGAAATAGTGCGGATCTTTAAACCCAACCTCTGTTGCAATATCTCCAGACGGTCTCTCCGTCTGACGCAATAGCTGTTTTGCTTTTTCCATACGCTTTTTCGTGACATATTCCGTAAATGTCATGCCCATCTCCTGACGAAACACGGTACTGAAATAATTTGCGCTGACTTCCACAGCGGCGGAAACCTCATTTAAGGAAATCGCGTCTTTCATATAATTTTCTTCTATATAGATAATCGCCCGTTTAATCAATTTGCGGCTCTGACTCTCCATCACCTGGTCACTGAGCTCAATTGCCCGGCGCATAAGCTCCTGCATATAAAATCTCATGTCTTCCATATTCATACTGAGAATGTGTACCCTGTCCGTGTACGTATCTTCCAGCAAATCCTGCCGACTATAGCCCAGTTTCTCAACAAAGGCAATTGTTGTGAAACGAATACTGAGCATCAGATAATCACGAAACATCTTAGATTTCAATGCATCTGCCTGGCACTCCAGAAAGTCATCGACAAAATCATCGACCTCCTCCGCCTGTCCATGCGCCAGAAAATTCTTGATGATTTCCGGGTCTGCTTTTGCAATATCGACTTCGCTCAACGATTCCTTTCCTTCGCCCCTGGAAGTAAAACCCGCCGTCTCCATCGTCAGGATATGCTGCCCCGGTTTAAAGAACCGATAAGACATCATATGATTGACCTTACTGTACACCTGCGGCAGCATACTAAGCCTCTTCACAGGCTCCCCGATGGCGCAGCACCATTCCATTTCAGAATCATTTCCAGAACAAATGCGGACAATTGCCTCACGGCATTTGCTCTTCAGCTCTTCCATCTGTTCTTCTTCACCTTTTAGCAAAATGCCATAGGTGTTAATATTCCATCGAAACATCAGGTATTCCGGATATCTCTGGAAATACCTTGTCAATTCCTCTCGTTTCCCCGCAAGCAGCCGGGATTCTTTGGAATGTTCCTCCATATTCCTCTTCTCACGAAGGCTCACCATAGCAAGATTATAACTTGCCGCATCCATTTCAAGTGAAAATTTCTGCGCCTGCTCATAAATTTCCCGTACCGAAAGATGACCCTCAAACACCTTCTCAAAAAAGATTCTTCTGGAAAACTGCTCATATTCCTGCATGTCTTCCTTAAATTTATCGCGGTAATTGTCCTGCTCCCGCTCCTCTTCTATTTTCTCCCGAATCTCCAACAACACTTTCTGTAACGTAGAACGCGATATCGGCTTGAGCAGATATCGCTCCACGCCAGCCGCAATCGCCCGCTGTGCATATTCAAAATCATTGTGAATACTGACAATAATTACTTTTATCTGTGGAAATTCCTGTTTTACAATTCCGGCAAGCGCCAGACCGTCCATAAACGGCATATTGATATCTGTAATCAGCACATCTGGCTTTACTTTGCGTATCAAAGGCAGCGCCATCTCTCCGTCGCTTGCCTCTCCGGCAAACTGATAACCATACTGTTGCCACATAATGTTATCACGCAAATTCTCTCTGATGCTACTCTCGTCTTCTACCAGAAATACTTTTAGCATTTAATTTGACACCTTCCCAAAAACTCTTCTTACAACTTGAAGAATTTAATATCGTCATTCATTTCATCAGACAATCCCTTCAAGCTGTTTGCCGCTTCTGCAAGAAGACTGATGGTAGCGCTCAATTCTTCCATGGATGCCGTCGTTTCCTGTGCGGATGCTGCGTTCTGCTGTGAAATCGCCGACAGGTTCGCAATGACATCGACCACCGTTTTCCTGGATTCATCGCAGACATGGGTACGTTCTTCAATCATGGTTGTATCTTCTCTCGAACTGTTAATACCCTCCGTCACATCCGTGAAATGGTTCTGCGTATCCTCAATCTTCTCTCTCTGCTGCACAATAATTGTTCCAACTTCCTTCATAATCTCAACCGTCATCTCTGACTCTGCTACCAGAGAATTGATAATATCGGTAATCGTCTGCGCAGAACGGCTGGATTCATCTGCAAGTTTCTGAATCTCAGATGCCACTACCGCAAATCCCTTACCAAACTCCCCAGCCCTTGCTGCCTCAATACTGGCATTCAAAGACAACAACGACGTCTGACTGGCAATCGAAGAAATAATGTCCACCGCCTCACGAATCTTCTGTGCAGATTCATTTGTTGCATAGATCTGTTCTCCAATCCTGTGAATCGCCTCCGTCGTCTTAGCAGTAGACTCCACCAGATCATTCATAATCTCCGCTGAATTGTCACCCGCCTTTTTCATTGTAGCGGAGGTAGAATTCAACTTGTCCACACCGCCTACAATATGCTCAATCATTGAACCCATATCTACAATCTTACCAGACGCATTCTCAATCTCCTCCGCCTGCGAAACGGCTCCCTGCGAAATTTCCTCCACCGCTTTCCCAATTTCTGAGGCATTGAGATTGACACGCTCTGCCATCTCATCCAGAGACTGCCCCGATTTCAACAGCTCACCAGATGAAACCTGAAGATGGTTAAGGATTCTGGACAATTCCCTAATCAAACCATCCAATGCCTGGGCAATGCTGCCCAATTCATCGCTGCGCGTCTTCAGTTTATCATCCACCTGAATATTCAGGTTTCCCTCAGAAAGCTGCCGGATAATATTCTCTTCCTTCTTAATTGCCTTGGAGATCGCTCTCGAAAACAAAATAATCAAAACTCCGCCCAGCAGGATAACCACAACATTTAAAATGGTAACCTGAATCACTTCATTGTGGATATATGCCTCAATCCCACTGCTCGGCTCCCCGGCAAATATCATTCCCACAATGCTGCCGTCCGAATTCGCAAGCGGAATATAACAACAGAAATACGGCTGCCCGTTCAATTGAAGGTTTTTATCTACATACGCCTCTCCTCCCTCAAGAACTCTGGCAATTACCTTATCCGCTGCCTGCGTGCCCACCATGCGTTCACCGGTCGTGCTATCTACCAATGTTGTCACTCTTCGTGTATCTCCATAAAACAATGTAATATCAATTCCGGAGGCTTTCGCGAATGACTCAAAGTGCGGTAACTGATCTGATATATTTACATCACCTTTGTAAACAAGCTCCCCATCAAGACTGTAGTCTCCCTCTGCCAAAGCATTCAATGAATTGTCCACACCGCTTACAATGTCCTCCAGGCGCTTGATGGCTTCATCCTGCATTCCTGTCCTTATGGTACGAGCCGAAAAGAATGCACTTGATACGGCAAGCACAATCAATGGTCCCAATGCAACGGCAAGTATTTTAATTTTGATTCCTGCATTTAACGACTGTGTTTGATTCGATTTTTTCATCCGTCCGCTTCCTTCCATGAATATTATCATAAATGTTTTATACTTCCCAACGGTAATACTAAGTATAATTATAACAAAAAATTACTATTTATACCAGAATAAAATCAATATCCATTCAAAAATCAGTCTAATGCATGTATAAAAATACCACTTCTCAGTTTTGGTTCAAACCAGGTTGATTTGGGCGGCATCAAAAGTCCGGCATCCGCCACGGCAAACAATTCCTGAATCGAGGTAGGATACATTGCAAATGCCACTTCACAATCCGTCTCACACCTTCTTTTTAATTCTTCCAATCCTCGTATACCGCCTACAAAATCAATCCGATTATCCGTCTTCGGATCCTGGATACCTAAAACAGAAGACAATATCCTCTCCTGCAATACGGATACATCCAACCCCTGAACCGGATGGTCTGGTATCTCGCTCTCCGGAATTGTACAAAGATACCATTTTCCTGCCAGATACATGGAAAATTCCCCTTTTTTCTGTGGTTTTACCGGCTGGCTCTGTGGAGCGCCCACCGAAAACAACTGCGTCATCCGCTGTAAAAACGTTTCCGCGGACATCCCGTTCAAATCCTTAACAACACGGTTATAATCCATAATCATAAGCTCTTCATCCGGGAACAAAACAGAAAGAAAGTAATTAAATTCCTCCTCACCAGTATAATCCGGATGCTCTTTTCTGCGTTTCTGTCCCACCTTCACTGCAGATGCCGCCCGATGGTGCCCATCTGCAATATAAACTTCACCGATGGATGCAAATGCACTTTCCACGGTTTGAATCTGCTCTTCCTGCGAAATCACCCATACCCTGTGACGTATGCCGTCCTCTGCCAGGAAATCATACAGCGCCTCTTCCTTCTTTACTGTGTCCACTATGGCATTGATAACCGCATTCGCACGGTATGCAAGGAAAATGGGGCCGGTCTGCGCATTACAGATATCTACATGATTAATCCTGTCCTGTTCTTTTTCCGCCCGCGTGTTCTCGTGTTTCTTTATCACTCCCTGCTCATAATCATCTATGGAAGCGCAGGCGGCAATTCCGGTCTGCGTCCTCCCATCCATTGTGAGCTCATATATATAGTAGCAATTCTTCTCCTCTTTCACAAAGGAGCCATCCTCAACCATTCCCCAGAGCAGCTCATGGGCTTTCCGGTACACTTCCGGCGCATAAGTATCTACGCTGTCGTCAAACTGAGTCTCCGCCCTGTCAATTCTGAGAAAGCTTTCCGTATTTCTTTTTACCGTTTCTTTTGCTTCCTCACGATTATATACATCATAAGGAAGCGCCGCTATCTTTTCTGCCTTTTCCCGGCATGGCCGGATTGCAGAAAAAGGTCTTATCACTGCCATAATCTCCATCCCTTCTATTTATTATCATTTCCATCCACGCCATTGCGTGCGCATAAATCATTGACGCAGCACATATCGCAATGCGGTTTTGTCCGCGCCGTACACACGTCCCTGCCATGATTTACCAGCCGGTGGCAGAAATCGCTGCCCTCCTCGGGCGGAATCAGTTTCCACAGTGCCATTTCAACTTTCTTCGGCTCTTTGATATTGTCCACAAGTCCCATGCGGTTTACCAGACGGATACAGTGGGTGTCGGTGACAATCGCCGGCTTATGGAAAACATCTCCCATAATCAGATTGGCGCTTTTCCTACCCACGCCCGGCAATTTCAACAACGCGTCAAAATCTTCGGGAACTTTCCCGTCGTACTGTTCATACAGAATCTTCATACACGCGCTGATATCGCGCGCTTTGCTCTTTCCAAGCCCACATGGCCTGACAATTTTTTCAATCTCCTCTACCGGCGCTTCTGCCAGGGATTTCACATCGGGATATATTTTATAGAGTTCTTCCACAATGACATTTACCCGTGCGTCCGTACACTGCGCTGCCAGACGCACGCTCACAAGAAGTTTCCATGCCTCGTTGTAATCCAACGTACATTCCGCCTGTTCGTATTCCTGTTTCAGCCGCTCGATAATCTGAATCGCCAGTTGCTTTTTCGTCATCTGCATCTCCCTCTTATTTGATCTTCACGCGCTTTGCCTTGCTATACGCACCGTAAATCTTTGTCTTTCCCACCTGCTTATAAGACTGAATGCGGAAATAATAAGTCTTTTTGCTCTTCAATTTGGATATCGTCTTCGTCTTTGTTGACACCTTTTTAACCAAAACCGTGCGTGCCGACTTGAATTTCTTGTTCATCGCATATTGAATCCGGTATCCGCTTGCCCTTGACGCCTTTTTCCATGTTAACACAGCCTTCTTTTTGGACTTGCTCTTAACATTAGACAATGACATTTTTTTGGGCGCAACCTTTATCGTTACCGTTTTTGTCTGTTTCTTAAAGGCGGATGTTTCCGCAGCAGTAATCGTGATCGTAGCAATTCCGGTATCCTTAATGCTTACTTTTCCGGTTCTTGCATCGACTGCCGCAACCTTCGGAGCGTTTGAGACAAAAGACAACGTACCATTTCCTTTTGTCAGTCTTGCATTCAAAGAAAACGCTTTATTCCCATAAGTTTTATTGTATACGCTGCTTACGGAAATGACCTGCGGGGATTTTACCGGAGACGGAGTCTGCGTCTCCTCCTCATCCTTTAACGTATCTGTGGTGTAGATTTCTTTCACCTGATCCGCCGTCAGCGCTGCATTATAAACTGCAATATCATCATACTTTACGTCACGTACATCCTCCGTTCCCTTAATCATACCGGAGCCGACACGCACATTTTCCACCTTCTGAATACACTTTTCCAAAGAGGTATTAAAACATTCACTCAAATCCTGCGATAATTCACGTACGCCCTCACCATCTACATACAGTTTCATCCCCTCCGTGTCTACCGACCAGGCAATGTGATGCCATTCTCCCCGCGATATCGTGTATGCTTCGCTTTCCGCACTGGCATTCGCATGAATGCTGGCGCTCAGTTCCGCATTGATACGGGTCATGGGATATGTAATTTCCCTGCTGCCGGTATTTGCTTCAAACAGCGCGCTTGCACCCTGCGTATCATTTCCAATGTTAACCCACATACCGATGGTAAACCCATCGTCTGTCACCGAAGAAAATGCATCCGAAGGCAACCCAAGATAATTTGCATTAAACAATTTCTCCGCACTCTTCACATGCAGGACTTTTCCGCGGGTCGCATCTGTTACTACAGCCGCCGTCCCGGATAATTCTGCCAATCCTTTCTTATTAGAACTCTTCACCGGAGAAACTCTGCCATTCGACACCGCCGTCTCAAAATTAAATCCATATGCCAATGCTTCGGAAAGTGACTTGCGCGGCGCCTCATGACTGCCCCAAAGGCAGGTATTATTATCGCCGATTACAGAAAACGTCATCACCTTCTGCGGCGTGCTGTTTTCATTATACTGCCTGTATAAAAATCCCTTATAGACAGCCCCATCCAGCTCTAACGTAATATAATCATAATCTTTTCCTGTACCGGTTGACTTCTTCCAGCTTCCATTCATAGATCCGCTGACCGTACCATCTGCAGACAGGATTATCTTCGTGGAGGAAATCATATCGCCGTTTGTAGCGGTACCATGGTTGATAAGATCGTATGTGCCCACAATCTCATCCTTGCTGTAATGCCCAATCTTCTCTCCCCGGTATTCATAGACTGAGGAAACGGGCCAGCCATCTTCATTCAGATACTGTTGCCTTACCCGCACTTCATGATCCGGCCAATGTCCCTGGTCAAAACGCTGATGGTAAATGAGATAACGCTGCCCGTCGTCATCAATAAACGCCGAATTATGACCGGCCGCCCGGTAACCAGGCTGATTTTCAAACTGATAATTGCCAATCAATTTGACGCCGTAATTATCATTATCCCGCCCATTGTCTTTCGCATTCCTGCCAGCAGCATCCAAATATGGACCATAGACGTTCTCAGAGCGGAACAGGCGCATATTATATCCGCCGTTGGCGCTGAGATTTCCGTAAGTCTCATAAAAATAGTAATAATCGCTTTCTTTATCATAAAGGATATAGGGACCCTCTCCGGACTGATGATTGCCTCCGGCGATATGCGTACCAAAATAACGGTCGATAAAATTGCCGGAAACACTGTCCGTTCCGTCTGTTCCCGGATATTTCACCGCCCCGGTTGCCTTATCCAGCTCCAAAATAAAAATACCGCCGGACCAGGAACCATAGCTCATATACATTTTGTCATCTTTACCAAAAAATATCGTAGGGTCAATCGCATTCGGCGCATAGTTCTCATTCCACCCGCCGTTGGATGTGAACCATTTGTCGCTGACCTCTGCAATCGTGCCTGCGTCAATCAATTCTTTCAAATTCAGATAATCATTGTCCCATTTCGTATTCCTGGTGCTCACGCCATTGTTTGCACCATTATCCGGTTCACCGGTTTTCGTAAATCCGGAATAAACTATGGTATCAATATGCTGATACGGACCCTCCGGCGTTTTCGACACGGCATAACCGATGCAGGAACGCCGCCAGGTAGATGTGGTGCTATAATAAAGCATATACGCGCCCTTACTTCCATCCCCCCACGCATAATCAGGATTATATTTGACATCCGGCGCCCAAACTCCAAGACCGCCATTCTTAACATCCCCATCGTCATACCCCGCCCAGGCAAACGGTTCTGCCAGATTCGTTAAGACTTCCCCGTAGACAGAATCGTTTTTCCAATTGTCGCCACCTCTCCAGTTCCAATCCGGATTCATCTGTGTCCAATCCATCAGATTCGTGGATTTAGCGTCTGCAAGATGCGAACCGAACACGTAATATGTACCATTCGCCTTTAAAATCGATGGGTCATGCACCGTGACATGCGACACATTAACAGGTTCATCCTTTGCCTGTGCCGTCCCGGCAGGGACGGAGGTCACGCACAAAGCAGCCGCCAAAAAAGCTGCGCCTAACCTGCGAAAAAAAGTTGTTCTCATAAGATCCCTCCATACCATAAACAAGTTTTCAGTTATGGGAATTTTATCATACCTTGGGAAAAAGGGCAACCGACAACAGAGAATCCGCACTATTTACGGCATAAATACAGCCTGTAGGTTACCATCAGAATGTAACCACACAGGCTGTATGATACGGTTTCAATTTATCTGCCATAAAATAACGAGTTCATCACTGTACTCCACTGCATATCAATCCCAAAATCAAGTGAATAATCTTTGAATGAAGAAACCCGCTGTCTTAAACGCTGTAAATTCTTCTCATTTACCGCATTTTTCCAGGACTCTTTGACTTTATCCTGCAATTCATCCAGAAAAGCGGTACTATAATTTTTACCATTAAAGTGTTTCTCTATTTCTGCCTTCGATCTTGCCGCAGACGCCGCAAACTCTGCACGTGAATGATAAGCTTGATTGAGGGCGTCAATCCGGTCCTGTTTGGTCTCTTCCACATAAGTTCCGTCATCCTGCTTAAGCCAGGTCGGCTCCCTGTCCGGATCCGCAAAATCTTCCTCTATCCGGTCATAGATAACCTGATAAGCCTTTGCCATGACCGTAAGAAATTCTTCCTGTGAACTACAGCGTTCTCCTTTAATCTGAGACGCCACCTCGCCCAGCTCGCAGTTAAACATGCTGGCCGTATCTATAATATTGACCGTATTTAGCTGCCTGTTTAATTCTTCGAGTTGCTCTTCGTAATTGACACGGGATATGTTCGGATTGTCTTTCGTATATTCCCGCCAATCCTTCGCCTTTGCCAGTCCTTCATCCGAAAAAGTCACGGTATCAATCGAGAGCTCATCGCGTACATATTTTGTCTGTGTGGTATAAGCCTGATGTTTCTCGTCCAGTAAGTTCGGCATCTCCATCTTCTTGTGATGGTATCTCCCCGCATAGATTTGCGTACTCGGTATATTCAGCGCCATATATTTCTCCTCCCTTTCCTTTGAATTCAACCATCCTGTTTGTGTATGTCATATACGCTCTGAATTTAATATCGTCACTTTCCGAAACCTGACCCAGACCAATATCGTAAATGGGCAGCTATTTTGCAAAAATCTTCTAAGTATAAGATAGACTATTCACTTGAAACACTTGCAATATTAGTTTGGAAACGTTAGTCCCTCTCTTATCCGTTTATTTTACCTGATAAGGCTTATCATTCAGCGGCTTCTTGCAACCATTTTTCTTCGCAATATAGTTGAATAATACTTTCTGTATCCACCTGCAACGCTCAAATCGTCTAATCTCTCTTTCCGAAAAATACTCTGGCGCAGCAAATTCATTCACTTCTTCTTTATAAAAAGTTTCTTTCTCTGCAAAAGATTTTGCTCATTTATATATACTTTCCTATCATTCTAATGCTTACCCATGTCATGAAATCGTTTATAAATTTTAATATTTTAAGAATAATTAGAAATTTCAAGCAAATAGATAATACCCGCTCACACTCTGCAAACGGGTATTTGTATCTTTATAATCCTAATAACTGTTTTTTCTTAATCTCAAACTCTTCTTCTGTAATAATTCCCTGCTGCAAAAAATCATGTAATTTTTCTATCTGACTCAGACTATCCTCTTTGCCTCCCGAACTTACAGTATTGCCGCTTTTACATGCATTCACTGCTTTATTGATAACATCTTGTATTTCTTTCATTACTTCCTTTTTATAAGTAACTAAGATTTCAATTGTCTTCGTCCGTGTGTGAATGGCTATACGCCCACCCGTTAATCCATTTCCGGAGGAATTGACTGTTTCTACTTCAGACAACTCAAAAGTCTCTGTCATTTCGCTAAATCCCGCCTTATAGGAAAATACGATTCTTCTATCCGTTACCGCAAAAATCCCTGGGAATTTTTCTTTTTTCTTTGTATTCACACTATGAATCATTGCATTCGTTGGAGCTATATATAAAACTTCCTCTTCTTCCCACAATATACCTTCAATTCTTTCCACTCCTTTTTTGTTGCCCAAAGTTTTAATGTTAAATTTCTGCATACTTGCACTGATATCATCACGCATATCTGTCTCCTCCTAAATGTATAATGTGTAATTATATTGTAGAAAATATCATGTACTTAGCACTTGACATTTATTGAGCAATCGCTTAATATATAGGGGTATTAAGCATGTGCTTAATAAAAAGGGACGCATTGTTATTACAAAACGGGAGAACAAAATGACTAAGAAAGAAGAACAATACGAAATGAGAAAATATCAGATTTTAGATATTTCGCTGAATCATTTTATACGGTATGGATTTTATGGAACATCTACTAGAAAAATTGCAACAGAAACAGGAATTAGTTCGGGTTTAATGTTTCATTATTTTCCAAACAAATTGTCTTTGTACGAGGCATTGGTGGAAATAGGATGTGAGAGATTAACAATTGCCAGTGCAGAGAATGAATTACCATTGGTGTTTTTTGAAAAACAAGTTGAATGGTTTCTAGCTGATGCTACTCAGAATAATTTCGCATTAAGGATGTTTGTTTTTATGGGACTGGCAGCCATAAATGCCAAGGATGTTTCAGAACGGGCTGCACAAATGATAAAAGCACATGACGTTGAGGCAATGAGCGTTCCATATATAGAAAAAGGGCAGGAATCAGGTGTTATTCGAAAAGGAGATCCGCTGACACTTTCTGTATTATTTTATAGTAGTATTCAGGGTTTTGCAGAAACCTTGGTTGCAAGAGATGATCTGAAATTACCAGACAAAGAATGGTTTTTAGCGATATTGAAAGCATAGAAATCAAACAAGAGTTGGAGAATAGAAAATGAACGAAAAAATGAAAAAGAGAGATAACATTGCACTGGCTATATTTGTATTTGTAACAATTACTGCAGGAGGTTACGGATATTTACTTGACCAGATTCTTACGGAACAGCCAGAAGGCAATTCACTGGGAATGGGATTGTGGTTAGTGCTTCCTTTTTTGACAGGTGTTATTTTACGAATATTGAATAGGGATTTGAAACAAATTGGTTTTCGGTTACATATAAAAAATAATTTAAAATGGTATATTTTTTCCGTTGTCTTATTTCCATGCGTAATGCTTGTTAGTATCATGGTAGCAAAAATTATGGGAGCTTTCGTCGTAAATGATGTAACGTTAAATGGATTATTGGGAATGATACTTGGCACATTTTTAGCCAACTGTGTGAAAAACATATTTGAAGAGTTTGCATGGAGGGGGTGTCTGGTTCCTTATTTAGAGAATACAGGAATGAACGACTGGTTCTTATATTTGGTGAGTGGTTTTGTCTGGGGTTCCTGGCATATTACATATTATCTGTTTTTCTTACCCGATGAATATTTTACCAAAACGAGCAGACCAATGATGGTAGTTACTGGAATTATTGTTATGATGTTTTGGTCGCCAGTATTTGTTGAATTACGAAGATTAACCAATTCGGTCTGGCCATGTGTTATCCTTCATTCGATGGAAGATGCAGTACCAACCCTATTATTTGTTACAGCTGGTGTGTTTCAGATGAAAGAAAGTTATTCCGTGATCTTAGACCCAATCTCCGGAATTATTCCTGTAGCTTTGGTATTTGCATCTGGATTGGTATTAAGGAAATATCGACGAAAGAAAAGTTAAGAGGTTCGTATAACTTTTCACACTTGCAATTATAATACTTCCAAAATAAATCCTATTACTGAAATCAGATTACATGTACAATGAAACAACATGCTTATGTATATATTCTTTTTCTTATATGCCACATAAGCGACAGGGGCAAATACCAAAATGCGAAAACCATTATTAAATGGTAACCAAAAATGATATAGTGAAAATAAAATTGCAATTAAAATCGGTGTAAATGCAGTCTGTTTATTATAGTATGAAGAAAGGTATCCTCTAAAGAATAATTCTTCTGTAATAGGTCCTAAAAAAACATTAAACACAAAATAATAAATACATGTCGCAATCAACACTGGTTTCGAAAATGTTTTCAGGTATTCATAATTCGTCCAATCAAAACCTATCGGCAAATGACTTAAAAGATCATCTCTTAACCCTGAAAAAAGATAGTTTTCTAAGGGCGCAACTGTAATAGAAAGTATCCCCGCTATCCCGAAGAAAATAAAAGCAATTACACAGATTTTCCACAAAGGCATTTTTTCATGTCTGGCAAATGCGCTTGCAAAAGAATATTTTCCTGTTTCTCTTTTACTTGCATACAAAATTACACCTAATTCAATGGGAACTATAGTGAAAGTTCCAATTATACAAAACAATAATAAATTTGGTATTTTTATAAAATTCCCCAGCACAAAATACACCACACTTAATACAAATGCAGGTGTAAATATCAATAATAAAAGTTCTGTTTTATTTATGGTTTTCATACTTTCACTCCTCTAATTTATTTCTACTTGATCTATTGAAATTTTTCGACTAAGCAACCCCAACTTCTCCAACACCAGCTCCATTCCTTCTTTTCCTGGCATATGTCCGGAATCCTTTACAACTTCACATTGCAGATTGGGATTAGCACTGTTTCTCACCAATGTTTTTACTATAGATGTAGAAACCACAATATCCGTATCTCCTTGTAAGATTACATACGGTATCTGCACATTTTTTAATATACTCGATAAGTCTATTTGTAATATTTCCCTCCATAAAGAAAAATTTTTTTGATATCCGTTTATCATTATGGCTTTAAAATCTTTGAAATGATAGTCCGGACTTGTTAAAAGTCCTTTTATTATTGGCCCCATTGGCGCCGGCGTTCCTTTTTTATTCTGCTTTCCGTCCGTATATTTGCCAATGCTTGTTGTTACTAACTGTAATTCTTTCGAAGAAACATTTTCCCTTTTCATTCTTTTGATAGCCTCTAACTTTGACTTAGATATCTTTGTCTTTTCCAAAGCAGCTATCACCTCTTCATTAACAAGGACCTCTTTTACAATCTGTCCATAAACAAGCACCCCATCTATAATTTTACAGTCTTTCTCCAGGACTTTCGTGCTCAAAATTGAACCCCATGACATAGAAAAGATTAATATTGTGTTCTTTGGAAATAACTTCTTTACATTATGTATCAAATCCACCGTCATCTCTACAAAAGAAGCAATGCTGAAACTGTCATCAATCAGATAGTTATTGATTCCACAACCAAGTTGATCCCAGTAAACCATAATAAATTGATTCGTAAATTCAGGAAATAGACCACGGCATCCGACCGAAAATGGTATCGGCGCCCCCGAACCATGTAACGTAATTACAATGGGCAGATTCTCATCCTTCCCTTCTATCAATACCTTCTGATTATATCCACCAAGATTCCACTCATAAATTCTTGAGACCTTATTCCCGGCTATAATTTCTTTTCGTTTTTTATTCATATACAACACACCCTCCTACCCACTCACACAAAGCGTTGTAATCAGATCTTCCAGTTTGTTTTCCCAGCCAGGGTCATACTTGGCATTAGGCATAGTAACCAATGCCGCCAAACCATGAACATAGGCAAATAGAGAAATCACGCAGTCCTGCTTTTTTTCAAGAGTAAATTCCGTATGTTCCAATCTTTTTAAAGCTTGCTCTTTATAGATCTGAAAAGGTTTATAGCCTTCTCCTGCCCCTGGACTGAAATCAACTTCCGGGCTCCCCTGCCCAAAAAGAAAATGAAAATACTGTGGTTTGTTCATAAAAAAAGAAATATAAGCTTTTCCGAATTTCACCATGAAATCAGGTTGGTCTTCGTATTTTAAAATTGTATCTTCCAATATACTGGTAAACTGTTCCGTTATATGTAACTGCATTGCCGAAAACAATTCCTCTTTATTTGCAAAGTGACTGTAAGGCGCTGCATGACTCACATTACAAGCCATGGCAACCTTACGAAGAGACAGCTGCTCCAGTCCGCATTCATTTACTATTTCGATTCCTTTTTCAATTAATTCATTTTTTAAGTTCTTATGATGGTAAGTATTTTGTTTCATAGGATACTCCGTCTCGGTTATCAAAATTCATTCAACTTGACACTGTAAACATTATACCTCCATCATCTTTACAGTGTCAAGTTCTGATTGTTTTGTCAACACACATAATAGAGCCAATGGATCCCAATTCATTGGCTCTAATGATGTAGCACCTTTATATCCAGTTAGCGATATTTTTCTCATAACTGTCAACCAATCTATATTTCCATCAAGCGGCAACTGATGTTGATTATGCTTTCCACCATTATCCTGTAAATGTAATGGCATCAAACGATCTCCATATAATTTCAGCAAATCATCATTCGGCGCATAATTTATATGATGACAACTATCATAACAATAATTAACATTTTTTGACTGAAACGAACTTAATACCAAATTTCAATTTAGCGTTCTATTTCTTATAGGTGATTACCATTATTTTAGACAACTTTTTTCCAACCAAGTAAATCACCCACCCAAAAATTCTCTTCAAAGGTGTCATAGGTATACCCGGTGCATATCTCATACCTTTATAATTTGACCAAAAATTATTATCTTCCGTTGGATACTCTTTTTCTCCCTTGTTACCAACACACATAGCTTGAAATAAATTAAATGGAATCAACATTCCAATACTGGGAACGTGCATTTTTCCAGATTTTACATCAAGATAAAACTTCTTTGTAATATTAGATGTCTTTTTCAAATCTCTTTCTGTAGGTTTATAATCATTCCAACTAAGCGCAGTTATAGGTAATTGATAGCATTTATTAAATCCCCACCCCGTCAATGCTGCTGCTAAAGCTTTTGTTGTACTATCAGCAAATACTCCTCCGGTTGTACTAATGATAAGCGCTTTCTTTGTAAAATACCTTGGACGATGTAACATAAATGCCATATGGTCGGTAAAATTTTTCAATATTCCTGGCAAATGCCCTTGAAAACACGGAACCGAAAAGATAACTGCATCGCTTTCTTCTATCATATCCATGATGGGCTGTATTTTTTTATTATGAGGACAGGTTGCGTGTCCTTTACGAAAGCAATTACTGCATCCCATACAGAACGGAAGGTCAATATCCGCTATATGTATCTTATTGAACACAATGGTCTTATCACATTTATATAAAATCTTTTTACTATCTCTGTCAAGCGCCACGTATTTCCCTTGTGTGGTCCACCATTTATAATAAGTATTCTCATATTTTTCCTAACCTTTACAAAGACAACTTCCCGATTTGTTCATTTGTATATACCACTTCCGTTCCTCCTTTACCACAAAAATATAGGGCGCAGCAACCACCACGCCCCACATTTATTATCACTCTAACGATTTCTCTATTTTCCACTTCTATTCTTTTAATTCATTCTGTTTCTCATACAGGCTGCAATTCTTTTTGCAATTCTAACACCTGCTCAAGATCAAGTCCGGAATACAAAGCAATTTCCTTTGAAGACAATTTTCCTGCCTCTATCATCCTTAATGCAGATTGTCTTTTTTCCTGTTCTACACCCTGCTCATATTTCTCCTGATAATTCATCTGCAAAGTCATATAGTCCAACCTCCATTTCTCATTTTTCCTGACAGACTGTACTGCCTCATCCAATTCTCTGGTAAAGTCATCCTCCGGCTCTTTACCATCAATAAAATCAAGCAGCTTTTTCATTTCTGGCGTCACATCATCCATTGTACCCTTAGTATTTCTTCGAAAGCATATGCCTTTATTTTTTACTATATTGTTCCCACACGTACAATATAGTATTTCAAAATCTCATGAAATAATAGTCATATAACAACAAGAAAGGAAAGACTATGATTGTTTACGACCGTTTATGGGAAACTATGAAGAAAAAAGGCATTTCACAATATTCACTTATTAAAGACTACCATGTAAATGAGGCACAGCTTCACCGCCTAAGAAAAAATAAGGTAATAAAAACTATTACCCTTGACCACCTTTGTGAAATATTAGATTGTGAAGTTGAGGATATTTGCCAACACATCAAAGGTTATCCAGATGAAACATAGGGGCATTTTGCTTTGAAAATGCCCTCTTCTCAATGGGAACGCAAAAGAAAGGTTCTGGTAACATACGGTAAAGCAAATAAAAGGTTGGTAAAAAAATACCAGTGAACTATAAAGTTTCACTGGTATTTTAACAAAAAGATTTAGGGATTGATTATATAGACTGATAACGTATAATAAGTTTCGCAAATTAATTTCATAAAAATAGACATGGTCTATAGCCGTTTGGTAGAATTAAGTTACCACACAAAATTTTACTAAGGAGGCTAAAACCATGTCTGATAACATTATACAACTCAATGAAGATTTAATAAAGCACGATTTAAAGGATCTTGTCCGCAGCAGTGTCGAAGAAACTCTGAATGCTCTGCTTGATAAAGAGGCCGATGATCTCGTGAATGCCCAGAAATATGAGCGGTCTGCTGACCGTCAGGGTTATCGCTCCGGCCATTACAAACGAAACTTTCAGACTACTGCTGGAGATGTGGAACTAAAAATCCCAAAGCTGAAAGGGGTTCCTTTTGAAACTGCTATTATCGAGCGCTACCGCCGCAGGGAATCTTCCGTGGAAGAAGCTCTGATCGAAATGTATCTGGCAGGCGTTTCTGTGCGGCGTGTCGAGGACATCACCGAAGCTTTATGGGGAACAAAAGTATCCCCGGGCACGATCAGCAACCTCAATAAAAAGGCATATGAGCATATCGAAACCTGGCGTACACGCTCACTG
>CAJTSB010000002.1 GCA_910578825.1 uncultured Lachnospiraceae bacterium | reverse complement strand
CTATGACTACACATACGCCGTGGACGGGACGCTGAAGGAAGAGGCGGAGCAGGTGCAGGGCATACATGCCAGCTATGAATACGACGGCATGGGGAGGCTGGAAAGCGAGACCGTCGCGGAAGAAGGGGAGGAGGAAACCACCGCCTATGAATACGACGCCTCCGGCAACCGCACCGGGATAGAGACGGAGGAAGGGACCATCCAAAGCGAGTACGACGGGGCGAACCGCCTGACAAAGGCAGGGGAGGACGCGGTATCCTACGACGCGAACGGGAACCTGACCAGGTACGGCGACATATCCTATGAATATGATGCAGCGAATCGCCTTGCGCAGGTACAGACCCCGGAACACACCATCCGCTACGAATATGACGTGAACGGCCGCCTCACCAGCCGGGAGATGGACGGGAACCGGGAGGAGTTCATATGGGCGAACGGCGCCATCGTTGCAAAGACAGGAACGGAACACACCTACTACTACACCGACATGCAGGCAGGGGTCAAGGCCTCCGAGGACGCGGACGGGGTGCAGTATTACGCCAGCGGGAAGAGGGGCGACATCATCGAAACTACCGACGAGAATGGGGAGACCATAGAGAGCATGAGTTACAGCGCCGCTGGGCAGCAGGAGAAGGAACCAGTAGGACAGGAGGACCCGGAGGAGCCCCAGGAACAGGGGGAGGAAAATTCAGAGGAGGAACCTGGGGAGCAGGAAGAGGCAGGACCGCAGGGTTTTGAGCCGGGCTATGCGGGCAGCTTTTACGACCACGAGGCAGGGCTGGTGTACTTAAACGCGAGGTTCTACAGCCCAGAGCTTGGATGTTTCCTGTCCGAGGACACGGTGGAAGGGAACGAGGAAGAGCTGATGACGCTGAACCGCTATGCGTACTGCAGGCAGGACCCGGTGAACTACACGGACCCCGGTGGGCATTGGCCAAGGGATAAACATAAGACAATATCTAAGAACGCATTGACAAGCGCTGGATATAAAAGCAATAGTTTGATAAATAATTGTGTGGAACTTTCTGTGGTATGGGCGGATGAAGAATTTCATTATCCAAAAAGGAATAAAGATGAAAAAACAAAACAGAAACAAAAGTATTTGAAATATAAGGTTACATTATCGGAGAACAGTAAGAAACGACTTAATCTTAAAAATTTAAAGGGATACTGTGACCAGCAACGGTTAACTTTGGGAAAGGGAAGAAATCCGAGTTATAAAACAAATAAGCTTGGTTCGCCATATCATGGAAGAGGGGAATATTATACTTATTTGCCCTATCTGCTGGGACTTGCACTCCAGTTTGATAAGGGGTATACGATAGATCATATTGCGTTACGTAATGATAATTTTATATACCAGCAGATGAATTTTGACATGCTAATTCATTTATCAGGTCTTTATGAGGCAAAAAAAGGAAAAACGCTTTCACGGAAGGAATACAGCTACTTAATTTTGGGCATAGCCCTTCATTTGGTAGAAGATATGTGGGCGCATGTGGCGGTCATCAATGATAGTGAAAAGGCTTTGAATGCATATGAGGAATGTTTTGACATATATGAGCAAAAGATTAAGCAAGGAAATAAACAAGTAATTAAGAAAGTTGATGAGCTGAGGGAGCTGAAGACGTTGTTAAAGAATGGGAAACCCATTTGCTACCTGAATATGTCTAATTTTTGTAAAGATGGGAAAAAATATGTAAATGGAAAATGGAGGACATTTTATAACATAACCCATACTGGGCTGGCAGAGGGAACCGGAAAGGGATCAGGGGGCGAAAAGAGGAAAAAATATGCTCAAAACGCGGCAGCTCGTCTTTTAGGATATTTTAAGAATGGGTATATCATGCATTCTGGTAGTAAGAAACTAAGTGGGGGAAATCAGGCAAACCTGACGGACAGGAAGAGGCTGGGGGTCTCAAAATGTGCAAACAGTGCATTTAGACCCATTACTATTATTTTGAAAAATGGACGAAAAGTTACCTATGGACAGTATATTTGTAAAGCATGTGAGAACGGAAAAGTAGATTCCTGTTATCAGATATACTATTATGGAAAGGGAAAAGGAAAGGGGCTGGGATATATGCCTATCGAAAGTGGAGATGCTCAATAAAGGGAGGATTACGATGACAAGAGGAAACAAGTTAATAGCCATAATTTGTGCCCTGGCATTGGCTGCAAGCAGTTTTGGAACCTATATAGATGATGCCAGTGCAGCGCCCAAAATGGTGACGCCGGACAATGGTGAATTTTTTCGAAAAACGATGGAAATAGGCACTGCAAAAAATACGAAAGCAAAAACTGATATACAACTATTATTATCTGGAAAGAAAGTGCAGGGGAAATTTTCGCCGGGAAGTGCAGGACAGAAGTACCAGATAACCTTGAAAAGCTCCGGTCAGCTTGACATCCATCTGGAGGGAGGTGCCGGGAAACTGGCAACTTGCCTCACAGACAAGAATGGGAAAGGCTGGTCTCCATGGAGGACAGTCAATGGAAAACAGACCTACCAGTTGAAGAAGGGTACTTATTACTACCAGGTAGAGGCAGCGAAAGAAACTGAGGTTCCCGGAACAGGGCTGGACTATGCTGTCACTGCCACATTTAAATCTGCAAAAGCAAAATTTGAGGACAACACCACACGTACGAAGGCAGCAAAGCCGCTGTTAGGCAAAAAATTCTATGGGCACTTGGCGCAGAACGCACCTGTGGAATATTATAAGATTACATTGAAACGGGTGTCCCATCTTGTATTTTACATAACGGAAGAAGACGACAGGCCGGAAACCTGTGAGGTGACATTGTATAATAAGCAGGGAAAAGCTTTGTCCAGTTGGTGGAAGTATAAGGACCTTTTGGGAGAGGATGGGGATTATAGAGGGAATGATGGAAATGATGGCAGTTGGGACGAATATGATGGTCTTGAAAATGAGTATAGCCCTGAACCGGGGCTGAATGAAATCCTGCCGGCAGGTGACTATTACGTGGGGGTCAGCATAAAAAAAGATGAAAATGGGAAAATCCCCGTATCTGCCTGGTATGGGAAGTACAAAGTTAATGTGAATGTCTCGGGACTGGGAATGTCGTTTGAGCTTGCCAGCAAACAGGCGGAATATACGGGAAAAAAGATTAAGCCGCCGAAGGTAGTCAGGAAACTATACCCGAAAGATGCATGTTATGAAGAGGAGCCATATGGCATAAATGATTCCAGCATAAAAAGAATTGCCGGGGAATTCTGGCACATGACGACGGATAATTGGAATTGGAAATATTTCAGCCCCCCACTGTCAAGCGAGAGGACATATCGCATCAGGGAAATTGGGCGGTACCGGATAGGGGATAGTGGGCATCATCATTATTATGTTTCTCCAGATGCCACTTATGCCTACGCCATCTTCACAGTAACGCCGATACGCGGGAAAATCAGCCGTGTCAGCAGCAAAAAGAAAGGGCAGATACAGGTGTCGGTCAAGAAGAACGCCCAGTCCACGGGCTACCAGATCCAGACTGCCCGCGACAAAAGGTTTAAGAAGTCAGTAAGGACTCTGAAGACGACAAACCTCAAGGAGGTATTGAAAGGATTGTCACACGGAAAGAAATATTATGTGCGGGTAAGAAATTATAAAGATGTAAAAACCGTTTATTGCCCGGGAACGGAAGTAGCAGAATCCATCTATGGAAAATGGAGCAAGGTAAAGACGGTGGTATGCAAGTAACAGTTAATCGGGGCAAAATCAGTTTTGAATGATATGCCTGGAATGTGCCAGAAAGGGAGGATCTACAATGAAAAAAATACCAAAGATAACAGCCCTGCTCTGTGCCCTGGTATTGTCGGCAAGCAGTCTCGGAACCTATACGGACAATGCCAGGGCAGCAGGACTTCCAGTGACGTCAGACGATGCAGGACCCTTACAGGAAACGATGGGAAGAAGCGCTGCAAACACTGGAGCAAAGACCAACGTGCAGAAACTGGAACCTGGGAAGAAGGTGCAGGGACGACTGGTGTCCGGGGACGACGGGCAGCGTTACCAGGTAACCTTGAAGAGCTCCGGGCAGCTTGACATCCATCTGGAAGGGACTGCCGGGAAACTGGCGGGTCGCCTCACAGATAAGAATGGGAAGGGCTGGGCGCCCCGGAGAAGGACAGCCGATGGGAAACAGACTTACCAGCTAAAGAAAGGTACTTATTACTATCAGGTTCAGATTGCAAAAGGCGCGCAGATTCCTGAAACAGGGCTGGATTATGCAGTCACTGCCAAATTCAAATCCGCAAAGGCAAAGTTTGAGGACAACAACACGTGGAAAAAGGCAGCAAAAGCCCCTTTGGATAGGGAGTTTTATGGACACCTTGCACAGAACTCGCCTACGGAATATTACAAGTTCACATTGAAAAGAATGTCACAGCTTTCGTTTTCTATCAACACGCAGGTGGCAGACCAGACGCCGGAGACTTTCGTGGTGACCCTGTACAATAAATATGGGAAACGCATGACGGATGGTTGGGAGAATCCGGATTGGAGGAAAGAGTTCGATGGGGAATGGAAGACGGACTGGGAGAATTTTGGCAGCGAGCTTGGAATGCTTAACCTCCTGCCGGCCGGCACGTATTATGTAGGAGTCAGCATTAAACGGGATGAAAATGGAAAAGTCCCGGCATCCGCCCGTTATGGAAATTACAAAATATATGCGCGGGTTAAGCCGGCAGGCGTATCGGTAGAGCTGTCCCATAAACAGGCAGAATATACGGGGAAGGAGATAAAGCCCCCGAAGATAACCCTGAAGAAACATTTTAAGAAAGCATATTATAGTGACTGGTATCATGATAAGGAAGGCGGATATACGCTTGATGCCCTTATGCGAGGCATTGGAGAATCGATGATGGGCCCTATAAAGGACATTGGAAGGTATCGGATTACACAGAACTGCTGGTCCCCGCCGCACGGCACATGGTTTGATGACACCTACGCCATCTTCACGGTGACGCCGACACGTGGGAAGATTAGCCGTGTCAGCAGCAAACAGAAGGGTCAGGTACAGGTATCAATCAAGAAGAATGCCCAGTCAACAGGCTATCAGATCCAGATAGCCCGTGACAAGAAGTTTAGGAAAGCCAGAAGAACATGGAAGGCCACTAACCTTAAGGAAACACTGAAAGGGCTGACACCCGGGAAGAGGTATTATGTCCGGGTGAGGAATTACAAGGATGTAACGACGAACTATTTCGGGAATACATTGGTTCCGGAATCCATCTATGGAAAGTGGAGCAAGGTAAAGACGGTGGTATGCAAGTAACAGTTAATCGGGGCAAAATCAGTTTTGAATGATATGCCTGGAATATGCCAGAAAGGGAGGATCTACAATGAAAAAAATACCAAAGATAACAGCCCTGCTCTGTGCCCTGGTATTGTCGGCAAGCAGTCTCGGAGCCCATGCAGACAATGCCAGGGCAGCAGGACTTCCAGTGACGTCGAACGATGCGCCACTTTTCCGGGAAACTATGGAAAGAGGAGCAACAAAAAATATCGGGGCAAAAACCAATGCGCAGAAACTGGAACCTGGGAAGAAGGTGCAGGGGCGGCTGGTGTCCGGGGACGACGGGCAAAGCTACCAGATAACCTTAAATAGCTCCGGCCAGCTTGATATCCATTTGGAGGGGGCAGCCGGGAAACTTGCAGCTTGCCTCACCGACAAGGATGGAAAAGGCTGGTCTCCACGGAGGACAGCCAATGGAAAGCAGACCTACCAACTAAAGAAAGGTACTTATTACTATCAGGTTCAGATTGCAAAAAGCGCGCAGATTCCTGAAACAGGGCTGGTCTATGCAGTCACTGCCACATTTCAATCGGCAAAAGCGAGATTTGAAGGTAACGACACGCGCAAGAAAGCTGCTAAACCGCTGCTGGATAAGGAAAGGCAAAAAACCATACTTGAAAAGAAATACCGGAGTGCCTCGATATTGGGAAGAGGGAATAACGGAAGGTACGGGATACACCCCAAAGAAGATAGGGCGATATATGATAATACAGACTATGTGGTGGGTTGATCAAGAGTTTGATGATAATGATACGGTTGCCTACGCCATCTTCACGGTAACACCAGTACGCGGGAAAGTCAGGAGTGCAAGCAGCAGAAAGCCCGGGGAGGTGCAGGTGTCAGTCAAAAAGAACGCCCAGTCCACCGGCTGCCAGATTCAAATAGCCCGTGACAAAAAATTTAAAAAGTCAGTAAAGACTATAAAGACGACAAATGTTAGGAAAACAATAAAAGGATTGTTACATGGAAAGAAATATTATGTGCGCGTGAGGAACTACAAGGATGTGAAGACGCGTTATTTTAAACATTGGGGTGTCAATGATTCCGTTGAAGAAACCATTTATGGAAAGTGGAGCAAGGTGAGAACGGTAGTGTGCAAGTAGCAGTTGATTCAGGATAAAGGAATGAACATACCGGGAAAGGAGAATCCACAATGATAAGATTACAAAAGATAACAGCCCTGCTCTGCGCCCTGGCATTGGCGGCAAGCAGTTTCGGAGCATATGCAGACAATGTCAGGGCAGCAGGACTTCCAGTGACATCGGATGATGCCCCGCTTTCCCGGGAAATGACAGAAAGAAGCCCTGCAAGAAGTACCGGGGCTAAGACAAGGGCGCGGCAACTAAAGCCAGGAAAGAAGATACAGGGACGACTGGTGTCCGGGGACGACGGGCAGCGTTACCAGATAACCTTGAAAAGCTCCGGCCAGCTTGACATCCATTTTGAGGGGGCAGCCGGGAAACTGGCAACTTGCCTTACAGACCAGAGTGGAAAGGTCTGGTCTCCCCGGAGAAAACGGAAAGGTTCCCGCAACTGCCCGTTATGGAAGGTATGCTGCTTTTGCGTGGGTCTCACGGCAGGGAATATCAGTGAAATTGTCCCATAAGCAGGCAGAATATACGGGGAAGGAGATAAAACCTCCGAAGGTGACTTTTAAGAAGACAAATCCGGATTGCTCGTGACAAGAAGTTCCGGAAATCACGGAAAACGTTGAAGACAACAAATCTTAAAAAAACGATAAAAGGTCTATCGCATGGAAAGACGTATTATGTGCGTGTGAGGAATTACAAAAATGTGAAGACGCATTATGGTTATCACGGAGGCATTGCCGTTCCGGAATCCATCTATGGAAAATGGAGTGAGGTGAAGACAGTGGTGTGCAAGTAACAGCCAAATCGAAGAAAAAGAGAACAAACTACAGGGGCAGGGAAATTTACTGTCTCTGTAGATATGTAATTAATGCGGAAAAATCAGAAAATGTACAATATTATTGGAGGAAAAAGGAATGTATCATCAAAATATCAGGAAAAGTCTCATGGCGTTGGCGATCAGCGTAGCATTGTTGGTTCCCACCCCTATGGAAACGGAAGCGCAGACAACGGCACAATCCAGGGATTGGGAGCAGCAGGAACTATCAAAACAGGATATGGCTGGAAATAACAGGGCTGTATCAGGAGATAACGCTGCGGCAGCAGATGGATTTGTGATCAAGAATGGAGTATTGAAACAGTATACAGGACAGGATGAAAAAATAACGATTCCGCAAGGCGTGACAGCGATTGGCAGCAAAGCGTTTTACAATTGTAAAAAACTGGCAGAAATTGATATCCCGAAAAGCGTGACGAGTATCGGAATCGAGGCATTTGACGGCTGTGTCAGCCTGAAAGGCATAGAAATTTCAAAAAATGTGGTAAAAATAGGAAAAAGGGCATTTTGGAATTGTAATACCATGGAAAATTTGAAGGTGGATGCGGATAATCGCAATTATTATTCAGAAGATAACATCTTATATGATCATAATAAGAAACTAATCTACTGTCCGGGAGGAAGAACGGGCGAGGTCGACATTCCAGATGGGGTAACGGGCATTTATAAACATGCCTTTCAAAATTGTCGCCTGGAAAAGGTGACAATTCCGGGAAGTGTGGAGGAAATCGGTAGATTCGCCTTTGAAAATTGCAGATATTTAAGAAAAGTAAAGATATCGAATGGGGTGAAACATTTCGCCGATTTTGCATTTTCCAAGTGTGAGAGCTTAGAAAAAATAAATATTCCGAAAAGCTTGAGAAGGATGGGGTACTATACGTTTTCCGGCTGTATAAATCTGACAAATGTAAAGATTTCAGAAGGCGTACCAACGATGGGAAATTATACATTTTTGGATTGCATAAAACTGAATAGCATAACGATTCCGAAAAGTATGAGAAGATTTGGAAATGGGCTATTTGAGAATTGCAGCAGCGATTTGACAATCTATGGAAAAAAGGGTTCCCGAGCCCAGGAGTATGCGAAGGAGAACAAAATTGCTTTTTCTCTGATGAAAAAATCCCAGCGCATAAAATCCACCAGGGAATACAACAAAACATACGGAAATCGTTCTTTTTGCCTGAATGCAGAATTAAAGACAGGGGATGGAAAACTGACGTATAGAAGTTCCAATCCAGAAATTGTGACCGTGAACAGAAGTGGGAAAGTTTCTATAAAAAATACAGGAATTGCGACCATCACCGTGAAGGCAGGAAAAACTGCCAGATACAATGCGACGTACGTTAAAATCAAGGTGAAGGTTTGTCCACAAAGACCCAAATTGCTCACAGCCAGGGTAATGGGAAGGGAAAAGGTAAAAATAAGCTGGGCATTGGACAAATATGCCACTGGATACAAGATCCAATACAGTACAGACCGCAAATTTAAAAATAAGAATGCAACAAATGTCGTGACCGTAAAGCGTAACAGAACCACGTCTGTGACAATCGGGCAGGGTTTGCAAAAAAGAAAGAAGTATTACGTCCGGATACGCTCCTATAAGGAAGCGGAAACAGAAAAAGACATATATAAGTTATACAGTGCGTGGAGCAAGGCAAAGACCGTCGTGTGCAAATAAAACGGAACGGAAAAAGAAAATTTGACTATTTCTGGAAACTGTTTTATAATAGACCCATCTGTACCTTCGAGTCGCCGGGATAGATGATGGCGCGCCCGGAGGGTAGCTTAGGAAAGTGGGATGTTATTCATGATAAAGAGCATGACTGGATTCGGGCGTTGTGAAACCGGCAACGAATCACGCCGGATCGTAGTGGAAATGAAGTCGGTAAATCATCGGTATCTCGACGTTTCTATCAAGATACCTAAGAAATTAAACCTTTTTGAAAGCAAAATTCGAAATCTCATCAAAGAATATGCCCAGCGCGGTAAGGTTGACATTTTTATCTCTTATGAAGAGTGTATGGAGAATCATCTGCAGCTAAAATATAACGAGGAACTCGCCGGAGAATATGTAAATAGTATGCGGCAGATGGCGGAACAGTTTGATCTCCCGCTGGAATTATCGGCATCAGCGCTTGCAAGATTTCCGGAAATTCTTACCATGGAGGCTCAGCAGCTGGATGAGGAAGAGTGGTGGCAGCTTTTGGAGCAGGCAATTCGTGGAGCGGCAGAGAAGTTTGTGGATACCAGAACGCGTGAGGGAGAGCAGCTGCGCGAAGATTTGCTTGGCAAGCTGGATATGATGGCAGAATATGTCAGACAGATTGAGGAGCGTTCTCCGGAGATTATTGCAGAGTATCGTAAGAAACTGACGGATAAGATTCAGGAATTGCTGGAAGATACGCAGATAGATGAAGGGAGACTGGTGACGGAGGTCACAATCTATGCGGACAAAATCTGCACGGATGAAGAGACAGTTCGGCTGAAAAGCCATATCAGCAGCATGAAAGAGACGTTGATGCAGGGAGAGAATATCGGCAGGAAACTTGATTTCATTGCGCAGGAAATGAACCGTGAGGCAAATACAATTTTGTCCAAGGCAAATGACATGGAAGTTTCGGATATCGCCATCAACTTAAAGACGGATATCGAAAAGGTACGGGAGCAGATTCAGAATATTGAATAGAGGAACGATACAGATGGATAAAAAGGGAATTTTAGTGGTAGTTTCCGGCTTTTCAGGAGCCGGAAAAGGGACGATTATGAAACGTCTTCTGGAGGAATACCCGCAGAATTATGCGCTCAGTATTTCAGCGACTACGCGGTCTCCGAGACCGGGGGAATGCCATGGCAAAGAATATTTTTTTGTATCAGAAGAAGAATTTGAGAAGATGATTCAAAAGGAAGCATTGATTGAGTATGCAAGGTATGTCAACAATTATTACGGCACGCCGAAGGAATATGTTGTAGGTCAGTTAGAGCAGGGCAGGGACGTTATTCTGGAGATTGAAATCCAGGGTGCGTTGAAAGTCAAAGAGGCTTATCCCGATACGCTTTTGCTGTTTGTGTCGCCGCCAGACGCCGGAGAACTGAAAAAAAGGCTCGTGAACCGGGGAACAGAAGATGAGGCGACCATTGATTCAAGGCTGAAACGCGCGTTTGAAGAGGCGCAGGGTGTAGAACAGTACGATTATTTTGTAATCAATGATGATCTGGAAGAATGTGTACAGGAAGTGCATTCTATCATAAAAAATGAACATGCCCGTGTGGCAAGGAATTATATGTTAATTGAAAATATAAGGGCAGAGCTAAAAGGCTTTGCGAAAGGAGAATGATTATTATGATGTTACATCCCTCTTATACGGATTTGATGAAAGTGGTAAACAGCGGTGTGGAAATCGGTGACGAACCGGTAGTAAACAGCCGCTATTCCATTGTATTGGCAACTTCAAAGAGAGCAAGACAGATTATCGGCGGAGAAGATCCTATGATAGACAGCCCATCGAACAAGAAACCATTATCCATTGCCGTGGAGGAAGTGTATAGCAGCAAAGTAACCATTGTGGGTGAAGATGAGTCAGAGGAAGATGAGGAAGCGTGAAAATATTAGTTGTTTCCCTTGGATGTGATAAAAACCTGGTGGACACAGAGTTTATGTTAGGGCAGCTTGGCGCTGCCGGTCATATGTTTACGGATGCAGAAGATGAGGCAGATGCTATTATTATCAATAGCTGCTGCTTTATTAATGATGCAAAGGAAGAGAGCATCAATGCCATTCTTGACATGGCAGAGTATAAAGACGCCGGGAGCTGTAAAGCCCTGATTGTGACAGGCTGTCTTGCAGAGCGGTACCGTGAAGAGATTATACGGGAAATCCCACAGGTGGACGCCGTGCTTGGAACGAACTCTTATGAGGAAGTTGTTGAGGCATTGGATGCGGTGCAAAAGGGCGGACATTATGAGAGTTATCGTCCTTTGGAGGGAATTCCCCATCAAAAGGCCAAACGTTCCCTGACTACAGGAGGACATTTTGCACACCTGAAGATTGCCGAGGGCTGCAATAAACGGTGTACGTATTGTATCATTCCCTATATTCGCGGCAATTACCGCAGCGTACCCATGGAAGAATTGGTGGCGCAGGCAAAGGAGCTGGCTGCCCGGGGTGTGAAAGAACTGATTCTGGTGGCGCAGGAGACAACGCTGTATGGCATTGATTTATACGGGGAAAAGTCCCTTCATAAATTGTTGGATCAATTAAATGCAGTTTCCGGCATTCGCTGGATTCGGATTCTTTACTGTTATCCGGAGGAAATATACGATGAGCTGATTGCATCCATGAAACGCAACGAAAAAGTATGCCATTACCTTGATATGCCAATTCAGCATATCAATGACGCGATGCTGAAACGGATGGGGAGGCGCACGACAAAGGCGGAACTTGAAAAGACCATCTCACATTTGCGGCAGGAAATCCCGGATATTGCGCTGCGCACAACGTTGATTGCCGGATTTCCCGGAGAGACGCAGGAAATACATGAGGAATTGATGCGTTTTCTGAACGAAGCGGAATTTGAACGTCTGGGGGCATTTACCTATTCTCAGGAAGAGGGAACGCCAGCGTCAGAATTTCCGGGGCAGATAGAAGAAATGCAAAAGGAGCAATGGCGAGATGAGATCATGGAGCTCCAGGAGGAAATCATTTTTGATAAGAACGAGGAAATGATGAACCGTCGGTTGTGGGTGATGGTAGAAGGACGCGTGGAAGAAGAGAATACCTATGTGGCGAGAACATACCGGGATGCGCCGGAGATTGACGGATATCTGTTTTTCCATTCAAGTGAGCCGCTTATGAGTGGGGATTTTGTCGAGGTACGTGTCACCGGAGCACATGAATATGATTTGATAGGAGAGATAATAGCATGAACTTACCGAACAAACTGACAATATTACGTGTGATTTTAATTGTACCCTTTGTAGTCTTTATGCTGATTCCCATCGGAGGCGACGCTGTCAGTATGTATACTGCGGTGGCAATCTTTATTGTGGCAAGCCTGACAGACCTTCTGGATGGCAAAATTGCGAGGAAATACAATCTTGTCACAAATTTTGGAAAATTTATGGATCCTCTTGCGGATAAACTTCTGGTGGCGGCAGCCCTGATTTGCCTGACGGCGAATGGACGGCTTTCCGCCTGGATTTCCATTATCATCATCAGCCGGGAATTCATCATCAGCGGTTTCCGTCTGGTGGCGTCTGACAATGGTGTCGTGATTGCCGCAAGCTACTGGGGCAAATTCAAGACGACTTTTCAGATGGTGATGATTATCATGTTGATATTGAATTATGAAAACAATATTTACCAGCTTTGTGCTGTCGCGGTTACTTATATTGCATTGATTCTGACAATCATTTCTCTGATTGATTACCTGATTAAGAATAAAGACGTTCTGAAAGAGCAAAAATAATTTCTAGTGAACGAAATAAATTCGTTTACAATTAAAGAAACATAGAAAAGGACGTTGCTATTATGACAGTAGAATTGATATGTGTCGGAACAGAGTTATTGCTTGGAAATATTGTAAATACCAACGCGGCTTTTATCTCTGAGAAATGCGCGATGCTTGGGTTGTCCATGTATTATCAGAGCGTGGTAGGAGATAATGAGGGACGGTTGGAAGAACTTTTAAAGACGGCCTGGAAACGCTCGGATGTGGTAATATTATCCGGAGGTCTGGGACCTACGCAGGATGACCTTACGAAAGAGACGGCGGCAAAGGTTATGGGAAGGCCGCTCGTAGAGGATACGCGGGCCAAAACAGAAATTGAGGATTTCATGGCAAGGCGGGGGCGTTCTATCACAGAAAACAACTGGAAACAGGCAATGGCGCCTGAGGGCAGCATTGTTTTATATAATCCTAATGGTACTGCGCCGGGAATTATTATGGAAGATGGAGAGAAATGCATGATTCTTCTTCCGGGCCCGCCGAACGAATTAATACCCATGTTTGAGCAGCAGGTATATCCCTACCTGCATCGCTTGCAACCGGAAATTATCTGTTCAAAAATGGTAAAACTCTGCGGCATCGGAGAGAGTTCAGCGGAGACAAAGATCTTGGATTTGATTGAGAACCAGTCGAACCCGACAGTTGCGCCTTACGCCAAAACCGGAGAAGTACATTTAAGGATTACGGCAAAGGCGAACAGCGAGCAGGAAGCATACCGTTTGATGGAGCCGGTAGAGCAGGAACTGCAGGCACGGTTTGGAGATTTGATCTATACGGACGAGCCTGAGGTGACGCTTGAGATGGCGCTCTATGAGCTGTTAAAGGCGAACGGCCTTACGGTGACGACGGCAGAGTCCTGTACCGGAGGTTTGTTGGCTGGGAGATTAATCAATGTTCCCGGGATTTCGCAGTATCTGAAAGAGGGATACGTTACCTACTCCAACGAGGCCAAGGAAAAGCTTTTGGGCGTACCAGCAGAAACGCTTAAAAGATATGGCGCGGTCAGTCCGCAGACGGCGGAGGCAATGGCAGAAGGCGGAGCAAAGGCAGCAAATGCCGATTTGTGCATTGCCGTTACGGGGATTGCCGGGCCCGATGGCGGAACAGAAGAGAAACCGGTAGGGCTTGTTTATATGAGCTGTTATTGCCGGGGAACATATTACACAGAGAAGAATCAGTATACCGGGAGCCGCAGTAAGATACGTGAGTATTCTGTCGCAAGCGCGTTGACGCTGCTGCGAAGGGCGATACTGGATCATTTTTAATGAGGTAAGTTATGCGAATTATAGCAGGGAAGGCGAAAAGCCTGCCACTGAAAACCATTTCCGGAACAGATACAAGGCCGACAACGGACAGAATCAAGGAGACGCTCTTTAATATGTTGAATCCTTATCTGTATGACTGTCATTTTCTGGATTTATTTGCAGGAAGCGGTCAAATAGGATTGGAGGCGGTGAGCCGTGGAGCTGCAAAAGCAGTGTTTGTGGAGAATAACCGTAAGGCAGCTGCATGTATTGAGGAGAATATAGCGTTCACCAGGCTCGCGCAGGAATGCACGCTGCTAGTCTGTGATGCAGTGACGGCGATCCGCCGGATGGAGGGCAGGGAATGTTTTGATCTGGTATTTATGGATCCTCCGTATGACCAGAATCTGGAGGCGGATGTACTGCGGGCTTTGGCAGATTCCGACATCATCCATGAGAATTCCCTGATTGTGGTGGAATCTTCTCTGGAGACGGATTTGTCATATGCAGAAGATTTCGGCTATGAGATTACAAAGGAAAAAGCATATAGAACCAATCAACATATTTTTTTACGGTTTAGCAGATAAGCCGGGGTGAGGGCAACATATGAGAAGAGCAATATATCCGGGTAGTTTTGACCCGGTAACCTTTGGGCATATTGATATGATTGAGCGTTCTGCCCGCATGGTAGACGAACTGGTAGTTGCAGTTTTGAACAATAGTGCAAAAAATCCATTGTTTTCTGTGGAAGAACGTGTTAGTATGTTAGAAGGAATAACCAGTCATGTACCGAATGTGAAGATTCGATATTTTGACGGACTTCTGATTGATTATGCGAAAGAAATTGAGGCTACAATAATTATACGGGGACTTCGCGCTGTAACGGACTTTGAATATGAGCTGCAGATTGCTCAGACCAATCGGATTGTCAACTCGGAAATAGACACCATATTTCTGACAACCAGTCTGGAATACGCTTATTTGAGTTCTACGATCGTCAAGGAGGTTGCTTCTTACGGAGGAGATATTTCCCATTTTGTACCGAAACAATTGATACCACAAATTTACGAAAAATATAAAGGTTAAGGAGCATGATATATGAGCAGTAAAATCGAACAGGCAATTGAAGAGATTGAGGACTTCATTGAGAACTGTAAGTTCCAACCGTTTTCCAATTCGAAAATTATCGTGGACAAAGACGAGATGGACAACTTATTAGCAGAACTTCGCCATCGAACACCGGATGAAATCAAGCGTTACCAGAAGATGATCAGCAATAAAGAGGCAATTCTTGCAGATGCAAAAGCAAAGGCCCAGGCCATCATAGAGAAGGCAGAGGTACATACCACGGAGTTAATCAGCGAGCATCAGATTATGCAACAGGCGTATGCGAAGGCGAATGAGGTGGTATTGAGCGCGACGAATCAGGCGCAGGAGATTCTTGATAATGCGACCAATGACGCAAATGATATTCGTATGGGCGCGATCCAGTACACGGATGACATGTTAAACAGTCTGGAAGAGATTATTGTCACGGCAATGGAGACGACAACCGCCAGGACGGAAAGCCTGTTAGGATCCCTTCAGGTTTGTTATGACAAGGTAAGCACAAACCGCAGGGAACTTGCACCGGCGGAGATGGAGGCGGCACAGAGCCAGGAAACGCAGGCAGCACAGCCTGCGGGCAGAGACACACGTCAGGAAATCCAATTGACGGATATCAATTAACTGTGTACAAGGAGCAATGCCAGTGCGAATGAGATGGCTGTCCCGAGCAGTTTCATTTTCAGATAGGGCAGCATGGAAAATCTACAGTCTTTCACCATGGAGGCAGTCTGGGCGAAACCGGAGAGCCCGCCAAAGGCAGTAAATGATATCATCAGTGGATAGGCAAGTGCAAAGTCCAGGTTTTGGTTTGCCGTATAGGAGATACCGTTGGTAATTTCTGTAAATCCAATCAACAGGCATTTTAATACAGGGTTGGATACCGGGAGTACGGTTGTCATCTGTGCCAGTATGGCAAATAGGATGATATATCCTCCCAGCTTTGCCAGGGTTTCAAAACCATTCATAATACCGGCGTCTATGAGCGAAAGGTTCATGGATGCCGCTTTTTTTTCAGGGTTTGAAATGGGACTGTCAAAATGTTGTTTGCGGTTCCAGAGCATGTAGAGCACAAGCGGAGGAACGTATAAGATCAGATAGGTGGCAAGCCGCAGTTTCGGTTGTTTCAGGCTTTCAATTAAAATAAAGCTTCCCACAAACATGGGACTGATGTTGTTGCAGGCACAGAATAACCGCTGTCCTTCCTGGCGGCTCATTTTTCCGGATAATACCAGATCTGCGGTAATTTTGCTTCCCATGGGAAAACCGAATAACAGGCCCGCCGTAAGTGGAAAAATTCCGGCGCTGCTGACAGGAAAAATTTTTTTCAGAAAACGATGCAGTACCCGCGCGCAATTATCCAAAATCCCGGAATGAATCAGAATATAGGATAGGATAGAAAACGGCAGCAGCGTAGGCAGCATGGCTTCATACCATAGGTTCAAGCCGATTGTGGCGGCATTTACCGAATTTTCGGGAAATGCAAGAATATAAAATAAAAATCCAACTAGAATAATAATGTACATGATTTTTTTCATAGTTTATTCTATGAACCAAATAAATAAATATACCAATGGAGGAGAATGCAATCATGAGAGTATGTGAACAATTAGAACCGAAGAAGGTATTTGCGTATTTTGAGGATATCAGCCAGATTCCCCATGGTTCCGGAAATACGAAAGCCGTCAGTGATTACTGTGTAAATTTTGCGAAAGCGCATGGTTTTCGGTATATTCAGGATGACGATAATAATGTGATTATCTTCAAGGATGCGTCTGCGGGCTATGAGAGCTCGGAACCTGTGATTATTCAGGGGCATCTGGATATGGTATGTGAGAAGGAAGACGGCGTTACCATTGATTTTGAGAAGGATGGTTTAAAATTATATGTAGACGGTGATTTCCTGAAAGCAGAAGGGACGACGCTTGGAGGTGATGATGGGATTGCCGTGGCGTATGCGCTTGCGATTCTGGATGATGATACGTTAGAGCACCCGCCGCTTGAAGTAGTCTTTACCGTGGATGAGGAAATCGGTATGCTGGGCGCGGAGTCGATGGATCTTTCCTCATTGAAGGGAAGAAAGCTTTTAAATATTGATTCGGAGGAAGAAGGGATTTTTCTTGCAAGCTGTGCCGGAGGATTACAGGCAGTTTGTAAAATTCCGGTTTCCAGGATGGATGCGGAAGGTATCAGTTACGAAATTAAGGTAACGGGACTTCAGGGCGGTCATTCCGGCGTCGAAATTGATAAGGAACGTGGAAATGCGGTTTCGCTGTTAGGTAGGGTGCTGGATGTGCTTGGAAGGGATTATCCATTTGCGATTGCGCAGATGGAGGGTGGATTGAAAGACAATGCCATTCCAAGGGAGGCGTCGGCGGTTATTCTTGCGGAATCTGAAACTGTGGGAGAAGAGCTGTGCGCCAAATTGAAGGAGATGGAACAGGAATTAAAGAAAGAATTTCAGACTTCGGATGCGGGAATTACCATTTGCTGTCGGAAACTGGAACGTGGAAACAAAGCTGTCCTGCATGGTTCTGCGGCCTCTAAGATTTTGTTTTTCCTGCGTATGATGCCTAACGGCGTTCAGCATATGAGCATGGATATTGAGGGATTGGTGGAAACGTCTTTAAATGCCGGGATTATGAAACTTACGGAAGATATGTTTTCCGTGTGTTTCGCAGTGCGAAGCAGCGTTACCAGCAGGAAAATGGAGGTTGCCAATCGTCTGACGTTCCTGACGGAGTTTTTGGGCGGGGAGATTTCGATTAACGGCGATTATCCGGCATGGGAGTATAAGACGGATTCTGCTATGCGTGAACGGATGGCGGAGACGTATCAGGATCTGTTTGGCAAGGAGGCTAAGATCGAAGCCATCCATGCCGGCCTGGAATGTGGATTGTTTTCCGGTAAGATTTCCGGTCTGGACTGCATTTCTTTTGGCCCCAATATGTACGATATCCATACGCCGAAGGAGCGGCTTAGTATCTCGTCAACCGAGAGGGTATGGAAATTAATCGTGGAATTTTTAAAACGTCTCAAATAAAACTGTACGATGGCAAGGGGTTTATGAAGTATTTAAAAAGGGTTGTAATTCATGTGTTGATTCTTACTGCCATGCTGTGTGCGGTCACTGCGCTGATTGCACAGATACAGCAGGCCGCGAAGATTACCTGCCTTTTGGCAGAAGATACGTCAGAGCTTTTGCGACGGCAGCAGGTTCCGGCAGAAGTTTACGAGAAGTCTGTGGCATACGGTGAAAAATCGGAATTTTCCGCATATGATTATCTGGCTGCCACAATTCTTACGGAGAGTACAGAGCAGGCAGAGTTAGATGAATTTCTGAAACTTTTGTACCATTATGCGCCCCAGAAAATGCAGGAAATAGTCAAACTGGAACAGGCCGTCTGGGCGGATTTGACGTATTTTCCAATTCCGCTTTCGCGGACGGATCACAGCATGGAGACCTCATACGAGAATTCATGGATGTTTGAGCGTACGTTCGGCGGGGAGCGCAGCCACGAGGGAACGGATATCATGGCGTCGGTAAATGAGCGGGGGCGTTATCCGATTATCAGTATGACGGATGGTGTTGTTGAGAAAATCGGCTGGCTGAAGTTGGGCGGATACCGCATTGGCATCCGTTCCCCCAATGGGGGATATTATTACTATGCCCATCTCTATGATTATGCCAAAGATTTCAAAGAGGGTGATGTAGTAAAAGCCGGACAACTGCTGGGGTTTATGGGAGACAGCGGCTATGGGGAGGAAGGAACGATCGGGCAGTTTGCCGTCCATTTGCATGTGGGAGTTTATGTTGGCGGTGCAGATGGCGGCGAGATGAGCCTCAATCCCTATTGGTTCTTAAAGTGGCTGGAACCTCAGAGAATTTACTATTCATCGAATTAAAAGATTACCGAAAATGGGAGGGAAAGATGCGGCTGGATAAATACCTTGCCGATATGGGTATCGGGACACGCAGCGAGGTAAAACAGTATATTCGTAAGAGACTGGTCACGGTCAATGGCGCATTGCCCACGGGAGCGCAGCAAAAGGTGGAGCCGGGACACGATCAAATCCTCTATCGGGGAGAGCCGGTTTCCTATGTACAGTATGAGTATTTCATGCTGAACAAACCAGGCGGATGCGTCAGCGCTGTGACGGACAGAGATTGCCGGACGGTATTGGATCTGATTGCGAAGAAGAACCGGAAAGATTTATTTCCGGTGGGCAGGCTGGATAAAGATACGGAGGGTTTGCTCCTTATCACGAACGACGGCATGTTGTCCCACAATCTCCTTGCACCGGGCAAACATATTCCCAAGACCTATTTTGCAAGAGTTTCCGGGGAAGTGACAGAGGAGGATGTGGCGCTTTTTGCGGAAGGTATTGATATCGGGGAGAAGAAAGATACGCTGCCGGCGGAACTTAAGATTTTGTCTTGTGAGGAGGGAATTTCTCAAATCGAGCTTACGATTATGGAGGGTAAATTTCATCAGGTCAAACGCATGTTTGCGGCGGTGGGGAAAGAAGTCATCTATTTGAAACGTATTTCCATGGGAGCGCTGAAACTGGATGATACACTGGCTCCCGGGGAATACAGACCCTTACGCGAAGAGGAGATAGAATTATTAAAAGGAATTTATTAGAGGGGCGGATGGATTGTGGGAATACATAAGGAGAACATAAAAGAATGTTAGAGAATATACAGTCAGTTATTTTTGATTTGGACGGTACGCTTGTGGATTCCATGTGGCTCTGGCACGACATTGATGTGGAATTTCTGGAAAAGCGTGGGCTTACCCTGCCCGAGACATACCAGCATGATATCGAGGGCATGAGTTTTACGGAAACGGCAATCTATACGAAAGATTTGTTCCGGCTGAAGGAGACGGTGGAAGAGCTGAAAACCATCTGGAACGGGATGGCGCTGCAAAAATACAGCTATGAGGTGAAGTTTAAGCCCGGCGCAGAAGAATTCCTGCATGACTGCCGAAAGAGAGGCATCACCCTGGGCATTGCCACAAGCAATTCCAAAGAGCTGGTGGGGGCGGTAACGCGGGGGTTGAATTTCCAGAATGATATTCATGAAATTGTGACTGCTTGCGAGGTGGCGCATGGGAAACCTGCGCCGGACGTCTATCTTGAGGCTGCAAGGAGGCTTTCTGCGGAGCCGGAACATTGTCTGGTATTTGAGGATGTTCCAATGGGAATTAAGGCGGCAAAGAATGCCGGTATGAAAGTATGCGCCGTGGAAGATGCGTTTTCCGCGCATCAGGAAGAAGAGAAACGCAGGCTTGCCGATTACTATATTTCAAGTTATATGCAAGTGCTGGATAATACATATGAAATTTTATAGGAGAGGTCATGGAGAAAAAGTTTCTGCCAATCAGTCAAAAGGAAATGAGGGCGCGCGGAATTGAGCAGTTTGATTTTGTGTATGTCATCGGGGATGCCTACGTGGATCATCCTTCATTTGGACATGCCATTATCAGCCGCCTGCTCGAGGCGCATGGATATTCTGTGGGTATTATTTCGCAGCCGGATTGGAAGAACAAAGAAAGCATTGCCATCTACGGGGAGCCACGGCTTGCGTTTTTGGTGAGCGCCGGAAATATGGATTCGATGGTGAACCATTACAGCGTATCGAAACGCCTGCGGGAAAAGGATGCCTTTACCCCGGGCGGGATTATGGGAAAACGACCGGATTACGCCACTGTGGTATATGGAAATTTAATCCGGCAGACCTATAAAAAGACTCCGATTCTGATTGGCGGTGTGGAGGCGAGCCTGCGCCGCCTGGCGCATTACGACTACTGGAGCAATAAAGTCAAACGCTCAATACTTCTTGACAGCGGTGCGGACATTCTGATGTACGGCATGGGAGAACACAGCATTATCGAGCTGGCGGAGGCGCTTGACAGCGGCATTGACGTTAAGGATATTACATTTGTACCGGGAACGGTGTATAAGACGCAGAAGAGAGAGGATATCTATGACGCTGTGTTTCTGCCGGAATTTGAGCGTGTAAGGGAGGATAAGGTTTCTTACGCCGAGAGTTTTTATCAGCAGTATTGCAATACAGATCCTTTTAGCGGCAGGCGGCTGGCAGAAAGTTATCCCAACAAAATCTATGTCGTGCAGAATCCTCCGGCAAAGCCGCTTTCTCAGCAGGAAATGGATGACGTTTATGCACTTCCCTATATGCGTACCTACCACCCGTCCTATGAGGCGCAGGGGGGTGTTCCGGCGATTTCAGAGGTGCGTTTTAGCCTTACCAGCAACCGGGGATGTTTTGGCGGATGCAGTTTCTGTGCCCTCACCTTTCATCAGGGACGGATGATACAGGCAAGGAGCCATGCATCCATTGTCGAGGAAGCGAAACTTCTCACAAAAGAGCCGGATTTCAAGGGATATATTCATGACGTAGGAGGACCTACGGCAAATTTTCGGTTTCCGGCGTGTGACAAACAACTTGCGCAGGGCGTCTGTACGAAGAGACAGTGTTTGTTTCCGGAGCCATGTAAGAACCTGAAGGCAGACCATCAGGATTATTTGAAGCTGCTGCGTAAATTGCGTGAGATTCCCAAAGTCAAGAAGGTGTTTATCCGTTCCGGCATTCGGTTCGATTATCTTCTGGCGGACAAAGAGCGCACGTTTCTGCGGGAGCTATGCCAGTACCATGTCAGCGGACAGCTGAAAGTAGCGCCGGAGCATATTTCCGATGTTGTATTGGAGAAAATGGGAAAACCAAAAGCGGCGGTGTATCATCAGTTTGTCCGAGAGTATGAGAAGGTGAACCAAAAGCTGGGGAAGAAACAATACCTTGTCCCCTATCTGATGTCTTCCCATCCGGGTTCGACGCTAAAGGAGGCGGTGGAGCTGGCAGAATTTTTGCGGGATTTGGGCTACATGCCGCAGCAGGTACAGGATTTTTATCCCACACCCGCGACGATTTCCACCTGTATGTATTATACCGGGCTGGACCCGCGCACAATGAAACCGGTGTATGTTGCAAAAAGTCCGCATGAGAAAGCAATGCAGCGCGCGCTCATCCAGTACCGTGAGCCGAAGAATTACGAGCTGGTAAAAGAGGCGTTGCAAAAGACGGGACGCACCGATTTGATTGGTTTTGATAAAAAATGCCTGATTCCACCCAGAAAAACGGCAGACAGAGGAAAAGGAACGGACAGGGAAAAAATGAAATCCGGGGCAAAACGGGGAACGATTCGCAATGTACACAAAAAAAGGAGAAACTGATGCAGACATTTGAAATCAGGAAAAACGAAGCGGGACAGCGGTTTGATAAATATCTCAAAAAGTTATTATCGAAAGCCCCGTCTGGTTTTATCTATAAAATGCTTCGCAAAAAGAATATTATCCTCAATGGGAAAAGGGCAGACGGCTCCGAGAAGTTGAAAGAGAGCGATAAGGTAAAGTTATTTTTAAGCGAAGAAACTTTTTTACGGTTTGCATCGCCGGTGTTACACTCTTCCGGGGATGATTTTCGCCAAACGACGGATGATTACCCCTTTCGCCCATTGGATATTGTCTATGAGGATGAGGATATTCTGATCATCAATAAGCCGTCCGGCATGTTGTCCCAAAAGGCGAAAGCCGATGATATATCAGCGAATGAATACATCATTGGCTATCTTTTGCACCAACATGCGATAGCGCGCGAAGATCTGGCAACATTTGTCCCTTCTATCTGTAACCGGCTTGACCGTAACACGTCTGGTCTTCTGATTGCAGGCAAGAGCTTAAAGGGACTTCAGGATATGGCGCAACAGTTAAACAGCCGACAAGTTGCAAAATATTATTCCTGTCTGGTGAAAGGAAGGGTCAGCGAACCGGCAGTGATTGAGGGCTGGCTGTGCAAGGAGGAAGAAAGTAATCAGGTGAGGATTTTTGCAGAGGAACAGCCAGGCAGCAAATATATTAAGACGGGCTATACGCCGATATCCTGTTACAGGAAAGGAACCACAGAAAACGGAAAATCCTGTCTGCAAAAAGCGGGGGAACAGGATTTTTCCGGGGATGCAGAGCTGTTTACGCTGTTGGAAGTGCATTTGATTACCGGACGCTCCCATCAGATCAGGGCGCATTTGGCCTCCATGGGACATCCGATTGTGGGAGATCCCAGATATGGGGATAAAAAGGTAAACCACTGGTTTTTCCATCATTTTCAGATTCAGAATCAGATGCTTCACGCCTGCCGCATGAGATTTCCGGACGGCAGGGAATTTCATGCACCGCCGGGACGCGAATTTGCGCGGGTATTGGAGGCGTCGTTTATCTATATGAAAAATTAACATAGTTAGAGAAAGGATTTCTATGGCTACCTGGAATTCGCGGGGGCTCAGAGGCTCCACCTTAGAAGAACTGATAAACCTTACCAATGAAAAATATGCGGAGCATGGACTGGCGTTGATACAAAAGGTACCGACCCCTATTACGCCCATCAATATTGACAAGGAGAGCCGTCATATTACGCTTGCTTATTTTGACCAAAAGAGTACCGTCGATTATATCGGGGCGGTGCAGGGGATTCCGGTCTGCTTTGATGCCAAGGAATGCCATACGGATACGTTTCCCTTGCAGAATATTCATCCCCATCAGGTGCGTTTTATGGGTGATTTTGAGGCGCAGCAGGGAATTGCCTTTCTGCTCATCTTTTATTCCCATCGCAATGAAAGTTATTATCTGCGCTATGAAAAGCTGATGGAGTTTTGGCTGCGCGCTAAACAGGGAGGAAGAAAAAGTTTCCGCTATGAGGAGTTGGAGCAGGAGTATTTCATCACCTCCAGAGGAGGGTTGATGGTACCTTATCTGGATGCCATGCAGCTTGATTTGGAAAAACGAGGTTGACATTTTGCATTAGGTTCGATATAATATGCGGTGTTTAATACGATAACACACTATCACGCTAAAGTGAAATTGGAAAGGATTATAACATGAAACGAAGATTATTACATACCCCTGAGGGTGTTCGGGACATCTATAACATGGAATGTGCGCGGAAAATGATTTTGCAGGAAAATCTGCAAAAAGTGCTACAAAAGTACGGATATCATGCAATTGAGACGCCAACATTTGAATTTTTTGACATTTTCAGCCGGGAAATCGGCACCACCCCCTCCAGGGATTTGTATAAATTTTTTGATCGAGAGGGAAATACGCTGGTATTACGTCCCGACATGACGCCGTCCATTGCAAGATGCGTGGCAAAATATTACGGGGATGAGGAATGTCCGGTGCGCCTTTGCTATATGGGAAATACATTCATCAACAATCACAGTTATCAGGGAAGGTTAAAGGAAAACACCCAGCTTGGCGCAGAGTTGGTGGGTGATAATTCTGTTGCGGCGGACGCGGAGGTGCTTGCGCTGGTTGTGGACTCCCTGCGGGCAGCTGGACTTAAAGAGTTTCAGATTGGCGTGGGACATATGGATTTCTTTCATGGGCTGATACAGGCAGCAGAGATAGAAGAGGAGATGGAGCAGGATTTGATTACTCTGATTTCCAACAAGAATTTCTTCGGCGTGGAGGAACTTGTAGATTCTCTGCATCTGTGCGGAGAATTAAAAGAATTGTTTTCCCTGCTGGGAAACCTCTGTATGACGGACGACCTCATGAATCGTGCAAAAGAATTATCCGCCGGGTATCCGGTTATTTTAAAAGCTCTGGAACGCCTTGATTCTCTGATGCAGGTTCTTTGCTGTTATGGGGTGGAGAAATACGTTTCGATAGAGCTTGGGATGCTCAGTACGTATCATTACTATACAGGCATCATATTTTCCGGTTATACGTTTGGGAGCGGGGAGCCGATTGTAAAGGGTGGACGCTACGACAAACTGATGGATTATTTTGGAAAACATGCTCCTTCGATTGGATTTGCAGTTGTTATCGACCAGCTTTTGGCAGCGCTGGCGCGGCAAAAGATTGAGATACCGGTTGAGAATAACCAGACGTTGATTGTGTACCGCGAAGAGAAACAAAAAGACGCCATTGCGCGTGCGGTGTCTCTGCGTGAACAGGAACTTGGGGCTGCGCTTGTGTGCTGGGAAGATGGTAAGACCGAGGAGGATTATCGCTCTTACGCACAGCGTATGCATATGCAATCACTGATGTTCATCGAGTAGGAAAATTCTCACGAGCGCACGGAATGGAGGAAATATGAGATATTTAACATTTGCATTGGGAAAGGGACGTCTGGCAAAACAGACGCTTGCCACCTTTGAGAAAATAGGGATTACCTGTCAGGAAATGAAAGAAAAAGATACCCGTAAACTGATCTTTGTCAACGAAGAGCTGAAACTGAAATTTTTCCTTGCCAAAGGACCGGACGTACCGACTTATGTAGAATATGGTGCGGCAGATATCGGCGTGGTCGGTAAAGATACAATTCTGGAAGAAGCGCGCAATATCTATGAAGTTCTGGATCTGGGATTCGGGAAGTGCAGGATGTGCGTCTGCGGACCGAAGGAGGCACAGGAATTGTTACAACACCATGAACTGATCCGGGTGGCTACGAAATATCCGAGAATAGCCAAGGATTATTTCTACAATAAGAAACATCAGACCGTAGAGATTATCAAATTAAACGGTTCCATCGAGCTGGCTCCTATTGTAGGACTGTCAGAGGTCATTGTAGATATTGTGGAGACCGGTTCTACGCTGCGTGAAAACGGACTTGGCGTGCTTGAAGAAGTGTGCCCCCTGTCTGCAAGGATGGTGGTAAACCAGGTCAGCATGAAGATGGAGAATGAACGCATCACGAAATTGATTCGGGATTTGAAAGAGGTTCTATGAGAGGACCCGGATTTGGGATGAGGAGGAAAAATACGATGAGAATCTTGAAATTGACGGAGGAAACGAAGAAGAATCTTTTGGAAAGTCTTCTGAAACGAAGTCCGAACAGTTATAAGCAGTATGAGGATCGTGTAAATTCGATTGTCGAGGAAGTGAAGGAAAATGGCGACAGCGCTGTTTTTGCATACACGAAACAGTTTGACGGCGCAGAGATTCACAAAGAAAATATTCGTGTGACAAAAGAGGAAATTGAGGAGGCATACGGACTAATCGATGAAAAACTGATTGACGTCATGAAGAAATCACTGGAAAATATTCGCAGTTATCATGAGAAACAGAAACAATACAGCTGGTTTGACAGCAGACCGGACGGCGTGTTATTGGGACAGAAGGTAACGCCGTTATCCTGTGTTGGCGTGTATGTTCCGGGTGGAAAGGCCGCTTATCCCTCCTCCGTTCTGATGAATATCCTGCCGGCAAAGGTGGCAGGGGTAGAGAAAATTGTCATGACGACGCCCTGTGACAGGGAAGGGAAGGTAAATCCGGCGACGCTCGCCGCAGCAGACCTTGCCGGAGCAGATGAAATCTACAAGGTGGGCGGCGCGCAGGCAGTTGCCGCGCTTGCGTTTGGAACGGAAAGCATTCCCAAGGTAGATAAGATTGTAGGACCGGGAAATATCTATGTGGCGTTGGCAAAGAAGGCGGTGTTTGGACATGTGAGCATAGATTCCATTGCCGGACCGAGTGAAATTCTTGTCCTTGCCGACGAGAGCGCCAATCCGCGCTATGCTGCCGCAGATTTGCTGTCTCAGGCAGAACATGACGAGCTTGCGAGCGCCATCCTGATTACGACCAGTGAGACGTTTGCCGCACAGGTTTCCGAGGAAGTGGATAGATTTACCGCCACGCTTTCCAGAAAAGATATTATTGAAAAATCGCTGGAGAATTATGGTTATATTCTCGTAGCGCAGGATATGGACGAAGCGATTGAGGCAGCGAATGAGATTGCGTCGGAGCATTTGGAAATTCTGACGGCGAATCCGTACGATATCATGACAAAAATTAAAAATGCGGGGGCAATTTTCCTGGGGGAATATGCCAGCGAGCCATTGGGCGACTATTTCGCAGGACCGAATCACGTGCTGCCGACCAATGGTACGGCAAAATTTTTCTCTCCTCTGGGCGTGGACAGTTTTGTAAAGAAATCGAGTATTATATCTTATACAAAAGAGGCGCTTGCGCCGGTTTATAAAGATATTATTCAATTTGCGGAGTCAGAACGGTTGACGGCGCACGCAAATTCGATTAAAGTAAGGTTTGAGGATAACAACAGGTAAGAGAAAACCGGAAATGAGGGATTTTATGTCAGAAGGAAGAATCAACAGGCAGCGCCGCAGGACGAAAGAGACCGACATCAACCTTACCCTGAACTTGGATGGGAGCGGCGAGACGCAGTTGGATACTGGAATTGGGTTTTTTGACCATATGCTGGATGGGTTTGCGCGCCACGGCTTTTTTGATCTGAAGGTTCAGGTCAAAGGCGATCTGATTGTTGATACCCATCATTCCATTGAGGATACCGGGATTGTGCTTGGAAATGCAATTCGATATGCGTTGAAGGATAAGAAGGGCATCAAGCGTTATGGGAGCTGCATCCTTCCCATGGATGAGACGTTAGTGCTGTGCGCCATTGACTTGAGCGGAAGGCCTTATTTTGTATTTGACGGAGCGTTTACAGCGGAGCGGGTAGGCTATATGGAGACAGAGATGGTGCGTGAATTTTTTTATGCAGTCTCTTACAGTGCGGGAATGAACCTGCATATGAAAATTTTGTCGGGAGTAAACAACCATCATATGATTGAGGGGCTTTTTAAATCGTTTGGGCGTGCCCTGGATGAGGCAACCACAAAGGATTCCAGAATCAAAGATATCATGTCAACGAAAGGTAGTTTATAGGTGGAATTATGGAGCACAAAAATCTGATCGCCACAATTTACCTGAAAGACGGCGAGGCTGTAAAGAGTCGTGAGGACTTTACCATTGTCGGAGACTGGAAGGCGCTGGCAAAATTTTATAATGAGAGCGGAGTCGATAAACTGTACATATTTGATTTGTCCAGGAACGATAAAGAGCATGACATTCATCTGGAAATCATCAAACATTTGAGCAGAATCATTGAGATTCCTGTGTATGGAGGGGGCAATATCAATAAGATGGAGGACATCAAGAAGATCCTCTATGCCGGATGCAAGGGGGCTATTTTGGACGGCTCCAGACACGATATCATTCAGATGGCGCAGGAAGCGGCTCCACGTTTCGGAAAAGAGAAACTTCTTGTTTCAATGGACACCGTAGATTTAATGTTTAAACATAAAAAAGAGGCGGAAGAATACATTCATAAGCTCGTTGTGCTGAATGAAAATATTGTAGAGGCATTGGCAAATATTGCCGATATGCCGTTCAGTGTAATCGTGCCCGGCTACAGTAAGAAACTCTGGATTGATATTTTAAAGAGGGATTGCGTGACGGGAATTGGCGGCGATTATGTCAGCAATCCGGATACGGATATTGTTGCCTTGAAAAGGGATCTCGACGCGGAAGGCATACAGACGCGGAAGTTTGTTTCTGCGATACCCTGGTCGGAGTTTAAGCTGAATGCAGACGGTTTGATTCCGGTGATTGTGCAGGAGTATCAGACCTGTGAAGTGCTGATGCTTGCCTATATGAACGAGGAGGCGTATAAGATGACGCTTGCTCTGGGCAAGATGACGTATTATAGCCGCAGCCGTCAGGAACTCTGGATAAAGGGAGAAACGTCCGGACATTACCAGTATGTGAAATCATTGACGATTGACTGTGACAAAGATACGATTCTTGCCAATGTATCTCAGGTAGGCGCGGCCTGCCATACGGGAAATCCGACCTGTTTCTTCCAGGATCTGGTGAAAAAGCAATATATCAGCCGCAATCCGCTTGAAATATTAGAGGATATGTACGACAGTGTGATTGAGCGAAAAGAACATCCCAGAGAAGGTTCCTACACGAATTATCTGTTTGATAAAGGGTTGGATAAGATTTTACAGAACATAGGGGAAGAGGCCACAGAAATCGTAATTGCGGCCAAGAATACGGAGCCGGAAGAGATTACATATGAGATTTGTGATTTCATCCATGATTTGATTATCATGATGGTGGAGACAGGGATTACCTGGGAAGATGTTGTGGAAGAATTAAATCAGAGATTGTTTTAGATAAAGATATGGTTATCAGTTAGAATCCTGCAGAAATCCTGCAGGATTTTACTGGGATTAAGTGATTTTAAATAATGGATTATTTTCGAAAACAGGTATTTTTCCGATATGCGGCTACTAAAATAGTACAAAGCTATTTAGGAAGTGTGAGGATGGAAAAATCTATCGAGGAAAGCGCAAGGGAGCGCAGAAATTATGTAGAACAGGCGCGCGCCGCCTTTGGAAACCAAATGCAGCAGCCGATAATGGAGCAGCGGCAATCACAGGCAGGAACGGAGGCGGAAAATGGCTCCACATTTGGCATCCGATGCGTGATTGCCATTTTGCTTTTTGTGTGTTTCGTCTACTGCGACCGGGAAAAGATATCGTTTCAGGGGATTGGAACCCCGCAGGTGCTTGAGCAGATGAGATGGGATCCGCTGCCGACAGAAAAACTGGAAGAAGTGTTTGCGGATATCAGCATTTCCAGCGTTCAGGATGGCAAACAGAATGATAAGCAGGGTGACAAACAGAATGATAAGCAGTAAGCGGGAGCGCGCGTTTCTTTGGTATATCGTAACAAACAGGCTGAATTGTTATGCTTTCTCTGCCTTGTCCTGTTCCCAGGTGGACTTCCCATGGAAGTTATGATAGAATGGTGCAAGACAGAAAGTAAAGGAGCGCAATCTATGAGGAAACTTGCTTTAAGCAACGAGATTTTGATGTCAGTTGACAAGCCTGCGCGTTACATCGGAAATGAAGTGAATATGGTGCGAAAGAATCCGGATGAGGTGGAAATTCGTTTCGCCATGTGTTTTCCGGATGTATATGAAATCGGCATGTCCCATCTTGGCATCCAGATTTTATATGATATGTTCAACCAGAGGCAGGATGTGTACTGTGAACGTGTATATTCGCCCTGGAGCGATTTGCATAAAGTCATGAAGGAGCAGGAGATACCACTGTTTACGTTGGAGACACAGTCTCCCGTGAAGGATATGGATTTTCTGGGAATTACAATTCAATATGAGATGTGCTATACCAATATTCTTCAGATACTGGATTTAAGCGGGATTCCATTGTTTGCTGAGATGCGGACAGAGGAAGATCCGATTGTGATTGGCGGCGGACCCTGTACATATAATCCGGAACCGCTTGCCGATTTCTTTGATTTGTTCTATATTGGGGAAGGCGAAACAAGGTATGATGAATTATTTGAACTCTACAAATCTGTGCGGCAGCAGGGCGGTACACGGCAGGAATTCTTGCGCGCCGCGTGCCATTTGCCGGGGATGTACGTGCCGTCACTGTATGAGGTGTCATACAAAGAAGACGGTTTGATTGCATCGTTTACGCCAAAGTATGATGATGTTCCATCTACTGTCCGCAAAGAAGTTCAGATGGATTTGACAAATACTTATTATCCCAAAAAACCACTGGTTCCCTTTATTAAGGTGACGCAGGATCGGGTAGTTCTTGAGATTCAGCGCGGCTGTATCCGCGGATGCCGGTTCTGTCAGGCGGGCATGATTTACCGACCCACCAGAGAGCGTGAGTTGTCGATGCTCAAATCCTGTGCAAAGGAAATGCTTGAGAGCACGGGACATGAGGAGATTTCACTCAGTTCTTTAAGTTCCAGCGACTATAGCCAGCTTGCGGAATTGATTGATTATCTTATGGAGTTTCGGGAGAAGGGTGTTAATATTTCGCTGCCGTCTTTGCGAATTGATGCGTTTTCTTTAGATGTTATGAGCAAGGTGCAGGACGTCCGAAAGAGCAGCCTGACATTTGCACCGGAGGCTGGCTCACAGCGTCTTCGGAATGTGATTAATAAAGGATTGACGGAAGAAGTGATCTTAAACGGCGCGGGGCTTGCGTTTGAAGGCGGCTGGCAGAAAGTAAAGCTTTATTTCATGCTGGGACTTCCCACAGAGACGGAGGAAGACCAGAAGGAAATTCCCAGGCTTGCCGATAAAATTGCAAGGCGTTATTATGAGATTCCCAAAGAAAAACGAGGTGGTAAGTGCCAGATTACGATCAGCACGTCGTTTTTTGTTCCCAAACCGTTTACTCCGTTTCAATGGGCGCCTATGCACCCGAAAGAAGAGTATCTTGCCCGTGCGCGTATCGTGAATGAGGAAATGAAAGAGCAGTTAAACCGTAAGAGTATGAAGTATAACTGGCATGAGGCGGATGTAACCGTTCTGGAGGGCGTGTTTGCCCGCGGTGACCGTCGTGTGGGACAAGTTTTGTTAAAGGCGTACGAGAAGGGATGTCTCTTCGACGCCTGGAGTGAATTTTTTGACAATCAGAAATGGATGGAAGCCTTTGAGGAATGCGGCGTATCCATTGATTTTTATAATCTGCGCGTCAGGGAGATGGATGAAGTTCTGCCGTGGGATTTTATTGACTGCGGTGTGTCAAAAACATTTTTGATGCGTGAATGGCAGCGTGCCAGAGAGGGGGAAGTGACCCCCAATTGCAGTATGAAGTGCAGCGGGTGCGGCGCGGCACAGTTTGGGGGAGGTGTCTGTCTTGAACATCAGAATTAAATTCAAAAAACACGGCGTGATGAAATATATCGGCCATCTGGACATGATGCGGTATTTCCAGAAAGCAATTCGTCGTGCCGATATTGATATCGCTTATTCCGGGGGCTACAGTCCCCATCAGATTATGTCTTTCGCCGCGCCCCTGGGCGTAGGCGTTACAAGTGACGGTGAATATTTTGACATTGAAGTACATTCTACGAAATCGAGCCGGGAGTCCATACAGGCGTTAAATGAAACGATGGCGGAGGGGATTTCCATTTTAGAGTATAAGAAACTTCCCGATACGGCAAAGACGTCCATGTCCTTAGTAGCCGCGGCGGATTATCTCGTGTACGCGAATGAGGGCTATCAGCCGCTAGCTGAAACGGTGGAGGAACTTCAGGAAAAGGTTCAGAAGTTTTATGAAGGGCAGAAAGAAATTCTTATCACCAAACAGACGAAAAAGCGTGAGATGGAAATGGACTTAAAGCCATTAATCTATGAGATGAAGGCGTTAACGTTAAGCAGTCAACCGGCGTTATTTTTAAAGGTCTGTACCGGAAGTACCGATAATATCAAACCGGAACTGGTGCTGAAGGCATTTTGTGATTTTTATGGAATGGAGTATCGTGAGATGGCGTTTCATGTTCATCGTCTTGAAGTTTACGCTAAGGCAGATGAGATTCCGGTGAAAGGAGAACAGGAGCGAAAATTATACGCTGACTATCTTGAAAGCCAGCGTCGCAATTACCAAAAAGAGGGGAAAAAGTTTCCGGAATTTCTTACATTGGGAGAATTGGGGGAAGAGATTTCCTGAATCCTGGTAAATTCCGGATGATTGGATGCAATAAGGGAGAGATTATGGAGCATGGATTTACACTCTTGATAACAAAACTTATCTTAAATAATAAGAACTATCTTGCAACAGCGCTTTATCAGGAGAAACGATTACTGGAAATATCGCTGGAATATCAGGATTCACAGAGTATTCTTGGCAATATTTATGTGGGCAGGGTGAGGGATGTCGTGAAGAATCTCAATGCGGCGTTTATTGAGATTGCGCCGGGCGTTCGCTGCTATTTTGATTTGGAAGATTTGAAAAATCCGCTGTATGTGAAGAAGGTAAACAGTCCTCACATGGTTCAGGGAGATGAAGTGGTCGTGCAGGTGATTCGTGAAAAAAGCAAGGGCAAGCCGCCAAGAGTTGGCACTAAACTGAATTTTTCAGGCAAGTACCTTGTTCTGACGAGTGAGAATGAGTCGCTGTCTTTTTCGCGAAAGCTGGATGCGGAGACGAAGAAACGTTTAAAGAAGACCTTGAAATTAGAGGAGAAATCTGAGTTTGGGATTATTGTGCGCACAAATGCGGCGCATGCAGCTGTTGAAGAGATTGAGAGAGAGTATGAAAGGTTAAAACAGGAATACCTTAACCTCAAGAAGACAGCATGTTATCGAACGGCATTTAGCTGCCTGAAAAGGGAGATGCCGGATTATCTGCATGTCCTTCAGGATATGAGAGAAGAGCAGATGGACGTTATCATTACGGATGAAAGAGAGATTTATGAACAGGTGCAAATGTACCTGCAGCAGTTTCCGCGGCAGGAATGTACACTGAAATATTATGAAGATGCCATATTGCCCCTGCGTAAGCTTTACAGTCTGGAAATGGGGATTGAGAAGGCGCTGCATGAGCGCGTATGGCTAAAGTCCGGCGGTTATCTTGTCATCCAGCCCACGGAAGCGCTGACCGTCATTGACGTGAATAGTGGGAAAAGCATTGCAAAGAAGAAGGTACAGGAGCATTATCTGAAAATCAATCTGGAGGCGGCGGAGGAAATTTTGCATCAGATTCGTCTGCGAAATCTGTCGGGAATCATCATTGTGGATTTTATCAATATGGAATCGCAGGAGAACAATGAACTTTTATTAAAAACACTGCGCGCTTATGCGCGTACAGACAGGATTCCCATACAGATTCTGGGGATGACAAAGCTCAATTTGGTGGAGATTACCCGCAAAAAGGTAAAAAAACCCTTGTTGGAGCTGATAAATGAAAAAAATCCTTGACGGATGGCACAAAACATGATAAAGTAACAACGTTGTTAGAAAACAAAGTAGAGCATCCACTCTCACCTTAGCACAAGCGAGTGACTAACGGTTAATATTCAAAGTGGCAACTTTTGCCGTGATACAAGAAGAATGTGAAGTGGATAGCCTGCCTATCCACTTTTTTATGGAATGGGAAAGTGAATGAAATGTTAAATTGATCTTGGAGGTGTACGACCATTAGCGAGTTAATGATTAATGAACAAATCAAAGATAAGGAAGTTCGTCTGATTGGACAGGGCGGAGAGCAGCTTGGTATTATGTCTGCAAGGGAAGCGCTTAAGCTTGCTCAGGAAGCAGATCTTGATCTGGTGAAGATTGCCCCGATGGCAAAGCCGCCGGTATGTAAGATTATTGATTATGGCAAGTATAAGTATGAGCTTGTCAGGAAGGAAAAAGAAGCCAAGAAGAAACAGAAAACTGTTGAAATTAAAGAAATCCGTTTATCACCCAATATTGAGAGCAATGACCTCAATACCAAAATTAATGCGGCAAAGAAATTTATTTCAAAGGGCAATAAAGTAAAGGTTACTTTACGTTTTCGTGGCAGGGAAATGGCGCATATCCAGAACAGCAAACATATTCTGGATGATTTTGCTGAGGAACTGTCAGATATTGCGATGGTGGAGAAGGCACCTAAGCTGGAAGGGCGCAGCATGAGTATTGTGCTGGCGGAGAAAAAATAGCTGGATTTTAAGGAGGAATTGAAAATGCCAAAAATGAAAACAAACAGAGCGGCAGCAAAACGCTTCAAAAAAACCGGAACAGGAAAATTAAAGAGAAATAAAGCTTACAAGAGCCATATCTTAACAAAGAAGTCTACAAAGAGAAAGAGAAATCTGAGGAAGTCAACTATTACAGATGCAACGAATGTTAAGAATATGAAGAAGATTTTACCGTATCTGTAAGAAAGATTGCTTTATAGGTAATGAGTTAAGGAGGAATAGAAGTCATGGCAAGAATTAAAGGCGGATTAAACGCAAAAAAGAAACATAACAGAATATTGAAACTGGCGAAGGGATACAGAGGCGCGCGTTCCAAACAGTATAGAGTGGCAAAACAGTCTGTCATGCGTGCGCTGGCAAGTTCCTATGCTGGTAGAAAAGAGAGAAAGAGACAGTTCCGCAGCCTGTGGATTGCACGTATCAATGCTGCAGCAAGGATGAACGGTCTTTCCTACAGCAAATTCATGTATGGATTGAAGCTTGCAGGAGTAGAGGTAAACCGTAAGATGCTGGCTGAAATGGCTGTCAATGATGCAGAAGGATTTGCAACGCTGGTGAAACTTGCACAGAGTAAACTGGATGCAGCATAAAATTAAAAAAATTTTAAAATAATACTTGACTTTCTCGAACCCAGCATGTATAATAACTATTGTTGAGTTTGAGAAAGCAGACAAGTATATGGCTCGTTGGTCAAGCGGTTAAGACGCCGCCCTCTCACGGCGGAAACAGGGGTTCGATTCCCCTACGGGCTACTAGCTATTAAATTGAATAGCCCAACCCGAGAAGTGCTGGAATTACTGATAAATCGGTGGTTTCAGTATTTTTTTGTTTTGGAAAAAGATGCTTATATGTTGCCTGAAAATTTATCAGGTAATCAGACATATTCTTTTATTTTTTCTTTTTTTCGGTTGTGAATGCCGATATTCATATTTCATGACGGTGACATAAATTTCAGTTTGGATTTATCGGATATGAATGGTGGAATCAGAAAGGATTTACCAGAGTGTATACCGAAAGAAATAGAACGTGAAGTGAACAGACTATTAGAAACAAATTTTGTTAAATCAGAAAATATTGGACAGGCAATATTTACCTGCCATGCTAATGCTTGTTTTAGTCATACCAGACATAAAAGAGTGGGAAACATTATTTTTTATAGAAGTTATTCAATTCATATAGGGATGAATAAGATCAGTGAATATTATAATGATTTTGATTTGGATGATTTGGATATGAAATTTCTAAAATATGCAGATTTTTGTGTATGTGATAGGTCATGGACGGAAAAGCCGTTTGATGACATATATTGCAATAGGCGCATATATAGACAGGGGGAAATATTGAAATAGATGGAACCAGCACCAGTGGAAAACAGAAATTTTCTTCTGGTGCTGATTGTATATGGTGTGAAGGGATGTTATAATACTTTCAAGGGAAAAATATGAATGATGCATATGCCCGGGTGGGATGGTATCTATTATGGGAACTTATCATGAATTGCATATGCCATAGATGGACAGGAGGTTATTAATATGTTGGCGGCAGTGAAGGGAATCATACAAGGGAATACGGTTATTATAAAAGATGATGATATAAGGGAATATGACGGGGCAGAGGTTGTTGTCACCATATTAAATTATCCTCAAAAGAAGGCAGAAAAATCCTCTGTTGATTGGGATAGTTTTGCCATTCCAAGTGAGCGCGGAAGAAATGTTGATGAATATATGAAGGAGATGCGTGAAAATGATAGGCTTTAGGAAAGTTTTTGTTGATACAGCACCGTTTATATATTTCATTGAAAAGGATGCCAACAATCCACAATACCATGAAAAGGTGAAGTCATTTTTAAATATGGGTATGATAATGACAAGGAATTCGTTTCATCTGTAATTACAGTGGAAGAATATTTTGTATTTCCATATAGAAATAAAGCCTATGCCCTCATAGATATGTTTGAACGCTTGATTGCAACAACTGATATGGAAATTGTGGAAATAAATCGGGAAATCGCGAAGTAGGCAGCAAATATAAGGGCAGAATATAAAGGATTTAAAGCGATGGATGCCTTGCAGTTGGCAACAGCCTGTTTGACGGGATGTGATTTGTTTTTGACAAATGACAAACAGTTAAAGCAGTTTAAGGAAATGAAATGTGTTATGGTAGATGAATTGGAATAACGGAACTTAACATTCTGAAAATTCAGTCCAACTTGTTAGGTCAGAGAATGAAAATGTTAAATATATGGTAAGTACCAACGGATGGATTAATCTTCTGGAGGTGCTTTTCTTATGCCTGGATGCTGGCGGATGGCTATATTTGTAGGAGGATGCAGCAGGGCGGATGATGAACCTGCTGAAAGGATAGTCATTTTAACTAGCTTACGGTTCGGTGTGGGATGGAGAAATTGGATGTTGAGATGAATAATGATACCTGCGTTAGAAGATTTAACAGCAAACACTTTAAAAGGTTTGAATAAACTGCCTGAATATGTGGGGCAAATAAAAGGGTATTCAAAAATATCAACGTCTTCAAAAAGGGAGATATCGGATTTAAAGAAATTAAAAAAATAATGAGACAAAATTCTTTGCGTATTATTGTTTCAAGTATAAATGGTGTTTCTTTTAGTGGGGGCATTCCGACAGTAGTAAGAAAGAACTGGGAGAAATTAATAAAAGAATATATTATCAAAGCAGGAATAGATAATGATAATTACAACGGACGATGTGAAACGGAGGAATTTGTTATGAATGTGATTTTAAATGAAATTAAACTCATTATGGAACAGAACAGGGAACAGTATTTGCCGCAGGTAGAATCCAGCGATTTGGAAGAAAACGGGGCGGTCTATTTTATGAACAGTAAGGATGGAACCGAATTTGAATGGTATGTCAATGATAAGCTGCCGCCTTTTATGATGTTTTATGATGATGAGGCCAAAATGGGCGCTGTGAAACTTCTGCTTTATCGAGATGGAACGGTGCAGGTGATTGTTTTTGACAACGCCGGAAAGAATATGTGCAAGGAGGTGCGTACTCATATCGAGTGCGGAGAGGAACAATTGCTGGATCTGGCTGTGCTTTTGAAACATCAGGCAGAGGACAGCGGCAAATGGAATGTAAATATTGAAAGCCTCTGCACCGACATCCCTGTCAGCGATGAAATGAGGAATACTTTTTTGAATCATGAAAGTTGGTTTGATGAAATTAAAGAAATACGCCTGCTCATGAATCAGGGCGCACTTGTTTCCAGGAGAATTGTAGAGGAAGGCTGGAAAGTTGGCTTGATGTACAGACGTGAGCCAAACAATCCGGCAGACAGCGGCTGGACATTTTTTGCAGGAAATGAAGACGAACACTATAATTCGGATGTGAAAAACATAGTATTGATGCCGCTCGGCAAAGTGTGTCAGGATCTGGACAGGGATGTTTATGAATATATCACTGCCCCCATAGGAGCCGAATTTATTCGTATATCGGAAACGGAGTTTGAAGTTGATATGAAAAATAAGGCCATTTTCCTTACGAAAAGATAAGCCGTTCCAGCATCGGTAATAAGCCCTTATAGAGTTTGAGAAAACCACCGGCAAAGCCGGTGGTTATGATTGGACATAGGTTGTAATATTATATACCGGAGAGCGTAATATCCATTTGGACAGACTCGAAATTATTTCGAAACAGCGTACCGTTATTGTTGTAGAGACCATTCTCCCTGAATCCCTGAGAAATATGATTGCGTACGCCAGTTGCCTGTTCTGCAGCCCGGTTATTCTTATTTCCGAATATAAATGACTGCATTGTCTCCATCCGTTGTGTTTCTTTCTGGAACGCCTTGCGCTGTGTTTCCTTTAATTCCTTCACATCAGCCCCTCTGGCAGCATCCTGATTGATTTCTGATTCCTGAATGCTGGCAGTTCTGTGAAACTGTGCGGAAACATTTTGTATAACGCGGTATTGCCTTATGCTGGAGGCGTTAGAAACGACATTGTGCAATCCTTCCGGCAAAATCTCCCGGACTTCTCCGTCTGCATTGGAATCATTTGCCTGAGTTCTGTTATTTGGTTCTGAGATTTCTGTCTGTGGTTTGTTGTCCGTACGCTGGACATTAGAATTCTCGTCCTGTTCTGTGATAGTTTTGCGGGACGCTTCTTTTTGCCGTTCTTCTTTTTGAGCAGCAGCTTTCTCGGCCTCCTGCTGTTTTTTCTTTTCTTCTTCCTCACGCAGCCGCAGTTCACGTTTCAAATCACTGATTTCCTGTTGGATTTGCTGCCGCCTGTTTTCTCGTTCCTGCGCAGTCATCTCTGTGTTGAGAGAAAGCTCCTGGCTCTTTTTCTGAGCGTTCATAATCTTGCCCTGAATTTCTTTGCGGACAGAATCGGTCGATGTATTTGCCTGATTTGCTGTCGCTGCTACAGGCGCTTTCACTGTCTGTACAGTATTCTCTGTTGTATTTATATTATTGAATTGTACCATATTCTGACCTCCCTTCTGGTTTGGATTTTCCTAAGATTGGAAGAAGATGTTCCAATCGCTATATCTGGTATATATAGCTGGAGTCAAGAACAAAATATCTTTTCTTACAGTATATGAAATAAGAAAAAACTTGTCAAGTAAAGGGGAGAATTTTGCGTGAATAGTTAAAATTAAGATAAAATAATTTCCAGTTTTCCTTGCATTTTAGATTGTCAAGTGCTATCATGTATATGATAACTAGATAACCTAAGGCTTGAGAGTGGGCGAAAGTCCACTCTCAATTTTGTGTGTTGGACACACAGGGAGTCGGAAAAGGAAAGGCAGGTGTAATATGTCGAGAAGAGAGATTTATGAGCAGAGGACGGAAGAACTGTTAAAACCTATCATAGAAGAGTACCAGTTTGAACTTGTGGATGTTGAGTATGTGAAGGAAGGCAGTGAATGGTACCTGCGGGCTTATATAGATAAAGAAGGCGGGATTACGGTAGACGATTGTGAACTTGTAAGTCGGAGAATGAGTGATTTGCTGGACGAGGAAGATTATGTTGAGGGTTCCTATATCTTTGAAGTGAGCTCTCCAGGGCTGGGCAGGCCTTTGAAGAAAGAAAAAGATTATATCAGGAGTATGGGAAAGGAAGTGGAAATCCGTACTTACCGCGCCATCAATAAGGAAAAGGAGTTCTATGGAATCTTAAAATCCTACGATGACAATAACGTAACGATAGAAATGGATGATAAGACAGAGATGACTTTTGCAAAATCTGAGATTGCACTGATTCGTCTGGCTTTTAACTTTTAAAATGCGTCAAATAACAGAAAACAATTCAGGAGGATAAAGAAATGAACAATGAGTTATTAGAAGCGTTAAATATACTGGAAAAGGAGAAGGACATCAGCAAAGAAACGCTGTTGGAGGCAATTGAAAATTCACTGCTCACTGCCTGCAAAAACCATTTTGGCAAGTCGGACAATATCAAGGTAGACATGAATCCTGAGACATGTGAATACCACGTATATGCGGAGAAGACAGTTGTGGAACAGGTGGAAGACGACGTGACGCAGATTAGCGTGGGAAATGCCAAAATGATTGATTCCAAATATGAGGTGGGCGACATTGTCAATATTGAAGTAAAGTCCAAAGAATTCGGCAGGATTGCTACCCAGAATGCTAAAAACGTTATTCTGCAGAAAATTCGTGAGGAAGAGCGCAAGGTATTGTATGATCAGTATTATGAGAAAGAGAAAGATGTCGTGACCGGTATCGTTCAGCGGTACGTAGGCAAGAACATCAGCATTAACCTGGGTAAGGTAGACGCCATTTTGAGTGAGAATGAACAGATAAAAGGCGAGGTATTCCAGCCTACGGAGCGGATTAAGCTCTATATTCTGGAAGTAAAGTCTACCTCCAAAGGACCGAAGATTCTGGTGTCCAGAACACATCCGGAACTGGTAAAACGTCTTTTTGAGTCGGAAGTAACTGAGGTAAAAGAAGGAATTGTTGAAATCAGGAGCATTTCCAGAGAGGCAGGAAGCAGAACGAAAATTGCGGTATGGAGCAATGATCCGGATGTGGATCCGGTTGGAGCATGTGTGGGGCTTAATGGAGCCAGGGTAAATGCTATTGTCAATGAACTTCGGGGAGAGAAGATAGATATTATCAATTGGAGCGACAATGCGGCGATGTTGATTGAGAATGCATTGAGCCCGGCAAAAGTAATTTCCGTTATCGCGGATGCGGAAGAGAAGACAGCAAAAGTTGTCGTACCGGATTATCAATTATCCCTTGCAATCGGAAAAGAAGGACAGAATGCGCGGCTTGCAGCGCGGCTAACCGGATTTAAGATTGACATCAAGAGCGAAACACAGGCAAGGGAAGCCGGAGACTTCATGGACTACGAGAACGATTATGAAGAATATGATGAATTTGCGGAATCATATGAGGAAGAAGGTTATACGGATGGGTATGAACAAACTTCCGAAGAAGGTTACGCAGATGAGTATAAAGAGCCGGCAGAAGACAGTTACGCAGATGATTTTGAAGAAACGTCTGATTATCAGGAAACGTCCCCGGGCGGTGATGAGGAACAGTCTTATGAATAAGAAAGTTCCCATGCGTCAGTGCGTTGGATGCAGAGAAATGAAGAATAAGAAGGAAATGTTTCGTATTATCAAGACTGCTGAAAATGAAATTCTTCTGGATGTTATCGGCAAGAAGAACGGGAGAGGCGCATATATATGTCCGAATGAAGAATGTCTTGCACAGGCAATTAAGAATAAAGGACTGGAACGGTCACTGAAAACTGCAATACCTCAGGAAGTGATTGAGGATTTGACAAAGGAGATGAAAATTATTGCAAAGGGATAAAATATTATCCATGCTTGGTTTGGCAACCAAAGCGGGAAGGATTGCAAGTGGAGAATTTTCTACAGAAAAAGCGGTAAAATCCGGCAGTGCATTTCTTGTGGTTGTGTCTGAGGAGGCCTCGGAGAATACGAAAAAGAAGTTTCGCAATATGTGTTCCTTTTATCAGGTTCCAATGTATTTGTATGCATCGAAGGAAGCGTTGGGAAATGCGATTGGCAAGGAGTTTCGGGCTTCTTTAGCGGTACTTGATGAAGGCTTTGCCAAAAGCCTGGAGGAAAAGTTGAAATTAGCAGAGAAAACGGAATAACGGAGGTAGTAAATATGGCAAAAATGAGAATATATGCACTTGCAAATGAATTGAACATGGAATCGAAGGAAGTGATTAAATTCCTTGCAGAAAAGGATATTACCGGCAAAACGGCAAGCAGTTCGATTGAGGATGACGTTATTGAAATGGTAAAGAAAAAGTTTGCAGGCCAGGCAGCGGGCGGCAAAAAAGAGCAGCCGCAGAGCACGGTGGCGCAGGCAGCGCCGGAAAAGCCACAGATGCAGCAAACGCCAGCCAAGGCCGTTTCACAGGAGACGCCGGAAAAGGCAGCGCCTCAGGCGGAGGAAAAGACGTCCGCACAGGAATCTGGCAAGCCTCAGGAACGTCCGAAAAAGAAATCAAGTATTACGGCTGTATTTAATCCTCAAAACAGCAAGACGGCGAAAAAGCGTCCGATGAGGCCGCAGGGAGAGCAGCGCCCGGCAAGACCGCAGGGAGACAGAAACCCAAGGCCGCAGGGCGAACAGCGTCCGGTGAGACCACAGGGCGAACACGCGGCAAAACCGCAGGAAGAACAGCGTCTTGCTAAACCACAGGATAATGCTGCAAAACCGGCAACAGAACATACGATAAAGGCTCAGGGCGAACACGCGGAAAGACCCAGGGAGAATGTTGTCAGAACCCAGGAAGAACGTCCGGCAAGGCCTCAGGGAGACCGTAACGGAAGGCCGCAGGGAGATCGCAATGGAAGACCGCAGGGGGACCGTAACGGAAGACCACAAGGAGATAGAAACGGAAGACCGCAGGGAGACCGCAATGGAAGGCCACAGGGAGATAGAAATGGAAGACCGCAGGGAGACCGTAATGGAAGACCGCAGGGAGACCGCAATAACCGAAATTATCAGAATGGACGTCCGAATCAGAAGAGCCGTTTTGAGCAGGAAATTAATAAGTTAAACCAGAATAGTCCGTCCGGCATGGAAGAGACAAGAGGAAAAGAGAGCAGAGAGCGCGACAACCGCAAAGGTAACCAGCGTCATGAGAAAGAACTGATGGGCAGGAAGAAGGAGAGATTTGATAATCTGGAAAAGAAAACCAGAGGAAAGAAGAATCAGCAGCCCGCACCGCAGCCGCAGAAGAAAGAGGAAGATACAATTAAGACGATTACGCTTCCGGAAAAGATGACGATTAAAGAATTTGCTGACCGCATGAAAGTTCAGGCGTCTGCAATTATCAAGAAATTATTTCTTCAGGGAAATATCGTGACGGTAAACAATGAAATTGATTATGCCACAGCCGAAGAGATTGCACTGGAGTTCAACTGCATCTGTGAGATGGAGGAGAAGGTAGACGTGATTGCAGAGCTGTTGAAAGAGGAAGGCGAGGATGAAACAGCAATGGAAAAACGTCCTCCGGTTGTCTGCGTTATGGGTCATGTTGACCATGGTAAGACATCGCTTTTGGATGCAATTCGTGATACGCATGTCATTGATAAAGAGGCGGGAGGAATTACGCAGCATATCGGCGCTTATATGGTAGAGTGCAATGGAGAGAAAATTACGTTCCTGGATACGCCGGGACACGAGGCATTTACCGCTATGCGTATGCGTGGAGCAAATGCTACGGATATTGCCATTCTCGTTGTTGCCGCAGACGACGGCGTTATGCCGCAGACGGTAGAGGCAATCAGCCATGCCAAAGCGGCTGAGGTTGAAATCATCGTGGCAATCAATAAGATTGATAAGCCAAGCGCAAATATTGAGCGCGTAAAACAGGAGCTTGCGGAATACGAGCTGATTCCGGAGGACTGGGGCGGAAGCACTATTTTTGTACCGGTGTCCGCACATACCCATGAAGGAATTGATTCCCTGCTTGAAATGGTATTGCTGACGGCGGAGGTATGTGAGCTGAAAGCAAATTCCCGGCGCAATGCGCGTGGACTTGTGATTGAAGCACAGCTCGACAAAGGACGTGGATCTGTAGCAACGGTTCTTGTACAGAAGGGAACATTGAAAGTGGGTCAGCCCATTGCCTGCGGAAGCTGTTATGGCAGGGTAAGAGCAATGATTGATGACAAAGGCAGGCGTGTAAAAGAGGCGACTCCTTCTACGCCGGTGGAAATATTAGGTTTGAATAACGTGCCGAATGCAGGGGAAATCTTTGTATGTATGGATTCTGAGCGCGAGGCGAAGAGTTTTGCAGATACCTTCATTTCTGAAGGGCGTGAACGGATGCTGGAAGATACGAAAGCAAGAATGTCCTTAGACGATTTGTTTTCACAGATTCAGTCAGGAAATATCAAGGAACTTCCGATTATCGTAAAGGCAGACGTACAGGGTTCTGTCGAGGCGGTAAAACAGAGTCTGGTAAAACTTTCCAACGAGGAAGTTATGGTGAAAGTTATCCATGGCGGCGTAGGCGCCATCAACGAATCGGACGTAAGCCTTGCATCCGCATCCAATGCGATTATTATTGGATTTAATGTACGTCCGGATGTGACGGCAAAGGCAACGGCGGAGCGCGAGGGCGTAGATATGAGGCTGTATAAGGTCATCTATAACGCGATTGAGGATGTACAGGCGGCGATGAAGGGTATGCTGGATCCGGTATTTGAGGAGAAAGTGCTTGGACACGCGGAAATCCGTCAGATTTTCAAAGCCTCCGGCGTTGGAAATATTGCGGGATCCTATGTATTGGACGGTACCTTCCAGAGAGGATGCAAAGTTCGTATTTCCAGAGAGGGAGAGCAGATTTTCGAAGGAGATCTTGCATCTTTGAAACGTTTTAAGGATGATGTGAAGGAAGTAAGGGCAGGCTATGAGTGTGGCCTGGTATTTGATGGCTTTAATGATATTCAGGAGCTTGACGTGGTAGAATCCTATATCATGGTGGAGGTGCCGCGCTAAATGCCTGAAGCAAAGAAGGAGTAAGGCAGAAAATGAGAAAAAACAGCATAAAGAATACAAGAATCAACGGCGAGGTGATGCGCGAACTTAGCAACATTATCCGCGGAGAAATCAAAGACCCCCGGATCAATCCGCTTACTTCGGTCGTTTCCGTTGAAGTAGCGCCGGATTTGAAGAGCTGTAAGGCGTATATCAGTGTGCTGGGAGATGAGAAATCCCAGCAGGATACGATTGCAGGGCTCAAGAGTGCGGAAGGGTATATCCGCAGGATGCTGGCCAAGAACATCAACCTGAGGAATACACCGGAGATACGCTTTATCTTAGACCAGTCGATTGAGTATGGCGTAAATATGTCGAAAATGATTGATGATGTAAATCGTCCTCGTAGTGACAGCGAGGAAATCATAGATTGAAATGAGGAGTGTGCATTATGAAGGATTTGGCATCTTTGCTGGCGCAGGTAAAGACAGTTGCCATTGCAGGCCACGTGAGGCCGGACGGCGACTGTGTGGGTTCCTGCCTGGCAACGTATAATTATATTGCGACCTGGTTTCCACAGATTCAGGCGGACGTCTATCTGGAACCGATTCCCAATATCTTTAAATTCCTGAAGAATTCTGATAAGATATGCAATTCCTGTGAGAAAGATTTTGCGTATGATTTGTGCATTGTACAGGATTGCGGGGAGGAGGGACGTCTGGGAGAGGCCGTCAAATATTTTAAGACGGCGAAAAAGACGGTTTGCATCGACCATCATGTGAGCAACTGTAATTTCGCGGATGAAAATTATATTTTTCCTGAGGCTAGCTCTACCTCAGAGCTGGTATTTGAACTGCTTGAGGAAGAGAAGATTACGAAGGAAATTGCGGAATGTATTTATGTGGGAATGGTGCATGACACCGGGGTATTCCAATATTCCAGCACATCTGCAAAGACCATGAATACCGCGGGGGTACTGATGGAGAAAGGCATTGATTTCTCGCAAATCATTGACGACACGTTCTACACAAAGACGTTTGCACAGAATCAGATTTTAGGGCAGGCGCTTTTGAACAGCAGGCTTATGTTAAATGGCGCAGTAATTGGAACAGCAGTGGAGTTAAAGGAAATGGAACGGTTTCAGGTATTGCCCAAACATTTGGACGGCATTGTCAATCAGCTTCGCGTGACAAAAGGCGTGGAGGCGGCAATTTTTCTCTATGAAAACGACGACCATACGTGGAAGGTTAGTTTGCGCTCGAATGGGAAAGTAAATGTTGCTGATATCGCCATGAAATATAAAGGCGGAGGACATGTGAGAGCCGCAGGCGTTACAATGGTTGGCACGCCGGAAGAGATTTACGGCAAAATTTGTGAGGAAATCGAAAGGCAGCTTCATGATTAATGGAATTATCAATGTGTACAAGGAAAAGGGATTTACGTCCCATGATGTGGTGGCGAAACTCCGTGGAATTTTTAGACAGAAAAAGATCGGGCATACCGGGACTCTGGATCCCGATGCGGAGGGGGTACTGCCTGTCTGCCTTGGCAAAGCGACAAGGGTCTGTGATTTGCTTACGGATAAGGACAAAGAATATGAAACGATACTGCTTTTAGGAAAGACTACTGATACGCAGGATATATCCGGAACGGTGCTTGCAGAATCGCAGGTATTGTGTACGGAGACGGAGCTTGGAAAGATTATTGATGGGTTTGTGGGAGATTATTCCCAGATTCCGCCCATGTATTCTGCGCTGAAAGTAAATGGGAAGAAACTTTGCGATTTGGCGCGGGCAGGCGTGGAAGTGGAGCGCAGGCCGCGCGAAGTAAAGATTTTTTCCATTGATATTCTGGAGGTTGCGATTCCGAGGATAAAGATGCGCGTACACTGCTCTAAGGGCACTTATATCCGTACCTTGTGCCATGATATCGGGAATCTGGCGGGCTGCGGCGGTTGTATGGAATCCCTGCTGCGTACGAGAGTGGCGGATTTTAACATTGAGAATGCAATCAGGCTTTCTGAGATTGAGGCGCAGGCACAGATTGTCCGTGCAGGTCATACGGATAGGGAATTTGTGCGGGAAGACTTTGCGGATTTCATTTATAATACGGACAGCGTATTTATGCAGCATCCGCAGATCCGGGTGAGAGAGGAATTTTCCAGATTGCTTTATAATGGGAGTCCCTTAAAACCCGATTGGATTTGCAACTGGAATGAGCAGTACAAGAGCCATACATTACGCGTCTATGACAGCAATCATGCGTTTATCGGTATTTACCGGTGGGAGGAATCCCGCAGGGATATCCGACCCATGAAGATTTTTATGGAATCCAATTAGAAAATGGATGGAATAGGACAGAGGTTATGGAATACATAAGGCAGAGTATGACATTTGAGATAGACGGACCAAGCGTGCTTTCCCTTGGAAAATTTGATGGACTGCACCGCGGACACGAACTGCTGATGAAGTATATGAAACAAAAGAAACAGGAAGAAAAAGAATTAAAAGCAGTCGTGTTCACATTTGATATTCCGCCAAGGGAGCGCGTACAGGATATACAGTCGCAGGTGCTTACGACAGGCGCTGAAAAAGAACGGCTTTTTGAGGAAGCTGGGATTGATTATGTGATTGAGTGTCCGTTTACAAGGCAGATTATGTGTATGGAGCCGGAAACGTTTATCCATAGGATTGTTACTGCGTGTCATGTAAAATACATGGTGGTGGGAACCGATTTCCGTTTCGGCCACAGGCGGCGCGGAGATTACCGGATGCTGGAAGAACTTGCGGCGCAGTACGGATACGAAATAAAAGTGGTAGATAAGATTCAGGAGAATAATCGGGATATCAGCAGCACCTATGTACGCGAGGAGCTTATGGCTGGAAATATTGAAAAGGCAAATCATTTGCTGGGATATCCGTTTTTTGTGGAAGGATGCGTTTTGCATGGCAGACAGATGGGGAAGAAGGTATTAGATATTCCAACCATCAACCTGCTGCCGCCGGAGGACAAGCTTCTGCCTCCATTCGGCGTTTATATCTCAGAGACCGAATGGAAGGGGAGACGTTATCCGGGGATTACAAATGTCGGATGCAAGCCTACCGTTGAGGGAGAGAACCCCATTGGCGTGGAGACACATTTGTTTGACGTATCAGAAGATCTGTACGGAGAAAAAGTTCGTGTCAGTTTTCTGAAACATGTGCGTCCGGAGCAGAGGTTTCCATCGCTTGAGTCGTTAAAGAAACAAATGAAACATGATATAGAGTACGGTAAAGTTTATTTTAACATGGGAAAAGGAGTTCAGAAGAACTAAAGGGTGAATCGCATGGAATTGATAGTGAATTTGTTAGGTGGCCTGGGACTTTTTTTGTTTGGCATGAAGTTTATGAGCGAGGGCCTTCAGAAAGCGGCGGGTGCAAGGTTGCGCTCGATTTTGGAAGCCATGACCAAAAACAAGATTATAGCGGTACTGTTTGGCGCGTTGTTTACGGCAATCATACAATCTTCGGGCGCGACAACCGTTATGGTAGTAACTTTTGTAAATACGGGAATTATGAGTCTGGCGCAGTCGATAGGAATTATTTTCGGCGCAAATATTGGTACGACCATAACTTCCCAGCTTGTGGCATTTAATCTGACAGGCATTGCGCCTTTTATTCTGTTCATAGGAGCAGTATTTGTCATGTTTGGCAGGAAACCTATGGTGAAGAAGGTCGGAGAGGTGCTCTTAGGATTTGGCGCGTTGTTCATGGGTATCAGTTTTATGAAAGACGCCATGGCAGATTTAAAAGATTATCAGACGGTTATGACTGTGTTAGGCAGTATGAAGAATCCGATTCTGGCAATTTTATTTGGAACAGCCATCACTGTGGTTGTCCAGAGCTCTTCCGTGACGGTCAGCATTCTTTTGTTGATGGCAAGCCAGGGACTGATTGATTTACCTGTCTGTTTCTATGTAATCCTTGGTTGTAACATCGGTTCCTGTACACCAGCCGTACTGGCAAGCCTGGATACGAAAAAGGACGCCAGGCGCGCAGCTGCCATCCATGTGATGTTCAATGTGTTTGGTATGGTGATCATCGGTATTCTGCTTGCGTTTGGCATGGAACAGTTTGAATCGTTTATTTTACATATTTCCGGATCCGACATCGGACGGTGCGTGGCAAATGCAGATACGTTTTACAAGATTTTCCAGACAATCATCTTCTTGCCGTTATCCGCGCAGTTTGTAGCGATGAGCCGTCGCCTGATTCCGGGGGAAGATCAGGAGGAAAAAGAATATCAGCTTCTTTATATTGGAAAGCAGAATACATTTACGCCTTCGATTGCGGTAGTAGAGACGACGCAGGAGATTGAGCGTATGGGTAAGATGGCGCGTGAAAACCTGAATCTTGCCATGGAGGCATTTTTTGACGGAGACCAGAAGAAAATCAACCGTGTATACGAGGTGGAAAACCAGATTGATTTTCTGAGCCGGGAAATTACGGATTACCTTGTTAAGATCAACCAGCTGCAGCTTCCTGTTGTGGATGCCAAACGAATTGGCGGGCTATTCCATGTAGTGAGCGATATTGAGCGGATTGGAGACCATGCGGAAAATATCGCAGACGCGGCAGTGAAGAGCCATGATGAAAATATGAAATTTACGAAAAAGGGCGAGCGTGAAATCCGTGAAATGCATGAGAAAACAATGTTGATCCTGCAGGAATCGATGGAAATGTTTACCACGCTTGACAAGAAAAACCTGCCGGATATTCTTGAACTGGAAAACAGCATTGATAATATGGAACGCGAGTTGCAGCAGAACCATGTCAGACGTATGGCAAAAGGCAAATGCCTGCCGATGACAGGAATCCTGTTTACCGATCTGGTGACAGGGCTGGAGCGTGTTGCAGACCATGCTACAAATATTGCATTCTCAATTCTGGAAGGCGGAAATCCGGAGGAGGCGTTACCATAGGCATAGAAACTGCCCAGTTTACGTTTGTTTTCAATTATTACATAATTATTACAATAAGTATTGACAACGTAATAACTCCTTGATATAATGGCAAAAAATGAAACAGTTATCCGGGAGGTTCGACAAATGAGAATAGAATGGGCAAAATTAATGATAGGATGTTTGACGGGTGCAGCCGTGTTTGGCATGAGTCAGATGACAACAGAAGCAGCAACCCATGCAGGTGTTTCTACGCTATTGAGCGATTGTCTCGTGGGCGAGGCCAATACGCAGAAGTCCGAGACAGATGTTGCTATGGCAGCCGAGGATAAGACGATATGCGGATATAAGAATCTTGGAATAGCCAGTGTGGAGAATCATTTGAATATCCGTGAGGGCGCTGGAGAAGAGTTTGATTTGGTAGGCGCACTTCCGGTAGATGCCGGCTGTGAGATTTTATCACAGGAAGGCGAATGGTATCAGATTGAGTCCGGGAAAGTTAACGGCTATGTGAAGGGTGAATTTCTGCTTACCGGAGATGCGGCAGCAGCACGGGCAGAGGAAGTGAAATCTATTATGGCGACTTCCACGACGCAGACATTGAATGCGCGAGTGGAGCCGAATACGGATTGCAGCATCTGGACAACCATTGCAGAAGGAGAATCTCTGCATGTGATAGAAGAAATGGGCGAGTGGATTAAGGTAGATGTGGATGGAGATGAATGCTACATCGCCAGTGAGTTTGTAGATGTGTCTGAGCAGCTGCCGAAGGCAATGACTATGACGGAGCTGCGTTATGGCGAAGGTATATCGGATGTCCGTGTCGCTATGGTACAGTATGCATGTCAGTTTGTCGGAAACCGTTATGTCTGGGGTGGGACAAGCCTTACAAACGGCGTGGACTGTTCCGGATTTACGATGAAGATCTATGAGAATTATGGAATTTATCTGCCGCATTCATCCAGCGCGCAGGCAGGATATGGAACGAGGGTCAATGCGTCTGAGGCAAGACCGGGAGATTTGTTCTTCTATGGAAACGGCGGTGGAATCAATCACGTTGCCATGTACATCGGCAATGGACAGGTTGTCCATGCAAGTTCTGCCAGAACAGGTATTAAGATATCCAATGCATTTTATCGTACGCCGGTTTGTGTGACAAGATTAATTAGTGATTAAGCTTATCTTTTATATATCACAAGAGCTGTCATCATCCTTTATGGGTGGTGGCAGTTTTTGTTATTCTGGAAATAATGGCTAAATTCAGTTCCTGAATACTGGGTAAGTTGTCAATTGCATGAGAGAATAACAATCATATATAATAAAATACAAAGAACCGTTGCGCAGCAAATATGATGGGTTGCACAACATTTGAAGTGAAAGCATTTAGAAAACGGTAATGGAGGAGGTTTTTATGAAGAGAGGAATACTAAGGCGTGGGTTTGCTGTCGTATTGTCCGCAGCCATGTTGTTGACGGGAATCAGTTATTCGCATGTGACGGTGAAGGCGGATGATTCGGGCGTCGTGCAAAATGCAGGCGTCAATGTAACGAAGGTGGAGGGACTTACAGAAGATTTTATCCGCGGTGTGGATATTTCTACCTACAAGAGCCTGATTGACAGCGGTGTAACATTTAAGGGCTGGGATGGCAATGTGCTTGATGAGAGAGGATTTTTCCGGTTATTAAAAGATGCCGGTGTAAATTATGTACGTATCCGTGTCTGGAACGACCCCTATGCGGATGAAGCAAAGACGCAGGGGTATGGCGCAGGAAACTGTGATGTGGCAAAGGCAGCCCTGATGGGAAAATGGGCGACGGATGCCGGATTGAAGGTTATGGTTGATTTTCACTATTCGGATTTCTGGGCGGATCCGGGAAGACAGGTAGTGCCAAAGGCGTGGAAGGGCTTTACGGTTGCGCAGAAAGCGGAAGCGTTGTCAGAATTTACAGAAGAAAGCCTGAATACCATTTTAGATGCCGGTGCAGATGTAGGAATGGTTCAGGTTGGCAACGAGACGACAAGTTCCATCTGTGGAGAAAGCAACTGGGATAATATGGTTACTCTATTCAAGGCGGGATGCGATGCCGTACACAGGGTTGCAGAAGACCGGAGCCAGGAAATACTGGCGGCGCTCCACTTTACGAACCCGGAGAAAAGCGACAGGATGAAAGGATTTGCAGATAAGCTCAACACAGCGGGTGTGGATTATGATGTGTTTGCCTCCTCCTATTATCCGTACTGGCATGGTACGAGAGAGAATCTTACCAGTGTGTTAAAATATGTGGCGGATAAGTATCAAAAGAAGGTTATGGTGGCTGAGACCTCCTGGGCAAGGACACTGGAAGATGGAGACGGTCAGCCGAATGTGGTACGTTCGGGCCAGAATGACGACACTTCCCAGTATGCAGCGACGCCACAGGGACAGGCAAATGAAGTGCGCGACGTCATCGAAGCGGTTGCGAATGTCGGAGAGGCCGGAATCGGCATCATGTATTGGGAGCCGGCATGGCTTCCGGTCAATGTCTATCATGCGGATGCAGTAGACGCGGCGGAGATATTGGAAAAGAACAAACAGGCATGGGAAGAGTTCGGTTCCGGCTGGGCGTCCAGTTACAGCATTTCCTATGACCCCAATGTCACGGAGAAGAATTATGGCGGATCCGAGTGGGACAATCAGGCGATGTTTGATTTCGAAGGCAATCCGCTGCCGTCACTGAATGTTTATAAGTATGTATTTACCGGGGCGGTAAATCCCAAGAGGCTGGACGCCGTTGATCATCCCAGCGTAGAGGTAGAGCTCGGAGATGATATTGCGGCTGCGCTTCCGGCCACGGTAAACGGCAGTTACAATGACGGCGATAAGGCAGAAAATCTGCAGGTAGCCTGGAGTCAGGAGGATATCAGGAACATCCGTAGTTTCGGTACGTTCCGAATAAATGGAATTGTTACTTATCAGACACCGGAGGGCACGACAGAGACTATAAATACAGTCTGTACAGTTAATGTTTTGCCTGGAAATTTATTACAGCAGGGAGATTTTGAGAGCGGACGCGACAAGTGGACGATTGAGGGAACAGGCCTCAACAGTAAAACAACGGAAAACCCCAGAAGGGGAAAAAATTGCGTGGCATTTTATCTGGCAGAGGACTACGAGCTTACCGTTACGCAGTCAGTTACTGTGCAAACAGCCGGAACATACCGTGCATTCATGTATCTTCAGGGTGGAGACGGTGAAGACGCGGTGACAGCCGATATTAAGCTGTCAAATGATACGAAGGAAACATCCAGACATGCAGAAGCAGGCGTCAAAGGCTGGCTTGTCTGGCAAAATCCCCGGACAGAAAAAGTCAGTGCGGAACAAGGCGACGTATTGACCGTGACCATTACCATCACAGGGAAAGCAGCAAGCTGGGGCAGCATCGATGACGTTTACCTCTATCAGGATATTGAAGTAGGGAATATCACATTATCTCCCAGCGCAAAGATGCTGGAAAGAAATCAGACGTTTGCTCTCAACGCGCAGGTAGCGCCGGAAAATGCGACGGAAAAGACCCTCAAATGGGCGTCCTCCAATGAGAGGGTAGCCAAGGTGGATGAACATGGCGTTGTAACGACGGTAGGCCCGGGCCAGGCAACGATTACGGCAAGCGCAACAGATGGCGGCACAGCAAAGGGAAGCTGTATTGTTACCGTACCATACAGGATTGCATATAACTTAAACGGCGGCAGCGTCAGCGGCAGTAATCCGGTTTCGTATTATAACCAGAATATAAACCTGAAGAATCCCACGAGAAAGAATTATACGTTTCAGGGCTGGTATACAGACAGCGGTTTCAGGCAGAAAATAAATGGTATTACCTCGGCAAACAAGAGTGATTTGACGCTGTATGCAAAGTGGAGCAAAGTAACCGTTAAGAAAGTTTCCGTCAAGTCGGTGAAGAATAACGCCAGAAAAAAGGCGAAAGTTACAATCAAAAAAGTTTCCGGAGCCAAAGGTTACCGTATTCAGTACAGTACCAGCAAGAAGTTTAAGAAGGGCACAAAAACGAAGACCACGACAAAGACGTCTTATACGTTAAGCGGTCTGAAAAAAGGTAAGACATATTATGTCAGGGTATGCGCCTATAAACTGGATTCCCAGAATAATAAGGTGTTTGGAGCATATGGAACTGCTAAGAAAATCAAGATTAAAAAGTAATTATCATATATTGAAACAGTAAAAGGCAATGATAGAATTCCTCTCTCATTCCAGATTGTAATTTGCCCGGCAGACTGGCAATCTTACAGCAGAATGGGAGAGGGATTTTTTGTTTATTTATATATGTTTTTGCGTGCGCAAAAGTTGCGCATTAATATTATGCAATTCAAACAAAAAAACAAAAATAATACTGGGGAATTTGTCAGTTGCGCGAAACATATTAGATACTATATAATAAAACGGTAATATAATTTTTAGAACAATTGCGCAACTAATGGAATGAGTTGTCCACTATAGGATGATCAGAGTAAAGAAACTTATAGCTGGGCAGAGTGGAGAAAAAGGAGGTTATGTATGAGGAAAGGATTTTTGCAGCGTGGGCTTGCAATAGCCTTGTCCGCAGCCATGCTGTTGACCGGAATCAGCGTTCCGGAGTTGACGGCAAAGGCAGAAGGAGAAGACACAGGAATGACAGAGAAGGTTGTCTATTCTGATAATATGAATAAGACAACAGAGGAAGAGGGGTGGACGGTTACATGGGAAAACGACGAGGGTGTAACAAGTTCAAGGAAGGTTGATTCTGGTTCAGTTAACAATAAAACGATGGCATGGAATCTGTATTCTCCATCGGCACAGAAACTAACGCTGACTAAGGAAGTAACACAAGGCGTAACGCCGGGAAATTATCAATTGTTCTGGCAGTTGAACGGCGGTAGTGTGAATTCCTATAAGGTTAGTTTATATGAGGGAGAAACAGAAAAAAGTTCCAAAACTTTTAGCAGCATTAATGGATGGGATGTTTGGGAGACAAGTGCTACCGATATGGCGGTTATTGCCGGAAACACCATCAAAATTGTTTTTGAAATAGACATTGCAGCCGGTGGCTGGCTTTGGTTTGATAATCTGGAGCTTAAGACAGGTCTGTCCGCTGAAGCTGCCAAGGAAGAAAAACTGGCAGAACTCGATGCGTTGCTTATACCATGTAAAGCTTTAAAGGCAGAGGACTATGAGGCTGACAGCTTTCAGGCATTGCAGGATGCCATTACAGCGGCAGAGGCGGTGAAGGCAGATGCAGAGAATAAGACGATCGAAGAGATTAATTCAGCAATTATCGCATTACAGGCGGCAAAAGATGCTTTGGTATCTGCAACTATTGTAGAGAATGCGGGCGTTAATGTTAAGAAAGTGGAAAATATTACGGATGACTTTATTCGCGGTGTGGATATTTCCACTTACAAGAGTCTGATTGACAGTGGTGTGAAATTTAAAGGCTGGGAAGGCGAAGAACTGGATGATGCAGGATTCTTTACCCTGTTAAAAAATGCAGGTGTGAACTATGTACGTATTCGTGTCTGGAATCATCCTTATGCAGATGAGGCAAAGACACAGGGGTATGGCGCAGGAAACTGCGATGTGGATAAGGCAAAATGGATGGGAAAACTGGCAAGTGATGCCGGATTAAAGGTATTGGTTGATTTCCATTATTCCGATTTCTGGGCAGACCCGGCGAAACAGAAAGCGCCAAAAGCATGGAAGGATTATACGGTAGATCAGAAAAAAACAGCAATCGCGACGTATACAGAGGAAAGCTTAAATACACTGATTGAAGCAGGTGTGGACGTCGGGATGGTTCAGGTTGGAAACGAGACAACGAGTGGCATTTGCGGTGAGAAAAGCTGGGATAATATGGCGACTTTATTCAAAGCCGGATGTGATGCAGTACATAAGGTTGCAACCGAAAAGAGCATAGAGATAATGGCAGCGATCCATTTCACGAATCCAGATAAGACTTCTACGATGAAAGGATTTGCTGATTCATTGAATGAAAGCGGAGTAGAGTACGATGTATTCGCATCATCTTATTATCCATACTGGCATGGTACAAGAGAGAACCTTACCAGTGTATTGAAGTATGTAGCAGATACCTATAATAAGAAGGTAATGGTAGCCGAGACTTCCTGGGCAAGAACGATGGAGGATGGAGACGGTCAACCTAATGTGGTACGTCCGGGACAGAATGATGATACTTCCCAATATCCGGCAACTTATCAGGGACAGGCGAACGAGGTCCGCGATGTTATTCAGGCGGTAGCGAATGTAGGAACAAAAGGAATCGGCGTGATGTACTGGGAACCGGCATGGCTTCCAGTCAATGTATATAAAGCAGATGCAGAAAATGCAGCAGATGTATTGGCAGCAAATAAGCTGGCATGGGAAACTTATGGTTCCGGCTGGGCATCCAGTTACAGCGTTGCCTATGATGATACGGCCACAGAGGAGAGTTATGGTGGTTCAGAGTGGGATAACCAGGCGATGTTTGATTTTGAGGGCAATCCCCTTCCATCTTTGAATGTATATAAATATGTACTGACGGGAGCAACGGAGCCGAAGAGACTGGATGCTATTGATGGATGTGAGATTGATGCAAAAGAGGGTGATGATATTGCGTCAAAACTTCCGACTACGGTAACAGGTATTTACAATGACAGTACAAAGGCAGAAGGTTTGTCTGTCGTATGGAATCAGGCAGATATTGCGGCTATTACAAGTTTTGGAACTCACAAGGTAAATGGAACGGTTACCTGGGAAGGTTCTGAAGAGACGATGAATGCTGTCTGCACGGTTCATTATTTCCCACAGAATCTGCTGATACAGGGAGATTTTGAAGGCGAAGGCGGTGGCCGTGATGTATGGGAAATTATAGGATCTGGTCTGAATGATAAACTTGGTGAGAACCCAAGAAGTGGAAAACAATGTCTGGCATTTTATCATGCAGAAGCCTATGAACTTACTGCTACCCAGTCGTTTACTGTGGAGACGCCTGGAAAATACAAAGCGTTTATGTATCTTCAGGGCGGAGATGCAGAGAACGCAGTGACCGCAAAGATCAAACTGTCAAATGATACAAAGGAAACGTTTACCGAAGATGCAGCAGGCGTTAAGGGCTGGCTTGTCTGGCAGAACCCGACGGTCGATGAAGTGCAGGCACAGATTGGCGATGTACTGACTGTAACTATCACGATAACAGGAAAGGCGGGAAGCTGGGGCAGCGTTGACGACGTATACCTGTATCAAACGGTAAAAGATCCGGTTTATGATGTTACCTATCATTTGGATGGCGGCACAAATTCAGCTGCAAATCCGGAGAAAATTGACGGTTCCAAAGAAATTACGCTTTCCAATCCCACGAAGACAGGGTATATTTTTGAGGGCTGGTATACAGAGAGCGGATTTGAAAATAAAGTGGAAAAAATTGCAGCGGGAGCAACTGCAAATGTGACGTTGTATGCAAAATGGAGAGAGCGCACCGATGAAGATCCGGAGGTATATACGATTACGTACCATCTGGATGGCGGTACGAATGCAGCTGTAAATCCATCTGAGTATGACGGAACAGAGGCAATCACGCTGGCAGCGCCAAGCCGTGAGGGATATGTCTTTGAAGGCTGGTATACAGACAGTGAATTTGAGACGGCAATAACAGAAATTGCAGCAGGAACTACTGGAAACCTGAATCTGTATGCAAAATGGAAGAAACAGAGTGGAGAAGGACCTGGTGAGGAAGGAATAAAGGTATCCGCAATTACATTGTCTGCGAAGACAACGACGATGTTGAGAGGCAAGACATTTACATTGACCGCACAGATTGCACCGGAAAGTGCAACTGTAAAAACGCTCAAATGGGAGTCCTCAAATGAAAAAGTGGCAAGAGTAAACGACGAAGGCGTTGTGACGACTGTAGGTCCTGGTCAGGCAACGATTACGGCGACTGCAACAGACGGAAGCTCTGTAAAAGGTACCTGTATTGTCACTGTACCGTATCATGTTTCGTATGTTTTAAATGGCGGTACCAATAACAGAACCAATCCGGTTTCCTATTTTAATCAGAAGATAAATCTTAAAAACCCGACGAGAAGTAAATATTCCTTCTCAGGCTGGTATACGGACAGCAGATTTAAGAACAAAGTAACCGGTATTACCCAGGCAAACAAGAGCGATTTGACACTTTATGCAAAGTGGAGCAAAGTAACTGTGAAGAAAGCGTCTGTTAAGACGGTGAAAAATAACGCGAAGAAAAAGGCGAAAGTTACAATCAAGAAAGTATCCGGAGCCAAAGGATACCGCATCCAGTACAGTACCAGCAAGAAGTTTAAGAAAGGCACAAAAACGAAGACTACGACAAAGACGTCCTATACGTTAAGCGGTCTGAAAAAAGGTAAGACTTACTATGTAAGGGTGTGCGCTTATAAACTGGATTCGAAAAACAGTAAGATTTATGGAAAATACAGTTCCGTAAAGAAAATCAAGATTAAGAAATAATTTCTTTACAAGCATTATGCTATATGATATAATAGCCACTGGCGAGTGTTTTTGCACTCGCCAGTGGCATGAAACAGCCCATATTCAGTAAACGGATACTCCAACCGTTACTTGATATCTTCAACATGTGAGGAAGTGTCTGTGAGAATTTCTATTTCGTATAGAAATGGCAGACCGGGCGATACTACTAATAATTTAAGGAGGTTATCACAATGATAGCAAAGGAAAAGAAACAGAAAATTATTGCAGAGTACGCAAGGACGCCGGGCGATACAGGTTCGCCGGAAGTTCAGATTGCAATTTTGACCGCAAGGATTCAGGAATTAACTGAGCATTTGAAAGAACATCCCAAGGATCATCACTCCAGACGTGGACTTTTGAAAATGGTAGGTCAGAGACGTGGTCTTCTGGCTTATTTGAAGAAGATTGATATTGAGAGATATCGTACGTTGATTGAGCGTTTAGGAATCAGAAAATAGTTTATGTTGGAAATAGAGCGGTTTTCCGCTCTATTTTCTCAGAAGGAGAAAACTTATGTACAAACAGTTTACTATGGATTTGGCAGGAAGGACGCTGCAGGTTGATATCGGCAGGGTGGCTGCTCAGGCGAACGGTGCGGCGTTCATGCATTATGGCGATACGGTGGTATTGTCTACGGCAACTGCATCGGATAAGCCAAGGGAAGGAATTGACTTCTTTCCACTGAGCGTAGAATTTGAAGAGAAATTATACGCGGTTGGCAAAATACCGGGTGGATTCAATAAAAGGGAAGGAAAGGCTTCGGAAAATGCCGTCCTGACCGCACGTGTCATTGACCGTCCGATGCGTCCGCTGTTTCCCAAAGATTATCGCAATGACGTTACGCTGAACAATCTGGTTATGAGCGTAGACCCTCAGTGCCGTCCGGAACTCGTGGCGATGCTCGGATCTGCAATTGCAACCAGCATTTCTGATATCCCGTTTGCAGGTCCCTGTGCAACTACGCAGGTAGGTATGATTGATGGCGAATTTGTTATCAATCCATCGCAGGAGCAGTGGAAAAATGGCGATTTGAACCTGACGGTAGCGTCTACCAGCGAAAAAGTTATTATGATTGAGGCGGGCGCCAATGAGATTCCTGAGGATAAAATGATAGAGGCCATTTACAAGGCGCATGAAATTAATCAGGAGATTATAGCATTTATCAATCAGATTGTGGCAGAGGTTGGAAAAACCAAACATGAATATACAAGCTGTGCCGTACCGGAAGAATTATTTGCAGCTATCCGCGAACTTGTTCCTCCTGAGCAGATGGAGGAAGCGGTATTTACCGATGAAAAACAGGTGCGCGAGGAGAATATTCGAAATATCACAGATAAACTGGAGGAAGCATTTGCGGAGAAGGAAGAATGGCTGGAGGTATTGGGAGAGGCAATTTACCAGTATCAGAAGAAGACTGTCCGTAAGATGATTTTAAAAGATCACAAGAGGCCGGATGGACGTGCGATTGACCAGATTCGTCCGCTGGCGGCAGAAGTGGATATTATTCCAAGAGTACATGGTTCCGCGATGTTTACGCGTGGACAAACCCAGATTTGTGATGTCGTTACGCTGGCGCCGTTATCTGAGGTGCAGAGGATTGACGGTCTGGATGAAAATGAAGTGAACAAACGCTATATGCATCATTATAATTTCCCGTCCTATTCTGTGGGTGAGACGAAACCCAGCAGAGGACCGGGAAGACGTGAGATTGGTCACGGTGCGCTGGCAGAGCGTGCCCTGATGCCGGTACTTCCCTCAGAAGAGGAATTCCCCTATGCAATCCGCGCCGTATCCGAGACGTTCGAGTCCAATGGCTCCACCTCTATGGCATCCACCTGTGCATCCTGTATGTCATTGATGGCGGCAGGAGTTCCGATTAAGAAGATGGTAGCCGGTATTTCCTGTGGTCTGGTGACCGGGGATGCCGATGATGATTATATCGTATTGACCGACATTCAGGGACTGGAAGACTTTTTCGGAGATATGGACTTTAAGGTGACTGGAACGCATGACGGAATCACAGCCATCCAGATGGATATCAAGATTCATGGACTTACCAGACCGATTGTAGAGGAGGCCATTCGCAGGACGAGGGAGGCAAGGCTGTATATCATGGATGAAGTGATGTCCAAGGCGATTGCAGAGCCCAGGAAAGAAGTTGGCGAGCTTGCGCCTAAGATTATACAGATTCAGATTGATCCGGCTAAGATCGGCGATGTGGTTGGACAGAGAGGTAAGACCATCAATGCGATTATCGAGCAGACGGGGGTGAAAATCGATATCAATGATGAGGGCGCAGTATCTGTCTGTGGAACCGACAAAGAAATGATGGACAAGGCTGTTGAAATGATTGAGATTATCACCACAGATTTCCAGGCAGGACAGATTTTTGTCGGTAAAGTTATCAGCATCAAAGAGTTTGGAGCATTTCTGGAGTTTGCGCCGGGCAAAGAGGGAATGGTTCATATTTCCAAGATTTCCCGTCAGCGTATCAACCGTGTAGAGGATGTACTGACACTTGGCGATATCGTTAAAGTTGTATGTCTGGGCAAGGACAAGATGGGAAGAATCAGTTTTTCCATCAAGGACGTGCCGAAAGAAGAGAAATAGAGCATGATTTACAAGGAAAGGGTGGGGCTTGGGTCTCACCTTTTCTGATTATAATGGGAAAGTATTTTTACTCTAAAGTGTGAAAGTATGTTCCTGACAGAAGAAAAAATTATACGCACCCGCACAGGAAGTCTTCTGCATATATTAACAAAAAAGGGAATTATAACTCTCATGGACAGAGTCAGACAAATTATCAATGCAGAAGCAGCATATAGAAGAGGATATTTTGGAGAGAATATAGGTGTGGCAGTTCTTGATACCGGAATTTTTTCACACGTGGATTTCGGACGGCGGATTGTGTTTTTTCAGGATTATGTGAGCGGCAGGCGGGGAACTTATGATGACAATGGTCATGGAACCCATATAGCCGGAATCATCGGCGGAGATGGTACTGCCTCCAGAGGAAAATACATGGGGATTGCCCCGGCCTGTCATTTCATTATTCTGAAAATTTTAGATAGAAAAGGGAATGGAAATACGGAAAACGTAGTGCAGGCAATTGAATGGCTGGTACGCCATAAGGAGCAGTATCAGATACGGATTGTAAATATTTCCATTGGTATGGTTTTACAGGCGGAAAGCCGGGAGCGCGCACGTCTGCTGAAAGCGGTGGAGTATGCCTGGGATCATAATCTTGTGGTGGTGGCGGCAGCCGGAAATAATGGACCGGGAAGGAGCAGTATTACGGTGCCGGGCATCAGCCGGAAGGTCATCACGGTGGGATGTTTTGACGACACGAAGGAGCGGATTGGAAGGTCCATGTTAAAACCACAGTATTCCGGCCAGGGACCTACGGAACATTGCATCGTAAAACCGGAACTGGTGGTTCCGGGAACCAATGTGACGAGCTGTGCAAACCAGCCGGGAATGTATACGCGTAAGAGCGGAACGTCTATGGCTGCGCCTATGGTGAGCGGCAGTATAGCGCTTTTGCTCAGTAAATATCCGCAGATTACGCCGGCGGAAGTGAAACTGCGCCTGTACCGCAGGACGCTGGATCTGGGACTTCCTCAGTCCAAACAGGGCTGGGGGATGGTGGACATTGGAAGATTAATTTGATCGAAAGATTTTTATAACGCACGAGAGGATGAATCAGATGAAGAAAATTAAGAAGTTTTTGCTGGGAAGAGCAACGATTGTGGCTCTGGGAATTGCTATTCAGCTGTTCTGGATGTTTCTGTTCATACAGAAATACAGCGTACGCTATTCCTTTATTGGTACATTGATTGACATTGTTGCAATATTTATTGCATTGGTGATTGTGAATAAGAACAGCAATCCTTCCTACAAACTTATCTGGATGGTGGTCATCCTCGCCATTCCCCTTGTCGGAGTCCTTTTGTATTTTGCGTTTGGCCGCTCGAAGCTTACAAGGCCGACGCGTAAGCGCATGGAGGCTATCAATCGACAGATGGAGCAGGAGTTTCCCCAGAACGAAAATGTTCTTGAGAAAATCCGTGTCATGGATAAGGAAGTTTACCGCCAGTCAAAATACGTGCGTGATTGGGCAAAATTTCCGGTTTATGAGAACACGACCACAAAATATTATAGCAGGGGAGAGGAAATGTTTCCCGAAATGCTTGCCGCGTTAGAACAGGCGCAGCATTTTATTTTCATGGAATTTTTTATTGTGGAAGAGGGCGAGATGTTCGGGAAAATTTTTGATATTTTGAAACGCAAAGTAGAAGAGGGCGTGGACGTAAGGTTTATCTATGATGATTTTGGATGCGTGACGACGCTCCCTGTAAAATATTATGAGAAACTACAGAACATGGGTATCAAATGCGTGCGGTTCAATCCGCTCTATCCGGTGATCTCGGTACTTATGAACAACCGTGACCATCGGAAGATTCTTGTGGTGGACGGCAAAGTCGGTTTTACTGGCGGCATCAATCTTGCGGATGAGTATATCAATCATGTGGTGCGTTTTGGTTATTGGAAAGATACGGGAATTCGGCTTGAGGGAGAGGCGGTCTGGAGTTTTACCGTAATGTTTCTGGAAATGTGGTGCTACATTAACCGGACCGTGGAAGAGGATATTTCTCGATTCCGCCCTGAGAAATACCAGACGGCTCCATTTAACAACGACGGATATATACAGCCTTATGCAGACAGCCCTCTGGATTCCGAGACTACGGGAGAAAACATTTACATGAATATCATAAACCGTGCCAGGGACTATGTATATATTTTCACGCCCTATCTGATACCGGATAATGAAATGATAAAATCCTTGCAGAATGCAGCAAAGAGCGGCGTGGATGTGCGGATTATCATGCCGGGAATTCCTGATAAACGGATTGTATTCTGGTTGAGCCAGTCCTACTATGAACCCCTGCTTGAGTGCGGCGTGCGCATTTACCAGTATACGCCGGGATTTCTTCACGCTAAATGTTTTGTGAGTGATGATATGGTGGCGACAGTTGGCAGTATCAATATGGATTACCGCAGCCTTTATCTTCATTTTGAATGCGGCGTCTGGATGTACCAGTCCGCCGCAGTAGAGAAGGTGAAAGAGGATATGCTGCAGACGATAGCAGAGTCCGAAGAAATCAACATGGATTTCTGCCGGAAACGTCCTGCAATCATTCGTCCGTTTCTTGGTGTTGTGCGCCTGTTTGCGCCTTTGATGTAATTAATGACCTAAGGAGGGACCCAGTGAAACTGGGAGGATGCCTTAGGTCTTTTAGAGCAGCCAATGAAGTGAATTGAAACTGGGAGGATGCCTTAGGTCTTTTAGAGCAGCCAATGAAGTAAAATTATGAAATCAATAATTCCTCTAAAGTCTTTTTCAGATAATCCTTAAACAATGCTTTTCGCACGTCTTCATCAAACAGTATATTGACAGAACCAATTTCCTTCTGGTTCAGCCTGTAGACCAGCCGACCGGCTTTGTCTCCTTTGGTGATGGGAGCCGTGGCGGATTCTGGAAGTTCCAGTTCCTTTGTAATCTGCGAAAAGTCAGCTCCGGTCACATCCAGATAAGAGAAATCCGATTCATAGGTCAGGGCTGCCTGCTCTTTGATACCGCCCTGTACGGTAAGCATAGGCAGTCGTTCCTTTTCGGTGTCTGTATAAACCTGGCATTTCCCAAAACCATAGTTGAGAAGCGTAGTTGCGTCTGCAAAGCGGACTTTGTGGCCCGGCGCGCCCATGATGACGGCAATCAGCTCCAGTCCGTCTTTTTCGGCGGTGGCAGATACACAGTATTTTGCCTGATCCGTGGAACCTGTCTTTAATCCGGTGGCATATTGATACTGTTTAATCAGTTTGTTGGTATTGGAAAGCCCGAATTCTGAGGAACCGCGTTTGGTGACATGGGTGATGTTTTCCATCCAGATGGTGCAGTAATCGTGAATTTGCGGATATTTTACAATCAGTTCCCGTGACATCAGGGCAACGTCTTTCGCGGTTGTCATATGTCCGTCTACATCCAGTCCACAGCAGTTGACAAAATTTGTGTTGTTCATGCCAAGGTCTTTGGCGCGCTGGTTCATTTTCGCAACAAACTCCTGCTCGCTTCCATAAATGTGTTCCGCCATAGCCACACATGTGGCATATAGAAAAAGGAAACAATTCAGCTATTTACTAATTCGGCAAAAAATGATATGATGGTAGACGGAAAATCAGGTTACGGAAAGGATGTCTATTTATGAGACAATTAATGTTAGGAAATCAGGCATTTGCAAGAGGATTGTATGAGGCTGGATGTGCGGTTGTATCGAGCTATCCGGGAACGCCGAGTACGGAGGTTACGGAGGAAGCCGCCAAATATGATGAAATATACTGTGAATGGGCTCCCAATGAGAAAGTAGCCATGGAGACGGCTTTTGGCGCGTCCCTGGCAGGAAAGAGAAGTTTTTGCGGAATGAAACACGTGGGCTTGAACGTGGCGGCAGACCCGTTATTTACCTGTTCATATACAGGCGTAAATGCAGGGATGGTAATCTGTGTGGCGGATGATGCCGGGATGCATTCATCACAGAATGAGCAGGATTCCCGTCATTATGCGGCTGCGGCAAAGGTGCCCATGTTAGAGCCGGCAGATTCGGCAGAAGCATGTGAATTTGTGAAACGGGCATATGAACTTTCAGAGGAATACGACACGCCGGTTATTGTTAAGATGTGTACGAGGGTTGCACATTCCCAGAGTATCGTGGAGTTGGGTGAGAGATTGGAAAAAGAGCCGCTTGCTTATGAGAAAAACATTGCAAAATATGTGATGATGCCGGCCAATGCAATCCGCCGCCATCCGTTTGTTGAGGAACGCACGGGAAAGCTTGCCCAGTATGCAGAAAGTTGCGCATTCAATCGTGTGGAGATGGGTGAAACCAAACTTGGCATCATAACATCTTCTACGAGTTATCAGTATGTAAAGGAAGTGTTTGGGGATCAGGCAAGTATTCTCAAGCTGGGCATGATTTATCCTCTTCCTGAGAAATTGATTCTCGACTTTGCCGCAAAGGTGGACAAACTGGCAATTGTTGAGGAGTTAGACCCCATCATTGAAGATCATTGTAAGAAATTAGGACTTGCAGTGACTGGCAAAGAAGTTCTTCCGATGGAAGGAGAATATTCTCAGAATCTAATAGCAGAAAAATTTGGTAAGAAACTGCCGTCATATAAGAGTCTGGAAGAAAGTCTTCCCGGACGCCCGCCCGTTATGTGTGCAGGATGTCCGCATAGAGGATTGTTTTACATATTATCTCAGAATAAATGTGCCGTTCTCGGTGATATCGGGTGTTATACACTCGGTGCGGTAGCGCCCTTGAATGCAATGGAAATGACGCTTTGTATGGGAGCGTCCGTTAGTTCGATTCATGGATTTAATAAGGCGTTAGGGGAACAGAGCGAAGGTAAGACAGTGGCGGTCATCGGAGACTCTACGTTTATGCATTCCGGTATGACCGGACTTGCAAATATAGCGTACAATCAGAGTAATTCGACGGTGATTATCCTGGACAATTCCATCACGGGAATGACCGGGCACCAGCAGAATCCGACAACTGGTTACAATATTAAGGGAGACCCGGCGGGTAAAATTGATTTGGAGAGCTTATGCCGCGCGATGGGATTCGCGCGTGTTACGGTGGTTGACCCTTATGATTTGGCAGCCTGCGACAAGGTTATCAAAGAAGAACTTGCGGCAAAAGAACCGTCTGTGATTATCAGCAGGCGTCCCTGCGCCCTCTTAAAATATGTGGAACATAAGCCGCCGATTCGCGCCGTGCAGGATAAGTGTGTGGGCTGTAAATCCTGTATGCGCCTTGGCTGTCCGGCAATCAGTATGAAAAATAAAAAAGCGGTCATCGACAATACGCTTTGCGTCGGCTGCGGCGTCTGCCAGCAGTTGTGCAAGTTCGATGCATTACAGCCGGGGGAGGTGCAGAAATGACAAAGAATATTATGATTGTAGGCGTAGGGGGACAGGGTTCCCTGCTTGCCAGTAAGTTGTTAGGGCATCTGCTCCTTTCTGAGGGGTATGATGTAAAGGTATCCGAAGTGCATGGAATGAGCCAGCGCGGAGGAAGCGTTGTTACCTATGTAAGATTTGGCGAAAAAGTATATTCTCCGATTATAGATAAGGGAGAGGCAGATTTCATTGTATCTTTTGAGAAACTGGAGGCCGCGCGCTATGTGCAATACCTGAAAGAGGGTGGAAGGATCGTTGTAAATACGCAGGAAATAGATCCTATGCCGGTGATTACCGGGGCGGCGTCATATCCCGAAAATTTAGTTGATAAAATGAAAGCGCTGGGAATTCAGGTAGACGATATGGACTGCCTGTCACTGGCTGAGGAAGCAGGTTCCGCGAAAGCGGTAAATATTGTGCTGATGGGGCGTCTGTCCAAATATTTTGATATTCCTGTCCCAAAATGGCAGAAGGCAATCAAAGAGTGCGTCCCGGCAAAATTTGCGGAGATGAATGAGAAAGCGTTCCTGTTGGGGCGCGGAGAATAAAAAGAATGAATGGAGAAGGAAATGAAAAATTATTACCAACCAGAAATTGAAACTATGCCAGTGGATGAACTTCAGGAACTTCAGAGTGAAAGACTGGTCAAACAGGTGAAATATGTCTATGATCACGTGAAGTTCTATCATGACAGGATGGATAAGGCAGGCGTAAAACCTGCCGACATCAAAGGAATTGATGATTTACATAAACTTCCTTTCATTACCAAAGATGACCTTCGCGACCAGTATCCCTATGGACTTTTGGGCGTGCCGCTTGAAGAGTGCGTGCGGATTCAGTCTACCAGCGGAACAACCGGACGGCGTGTAGTTTCCTTCTATACGCAGGAAGACATTGATATCTGGGAAGAATGCTGCGCACGGGCGATTGTCGCAGCAGGAGGTACGAAGGAGGACGTCTGCCATGTCTGCTATGGATATGGACTTTTCACTGGCGGTCCCGGTTTAAATGGAGGCTCCCATAAAGTTGGCTGTCTGACATTGCCGATGTCTTCCGGAAATACGGAGCGTCAGTTACAGTTCATGACAGATTTGGGTTCCACGATTCTTTGCTGTACGCCGTCTTACGCCGCAAACCTTGGCGAGGCGGTTAATGAAAGAGGGTTAAAGGACCAGATTAAGTTAAAGGCAGGTATTTTCGGTGCGGAGCCGTGGACAGAGCAGATGCGCCGTAATATCGAAGAATCTCTCGGCATTAAAGCGTATGATATTTATGGATTGACGGAGATTTCCGGTCCTGGTGTATCGTTTGAATGTGAGGAACAGGCAGGTATGCACATTCAGGAAGATCATTTCATTGCAGAGATTATCAATCCCGGAACCGGAGAAGTTCTTCCGGAGGGCGAGGTTGGAGAACTGGTATTTACCTGTATTACGAAAAAAGGATTTCCGCTCCTGCGTTACCGCACACGTGATTTATGCCGCCTTTCCAGAAAGAGATGTTCCTGTGGAAGGACCCATGTGCGCATGATGAAACCGAAGGGAAGAAGCGACGACATGATGGTAGTTAAGGGCGTAAACGTATGGCCTTCCCAGATTGAGGCGGTTCTCTTAAAACAGGGTTATCAGGCTAATTATCAGATTATCGTTGACCGTATCGGCAACAATGACACGATGGAGGTTCAGGTGGAACTGACGCCGGAGATGGAGAAAAACAGCAGCCTGACCATACCGGAACGTGAGAAGAAGATTGTCAGCGGCTTAAAATCCATGCTTGGCATTAAAGCAGACGTCACGGTTGTAGAGCCTAAGAGCATTGCAAGAAGTGAAGGCAAGGCTGTCCGTGTCATTGATAAGAGACATTTATATCAGTAAAAGGGTAGCAGAATCAGGATACTGACGTAATTTCTTTGCGTCAGTATTTCCTGTATTTTAATCATGAAATTAATGAAAGGAAGTATCAGATTATGCCGGTAACGGATTTACTGGAGAGAAATCATAAATTATATGGTGACGAGGTGGCTTTGGTAGAACTGAATCCACTGGTAAAAGACACCAGAAAGACAACCTGGAAGGAATATAACCTGGTTCAGCAGACCTCCTCGCAGCCGTACCGTCGGGAGATTACCTGGAGTATTTTCGATGAAAAGGCGAACCGTGTCGCAAATATGCTGATTAGCCGCGGCATCCATAAAGGAGACCGCGTGGCAATTTTGATGTTTAATTGCCTGGAATGGCTACCGATTTATTTTGGAATTTTAAAGACCGGGGCGATAGCAGTTCCCTTTAATTTCCGTTTTTCCGCAGACGAAATCCAGTATTGTGCGGATTTGGCGGAGGTTCATGTATTGTTTTTTGGACCGGAATTTATCGGACGTATTGAATCTATAGAGGATAATTTGAGCAAAGGACGGCTGCTCATTTATGTGGGGGATGGCTGTCCGACGTTTGCGGAAGGTTACCGTGAACTGGTGGCAGATTGCTCAAGCCAGGCGCCGCTTGTCCGTCTGGAGGATGAGGATGATGCGGCAATTTATTTCTCCTCGGGAACAACGGGATTTCCCAAGGCGATTTTACACAATCACGAAAGCCTGATGCAGGCGGCGCAGATGGAGCAAAAACATCATCTGACAGATCGGGATGATGTGTTTTTGTGCATCCCGCCCCTCTACCATACGGGAGCGAAATTCCATTGGATGGGCAGCCTCTGTGCAGGCAGCAAAGCAGTCTTGCTGAAAGGAACGACGCCGGAGATTATTCTGGACGCGGTGTCAAAGGAGCGCTGTACGCTTGTATGGCTTTTGGTGCCGTGGGCGCAGGATATCTTAAGCGCGCTGGATCGGGGCGACGTAAAGTTAGAAGATTACGAGCTTACACAGTGGAGGCTGATGCATATCGGCGCCCAGCCGGTACCGCAGTCTCTGATTAAACACTGGAAAGAATATTTCCCGGAGCATATGTACGACACGAATTATGGCCTGTCCGAATCAACGGGTCCGGGATGCGTGCATCTGGGGATTGAGAATATCCACAAGGTAGGCGCAATTGGAGTTCCCGGCTACCGCTGGAAATGTAAGATTGTGGATGAGTCCGGAAAGGAAGTTGCGCAGGGGGAAGTTGGAGAGCTTTGTGTTAAGGGACCGGGCGTCATGACCTGTTATTACAACGACCCGAAGGCAACGGAAGAGACCTTAAAGGATGGTTGGCTGTTTACGGGCGATATGGCAAAGCAGGATGAAGATGGATTTTATTTTCTGGTAGACCGTAAGAAGGACGTAATTGTCAGCGGCGGTGAAAATATTTATCCGGTGCAGATAGAGAATTTCTTAAGTGCGTATGAGAAAGTACAGGATGTGGCAGTCATCGGTTTGCCGGATGAACGTCTGGGAGAGATTACCGGCGCAATCATTTCCGTGAAGAAGGGCATGGAGTGTACGGAAGAGGAAATCGAGGAGTTCTGTAAGGAGCTTCCTCGCTATAAACGTCCCAAAAAGATCATCTTTGCGGATGTTCCGAGAAACGCGACCGGCAAGCTGGAAAAACCTGCGCTGCGTAAGAAATACGGCGTAGAACATCTCGTTGCACAGCAGAATGCAACGTAGCGCAGTAAGGAGCCCTCTATGAAAATACAGGTAAAACTGATGTGCGCCATTTTGTTGATGATGGCAGTCGTATTTACAAAGTGTGCCGGGAAACCGACAAAAAAAGCGCCGGAGCAGCCCTATGCCGTGGGAGTCATAGACAGCGCTAATTTTGGAACGACCTACCTTTATTTACTGGACGAAAATTTAAAGGAAACCGAAACGCTCAGATGCCCTTATCATGGAATTGGCAGTTTCGGTTCCACGCCAATTCAGATTGCGGACGGCGTGCTCTATGAGAAGTGGATGGGAAATACTGTCAAACCGAATAAATGTGCAGTCGCAGCAATGGATTTACAGACTGGAGAATGGAAAGATTATGATTTTGGGGATGGTGTGATAGAGGACTTTCGGGTAAATGAGCATGGAATTTTTGTGTTAAGCAATGCTGCGTCGCGCGTAGATTTCTGTTCGTTCGATGGCGGCGAGCGCGTCTCTGTTGAGGTAGAAAATGATGCCGGGCTTTGCATCAGCGTCCACGGATATGATGTGTACCTGATTGGGACGCAGATGGGACAGGCAGGGGATGGCGAGGCAGAGGATAAATGTTTCTTGTACCGCGTAAATGTAAAAGAGCAAAGCCAGGAACAATTGCTTGATGTCACAGAGGAATTGGGGGAAAATACTCTGGAATATACTTTGTGGCACGAGGGCAGGATGTATATTCCAAATGGAGACAGATTGTCCATCTATGAGCCTGCGGAAAATAAGGTACGCCATGTGGCGCTTCCGGGAAAAGAAGCGTGTAAGATTTTGTCAGATGGGGAGCGGCTCTATATCGTAGACTGTGATATCCAAAACGATGGCGAGACAGATATTTACTGTTTTTATCCTGGAACGGAAGAAATTCAGGCATCGTACCATATTGCAGAGAGCGCGATGCAAACTTATATTCGCGATGGCATATGTTATGTATTACAGCAGGAACCGGTCACAAAGGTATGTAAGTATCGGCTGATGGAAGATGGGATGTGTGAGAAAGTGAACGAGGCGGTCATTCAGGAGGAAACAGATGACGGGCACAGGGTTTCCGACTTGTTTGTCAAATGATGGTAAATGGAATTGAATAAGATAACTACAGAGATAGGAACCCCAAAATAAGTTAAATGTGTTGGGGTATCGCAAAAAATCCGGCGGATTCTCCTTATCAGAAGAACCTGCCGGATTTTTGTGTACTTATAACAGTTCCGGTTTTATTTTGAAATCTTTACTTTCCTGGCGGAAGACCATTCGCTGTAATATGGCGTACGCGAAACGGTTTTGTAAGTTCTGATCCGAACGTAATAGGTTTTCTTTTTCTTCAATCCTTTGATGGTTAGTTTTGTTTTGGCAGCGCCGGAAACCTTTTTGATTTTTGCACCGGTAAACTTGCGATTTGTCGCATATTGAACCTGGTAACCGGATGCTTTGGCATTCTTCTTCCATTTGAGCGATAATTTTCTGCCGGAGAGATTCTTTGCCTGCGACAGTTTTACGCCTGCCGGATTGACTGTGATCGTAATTTTTGTGGAGGAATTTTTGTAATCACTGTTTCTGCCGTAGCTGTGATTACTACAGTTCCCACGAAATTTTTCGGTATGGTTACGATTCCATTTGAGCTGACAGGTACGCTTTTCATGTTGGACTGATAGTTTATGGAACCGGCTCTTGCGCTGACGTTCAGGCGCAAGGATTGGGTGGATGATTTTGCCGTCTTCGTGTATCTGGCGGTTGCAGTAATACGATTGTCGGCTTTTTGTATCTGGAAGGTTCCTGTAATGGTTCCGGTATAATTTCCTTTTCCGCTTACCGTAACGGTTGCAGTTCCAGCATGGATATTTTTGCCATAGGTTACCGTATAATCAGAGGAAGATAACATGATTTTGCCATTTTTTACGGTCACGCCTGGACGTTTCTCTCTGCCGTCATAAACGTAATTTTCCTGTTCCAGTGTGAGCTGGAAGGATGAGATATTGATTGGCGCCGGCGCAAATGATTTCGCCAGATAGATAGTTCCCTCATCATTTGGGCTGGGAGCCAGGAGGTATTTCAGTTCTCCGGAACGCTGAATATTCATGCCATAGATAGATCCCGTCTGTTTCTGTTCCTCAGATAACGAAAAGATAACTGTACTTTGCGCTGTCTGTGGATTCCATTCATAGATTTCATTTTTTCCGGAATAATACAGTTTTCCATCGTAAATGCCTGTCCCGATATATTTTCCGGGCCAATAGCCACTAGGATTGTCAATGACGTTCCATACGTCGTCTATGGTTATGATCGATTTTACCATTGTGAAATCTGTTCCGTTGCAGGTATACTGAACAATGCTGTTTATCCCGTCAAACCCATACCAGGAGCCGTCTATGTATTCAAATCCGGTATCGGAGAGGTTCCAGAAATAGCCGTCGTATTTCGTTTCCGAAGCAGCGTTTGGGGCGATTCCTCCGGTCAGTACCCAGTCCTCTGCCGTATGTCCGCCATCTTTTGACTGGAAGAAACCGGTGCTCTTCAGGAAATACACATGGCGCGCCCTGCCGAGACGATCTGCAACAGGATCGTTCCAGGTCACATCCACATGGTAATAGGAGTTGCCAACTTTTATGAAATTCCAGGCATGGTTCAGCGTCCTGCTGCTTAGCATTTCGCAGGATAGACCCAGTTCATGCGCCAGATCCAGAAACGCCAGCGCATAACCCTGACAGACGGCCGTCCCATCGATTAACGCATCATATGCCGTATATTTTGAATAGCTGTTGTCATATTCGCAGTTGCGTGCCAGATAATCGTTGAGGTAAAGGGCTTTCTCCAGATCGCTCCAGGATGGATTGGCCTTGATCACGATATCTGCAACCATTCGGTCATAATTTTCCAGCATGGGTTTTGCCGTTGCCGCATCCATCGCGTAGAGTATTTTGACACTGGAGACAGTGTTGTTGCCGGTAACACCATAAGAATATCCGCCATTCACATAAAAATACCTGGGATTGGAATTGAGCGTATTAGCGTAGATCGTACGCAGTTCGTCCGCCGTAATCTGACAGGCTTTCAAGTCGCAGGTATCGGCAAAAGTATCCCAGGCATTCATCAAAAGGGTCTGTACCTGTTTTTCTTTCTCAGACTGTTTGGGGGAAATGCTTTTTGGCATGAAGTTCCTTGCCTGTTTCCCGGAAATTTTTGTTTCAGATGGGAATCCGCCTTCCTGTATGACCTCATCAGACAAATCCACAGATATTTGTTGTAAGTTTTCTTCGTTCTCCGTGGCGATTTCAGCCGCCGAGAGTTTTGTCGTCATTCCTGCCCAGCAGATGCAGAGTCCCAGGAATAATATCCAAAGTGATTTCTTCATCGTTCGTTCCTTTCTGGCGTGATGTTTGAATTATGAGATGTGAGAACATAATATCAAACAGGATAGCCGCATCATATAAATATTTACTTTCCAATTATTATATGAAATTCTCCTCTTAAAAACAAGAGGAAGATTACTTCCCGAAGATTTTCGTATAATGAGTCATTCTGTAACGTACAGGCCCAATCGTTACGTTTTTGGAAAGGCGCATACGCGACGTTTTGCCATCATAAAATGAAAGGAATCGTTGGGAAAGGAAATCGAAGGATGGCGAAAGAAAAAAAGACAGATGACAGGGAGAATGATAAATTGCGGCGAATAAAGGTAAATGTGGTTTATGGAAAGGCCAGGCTTACGGAATGCATGGAATATGTGATTCGTGCAAAATATAATCTCAGATAGCGGGGGATTTTTATGGAGGATAAACGAGCGGCATTATATTTGAGGCTTTCGAAAGAAGATTTACATAAAATGAAAGAGGGAGACGACAGCATAAGTATCCGCAATCAGCGGTTGATGCTTACAGAATATACACTGTCCCATGGTTATCGGATTGTGGAGGTATATTCCGATGACGATGAGAGCGGGTTATATGACGACAGACCAGGGTTTGAGCGGATGATGGAAGATGCAAGGCTTGGCAGGTTTGACCTTGTGATTGCCAAGAGCCAGTCCCGGTTTTCACGGAATATGGAACATATAGAGAAGTATCTGCACCATGATTTCCCCCTGCTTGGCATACGGTTTATCGGCGTGGCAGATAATGCGGATACGGAAAATATGGGCAATAAAAAAGCAAGACAAATCAACGGTCTGGTCAATGAGTGGTATTGCGAGGATTTGTCCGATAATATCCGTTCTGTATTCAAAGCGAAAATGAAGGACGGACAGTTTCTTGGTTCTTCCTGTCCATACGGCTATCGCAAAGATCCTCAGAATCACAATCACCTGATCATTGACGCTTATGCGGCGTCGATTGTTCGAAAAATCTATGCATGGTATCTCGATGGTTATGGCAAAGGAAAGATTGCGTCTATGTTATCAGACGAAGGAGTCCTGATTCCCACGCGCTATAAGCAGGAAGTGCTTGGAATTTCCTATCAGAACAGCAAATTGCTGCCCGAGACAAAGGCGTGGTCGTATCAGACCATACATACCATTCTGGGAAACCCGGTTTACGTGGGAACGCTGATTCAAAACAGGTACAATAAGATTTCTTATAAGGACAAGGAGAAAATCAGGATGCCGCGGGAATCCTGGATTATCGTGGAACATACCCATGAGCCGATTATTGACAGACATACGTTTGATTTGGTTCAGGAACTGCAAAAGCAAAGGACGAAGAGCGTGAATATGATGCCGGACGGTGTTTTTTCCGGAAAACTGTTCTGCGCAGACTGTAAAAAATCCATGGAACGGCAGTATGCAAGACGCGGAAAGCGGGAAGTTACCGGCTATGTATGCAAGACTTACCGAAAACAGGGAAAACGGTTTTGTGAAAGCCATAAAATATTGAGAGAGGAGTTGGAATGGGCAGTTCTGTCTTCGCTCAGAAAAGAAGTGAAAAAAATACTTACGCTGGAAGATATTGAGAAATTACAGCGGATAAACGTGGAAAAGCAGGAACGGGAAGACAGAGAAGAGCAATTGGAAATGTTACAGGAGAAAATCGGAAAACTACAGAAATATAAGAAAGGGGCGTTTGAAAAATATCTGGATAATGTTATAATGGAATCGGATTACCGGCAGTTTACGGCGCAGTACGACAGCCAGATTGCGGCATTGGAACAGCACATGCGGCTCCTGTCTGAAATAGAATTTCGTATGGACAGCCGGACAGATCTCAATGAGATGATTCACATGGAAAAACTGGACAGACGCATTGTGGTAGAACTGATTGAACGGATAGAGGCAGGAAAAGACGGAGAACTTACGATATATTATAAGTTTGCAGATAAATGAGCATTTGGGAAATGTTTCCCTTTTCGCTATGCGACACATGCGTCATTGGCACTGGCAACAGAGATACACTTGAGCATGGTGTCTACAGTCTGCGTTTCACCAGCCTCTAAGAACACCTGCGAGCCGCCCATGCTGGCGGCGTATTCTGAGACAGTTACCGTATCATCCAGCGAGATTTTTCCTTCCTGCAACGCATCAAAGATGAGAATCATGGTCATGATTTTGGTGATGCTTGCCGGATGCCTTGACATGTCAGGTTCTTTCTCATATATGACCTGACCCGTGGACGCCTCCATCAGCACTGCAGAGGGGGCGGAGACAGAGACTTCCCCGGCAGCCGGGGAGGAGGAACCGTCTGCTGCGTTCGTCTCAGATTCGGTTCCGGTTTCTGTCTCCGTCCACTGCAAGGCAGAGGCGGAAGACAGGGATGAAAACAGCATGGTAAAAGATAACAGCAATGATAAAATACAACGCATAGCATAACCTCCGGAGATGTTGCTATATTTTTATATAGCACACGATAATATATTACAGTGTAAGCAAAGGGCATGGACGATATGATAATTTTGGCAATAATTTTGGTTGTAATACTTGTTTATATTATATGGCAGAGATGGGAGCTTGGCAGGTTTGAGACGACACGATATCAAATCTGTTCTGCGAAAATACAAAAGCCTGTCGCTGTCGCCGTGATTTCCGATTTACATGGATTTACTTATGGCAGGAATAATGAACGGCTTCTGGAAAAGGTGAAAGAAATAAACCCGGCAGCAATCCTGATTCCGGGAGATATGCTGGTGAGCAAATATGCCGATACGTATGAGACTGCGCTTGAGACATTGGCACAGCTTGTAAAGATTGCTCCGGTGTATTACAGTTATGGGAATCATGAAAGCCGCCTCAGGGATCCGGAGCGGATAAATCACCTCCTGTTCCTGCAATATCTGGAGAATGCGCGGGCATTGGGGGTGACGGTGATGGAGACGGAGAGCCGCGGGATAACCTTAGGGGACAATCAGGTTGTGCTGTCTGCACTGGAATTGGAGCTTGACTATTACGAGAAGGGACGGATTGTGCCGATGGAAGATACGTATATGCAGGAACATTTGAGATTGCAACAGCCCAAGCTGTTTCAAATCCTTTTGGCACATAACCCGGCGTATGCCCCCCAATATGCAGCATGGGGGGCGGATGTCACATTCTGCGGACATAACCACGGCGGGTTGATCCGGATTCCCGGGATTGGGAGCCTGGTTTCCCCGCAGATAACGCTGTTTCCCCAATATGATGCCGGAGAATTTGAGATAAATGGACGCCATGTGATTGTCAGCCGTGGGCTTGGTACCCATACGTTTCATATAAGAGTGTTTAACCGCGCGCAACTTCTGGCAGTCGAATTTCTGCCGCAGGAGTAATGATTTGGCGTAAAACGTATGATATAGGCTAAATGGTTATCTTAAATTAGATAATCTGAAAATTTTCCTTGAAAAAAATTCCTGTTACCGTTACAATAGTAGGCAGTGTGATTTTTGGGGGAAATTGGAATGGATTTGAAAGTAAAGTTACAGGTGTTTGAGGGACCGTTGGATTTACTCCTGCACCTGTTAGAAAAAAATAAAGTAAATATCTATGATATTCCAATTGTGGAGATTACCAGTCAGTATATGGAATACATCAGCGAAATGAAACGCCGCGATTTGAATATCGTCAGTGAATTCCTTGTGATGGCGGCAACGCTTTTGGATATCAAGTCCAGAATGCTGCTGCCGAAAGAGGAGACGGAGGAAGAAGAGGAAGATCCAAGGACAGAGCTTGTGCAGAAGCTTCTCGAGTATAAGATGTATAAATGCATGTCCTACGAATTGAAAGACCGCCAGATAGACGCGCAAAAGGTGATGTTCAAGGAACCCACAATTCCCAAGGAGGTCCGCCAGTATGAGGAACCTGTGGATTTGCAGGAGTTGATGGCGGACGTCAGTCTCAGACGCCTGAACGACATCTTTAAATCTGTCATGCGCAAAAGGGAGGACAAGATTGACCCGATTCGTTCCCGGTTTGGCAAGATTGAGAAGGAGGAAGTGTCCTTAGAGGAGCGTATGGGCTACCTGGAGCAGTATGCCATGACGCATCCCCGGTTCAGTTTTCGTGGTCTTTTGGAGAGACAGAGCAGTAAAATGGAAATTATTGTCACGTTTTTATCCATATTAGAATTGATGAAAGTTGGAAAGATTCATATTTCCCAGGAACGTATTTTTGATGATATTTTCATTGAATCCCAAATTGCCGCATAACCCCGTCGTGATGGAAGGGAGATACTATGAGTTCAGAACAATACGAAGCGATTATAGAAGGAATCCTTTTCACCATGGGGGAATCCGTAGAAATATCAAAGCTGGCCGCGGCGCTGGATCTGGACAAGGATAAGGTGCGAGAGCTGGTTCATCAGATGATGGAGCGGTATGCGTGTGAGGATCGCGGTATCCAGGTAATAGAGATTGAGGACAGCGTTCAGATGTGTACGAAAAAGGAGCTGTATGAATACCTGATTAAAATTGCCAGGCAGCCCAAGCGCCATGTGCTGACCGATGTCCTTTTGGAGACCTTGTCGATTATTGCGTATAAGCAGCCGATTACCCGCCTGGAAATTGAAAAAATCCGCGGTGTTTCCTGTGCTCATGCAGTGAGCAAGCTGGTGGAGTATAATCTGGTTTGTGAACTGGGCAGGCTTGACGCTCCGGGGCGTCCGCTTCTGTTTGGGACTACGGAAGAATTTTTGCGCAGTTTTGGCGTACAGTCCATTGAGGAACTTCCGACGCTGGATGCAGACCAGTTAGAAGAGTTCCGGCAGCAGGCAGAAGAGGAAATGAACGTAAAAATGGACGTGTAAGACATAAATCGAAGGCTTTTTCAATATAATGAAGAGAAATCAGATTTGAGAGCCTTGTTATGAGAATATGGAAGTTACGCAGCATAAAAAAAGTATATGACGACAGAAGAAAGGCAGGACTTGCAGCATGTGTCCTGCTTTTTGGTCTGTTTATCAGCCTGTGCCTGCCTGGTCTGGCACAGGCGGCCGAAGAAGGGCAGCCGGATATCACGTTGTATGCCAAATCGGCGGTTCTGATGGATGCAAAGAGCGGCAGGGTGTTATATGAAAAGAACGGTTACGAGCATATGCCGAATGCCAGTACGACAAAAATCATGACCTGCATCCTTACGCTGGAGCTTGGCAATCTGGAAGATGAGGTAAGCATCAGCAGTTATGCGGCCTCCATGCCGAAAGTCCGGCTTGGCATGCGCACAGATGATAAATTTTACCTGAGAGATTTACTGTACTCGCTGATGCTGGAATCCCACAATGATTCGGCGGTGGCAATTGCGGAACATATTGCGGGGAGTGTAGAGGAGTTTGCAAAAAAGATGAATCAGAAGGCAGCTGAGATTGGCTGTGAGGATACATATTTTATTACTCCAAACGGTCTGGATGCTCAGAATGAAGGAGGCGTACATGGGACGACAGCGCAGGATCTGGCAAAAATCATGAGCTATTGCATCAAAAACGAGCAGTTCCTTGAGATTACCCGTACGCAAAATCACCAGTTTACAAATGTTGCCGGCACAAAGTCCTATAATTGCAACAACCACAATGCATTCCTTCAGATGATGGACGGCGCACTGTCCGGAAAGACCGGATTTACCGGAAATGCAGGCTACTGTTACGTTGGAGCCCTGGAGCGGGAGGGCAGGACTTACGTTGTGGCGCTGCTTGCCTGCGGCTGGCCCAACAACAAAAGTTATAAATGGGCGGATACGACGGCGTTGATGAATTACGGGCTGGAGCAATATAAAAATACGGATGTCTACGAATACGGCAGGGAATTTTCACCGGTTATGGCAGTCGATGCGGAGCCGGAAAACGGCAGACTCTATCAGAATGTTACGGTACCTTTGCGGGTGGAGGAAAAAGAACTCCTCATTTTAAAAAGGGCGGATGAGGAGGTTCGGATCATAGATGACATTCCGGAGCGATTGACAGCTCCCATTGAGAAAGGACAACAGGTTGGGAGCATCCGATATTATCTGGGAGAACGGCAGATTGCGGAAATTCCGGTTTGCGCGGGTAAATCTGTCCGCAAGCTTGAACCCTCCTGGTATCAGAATTTCCTGCTAAAACTCTTTTTTATGGAAAAGAATTTTTATTTTCTCTAAATAGCTATTGAAAATTTGTGATAAAAGAGATACAATTACACTCGGAAGAAAATTTTATAAAAATTTTAAAATACATATGGAGGTTTAAATGATGAGTAATTCTACCAACTCAGCAAGACAGAGAATTGCCGGTCTTCTCGATGAGAAAAGTTTCATGGAAATCGGCGCTCTGGTAACTGCAAGAAGTACAGATTTTGATTTGAGTCAGTCTGAAACACCGTCGGACGGCGTTATCACCGGTTACGGTTTGATTGACGGAAATCTGGTGTATGTGTACAGCCAGGACGCATCCGTATTAAACGGAACGATTGGTGAGATGCACAGTAAGAAAATTGCCGCAATCTATGATATGGCAATGAAGATGGGAGCGCCTGTCATTGGCCTGATTGACTGTGCAGGTATGCGTTTACAGGAGTCTGTAGATGCATTGAACGGTTTTGGCGAGATTTATGCAAAGCAGGTGGCAGCAAGCGGTGTGATTCCGCAGATATCTGCAATTTTTGGCGCATGTGGCGGCGGACTTTCCGTTGTTCCGGCGTTGAGTGATTTCGCCTATGTAGAGAAAGAAAATGGAAGAATGTTTGTAAATTCCCCGAATGCCATTGAAGGCAACCATGTCGGCAAATGCGACACGGCAAGCGCTGAATATCAGGGCAGTAACAATGGATGCATTGACGGTGTTGGAACGACAGAGGAAATCCTTTCTGCTATTCGTCAGTTAATCTGCGTACTTCCGGGCAACAATGCGGAATGCGGCAGGGAAGACGAGTGCACGGATGATCTGAACCGTGTATGTGAGAACCTTGCAGGATGTAAGGAAGACGCAAGACTGGTTCTGACACATATCTCCGACAGCAATTTGTTTATTGAGACGAAAAAGGATTTTGCCAGAAATATGGTAACCGGATTCATCAAACTTAATGGAGCAACGGTTGGCGTTGTTGCCAATACCACGGCTGTATTTGGCGAAGGTGGAGAGAAGACAGAGAACTATGAGGCTGCTTTGACGGCAAGAGGATGCAATAAGGCGGCAGAATTCATCAATTTCTGCGATGCGTTTGATATTCCGGTATTGTCTTTAACAAATGTAGAAGGATTTTCCGCGACAGAGTGTTCCGAGAAATCCCTGGCGAAGGCAATGGCACGTATGACGGCTGCATTTGCAGGAGCAACGGTTCCTAAGGTTAACATCATCATCGGCAATGCTTATGGCAGCGCATATGTAATGATGAACAGCAAATCCATCGGTGCAGATCTTGTTTATGCATGGGATGGAAGCAAGATTGGTATGATGGATGCCGGACAGGCTGCAAAGATTATGTATGACGGCGAGCCGGCAAATGTGATTTCAGAGAAGGCAAAAGCTTACGAAGAGCTGCAGTCTTCCGTTCAGACGGCAGCAAGAAGAGGACAGGTTGACTTGATTATTGCACCGGAAGATACCAGGAAGTATGCGGTAGCAGCATTTGAGATGCTCTACACGAAGGGTTCGGGCGAGCCGGTCAGAAAACATACAGCAAAATAGAAAGGTGAAGTTTATGAAAAAGAAAATATTGCTGATAATCAGTATGTGTCTTATCGCACTTGGGCTGGCAGCATGTGGAGAAACGGATCCTACCACAATGAGTTATAATGGATACAGTTATGACCAGTTGAAGAGTACGTGTGAGGGAACTGTTACATCACTTCTGGAAATGACAGACGAGCAGAAACAGCCATATACTGTCATGAAGGATATGTCTGATGTTGAGAGGAACAATTATATCAAATCGGTTGCTCCCACTGCATCAGAAACGGATATTGCCGGCATTACGCAACAGGCAAACATGATTATCCGCTGGGATGAAGCAGTTGCACAGTCAGGCGAATACGTGGAATTAGGTGATTTCACGATTACCAAGTCCGGCAAGACATTGGAATGCAAGCAGGAGATTACGTTTACAGACCGTCCGGTTATCCTCAGTTATGTATACAAATATCATAACATGGAGCTTGAGGACATTGGCGTAGAGGCAGTACAGACATTGGGTGAGAAGATGACGAACGCCGCATTGAACACTTTGATGGGAATGGGAATCGTGTTCATTGTTCTGATACTGATTAGTTTGATTATTTATGGTTTTAAGATTTTCTCATATCTTGAGAATAAGAAGGCAACACCGGCGCCAGCGGCAGCACCGGCTCCCGCAGCAGCACCGGCAGCGCCTGTGGCAGCAGCACAGGATGATCTGGAACTGGCAGCCGTAATTGCAGCGGCGATTGCAGCATCTACCGGAACTTCTACAAGTGATTTTGTAGTGCGTTCCATAAGAAGAAGGTAATAGGCAAAGAACAGTTACAATAGGAGGAAGGCAAATGCGAAGCATTTCTGGAATGCCTTCCGACGATTTGGCAGGTGACGCGAAGCGGCGCGTGCCGATACCTTAATAAAATATTCAGGAGGAAACGAAAATGAAAAGCTATACAATTACTGTTAATGGAAACGTTTATGATGTTACTGTAGAAGAAAACGGCGCTGGCGCAGCGCCGGCAGCAGCTCCGGTAAGAGCAGCGGCTCCGGCACCCGCACCGGCAGCAGCTCCGGCACCCGCAGCAGGCGGCGCAGGAAGCGTAAAGATTGAGGCAGGCGCAGCCGGTAAGGTATTCAGCATTGACAAGAAGGCTGGCGACGCTGTAAAACGCGGCGATACGATTCTGGTATTGGAAGTTATGAAGATGGAGACGCCTGTTGTTGCTCCGGAAGACGGAACTGTGGCAAGCATTGATGTGAGTGCAGGTCAGGCAGTAGAAGCAGGCGCATTACTGGCAACTATGAACAACTAATTATTTGGAGGTAAAATATGAGTTACGTAGGAGAAACTTTATCAAACCTCCTGCATCAGACAGCATTTTTCAACCTGACCTGGGGTAACTATGTAATGATATTAGTTGCATTCATCTTTCTTTTCCTTGCAATCAAGAAAGGATTTGAACCCCTGTTACTGGTTCCGATTGCGTTTGGTATGCTGCTGGTAAATATCTATCCCGATATTATCGCTTCTCCGGAAGAGACCAGCAATGGCGTAGGTGGTTTACTTTATTATTTCTATTCTCTGGATGAATGGTCCATCCTTCCGTCCCTGATTTTCATGGGTGTAGGAGCGATGACAGACTTCGGTCCACTGATTGCGAATCCCATCAGTTTCCTGTTGGGCGCAGCAGCACAGTTTGGTATTTTTGGAGCATATTTCATGGCGATTTTGCTTGGATTTAACGATAAGGCAGCGGCAGCCGTATCCATCATCGGTGGAGCGGACGGACCTACTTCTATCTTCCTTGCAGGAAAACTGGGACAGACCGGACTTATGGGACCGATTGCGGTGGCGGCGTATTCCTATATGGCGTTAGTGCCGATTATTCAGCCGCCGATTATGAAACTCTTTACATCGAAAAAAGAACGTGCCATCAAGATGGAGAATTTAAGGCCGGTATCCAAACTGGAAAAGATTTTATTCCCGATTGTGGTTACATCGGTTGTGTGTATCATTCTTCCGACCACGGCTCCGTTGGTAGGTATGCTGATGCTTGGTAACCTGTTCCGTGAATCCGGCGTGGTACGTCAGTTGTCTGAGACGGCTTCCAATGCCATGATGTACATTGTGGTTATTTTGCTCGGAACATCCGTAGGTGCGACGACCAGCGCAGAGGCATTTTTGAATATCACAACATTAAAAATTGTAGCACTTGGCTTGATTGCATTTATGTTCGGTACCGCAGCAGGAACCTTGTTTGGTAAACTGTTGTGCAAGCTTACCGGAGGCAAGATTAATCCGCTGATTGGTTCTGCCGGTGTGTCCGCAGTGCCGATGGCTGCACGTGTATCCCAGAAAGTCGGAGCGGATGAAGATCCGACGAACTTCCTGCTCATGCATGCGATGGGACCCAATGTTGCCGGCGTTATCGGTACAGCCGTAGCAGCAGGTGTGTTTATGGCAATCTTTGGAATTTAGTAGAATAGAATGGAGGAAATCATGGCTGAACAGAAAAGAAAACCCGTAAAGATTACGGAGACCATATTACGTGATGCACATCAGTCTCTGATTGCGACTCGAATGACAACAGAGCAGATGCTGCCGATTATTGATAAAATGGATAAGGTTGGCTATAATGCCGTAGAGTGCTGGGGTGGAGCAACATTTGACGCATCCCTGCGTTTCCTGAAGGAAGATCCATGGGAGCGTCTTAGAAAATTAAAAGACGGATTTAAGAACACCAAATTACAGATGTTATTCCGCGGACAGAATATTCTGGGTTATCGTCCTTATGCGGATGATGTGGTAGAGTATTTCGTACAGAAATCTATTGCAAACGGAATTGATATTATCCGTATTTTTGACTGTCTCAATGATTTAAGGAACTTACAGACAGCCGTAACTGCTACAAACAAAGAAAAAGGTCATGCTCAGGTTGCGCTTTCCTATACACTGGGAGACGCTTATACGCTTGCATATTGGACAGACATGGCGAAGAAGATTGAGGAGATGGGCGCGAACTCTATCTGTATCAAAGATATGGCTGGTTTGCTGACGCCGTATAAGGCAGAGGAGCTTGTTAAATCTTTGAAGAAAGCAACATCCCTTCCGATTGAGTTACATACTCACTATACGTCCGGTGTTGCTTCCATGACTTATCTCAAAGCAGTTGAGGCAGGCTGTGATATCATTGACACCGCAATGTCACCGTTTGCGCTTGGAACGAGCCAGCCGGCAACAGAAGTTATGGCAGAGGCTTTCCGTGGAACGCAGATGGATCCGGGATTTGACCAGATGCTGTTAAAAGAGATTGCCGATTACTTCCGTCCGATGAGGGAAGAGGCATTGAAGAGTGGTCTTTTGAACCCGAAAGTATTGGGTGTGGATATTCAGACGCTGCTTTATCAGGTACCGGGCGGTATGTTGAGCAACATGGTATCTCAGTTGAAAGAGCAGAATGCAGAAGACAAGTATATGGACGTGTTGGAAGAGATTCCGCGCGTGCGCAAGGACCTGGGCGAGCCGCCACTTGTTACCCCGTCTTCCCAGATTGTTGGTACACAGGCAGTGTTCAACGTATTGATGGGCGAGCGTTACAAAGTTGCGACAAAAGAGACCAAGGACGTATTACTTGGAAAATATGGACAGACTGTCAAGCCGTTCAATCCCGAAATCATCGACAAGGTATTGGGCGACGAGAAGAAGAATGCAATTACCTGCCGTTATGCAGATCTCTTAGAGCCGGAGCTGCATAAGATTGAGGCTGAGATGAAACAGTGGAAACAGCAGGATGAGGATGTATTGTCCTATGCGTTGTTCCCGCAGGTTGCAACAGAGTTCTTTAAATACAGAGAAGCACAGCAGACAAAGGTAGATGCTACGGTTGCAGATACCAAGAACGGAGCGTATCCAGTCTGAGATGATATTTGTATAAAAAAGAGAAGATACTGTTCCTTTGAGCAGTATCTTTTCTTCATCTTATAGAAAAGAGTTTGTCACGCTAAAGCGTCAAAGGAGAAACGGGATATGACGAGTGCGAACGATTTAATGAACCGAATCAATGAGCGGTACGCCACCCTGAGCAAAGGGCAGAAACGGATTGCCGCATATATCACCGACAACTATGATGAAGCGGTGTTTTATACGGCGGCAAGGCTGGGCGAGGTTGTGGGCGTCAGTGAGTCCACTGTCGTTCGATTTGCCACACATCTCGGCTATAAGGGATATCCGCAGTTTCAGCAGGCCATGGCGGAGATGGTGCGGGGAAAATTGGACGCGGTACAGCAGATGGAGCATGTATACGGGAAGATTACCAGGTCTGAGATTCTTACGACGGTGCTGAAATCTGATGCAAAGCGTATTGAGGATACGCTTAAGATGATTGACGAACATGCTTTTGATCTGGCAGTGGATGCAATTCTTCATGCCAGACATATCTATGTAATTGGAATACGAAGCTGTGCGCCTTTGGCGGAATTTCTGGTCTTTTATCTGAATATGATGTCTGACAATGTAAGAAGGATACACACCAACAGCGCCAGTGAGCTGTTTGAACAGATGTTTTACATTGGCAGGGAGGATGTGATGATTGGAATCAGCTTTCCGCGCTATTCACTGCGTGTATTGAAGGCGATGGAATTTGCCAATAACCGCAATGCCAAGGTGATTACCCTGACAGACAGCGTACATTCCCCGATGAATCTGTACTCCTCGTGTAACCTTGTCGCACAGAGCGATATGTCGTCCATTGTAGATTCTTTGACAGCGCCTCTTAGTGTAATCAATGCCTTGATTATGGCGGTCTGCATGAAACGTCAGAAAAAGGTGTTAAAAAATCTGGAAATGTTAGAGCGGCTCTGGGATGAATATCAGGTTTACGGGAATGATGAAATTGATTATATCGGCGATTCCATACGGATTCGCTATGCACAGTCACAGCAGGAAGAGAATTAGAGCATGGGCAAAGTAATTATAATTGGCGGCGGCGCGGCGGGAATGATGGCTGCGATTCGTGCCGCTGGAAATGGAAATCAGGTAACGCTGTTAGAACAGAATGAAAAACTGGGTAAGAAACTTTATATTACAGGAAAGGGTCGATGTAATATCACGAATGACTGCGATACGGAAGATTTGCTGAAACATGTCACCCGCAACAGCAAATTTCTTTATAGCGCGTTCTATTCTTTTGACAGCAGGCAGGTCATGGATTTTTTTGAAAAACATGGTCTTGCCATCAAGACGGAACGCGGAGGACGTGTATTTCCACAATCCGACCACTCGTCCGATGTCATACGGACGCTGCAAAATGTGATGCGGCAGCAAGAAATTGATATACAGCTACATGCAAAAGCTGCCGATATTCTGATAGAAGGCGGTGACAGAAGGAAAGTAGCAGGTGTGCGTCTTGCGGATGGAAGAACGTTAGAGGCAGATAAAGTAATTATCGCCACAGGAGGCTGCTCTTATCCGTCTACCGGTGCAACCGGAGATGGTTACGGTTTTGCCGAACTGCTTGGACATACTGTGATGGCACAGCAGCCGTCCCTGGTTCCATTTGAAACCGCGGAGGATTGGGTCAGGGATTTGCAGGGATTATCGCTCAAAAATGTTACCGTACGGATCAGGCAGGGACAAAAACTCCTGTTTGAAGACTTTGGCGAGATGATTTTTACACATTATGGCGTCAGCGGTCCTCTGATTATCAGTGCCAGCAGCATAGTTGGCGATTACAGGGATGGAATGCCGTTTTCCATGGAAATTGATTTAAAACCGGCGTTGACGGAGGAACAATTGGACAAGCGCATTTTGCGGGATTTTGAGGACAATCAGAACCGGCAGTTTAAGAATGCCCTCTCAAAACTGTTTCCGGCAAAGCTGATTCCGGTCATCATACGATTAAGCAGTGTGGGAGCGGAAGAGAAAGTGAACGCCGTTACGAAAGAACAGAGGATGGCGTTTGTGCACCTGATCAAACATTTTCCTCTGACACTTGAGCGATTCCGCGGATTTGATGAGGCAATTATCACCAGGGGAGGCGTCTGTATCAAAGAAGTGAATCCTTCCACAATGGAGTCGAAACTGGTATCGGGACTGTATTTTGCCGGGGAAGTGCTGGATTTGGATGCACTGACCGGAGGATTCAACCTACAGATTGCATGGTCTACCGGCTATCTTGCCGGAGACAGTATCTGAGTGGATCAATATAGAAATGGAGGCAGCAAATGGCGTTTAATATCGCAATAGATGGTCCGGCAGGGGCCGGCAAGAGTACCATTGCCAGAGAAGTTGCAAGACAATTGTCCTATATTTATGTGGATACCGGTGCGATGTACCGCGCAATGGCGTTGTATTTTCTGCGCGCGGGGATTTCAGCGGACGATGGGGCGGAAATTTCGGCTGCATGTGAACAGATTACGGTTTCCCTTGCTACTGAGAATGGCGAGCAACAGGTATATTTAAATGGAGAAAATGTCAACGGGTTCATCCGTACGGAAGAAGTTGGAAAGATGACGTCTGCAGTCAGCGTCCATGCGCCTGTGCGGGAAAAACTGACGCAGTTACAGCGCGAGATGGCGCGTACGACAGACCTGATTATGGACGGCAGGGATATTGGAACCTGTGTACTGCCGCAGGCGCAGGTAAAGATTTATCTGACTGCAAGCGTACTGACCCGCGGCAAACGGCGGTTTCTGGAATTGCAGGAGAAAGGCGAAACGTGCAGCCTGGAAGAAATCTGCAAGGACATAGAAAAACGTGATTACCGCGATATGACAAGAGAGATTTCCCCCCTGAAACAGGCGGAGGACGCCGTTTTAATTGACAGCTCTGAGATGACGATTGAAGAAGTCGTAGAGAGAATTTTAAGTATTGTAAAGGAAAAGCAAGCGTAATTATGGAAGTGATACTGGCGAAAAGCGCAGGTTTCTGTTTCGGCGTCAGACGTGCGGTGGACACGGTCTATGAGCAGGTGAAACAGAAAAACGGAAAAATTTATACCTATGGTCCCATCATACATAACGAGGAAGTTGTGGCGGATTTGGAGAGAAAAGGCGTATGTGTGGTGGAGACAGCCGAAGAACTGAAAAACTGTAAGGATGGCACAGTCATCATCCGTTCCCATGGCGTGGGCAAGGAGATTTATGATCTGCTTGAAAAAGAGCAGATTCCTTATGTGGACGCCACCTGTCCCTTTGTAAAGAAGATTCATGGGATTGTGGAGAAATACAGCCACGATGGTTATCATGTGTTAATTATTGGCAATGAAAATCATCCCGAGGTGGAAGGCATCAAGGGATGGAGTGAGAATATCGCGGAAACAAGCGTGATTGGGACGTTTCAGGAGGCGAATGATTTTATACAGAATACAGAAAAAAAGGTCTGTATTGTCTCGCAGACGACATTTAACAACAAGAAATTTCAAGAACTAGTTGAAATTATTTCAAAAAAAGGTTATGATATAATTGTTTTAAATACGATTTGCAATGCAACGCAGGAAAGGCAGACCGAGGCCAAGGAGATTGCCGCAGAGGTAGACGCCATGATTGTGGTCGGTGGAAAGAACAGTTCCAATACGCAAAAGTTATTTGAAATATGTAAAAAAGAATGTGAAAATACTTGCTATATACAGACACTCGACGATTTGGATTTGTCTAAATTACGGTCCATTAATAGCGTAGGTATTACCGCAGGGGCTTCCACCCCAAACAAAATTATTGAGGAGGTTCAAAAAAATGTCAGAAATGAGTTTTGAACAAATGTTGGAAGAATCATTTAAAACAATAAGGAATGGAGAGGTAGTCGAAGGTACCGTTATTGATGTGAAACCAGACGAGATTATCTTAAATATTGGTTACAAATCCGATGGAATCATTACCAGAAATGAATATACAAACGAGCCCAATGTTGATTTGACTACCGTAATTTCCATGGGAGACACCATGGAGGCCAAAGTCCTGAAAGTGAATGACGGTGAGGGACAGGTACTGTTGACTTACAAGCGTCTTGCTGCTGAGAGAGGAAGCAAGAAACTCGAAGAGGCGTTTAACGCACAGGAAGTATTGAAGGCGAAGGTTGTTCAGGTATTGGAAGGCGGCCTGAGCGTTGTCATTGACGAGACGAGAATTTTCATTCCGGCAAGCCTGGTATCTGATACATATGAGAAGGATCTGGGCAAATACAAAGACCAGGAGATTGAGTTTGTTATTACAGAGTTCAATCCGCGCAGAAGAAGAATTATCGGTGACCGCAAGCAGTTGCTTATGGCTGCGAAAGAGGAGCAGCAGAAAGAATTGTTTGAGAAAATTAATGTCGGCGATGTATTGGAAGGAACCGTTAAGAATGTTACGGACTTTGGTGCATTTATTGATCTGGGCGGCGCTGACGGACTGCTTCATATTTCCGAGATGTCATGGGGAAGAGTGGAGAATCCGAAGAAAGTCTTCAAGATTGGCGATGTTGTGAAGGTATTTATTAAGGATATCAACGACAGGAAGATTGCACTCAGTATGAAATTTGAAGATGAGAATCCGTGGAAAAATGCTGCTGAGAAATATGCAGTTGGCACGATCATTACAGGTGTAATTGCAAGAATGACTGATTTTGGCGCATTTGTAGAGCTGGCACCGGGTGTGGATGCACTCTTGCACGTATCCCAGATTTCCAAAGAACATGTGGACAAACCGGCAGACGTATTAAATATCGGTCAGGAGATTGAGGCTAAAATTGTTGATTTTAATGAGGAAGAAAAGAAAATCAGCCTGAGCCTGAAAGCAATGCTTGCTCCGGCAGAGACATATGATCAGGAGCCGGATGAGGATGCCGACGAGTCTGCGGAAGTAGAAGAATAGAGGAATTTCATGAATGGATATGAGGATTTCAAAAAAGATATTTTAGGATTGACTAAAATAGACTTAAATTCATACAAGGAAAAGCAGATGAAACGCCGGATTGATACGTTGATCGGCAAGAATGGCATCAGCAGCTATAAAGATTATGTGGCGTTGATTAAGAAGAACGAAGAGAAATTTGAGCAGTTCGTAAATTTCCTTACCATCAATGTATCAGAATTTTACCGAAATCCGGAACAGTGGGAAATTTTGGACAAGAATGTTTTTCCCGCGTTAATTAAGCGTTTTGGCAAGACTCTTAAGATTTGGAGCGCTGCATGTTCCACCGGCGACGAGCCGTATTCTCTGGTTATGGCATTGTCAAGACACGTACCGATCAATCAGATTCGCATCACAGCGACAGATATTGATAAACAGGTACTTGACAAAGCGCGCATGGGGATATATAATGAAAAAAGCATAGCAGCCGTGCCTGCTGATTTCAAAAAGAAGTATTTTACAAAGATAGGAAGTTCTTATCAGATTTCGAATGAGATCAAGCGTCAGGTAGAATTTAAAGAGCATAATTTACTGAGGGATAGTTATCCCGTTGGCTGTCATTTGATTGTATGCAGAAATGTATTGATTTATTTTACGGAAGAAGCAAAGGAAGAGATTTATAAGAAGTTCAATGCCGCACTGGCAAGTGAGGGAATTCTTTTTATCGGCAGTACCGAGCAGATTATGAATTACAAGGAATTGAACTATCAGAGACATCAGTCATTCTTCTTCCAAAAGAATTAGGTAATAAGAGATATTTTCCCTTAAATATTTATGTTACAAATACTCCCCTCTAAAGAGCCCCCTTTTGTGATTTTTCACAGGGGGCTCTTGAATTGCATAAAATGCACTATTTACTTAGATATTTTAAAAGATGTTGTACATATCTTTTCTGTGTTTTGGCAGAAGCGGTGAATTCCTCTGTCATTTCAAACCAGGTTACCGTATCATGGAATTCTAATTTAAAATATGGGGTAACGATTTCTTCATATTGGGGCAGGAAACAGCCGGTCTTCCTGCTATAGCAGGTGGCAGCCTTTGCCTTTGTGCGGAAATTTTTGTCCACATAGAAGGCAACGCTTTTGTGGATGGCACGGTCTTCCTCAGGCAGAAAATAATAATCCCTGTAATTGGGATAAAAATATTTCAGCTCCCCCTGGTAGATGGAAATTTTTAGTTTTGCCTGCCTGTTGTAACCTGTCAGATAGATGCCCTGTTTTCCGAAAGAAAACCGTCTGGGAAGAGGAGAATCAGGCATAAGCGTCAGAATTAATTCCAGCTCCTGTTCGTTTTCATATGTTTTGTATACATTTTTCTCACAGGAAACGACATCAAATGCACCCGCAAACAATTCCGGATAGGCGAGGATGGGCAGTAACCCAGGCATTCCCAGCAAATCTTCATAGTTGTGAAGGCGAAGCAGTTCCGCACTTTCTGCGGATGGGTGCTTTGCATAATCCTGATAGACATTGATCAGTTCTCCGCCGGAGTATTGATCATCCCTTGCAATTCCCAGAAATGTTTCCAGTGATTTCTGTTTTAAATTGTTCAGTTTCAAGATGGATTTGAACCCGGATATCTCATGAAAAATATCCAGGTGTGGAAATTCCGGTGCGTCAGGTAATCCGTGATGTGCCAGACGTTTTTTCAGGTAGGGGATATCAAAGCCAAGTCCGTTAAAGGAAATCAGACCCTCATACTGGCTGGCAAGCTTTAAAAAAGCAGTTAGAATGGATTTTTCTTCCTGCGGCTTTTCTGCAAAAAATTGGGTAATACAAATCAGGCGTCCCCGCCTTGCGGCACATCCAATCAAATAGACGTGCGTGTGTATGGGGGAAAATCCCGTGGTTTCGATATCAAAAAAGAGTATCGATTCCGTGAATGTTTCAATTGCAACTGGATGCTCCAGAGTAAGTTCGGTTTCATTCTGCCATATCTTCATGGTTTCCTCCGTATGTATAGAGATTTTTCTAAAATGCGACAGGTACTTTTGGCAAATTCCGTGAAAAACGTATAAAAACAGTAAACCTTCTGGCATATTATAAAACAATTTACAAAAAAAATCCAGACAGACTTGCAATATACCCCATTAGGGTATATAATATGGTTGTTTGCGGGAATAATATGACATCAGGTGGGTATTCAAAGGAGGAAACACAGAATGCCGGAACAAGCAGAATGTAATTGTAATAAGACCAAGGAACGCCCCGAGAAAGAATATAAGGATTTGATCAATCGGTTAAACCGGATTGAGGGTCAGGTGCGTGGGATTAAAGGAATGGTGGAACGTGATGTATACTGTACGGATATTCTGGTGCAGGTTGCCGCTGTGAATGCGGCGTTAAACAGTTTTAACAAGACATTGCTGGCAAACCATATTAAGACTTGCGTGACGCAGGATATACTGGAAGGCAGAGAGGAAACCGTGGACGAATTAGTAACCGTTTTACAGAAATTGATGAAATAAAGCCATGTAAGACTGAATGCAGTCTGTGGTTGGTGGGAAAGGAGTCAGTTATGGAACAATATACGGTAACTGGTATGAGCTGCGCAGCCTGCAGCGCCCGGGTAGAGAAAGCTGTTTCTAAACTGCCGGGAGTCACGTCCTGCTCTGTCAGTCTGTTGACAAACTCTATGGGAATAGAAGGCACAGCGGAGGAGACAGAGGTTATCCGTGCTGTCACAGAGGCTGGATACGGCGCAGAGAAAAAGAGGGCAGGGAACATACAGACAACACAAAAGGCTGTGGGAGAAGATATTTTAAAAGATCAGGAAAGTCCGAAACTGAAACAACGTCTTATATATTCACTTGGATTTCTGCTCATTCTTATGTATATTTCCATGGGTCATATGATGTGGGGATGGCCATTGCCGGAGTTCCTGTCTGGGAATCATGTGGCGATGGGGTTATTGCAGCTTTTGTTGACGATTGTTATTATGATCATCAATCAGAAGTTCTTTATCAGCGGGTGGAAGAGTTTCATTCATGGCGCGCCCAATATGGATACGCTTGTCGCCATGGGAGCCGGCGCCGCGTTTCTTTACAGTACCTATGCACTGTTTGCCATGACAGATGCGCAGACAAGGGGCGACTCAGGACAGGTAATGTCATATATGCATGAATTTTATTTTGAATCTGCGGCAATGATACTAACATTGATTACCGTTGGGAAAATGCTGGAGGCACGCTCCAAAGGGAGGACGACGGACGCGCTCAAAAGCCTGATGAGGCTTGCCCCGAAAACGGTTGTGATCCTTAAGAATGGCAGGGAGACGGAGGTGCCGATTGAGCAACTCCAAAAGGGCGATATTTTTGTCGTGCGTCCCGGGGAAAATATTCCGGTGGATGGAATTGTGCTTGAGGGGAGCTGTGCGGTAAATGAAGCGGCGCTCACCGGAGAAAGCATTCCTGTGGACAAAGCCGAGGGAGACCAGGTATCAGCGGCGACTACCAATCAATCCGGATTTATCAAATGCCAGGCGTCCAGAGTAGGGGAAGATACCACGTTGTCCCAGATTATTCGTATGGTTAGTGACGCTGCAGCCACCAAAGCTCCGATTGCAAAGGTGGCGGATAAGGTGTCCGGCGTCTTTGTGCCAACGGTGATTGGAATTGCTCTGATAACGATGATTGCATGGTTGTTTTTGGGAGAGGGAATTGGTTTTGCACTGGCGCGGGGAATTTCCGTGTTGGTCATCAGCTGTCCCTGCGCACTGGGACTTGCAACGCCGGTTGCCATTATGGTCGGCAATGGCATCGGCGCGAAGAACGGGATTCTGTTCAAGACAGCCGTATCGTTGGAAGAGACCGGGAAGATGGATATTATTGCGCTTGATAAGACGGGAACCATTACGCAGGGAGAACCTCGGGTTACGGATTTCATTCTTTCGGAAGGTATCTCCGAACAGGAGTTGTTATTTACCGCGTTGACCCTTGAGAAGAAAAGTGAGCATCCATTGGCAAAAGCAGTTTTGGCGTATGCCGAGGAGCAAAAGATTGATGCCGGGGAAGTGACAGAGTTTGAAGTCATGCCTGGAAATGGTCTTTCGGGAAAATGCGATGGCGTATCTTTTTATGGCGGCAATGAATCTTTCATTCTTGCACATGCGCGGATTCCGGAGAAAATAAAGCAACAGGCTCAATCTCTTGCAGACGAGGGAAAGACGCCATTGTATTTTGCCAGGGATGGGGTTCTTTGCGGTGTAATTGCAGTTGCAGACATTATGAAAGAAGACAGCCCACAGGCAATCCGGGAGCTAAAGAACCTGGGACTGCATGTCGTCATGCTTACCGGGGATAACGAGAATACGGCCAATACGATCGGCAAACTGGCTGGCGTGGACGAGGTTATTGCGGGAGTAAGGCCGGATGGAAAAGAAACGGTGATTCGCATGCTTCAGAAGAAAGGCAAAGTTGCCATGGTAGGAGACGGAATCAACGATGCACCGGCGCTCACCCGGGCAGATATGGGAATTGCGATTGGGGCAGGCGCGGATGTCGCCATTGACGCAGCCGATATTGTTCTTATGAAAAGCAGGTTGAGCGACGTTGCGGCAGCTATCCGCTTAAGCCGCGCTGCACTGAAGAATATCCATGAAAATTTATTCTGGGCGTTTATTTATAATATTATTGGAATATCACTGGCAGCCGGGGTCTGGATTCCGGTTTTTGGCTGGCAGTTAAATCCTATGTTTGGCGCTGCTGCCATGAGTTTGTCCAGTTTCTGTGTGGTGATGAACGCATTGCGTCTGAATTTACAGAATATCTATAATGGAAAAAGGGATAAGCCGCGACATAAATCTAAGCTGCACGTGGACGTCAATCAAGAATTGACGCAGCAATATAGAAAGGAAAACAAGGAGGAAACAAAAATGCAGAAAACGATGAAAATTGAAGGTATGATGTGTGGACATTGCGAGGCAGCGGTAAAGAAGTGTCTGGAAGAGCTTCCGGAGGTGGAGGCGGCTGAGGTAAGTCATGAGTCGGGAACGGCGGTTGTAACTGTGACCAGCGAAATTTCCGATGATATTTTGAAAAAAACGGTCGAAGATAAAGATTATAAGGTAGTGTCCATAGGATAAAGGAATCCCCCTCGTTCGCGAGGGGTTTCCTGCTTTTTGTATTTTAATTTTCCATTTTTTTGCAGTTCTATTTTTGTAGTTTTCTTGATTTTTGGTGAAGAATATTTTCTGGATATTTTTGTAATTATCTGAGAAAAAATGGAGAAAGATAGAGAAAACAGAAAAAAAAAGAAATGATACAAAAAAATAGTACATATTTTTCGAAAATTTTTAATGCGTTTTCGAAAAAATATGATACAATAGTCATAGTAATGTTTTTAATGACCGAGGAGGTCCATACATGGAAGAAAAAGTGGCGGACGGATTACGACAGCAACAGGCCAGGCGAAAGCGTATTAACAGAATGAAGATGTCCATGGTCGCCGGCTTAATCATTTGGATTATAGTATTGAGCGCGTTGATGGTTTTCTTATTGGTTAAGGTAGTTTTTCTGGAGCAGAAATTAAATGACACCTTGATTTCCAAGGAGGAGATCATACAGGAGAACGATGAAAAGAGCGCAGAATCTCCGAAGGAGAATACTTCAGATAAAATATTAAAGGATGATGTGGCAAAAGCAGATCATTCAGAGGGAAGTATAGCAGATAATGAGACAGATTCGTCGGAGGATGGAGAGAATTCAGAAGACGTTTCTGAAAATGATGGGGCAGAAGAAGATAATTTTCTGGAGGAAGGGGAACATCCCAAGGTATATTTGACGTTTGACGATGGTCCCAGTGTGAATACTTCAAAAATTTTGGATATTCTGAAGGAACGAAACATCAAAGCAACATTTTTTGTGATTGGACAGGAAGATGATGAGTCCAGAGAATTATACCGAAGAATTGTTGCAGAGGGACATACACTTGGAATGCATTCTTTTTCCCATAAATATGATGCTATCTACAAATCCCGGGAATCTTTTGCAGAGGACATGCTGCATCTGCAGTCATATCTGAAGGAAGTTACAGGAATCGCGCCGGATCTGATACGTTTTCCAGGAGGAAGCAGTAATGGTGTGAGCAATGTTGACATCAAGGAGTTAATCCGTTATGTAAGGGAACAGGGATGGACATATTTTGATTGGAATGTGGTAAGCGGCGACGCTACCAGTCAGGTTTATACGCCGGACGAGCTGGTTGCAAATGTCATGAATGATGTGATAAAATACGATACTTCTGTTGTGCTGATGCATGATTCTTCCGCAAAAGGATCTACAGTGGATGCGCTGGTGCCTATGATTGACCAATTACAGGCGATGGGAGCAGAGTTGTTGCCAATTGATGAAAACACAAAACCCATACAGCATATAAAAGCAGAAGATGTAGAATAAAGTATGCAGTATGTTTTTACATGAAAAATAATTTATGGAGGTACATGTATGAGCTTTTTTAAAGATTTCAAGGAGGACTTCTCTCAGGCAATGAACGAGCTGCTTCCGGGAGAAGAAGAATTGAAAGAAGAGGCCGCCAGGATGCAGCCGGAGCTGGTTGTAAATACGCTGGAACAGGAAGTAGATGCGAAGTCTGAAATGAAGAAAATGGAAGGACTTTTTGAAAAGGTAGGAAAAGAGACTGCAGAAGAACCAATGATTCTTACACCGGAAGAACCGGTTAAATTTCAAAAGAAAGAAGAGCCTGCCGCAAAAGAGGTAAAGGCAGAGCGCGTGGTACAGAAAGAACAAAAAGAAAGTGTAATCGAGCCGGAAACGCCCGAGAAGAAGGAGGATAACGTTTTGAGTACAGAGAATACAGAAAATACAGTAACAATGGAGATGACAAGCAGTTTGCCGGAGGATGTATCGGATGAAGTAACGGTGATTACAGAAGGAACTTCTCTGAGAGGTGATTTGCAGTCTACCGGCTCTTTCGAATTAAAGGGCAAGATTGAAGGAAATGTTTTGTGTAATGGCAAGATGACAGTGACAGGAAGCATCAAAGGAAATTCCCAGGCAGCAGAATTCTTTGCAGATTCAGCCAAGATAGAGGGTGAGATTACGACAACCGGAACCGTAAAAATTGGTCTCGGATCTGTTGTGATTGGAAATATCTCTGCAACCAGTGCGGTAATCGCCGGCGCTATCAAGGGTGATATTGATGTTCATGGACCGGTAGTGGTAGATACTTCTGCAGTTGTAATGGGAAATATCAAATCACGTTCTGTTCAGATTAACAATGGTGCAGTGATCGAAGGATTCTGTTCCCAGTGTTATGCAGATGTAGATGTGGAGAGCCTGTTTGATGCAAACTAGAGAGGCATAATATGAAAAGAATAATATTAAAATTAAGTGGAGAAGCGTTAGCGGGTGCGAAACATGTCGGTTTTGACGAGAGTACGGTTACGGTAGTTGCCCGGCAGGTCAAACAATTGATTGACTGCGGTACACAGGTAGGTATTGTAATTGGCGGTGGCAATTTCTGGAGAGGCAGGACGAGCGAGACGATTGACCGCACAAAGGCGGATCAGATTGGAATGCTTGCCACAGTGATGAATTGTATTTATGTATCTGAGATTTTTCGTTCCGTAGGTATGATGACGCAGATTTTGACTCCTTTTGAGTGCGGTTCTTTTACAAAACTTTTTTCCAAGGATCGTGTCAATAAATATTTTGCAAAAGGTATTGTTTGTTTCTTTGCTGGTGGAACCGGTCATCCATATTTTTCAACGGATACGGCTACGGTCTTGCGTGCGGTTGAGATAGAAGCTGACGGAATACTGTTGGCAAAAGCGATTGACGGCGTTTATGACAAAGATCCGAAGACGAACCCGGATGCAGTAAAATATGATCAGATATCGATTCAGGAAGTGATTGATAAGAAACTGGCGGTTGTGGATTTGACGGCGTCTATCATGAGCATGGAGAATAAGATGCCGATGTATGTGTTTGCCTTAAACGAAGAGAATAGTATTGTGAATGCGATTTCAGGTGCATTTTCCGGTACGAAGGTAACAATATAACGTCTTTCTGAACAGCCAGTGACGTATATAAAATCGGGAGGATTTATCGAATGGATGAGAGATTACAGCAATATGATAATAAAATGCAGAAATCATATGATAATCTGCTGGAAGAATTTGGTTCCATCCGTGCGGGACGTGCCAATCCGCATGTGCTGGATAAGATAAGAGTAGATTATTATGGAACACCTACGGTACTTCAGCAGGTGGCGAATATTTCGGTGCCGGAACCACGTATGTTGTTAATACAGCCATGGGAGCCGAATATGGTTCGCGAGATTGAAAAAGCAATTCAGACGTCGGATCTGGGAATCAATCCTACGAATGACGGTAAGGTGATTCGCCTGACATTTCCGGAGTTGACGGAAGAACGCAGAAAGGATTTGGCGAAGGACGTCAAAAAGAAGGGCGAGAATGCCAAAGTAGCTGTTCGCAATATCCGCAGAGATGCGAATGACTCCCTGAAGAAAATGTCAAAATCCAATGATGTTTCGGAAGATGAAATCAAACAGTTAGAGGAAGAAGTGCAGAAACTGACGGACAAATATATTGCCAAAGTCGATAAGTCCGTGGAAGAGAAAACGAAAGAGATTCTTACAGTATAGTATTGTTTGCAACGGCAAGCGATATATTATGTGTAAAGGGGCCAGGCCTGTGCCTGCCCCTTTTTCACCTTGTATTGTTTCGATGATCTGATTTTATAACGATGGAGGAAATCATGAGAGTTCCGCAGCATGTGGCAATTATTTTAGATGGAAACGGCAGATGGGCAAAGCAGCATGGAATGCCGAGGAATTATGGACATACGCAGGGTGCAAAGAATGTAGAGACAATCTGTCGGGAGGCGTGGAATCTTGGCATTAAGTATTTGACGGTATATGCATTTTCCACAGAGAACTGGGCGCGCCCGCGGGATGAAGTCCATGCTTTGATGAAACTTTTGCGCAACTATATGAAAAACTGCATCAAGACAGCGGAGAAAAATCATATGCGCGTCCGCGTGATTGGCGATGTTTCCAAACTGGATGATGATATCCAGGAGAGCATACGCAGGCTGGAGGATTTTTCGAAGGATCAGGATGGACTTAATTTTCAGATTGCCATCAATTACGGCAGCCGTGATGAAATGTTGCGGGGCATGAAAAAGATGCTTGACGACTATAAAGAGGGAAGATTCCTTGCGGAAGAATTAGATGAGGCAAAGTTTGAGCGTTATCTGGATACCAGCGATATTCCGTCGCCGGATTTGCTGATTCGAACCAGCGGGGAACAGCGGTTGTCTAATTTTCTCTTGTGGCAACTGGCGTACAGTGAGCTTTATTTTACAGATGTTCCCTGGCCTGATTTTACGAAAAAGGAATTAGTAAAAGCTATTGAAGACTATAATAAAAGAGATAGACGTTATGGTGGTATTAAGGAGGAGTAGAGGTGTTCCGAACACGATTGTTGAGCGGTATTGTGTTGGTCATTGTTGCGCTTGCACTGATTATAACAGGCGGTAATGTTTTGTTGACAGGACTTTATGTTGTGTCTCTGATTGGCCTGTTTGAATTGTACCGTGTTATTCATATAGAAAAATCTCTGTTGGGAATCAGCGGTTATCTGGCGGTATCTGTCTATTATCTGAACCTTGGTGTTTCGTTTCTACCGGAAACAGAAATGTTTGTATTAGGGTTTTTTATTTTGATTATGGCAGTTTATGTCCTGCAATTTCCAAAGTACAAAGCAGAGCAGGTATTTGCCGGATTTGCCGGTGTATTTTATGTGGCGGTAATGCTGTCATGCATTTACCAGACGCGGATGATGGCAGATGGCGCATATATTGTCTGGCTCATTTTTTTGTGTTCCTGGGGCAGTGATACCTGTGCTTACTGTGTTGGCGTCTTATTTGGAAAACATAAGATGGCTCCGAAATTAAGCCCCAAAAAATCCATTGAGGGGGCAGTCGGGGGCGTGGTGGGTACAGCGCTCTTAACGATACTGTACGGATGGTTCTTTCGGAATGAGATGCATCTTACGACAGAGTATATTTTCATACTTGCAGGAATCAGCGGCATCGGCGCAATCATTTCCATGATTGGAGATTTGGCGGCGTCGGCGATAAAACGAAATTATGATATGAAAGATTATGGGAAACTGATTCCAGGTCATGGTGGCATACTTGACCGCTTTGACAGCGTTATATTTACAGCTCCCATAGTCTATTTTCTGGCAAAACTGTTTTTAGTTGTCGCATAATATGGGAGATTTTGTTTAGATTGAGATAGGAGAAACAAATGAAAAGAGTTGCTTTATTGGGCTCCACCGGCTCTATTGGAACCCAGACGCTTGAAATTGTCCGGGAACAGAAAGATATTGAGATTGTAGCGCTGGCGGCGGGTGCAAACATATCGCTTTTAGAGAAACAGATTCGGGAGTTTCAGCCCAGGCTTGCCGTTCTCTGGGCAGAAAAAGATGCTGCAGACTTGAAAGAACGCGTAAAAGACCTTTCGGTGACAGTATTATCCGGTATGGAAGGATTGTTAGAAATTGCCGTGATGCCGGAATCGGAACTATTAGTCACTGCGATTGTCGGTATGTTGGGAATACGTCCCACAATTGCGGCGATAGAGGCGGGGAAGAAAATTGCCCTTGCAAACAAGGAGACACTTGTGACGGCAGGACATATCATCATGCCCCTGGCAGAGAAACATCAGGTGCCGATCTTGCCGGTAGACAGCGAGCACAGCGCGATTTTCCAGTCCTTGCATGGAGAGCGTGGGAATCAAATTCACAAAATACTTCTGACAGCGTCCGGAGGTCCGTTCCGTGGAAAAAAACGTGAAGATTTAAAACTGGTCCGGGTGGAGGATGCGTTGCGTCATCCCAACTGGTCCATGGGAAAGAAAATCACTATAGATTCTGCCACAATGGTGAATAAGGGACTGGAGGTCATGGAGGCAAAATGGCTTTTTGGCGTGGAATTGTCTCAGATTCAGGTGGTTGTCCATCCCCAGAGCGTCATTCATTCGATGGTGGAATATGAGGACGGCGCGGTAATTGCACAGCTTGGAACGCCGGATATGCGTCTTCCCATCCAATATGCCCTGTATTATCCAAAGCGTCGCAGTTTGTCGGGAAAGCGGCTGGATTTTTATCAGCTTGCCAGTCTGACATTTGAGGAACCGGATTTGGATACGTTCTCAGGACTGGGGCTTGCCTTTTCGGCAATGGAGCAGGGAGGGAATATCCCGACGGCTTACAATGCGGCGAATGAGAGAGCCGTGGCTTTATTCTTGGAGGGAAAAATTTCATTTTTGCAGATTCCGGAGATCATTCAGGCGTGTATGGAACACTGTAACTATGAGAAACAGCCGAAGGTAGAGCAGATTCTTGAAACAGAAACAGAAGTTTACGCCTTTATAGAAAGCAGGTGGTAAGATTGAATATTATTATTGCACTTATTATTTTCAGCGTTATTATTCTCTTTCATGAACTGGGACATTTTACGCTCGCGAAAGCGAATGGCATCAAGGTCAATGAATTTTCCCTGGGCCTTGGGCCGACTCTGTTTGGAGTTACCAGAGGAGAGACGAAGTATTCCCTGAAATTGCTGCCTTTTGGCGGCGCCTGTATGATGGAGGGAGAAGACGGCGAGAGCCAGGATGAGAAATCATTCAACAGCAAATCTGTCTGGGCACGGATTAGCGTGGTCGCTGCCGGTCCCATATTTAATTTTATTATGGCGTGGTTGTTTGCCCTGATTGTAATGGCGAGCGTGGGATTTGACCGTCCGGTATTGACCAGTGTCAGAGAAGGGTTTCCAGCGGCAGAGGCAGGACTTCAGGCGGGAGATGAGATTATCTCCATGAATGGCTCGCGGACCCACTTTTTCCGTGAAATCAGCCAGTTTTCCATATTCCATCCGGGAGAGGATGTCAAGCTTGTATATAAACGCGATGGAGAGCGGTTTGAAACGGTGCTGTCTCCGAAACTGGATCAGGAGAGCGGCAGAGAATTGTTCGGCATGAATGGAAAAGCCGGGCGGGAAAAAGGAACCGTTCTTGAGACGATTGCAAGCAGTTTTTATGAAATAAAGTATCAGATAGGTACTACCATAGAAAGTCTGAAAATGCTGGTAACCGGGAAAGTTGGCGTGAAGGATCTGTCGGGACCTGTGGGGATCGTTAAAGTTATGGGTGATACTTATGACAGCAATGAGTCAGCAGGAGGAACATGGCTTGCAATTTTAAGCATGGTTAATTTCTCTATTTTCCTGTCAGCCAACTTAGGTATCATGAATCTTTTGCCACTTCCGGCATTGGATGGCGGAAGGCTTGTATTTCTGATTATTGAGGCAATCCGCAGGAAAAAGATTCCGCCCGAGAAAGAAGGTATGGTACACTTTGTTGGATTGGTGGCATTGATGGCGTTGATGGTATTTGTAATGTTTAACGATATACGGAATCTTATATAAAGGAAATTGTTATGAAAAACCAAATTATTAGAAAACAGACGCGTGAAGTACAGATTGGCAATCGCGTTATCGGTGGGAACCATCCCATTTTAATTCAGTCCATGACTAACACGCGGACGGAGGACATTAAGGGTACGATCGCACAGATTCAGGCGCTTACGGCGGCGGGCTGTGAGATTATCCGCTGCGCGGTGCCCACCATGGAGGCAGCAGAGGCGATTGCAGAGATAAAAAAGGGCATTACGATTCCGCTGGTGGCGGATATCCATTTCGATTACCGGCTGGCGATTGCCGCCATGGAGCACGGTGCAGACAAAATCCGCATCAATCCCGGAAATATCGGGGCAAAAGAGCGCATTCAGGCAGTCATTGACGTGGCAAAGGAGCGCAACATTCCCATCCGTGTCGGCGTCAACAGTGGTTCCCTGGAAAAGGAGCTGGTGCAGAAACACGGGGGTGTGACGGCGGAGGGAATCGTAGAGAGCGCACTGGATAAGGTACGTATTATTGAAAAAATGGGATACGACAATCTTGTTATCAGCATCAAATCTTCGAATGTGATGATGTGCGTCCGGGCGCATGAGCTAGTCGCAGATAAGATCGATTATCCGCTGCATGTGGGAATCACGGAATCAGGGACGATTATCAGCGGCAATATCAAATCTTCCATAGGACTGGGATTGATTTTAAGTCAGGGAATCGGAGATACGATTCGTGTGTCTCTGACTGGGGATCCGCTGGAGGAGATTAAATCAGCAAAGATTATCCTGCGGACGCTTGGCATTCGTAAAGGCGGAATTGAAGTAGTCTCCTGTCCGACCTGCGGAAGAACACAGATTGATTTGATTGGCCTTGCAAATCAGGTGGAAAATATGGTAAGGGATATCCCGCTGGACTTGAAGGTGGCGGTTATGGGATGCGTGGTAAATGGACCTGGAGAGGCCAAAGAGGCAGATATCGGTATTGCCGGAGGCATCGGTGAAGGACTGATTATCAGGCATGGAGAGATTTATAAAAAGGTAAAAGAGGAGGAGCTCTTGCCAGCCCTCCGTTATGAATTACTGCATTGGAGTGAATAGTATATGGGTAAGCTGTTTTTTGATGTATTTCCCGATTTGAAAATCCCCTCGGAGATGGAAAAGCTGATGGCGGATGTGGAGGTGACAAAAGTTTCCACTAACAGAAACCGCGACCATCTCAGAGTGTATCTTCTGAGTTCCAGACTCATAGAGAAGAAACGGATTTTTCGTCTGGAAGAAGACATTAAAAGACAGCTTTTTCCACGGAATGAGCTGACAGTAAAGATTATCGAGAAATACAAACTTTCCGGACAATACAGCCCTAAAAAACTGATGTACATCTATCGGGATAGTGTTCTGGATGAGTTTAAGGCATACAGTTATCTGGAATACAGTCTGCTGAAAACGGCACAGTTGAAGTTTCCAGAGGAACATAAGATGCAGCTTATCTTTGAGGAATCTATGATTGCACGGCAGAAATCTGAGGAGATCGTGCAGATTCTGGAGAAGATTATCTGTGAGCGTTGTGGCATGGATGTGAATATTGAAGTCGGATATATGGAGGCTGGAGAGAAGAACTATAAAAAAGACAGCAGCATTCGGATTCAGAATGAGGTACATACGATTATCGCCAGGTCTTCCATAGGAACAAAACGGGAGGACGAAGAGCAGCCGGAGATTTCAGAGCAGGCAATATCAGAAGAGGTGCAGCCAGAAAACAGGCAGTCAATGAGCGGAGCTTCAAAGAATCAGCAGCCGACGTCGCAGGAACATAAGAAAAAGCGTTCGGACAACCCGGATTTGATTTATGGAAGGTTTGATTTTAAAGAGGACGAAGCGCTCGTTCGGATTGATGAACTTGAGGGAGAGATTGGGGAAGTCGCCATCCGCGGAAAAGTGCTGAGTGTGGATATGAGGGAAATCCGTAATGAAAAGACAATTATCATGTTCTCCGTTACGGATTTTACAGATACCATCATGGTAAAACTGTTTGTCAAAAATGAGGAAGTGGAGGATCTTGCCAAAGAGATAAAAAAGGGTGCATTTCTCAAAATCAAGGGCGTTGCGGCAATTGACAGTTTTGACGGCGAGTTAACCATCAAATCTGTTCGTATCATGAAGAAGATTGCAGATTTTACCAGCGTGCGCATAGACAACAGTCCCCGTAAGCGTGTGGAACTTCACTGTCACACGAAGATGAGTGATATGGATGGGGTTTCGGATGTAAAAGATATCATAAAACGTGCCAGGGATTGGGGACACAAGGCGATTGCGATTACAGACCATGGAGTTGTGCAGGCGTTTCCGGACGCCAACCATGCCGTATCTCCTGATGATGATTTCAAAATTATCTATGGGATCGAAACTTATCTGGTGGACAACCTGAAGAATATTGTCGTAAATGTTCAGGGACAGAGTTTGCTTGATACGTATGTGGTCTTTGATTTGGAGACGACCGGGTTTTCGCCGCTCAACAATAAAATCATTGAAATCGGGGCGGTAAAAGTAACAGGCGGGAAAATTACGGAGCGTTTTTCCAGTTTCGTAAATCCGGAAGTGCCGATTCCGTTCAAGATAGAAGAATTAACGCATATCCGCGATGATATGGTCCTGGACGCGCCGAAGATAGAAGAAATCCTGCCGGAGTTTATGGCGTTCTGCGAAGGCGCCGTTATGGTTGCACACAATGCGGATTTTGATATGAGCTTTATCAGCAAAAACTGTGAGCGGCAGGATCTTCCCTGTGAATTTACGGTGGTTGACACGGTAGCCCTGGCGCGGGTATTATTGCCGCAGCTCAATAATTTTAAGCTGCATACAGTGGCAAAAACGTTAAAGGTTTCGCTGGAAAATCATCATCGCGCCGTGGACGACGCGGCGTGTACCGCAGAAATTTTTGTGAAATTCGTGGATATGCTGCATGAGTTGGACGTTGAAAATTTAGAGCAGGTTAATGCGCTGGGAAATGATTCCGTAGACAACATCCGCAAACTTCCGAGCCATCATGCGATAATTCTTGCCATGAATGAGATTGGGCGTGTGAATCTCTATCGCCTGGTATCGGAATCGCACCTGAAGTATTTCCACAGACGACCCAAGGTTCCCAAAAGTGAATTTCTCAAACATCGGGAAGGACTGTTAATCGGCTCCGCCTGCGAGGCGGGGGAACTGTATCAGGCAATTCTGCGCGGCGGCTCAGAGGAGGAAGTTGCTAGACTTGTCCGTTTCTACGATTATCTGGAAATCCAGCCTCTTGGTAACAATGCGTTCATGCTGCGCTCCGACAGCCCCATGGTGGGCTCGGAGGAGGAACTTCGGAATATCAACCGAAAAATCGTAAAGCTGGGTGAGGAATTCCAAAAGCCTGTCGTGGCGACCTGCGACGTACATTTCCTGGATCCGGAGGATGAGGTGTACCGCCGGATTATCATGGCTGGCAAGGGATTTAAGGACGCAGATGAGCAGGCGCCGTTGTTTTTGCACACGACTGAGGAGATGCTGGAAGAATTTGCCTATCTTGGCAGTGAAAAAGCGGAGGAAATCGTCATCACCAATCCGGGCAGGATTGCGGATATGTGTGAAAAAATTTCTCCGGTAAGGCCGGACAAATGTCCACCGGTGATTGAGAATTCCGATCAGATGTTAAGGGATATCTGTTATAACCGCGCGCATGAGATTTATGGGGAAAATTTGCCGGAAATTGTGCAGGAACGGCTGGAGCGTGAATTGAATTCCATCATCTCCAATGGATACGCTGTGATGTATATTATTGCACAGAAACTGGTGTGGAAATCGAATGAGGACGGCTATCTGGTAGGTTCGCGAGGTTCCGTGGGATCCTCCTTTGTCGCCACCATGTCCGGAATTACAGAGGTAAATCCTTTGTCGCCGCATTATTACTGTAAGCATTGTCATTACAGTGACTTCGAATCAGAAGAAGTCAAAGCCTATGCGGGGCGGGCAGGATGCGATATGCCGGACAAACAATGCCCGCAGTGTGGAAAACCTCTGGAAAAAGAGGGATTTGACATCCCCTTTGAAACGTTTCTCGGGTTTAAGGGGAACAAAGAGCCGGATATTGATTTGAATTTCTCCGGTGAATATCAGAGTAAGGCTCACGCTTACTGCGAGGTTATTTTTGGCTACGGGCAGACATTCCGTGCCGGAACCATTGGTACCCTGGCGGATAAGACGGCATTTGGATATATTAAAAATTATTACGAAGAACACGGCATCCGCAAACGGAATTGCGAGATAGATCGGATCGTGCAGGGCTGCGTAGGCGTTCGCCGTACAACCGGGCAGCATCCGGGTGGCATCATCGTGCTTCCGCTGGGAGAGGAAATTCATTCTTTCACGCCGATTCAGCACCCGGCAAACGATATGAGCACCGATATTGTCACGACTCATTTTGACTATCACTCAATTGACCATAACCTTCTCAAACTGGATATTCTGGGACACGACGATCCCACGATGATCCGTATGCTGGAAGATTTGACTGGAATTGACGCCAGAACTATCCGCCTGGATGATCCGGACGTCATGTCCCTATTTCAGAGCACGAAAGCGCTGGGAATTGAGCCGGAGGATATTGGCGGCTGTAAGCTTGGGTCTCTGGGAATTCCGGAATTTGGAACGGATTTCGTCATTCAGATGCTGATTGATACAAACCCGCAGTCTTTTTCTGATTTGGTGCGTATTTCCGGATTGTCCCATGGAACGGACGTCTGGCTGGGAAATGCGCAGACGCTGATTCAGGAGAAAAAGGCGACCATTTCCACGGCAATTTGTACGCGTGACGATATTATGACGTATTTAATCGGAATGGGATTGGAAAGCGAACTCAGTTTTACGATTATGGAGAGCGTGCGTAAAGGCAAGGGATTAAAGCCTGAGTGGGAAGAGGAGATGAGGGCGCATAATGTGCCGGACTGGTATATCTGGTCCTGTAAGAAGATTAAATATATGTTCCCGAAGGCACATGCGGCGGCGTATGTTATGATGGCGTGGCGTATTGCTTACTGCAAGGTGTTCTACCCGCTTGCCTATTATGCCGCATTTTTCAGTATTCGCGCGACGTCATTCAGCTATGAGCTGATGTGCCAGGGGAAAGAAAAACTGAATTATTTTCTGGCGGATTATGAGAAACGAAAGGAAACCCTGACAAAAAAGGAACAGGACACTATAAAAGATATGAAGATTGTTCAGGAAATGTATGCCAGAGGTTTTGAATTTATGCCGATGGACATCTTTCAGGCTCAGGCGCATCTGTTCCAAATCATTGATGGAAAGCTGATGCCCTCGTTAGACAGCATAGAGGGGTTGGGAGATAAGGCGGCGGACGCCGTTGTGGAAGCTGCGAAGGACGGGCCGTTTCTGTCGAAAGATGATTTACGGCAGCGCACAAAAGTTTCCAAGACCGTCATCGACTTGATGGATGATCTTGGAATCTTAGGTGATTTGCCGGAGTCTAATCAGTTGTCACTGTTTGATTAAAGAAATTCAATATAATTCTCTGCCATTTTAGCAATTTTTGCCAGAGCAAAAACTTCAATACCCTGGCTGGTAAGTTTCTGGTGTCCGGGCTGGAATGATTTCTCGATGAGGACGGCAAATCCTGCAATTGTAGCGTGGGACATGCGCAGCAGCCTGAGGGCTGCTGTAGCGGCCTCCCCGTTTGCCAGAAAGTCGTCTACGATCAGGACATGGTCGTTCTCATTGATGTATTTTTTGGAGAGCGTCAGCTCATAATTTGTCTCTTTGGTAAACGAGGTTACGACAGTCTGATACAAATCTTGGTTCAGGATCTTGGAGGGCTGTTTTTTGAGGATAATCATCGGGACATTCATGGCAATCGACGTCATAAGCGCCGGGGCAATGCCGGAACTTTCAATCGTGGCAATCTTTGTTATCCCTTTATCCTTGAAATGTTCGGCAATCTCTCTGCCCATTTCCTGCATCAGCATAGGATCAACCTGGTGGTTGATAAAGCTGTCTACTTTTAAAATATGTTCATTTACGGCAATTCCATCCTCTTTAATCTTAGCTTCTAATAATTTCATCTTCTCACCTCTGAATATTATGTAGTAGTCTGATACGAAAGTATTTATTCCGGAAAATACATCTGATAAATTTTTTCCTGAAGGTACTCACAGAAAGATTCTTCCAATTCGGGAAATTCTTCTGCCAGCAGGCGGCTGATATTTTCCAGTCGGAGATAATAGAGTTCCTCGATAGAAATATCTTCCTCATCCACGCCGTGGGAGATCGCGTCGGCAGAGTAGTGATTCTCAAACCAATGTTGGATTCTGTTAACGTCCGCGTCTTCCCGGGCTTCTTCCGATATGTATTTTTTCCTGTCATGGAAGGCACGAATGCTTATCATAACAAAGATGAGAATCACAAGCAGGGATATAATGGATGCGATGAGCAAGGTTGTAAACGTTGTTTCCAGCGGTAATCCCCTTATCCAGACATAGATAAGGGCTATAAATCCCAGGACAGCCAGAAACAGGAACGACCATGCAGTAGAAGAGGCGTCTTCGATTTTCCTGCCTGCCTCCACATAGGCGTGTTTCGGTTTCTTGTTCGTATCTGACATATATCCTACCTCCGATTATGTGTAAGTGTGAAATCCACCATCCATGACAGCGTCATTATTATAATTATAAATGAAGTAGGATGATTTTACAATCTTTTTAAAAAACTTGAGTTTCCTCATTTTTATAGAAACTGATATTTATAGTACCAAAAGGTCTTGCTGCCAAAGGCAGCAGAGACATCTTGCACAAAAAGCGTCTGGAAAATTGGTTTTCCATAGCGCTTTTATGTGCAAAGTGTTTACATCACATTGTGATGTAAACCTTTTGGTACTATGAAATCAAAAAATGGGGAAACTCAAATAATGAGGAATTAATATGGAACAAACGTTTTGGGGCAAATTAAAAAGGGTCAGACTGAGTGACCTTCTGCATATATTCAAATTTCTGGCTGCGTGGTTTATCTGTCTTTTTCTCAGAGGAAAACACAGGGATTTGTGGCTGATTTGCGATACGGAGAACGAGGCGCGGGACAATGGCTACTGGTTGTTTCAATATGTGCGGGAGCATCATCCCAAACAGGAGGCAGTATATGCCATCAACCGCCATTCCCCGGACTATGAGCGGGTGGCAAAGCTCGGTCGGACCGTCCACTATGGGAGTCTAAAGCATTGGATATACTACCTTCTGGCAAGTAAAAATATCAGCTCACAGAAAATGGGCAAGCCCAATGCGGCCATCTGCTACGTTCTGGAAGTGTACGGGATTCTTAAGAATGTGAGAGTCTTTCTTCAGCACGGAATTATTATGGCGGACTTAAGCTACCTGTATTACCCGCATACAAAGATGCGGTTATTTGTGTGCAGCACATACAAAGAATGGAAATATGTCAATGACAATTACGGTTATCCGCAAGGGTATGTGCAGCAGCTTGGAATCTGCCGCTTGGACGGTCTTCATGATTTTCGGGTAAAGCAGGGGCAGATATTGATTATGCCGACCTGGAGGATGTATATCAGAAATGAGATTCGAAGCACAAGCCATGAAAAGGCATTGGAGGAGTTTCAGACGACAGAATATTTCCGGTATTGGAACGCGTTGTTAAATCATGAAGGTTTGTATGAACTGGCGGAAAAGTACGATTTACAGATTGTGTTTTATCCGCACCGGGAAATGCAGCGTTTCCTGGATGCATTTCAGATCAGCCATCCGCGCGTTACCGTTGCCTCCTGGCCGCAATACGACGTACAGGAGCTGTTGAAGAGTTCCGCTTATCTGATTACAGACTTTTCCAGTGTGGCGCTTGATTTTGCCTACATGAAAAAACCGCTGCTCTATTACCAGTTTGACACAGAAAAATATCGGCAGAGTCATAACGCCAGCGGTGATTTTGATTATGAAAAGGACGGATTCGGACCGGTTGTCCACGATGCGGATGAGATAATTGCAAAGTTAAGAGAGCGGGCAGGGAGCGGATTTGAGAACGAAGAGGTCTACCTGAAACGCCATGCGGCATATTTTGATTTATGGGATAAGGACAACTGCCGACGCAATTATGAGGCGATAAAGAGTATTTAGCAGGAGAGAGGAAATGTCTGAGGAAGCAAGAGAGATAAAGGTTAAAACCAGAAAATTTTCCCTGAGGAAAGGCAGGCTTAGAATCTGTTTTTCGGTTTTAGGTGAGGGCTTGCAGATAAAGGAAATGTATTTGAAGAAACGGAATGCCTTGGTGCAAGAACACATTCCCTTTCAATTATCAAGCAAAGGAAATGTTTATGAGGCCGTAATTGACCTCAAACAGCAGGAATTTGAATATGCCTTCTGGGATGTGGTGGCGCTTGTCTTTGACGGCTCTGAGACGTATGAGGCAATTCTGGGAGGACAGCGCGTAAGCCTGAAACTTCGGCTGATTCTGTTTCCACGCTGGTATCGAAAGGCCCATGCATCAATTATCTATCCGTTTGTCAATGGTTCCAGGCAGTTTACGATTCAATCGCGGGAATACAACAAAGGATATGATTCTTATGGGTTTTTATGCAAAGAATATCTGGCGCTGTTTTGTTATTTTATCCTCAAACCTTATTGGGACAGCAAGAAACTGTGGCTGATATGCGAGAAGTTCTCCGCAATGGCGCAGGATAACGGACTTTATTTTTTCCGCTACTGCATGGAGGAGCTGCCCGAAAAGGAGAAGAAACATATCCTCTATGTGATCGACAAAAAAGCGCCCGATTATCAGGCGGTGCGAAAATACGACAAAAATGTCATTCAGTTCATGAGTTTCCGCTATATGATTTACTTGTGCGCGGCGCAGTATCTGATTTCTTCCGATGCAATCCGCCACTTTTATATCTGGGATTCCCCCAACAGCGTCTTTAAGGTGTTGTATCAGGCGCGAAAACATATCATCTTCCTTCAGCACGGGGTGATGGCGTTCAAGCAGTGCCACCGCACCTTTCATAAGCTGGGCGGAAACCGTATGGCGTTGTTCGTCACTTCCTCAAAATTTGAGCAGGATATCATCTATGATTATTTTGAATACGACAGGGATGAAATTATCATTACCGGACTGCCCCGGTGGGACATTTTGCACGATACGTCCGACATGGAGCATAAAGAGATTTTGCTGATGCCGACCTGGCGGAGCTGGCTGGAATACGCGTCGGCAGAAGAATTCGCAAAAAGCGATTACTTTTTGAACTATGAGTCACTGCTGAAAAGCGAAGAACTGCAGGAACTGTTGGAACAGGCGGACATTACGCTGAATTTTTACATTCATCCCAAGTTCCGGGAACATATTGGACAGTTTGAAAATGAATGCAAACGGATTCGTCTGATTCCTTTTGGGGAGCAGCCCTTGAATCAGCTGCTTATGAGCTGCCATATGTTGATTACAGATTATTCTTCGGTGGCATGGGATGTGTATTATCAGGAGAAACCTGTGGTATTCTTCCCCTTTGACTTTGCTACCTATCAGGAGGTTCAGGGCAGTTATGTTGATATTGAGAAGGATGCGTTTGGGGACGTAGTGCATACCCTGCCGGAACTTTTGCAAAGCATCCGTAAATATGTGGAAAATGGATTTGAGGAAGAATCCATCCATGCGTCGCGGCGGGACTATCTGCTTCCATTGCGGGATGACAGGAACAGTGAGCGGATTTATCAGGAGATTAAGAAGGCGAAACCGGGAAAGAAACTGGATATTATGGGAAAACTGCGGATTTAGCTGGAAATGTTTTCCTTGACAGTAAGTATAATAATACCCTATATTGAGATATGGGATCGGATATAAGGATATAAAGAAGAGATAAAGAAGGGAATGGAGTAATTATGAATGAGGCAAAGACATACAAAGTATCCGTTGTAACAGCGGTTTACAATGTAGAGGATTATCTGGAAGAAATGGTGGAGAGCATCATTGCCCAGACGATTGGGTTTGAAAACATACAGTTAATTCTGGTGGATGATGGATCAAAGGATGAATCCTGGTCCATTTGTGAACGTTATATGGAGAAGTATCCGGATAATGTGGTGGCAATCCATAAAGAAAACGGCGGGGTAAGCTCTGCGAGGAACGAAGGACTCGAGCATGTAAAGGGAGAGTATGTCAATTTTACGGATTCAGATGATTTGCTGGAAGAAAATGCATTGGAGAAAATGTATAAGTTCCTGAAGAAGTATGAAGAATGGATTGATGTGGCTGCAATAAAGATGATGTTTTTCGGTGGAAAAGAGGGAGAGCATCCTTTAAATTACAGATTTGAGAAAACCAGAATGATCAATTTGAAAAAAGATTACAATTATATTCAGTTGTCTCTTTGCAGCGCATTAGTGAAAGCGGAATGTTTCCGGAACAGACGTTTTGACACTCAATTATCGTATGGAGAGGATTCCCAGCTTATGCTTGATATCTTGCTTGATAAGATGCGTTATGGCATTGTCTGTGATACCAGTTATCTGTATCGAAAACGTATTAGCGGGACTTCTGCGATTGATACGGGCAGGAAAAAATTCACATATTATATCACGTCCATGGAGCGCTTTTTGTTATATTCTCTAAAGAATGCATTGGCTAAAAAAGGTTATATTCCAAGGTTTATACAGTTTGCATGTATGTATGACCTGCAATGGCGTTTAAAAGTTAATACGTTAGTCGCACCCGAAGTGCTCACAGAGGAGGAAGAAGAGAGATATAAAGCAATGCTCATAGAGGCGCTTTCTTATATTGACGACAGGATTATCAATGAGCAGAAAAGTCTTACCGGTAATTATAAAGCGGCGATTATGGCGTCGAAAGAGGAAAATAAAGGGATGAAACAGATTGTGGTTTATCCCGATGATATAAAAATCTGCATCAGGGACATGGAATTTACAGCCCTGGCAACTTACACCGTTTATTTTGAGTTTCTGACTATCTCTGAAAGCGAAATCAGGATGGAAGGTTTTCTGAGATATGCAGCAGAGCTTGAGGGAATGGAGATCTATTTTAAGGGTAAGAAAAAAGACAAAGAGGTTAAGTTTGGAGTAGAGCTTTCTGAGCGGGAAGAGAGACAGGCATTTTATATGGGCGAGCCGATTACCGAGGCAAGGCATTTTAGTCTGTGCATAGACCGGGAAGAATGTTCCGACCTATTGGAATTGCAGGTATGCATGTTATATCAGAATCGCGAGATTAAATGGAAAAAATATGCATTTGGTAAATTCTTCCCATTAGCGGAGCAGTTCACGGATAGTTACCTATATTATGATGGTCTTTTGTTGACGCATCCAGGTAATAATAAGCTCAAGTTCCAGAAAACAACAGATAAAAAGAAAATAGAGGAGCAGGAGAGAAAGTTCCAACAGCAAATTCTTGAATTGGATGATACGAAGGCAGAACAGGCGCTTCAGATCAGACGAAGATATCAGAAGACGAAACGTTCCAAGAAGAAAGAAATATGGTTGATTAGCGACAGGGAAGAAAAGGCAGATGATAACGGAGAGGCTTTTTTTACCTATATGAATACTGCGCAGAAAAACTCGGGAATAGACACTTATTTTGTTTTGAACAAAGATTCGGAAGATTATGGACGACTTCAGAAGATAGGAAAAGTAGTGCCGACTCTTTCTGATAAACATATCAGTTTATCGTTGTTGTGCGACAAAGTTATTTCTTCTCAGGGAGAAGATCATGTCTTTAATCCATTTTATGATATGGCATATATATTTAAAGATATTATGTATAGCCAGAAATTTGTATTTTTGCAACATGGCGTGACAAAAGACGACCTGAGCAGATGGCTTAGAAAAAGAAATAAAAATATCAGCCTGTTTGTTACTACGACGCACAGTGAGTATCAGTCCATACTGGAATATGAATATGAGTATGATGAGAATCAGGTGAAATGTACAGGATTTCCAAGGTACGATTATCTCTATGATAAAGCAAAAGAGAGCCGGCTTATTACGTTTATGCCGACCTGGCGTTCCTATCTGGTGAATAAATCTGATGTAAAATCAGATAGGCGAAATCTGGAGACTGGATTTGCAGAAAGCAGTTATTGCCAGATGTACCGTCAGGTCTTCACAGACCATCGGCTGCACGAGGCAATAGAAAAATATGGATACAAGATTAGAATGATGCTGCATCCTTCGATGCCGGAGAAATGTATAAAATATCTTCAGTTGGGAGATGATGTGGAGATTTTAAGCAAGAATAGCAGTTACAGAGAACTGTTTGCTGAATCCAGCCTGATTGTAACAGACTATTCTTCTACCGTATTTGACTTTGCGTATCTTCGCAAACCCGTGTTATATTTCCAACAGGACGTTGAAGAGTTTTTTTCCGGTCAGCATAGTTACGATAAGGGATATTTTGATTATGAGAGGGATGGATTCGGAGAAGTTGAGTATACCGCAGAAGCATTGGTGAGCCGTATGATAGAGTATATGGAACAGGATTGTCAGCTGAAAGACATGTACAGAGACAGGATAGAAAAGACGTTTGCATTTAATGACAAAGAGAATTGTAGAAGGGTATACGAAGAAATACGAAAATTGTAAGATGAGGTAGGGAAAATGATATTATTTATAGGATTACTGGCAGTGATTGCAGTTGCCGGGTTGCGGAGAGAAGATGGAAAACAGCGGGATTATATGTCTGTTGCCATGACCAACAGCATCAAAGGAATTTTCCTGTGTTTTGTATTTTTTTCACATATTTATGGGTATCGGGAATTTTCCCATCCTGTTTTCGACGCTCCTTATGGCTTTTTCCGGAAGATGGGGCAGTGTATCGTGGTAATGTTTCTCTTCTATTCCGGATATGGTGTTATGGAGTCTTTGAAAAAGAAAGGCGAATCTTATGTGAAGGGAATTCCGGTTCAGAGATTTATCAAAGTGTTGTTGCAGTTTGATACGGCAATCATCCTCTTCTGGTTATACAGAACCGCTACCGGCACATATTATGACGCAAAAAAGATATTATTGACGTTTTTGGGTTGGGATGGAATTGGAAATAGCAACTGGTATATTTTCTGCATTTTATGGCTGTATGTGTTTACGTATATTGCATTCCGCATATTTAAAAATGATTACAGGAAAGCGATTTTGGGTGTGTTTTTGCTGTCATTGCTTTATATGACGATTATGTGCAGGCTTGGGCGGGAACATTGGTGGTATGATACCGTATTGTGTTATACATGGGGAATGCTTTTTTCCTTATATCGTGATAAGATAGAATCATTTTTGAATGAGAGTAAAGGATCCTGGCTGTTTTTTGTGGGTGTATCGATAGTTGGATATCTCTCAACCTACTTTTACCGAAACAGTAATCAGGTAATTTACCAGATGTGGGTATTTTGTTTTGTATTATCCATTGTGATTTTTACTATGCGGTTTGTGGTTGACAGCAAGCCTTTGCAATGGCTGGGGAGAAATCTTTTCCCATTGTACATCCTGCAAAGGCTTCCAATGCTGATATTACAGGAAACAACATTATGGAGCGGCAGCGCTCATGTCAACAATTGGCTTTATGTGGCGGTATGTTTTGTAATAACGCTGGTAATCACAGTTATCTATCGGGAAACGATTGCCAGGTTCATAGGAAAGTTTACAGCCTTTTTATCTTCCGACAGGCAAGCAGCGCGATAAAACCAAGGATGCCCAGACAGCTTAATATAATTCCGGTCATTAAGTATGGACTCTGATATCGCAGACAGATTTCATGGTGACCGGGGTTCAGGCTGATTCCCGTATACATGGTGTTTGTCTGTAATAATGGTACTTCCTTTCCATCTACATAACCTTTCCAGCCCTTTCCATAGGGAATGGTCAGGCATAAAATCTTAGCCTTTTCTAAATCAATCTCTCCATTTATGCCATTGGTGATAAGTTCAACGTTTTCCAGGACATTTTCTTTTAAGCTGTTTATGTTGCCTTCGAAGTTCTTCATAGGGAGGGCGTAAATAGAAAAATTGTCAAATGTATAAGTCCCGCGTCGGCGGAAGGTTAGCCTTATATTGCCGGGGGCTTTTTCCCTGTATCCCATATTTACGGCATAGTCAGTGACGCCGCTGTACCAATTAAATTTTTCTGTATAACAACGAATCAATTTTTTGGTTTTATTCATAGCCACATCAATAAAGGCATCTTCCGGGTAGACGTCACCGCTTTCCTCTAAGATATCGTATTTGAGGTTACCGATATTAAAGTACGTCTCGCTGTCCGCTAATCCCTGAAAATGGATGTTCAGGATGGCGTTAGGATTGGAAACGGTAATGCGTCCGTTTTCATAAGAGACGCCTTCCCCGCATTCGATTTCAAATGGGAGGTCGACATTGTCAAACTCAATTTGTGAATTCAGAGGAACCGTCACATGTTCCGAATCTGCGATATGGCAGGTCTGCAGCATTGTTTCCTGTTTTTCGAGAAAGTTGAGCTGATCCCATGTTTCCGAGTCAATATAGTTCTCATAAGTATATCCAAACGGCAGAAAATAGTCATTTGCATATGCATGGAATGTCTGACCGTTTAATATGCCACCTTCCGTCCTGGCACTATACTCGTTGACTTTATGGCGGTATCCATATGGGAGATATCTTTTTTTATCTTTTGCGACCACATAATATTTGGTGTTTGACAGAGTCTGGGGAATCGTCCGGTCATCAAATCCTGCGTAGACGGTATCCGACATTCCGGTGGAGGATAAAATTTCCTGAAAATATTTTGTGATGCTGTCATCGATCAGGCTGTAGTAGCCCGATGTACTGTATTTCTTATTGATGGCTGCCGCATTGTGTGCAATATTCTGTTCACTGTTTGATTCCCCGTATCTGTAAAATGTTTCATTGTCATTGGGAACAGCTGAACCGCCTGTTTCCGTAATGGAAGCGAACGCTGCTCCTTCTGGCACAAACAGTTTGCAGTAATCCTGTTGTGCTGGCGCATATAAATAGTAGGAATTGATAGAAATGTTCAGGCATATGAATGTTATGCAAAACGCATAAAAGACCCCTTTCGACATTTTTAAGAAACGCACAGTTCCCAATACACATACGCAAAGTAACAGTAGAATCAGACAGGCTTTATTATTCCTGCTCATGGTTTTATCCATCCATAATGATACAATGGCATATATTACAGAGAGTAAGGTTAAAATTTTCCATTCTTTCAGAGAGATTTCTCCCAGTCGTTCTATCATAAACACTACCAACAGACCGATTAGAAAACTAAATCCGAGAATCCAACGGTTGGTCACATATGAAAAAGCGTTAAAAAGGGAACCGAAGAAGGGGAATGATATGAAAATTAGGCATACTGCCACTCCGGTTTTCAATTGAGAAAAAACGCCCTTTTTCTGTAAGAATAACAAAAACAGCAAAAGAAGAGGAATGCACCCCCAGCCCATCAGGGTTTCGTTTCCGGGCGAAACTGCCGACAGGAAGGCAGAGAAAATTTTTGTATAATAATTAAAGTCATAAAACAAATCTATTATAGGTTTTGTTTGTCTTCGTCCCGTATTCAGCGTCATCATCACAACCGGAAGGAAAATTGCAGACGCACTCAGTACGGCAATGCAATAATAGCCGATAAAATTCCGCAGCTGTAAAAATAAGTTTCGTATGCGATGTTCTTTGAAAATATAGAAAAACCGAACTACTGCATAAGTAAACATCAACAATGACAGAATATAGAAAAAATAAAAATTACTGATCGCGGAGATAAATACCATAACGATAAATAGAGCAGGCGATTTTCGTTCGAAAATCTTTTCAATGCCAAGCAGCAGGAGCGGGAGATAAATCATGGGATTAGCAAAAAATATATGGACCGTATTGATAAGAAACGTATAGGTGCAAAAAACATACACAAGCGCACCGCACAAAACGGCCATATGATTCTTGTTCCATTTACGGCTATATATGGAGAAGGTAATTCCCGCTAAATACAAACGCAGGAAAATGAAAAAGTCATATAGATATTCGCTGTACGCAGAAGGTACGGCTGCATATAAAAGATTCAGAGGGTCGCCAATGGCATAGTAGTGGAGCGTCGTGATAACGTCCGCGCCCATTGCCAGGCTGAAATCCCAGGTTGGAATTTCCAGTTTTCCTTGAAAAATCAGTGTTTTAAAAATTCCCCTGATATACTGTCCAAAGTATACCAGGGAATTATAATGCTGCTTTACGCCGTCGCCTATGGATATAAATGATTTGCCATCCAGAAATAATTGTGAAAAGGCAACCATAAATACGGCGATAAAAACAAAACTGTATAGAATATAATAGTTGTTTTTTTGAAAAATGCGTTTCATGAAAACTCTCCTTCTGAATGTTTTCCTCATTGTCAGTTCTTATTTTCCTTCTTATTCTGCTCACGAAATACGAGCAGTTTCGAGAGCACATAGTTCAGGATGATGACAATGACTGCCAGCGCTGCTTTTGAGTAAATACCCTTTGTAAAAAATAATTGGGAGGACAGATGGATCCTTTCGGCAATACCATAGAAAATGTTGTCGAATCCGGTTAATGACAACAGGGGAACGCCGAATATTTCAATGACGCCGGTGACAGCTCTTGATGCCAGAAAGGCAATGCTCTCCTGGATGATGGTCCTTATATTCCATGATTTTGACTCAAATACCCAGATTTTATTCGTGACAAAGGCAAAAGCTACGGCGCCTCCCCAGCTTATAGCGTTGGAAATCAGGATGGAGAGGGAGCATAAATTGGTTAACAGAGCGTAAATTACCCAATTCACCAGGGTTGTTAATACGCCAAAAATGATATAAAGTATGATTTCTTTTGTTTTCCCATTGGGAGATATATTTATATTTTCCATAAAAACTTACAGTATTTAAAAGTTCCAAGGCTATTTAATAGTATTAAAAAATATTTTCAAGCCATATGTGAAAAATAGTGTAAAAACTGGAAGGATATGTTATAATAATACCATATGTCATACGAATCGGATTCACATAGAAAACAAAAAATCAGGAGTACAGAATAAATGGCAAATTATTTCTTTAGTTTTATAATCTTTGTGGACAGGCTGGAAAAACTGGAATGGACGCTTGACAGCATGAAACAATCGCCGTTTCCCCCAAATATGGGAGTGCAATTGCTTATTGTAAGCGAGAATGGGGAGGCAAGGGCGAACAGCTATGCTGATGAATTAGAGCAGGCAGGAATAAAATGCGACTACCTGGATATCACAGATGCAAACAGGGAGGAGATATTGGAACTTGCCCTGGATGCCGTCGAGGGAGAATATGTCAATATTACAAAGGCCGGCGTCCTGTATCCGGGGGACAGTATTTACAAAGTTTATAAATATGCCCGCAAAAGCAGGAAGGATAGAATCCTTGTGCCAGGTGTTGGGGAGAGCAATACAAATGTGATGAAGGAAATAAATGCTTTCCGCAAACAGAATGGAAGAAAGACGGACTTAAATAATAATTATCATATTATACACTGTAATTACTTCAGTTATTTTATCAGGAAAACAGCATTTTGTCAGAAACGCTGCCTGGGAAAATCAATTTCTTTAGAGATTTTAAAGAAGATTTTCTTTACAATTGTATCTTCAGCAGAAATCGGATACGCTGCGAAAGCAAATATCATACAGTTTTCGACCCACGAGGTATCGAAACCCTGGGAGGAAATGATAAAAGAAGAATGTATCGTTTTCTGTAAATTCTTGAATTTTGTAAGCAGGAGAATCATATTTGCATCAAAAACGCAAAATATAATTTAGTGTATTATTGCAGCAGAATACTGAATACCTGTGTGCCGGAGTTGATGACCCCGGATGAGCTGAGTGAAGTCAGGCAGGCAGTGGAAGACGTTTTTGCATATATTGAAGATGATGAAATTATATTATTTAATCAATATATAGACAGAGCGCAGAAATTTTATCTTGAGAAAATGTTTTCCTGGAAGAATGACAGCAATCCTGAGGTGCGTGAACGCAGAAAAGAAATTCTGGATTCTGCCTATGCGGCCGTATCGTATCAGTTTATGGATATTGAGGAAGATAAATTGGTACTGGAATGCAGGGTTCCAATGTATATGGAGGAAGATTTTGAAGTTTACTTTAAGGTAAATGGAAAATTGCTACACGGCGTCAGGCAGGAGGTAGAAAGAAGAAAACAATGGTTTGGACAGGAGATTTTACTGATTCGTTATGTTAAATGCGAAATTCCGTTGTCGAAACCGCAGGAATATCGGATAAAGATTGTCTGTGATGTTCGGGGAAAGAAAACTGAGAAAAAGGCGTACACCATGGGAAAATTCATGCCGTTGACATACGAGTTAGACCTGTATTATCAGGAACATGGGTGGAATGCTGTTTTTGAGCGGGAGACAAAGGAACTTGTCATCTCGCCAGCTGATAAAAAGAAAAATTTCTCGCTCAGGAAAAACAGGCTGATTTCGTTGCTGAAATTTAACAATGCCACCAGAAAAGCGGCGCTTGTAAGGTGGATCGTCTGGTTTTTGCAAAAGTTTCTGAAGAAGGATATCTGGCTGGTTTCGGACAGGGCCAACCGCGGAGATGATAATGGAGAGATATTTTTCCGCTATCTGTGTGACAACCCGGTTCCGGGTGTAAAGCCGTATTTTGTTATAGCTAAGGATGTGCCGGACTTTAAGCGGATGAAACAGTATGGGAAAGTGATCCCCGTGTATTCCTGGAGACACAAAATCCTGCATCTTATCAGTTCCTATGTGATATCTTCACAGGCAAATAAACCTGTAATCAATCCTTATGGAGCTGTAGGCAGATATTATAGTGATTTTATTGCAAAGAAGAAAATTGTATTCCTTCAGCATGGTGTAATTAAGGATGATTTATCGGGATGGCTGAACCGATATAACAGGAATTTATATGGATTTGTGGTTACGACCAAACCGGAATATGATTCGATTCTTGATTATGAGTATTATTATTCACCGAAAGAGGTATGGCTGACCGGACTGCCGCGGCATGATGCGTTGATACACGATGAAAAGAAATACATTACGGTGATGCCTACCTGGCGTAAAACGTTAAGTGATGGGTCAAATGCAGCCGGGATATGGAAGGTTGACGATGATTTTGTGGAGAGCAGTTACTTTCAGTTTTATGATGCATTGCTGAATCATGAGAGATTGCTTTCAGAGATAAAAAAACATGGGTATCATCTTTGTTTTATGCCGCATCCTAACGTGAAACCTGCGCTGGGAATGTTTCATCACCATCCCGATGTGACATTTTGGGGAGAAGAAAAATCGTATCGGGAAATGTATGCGCAATCCAATCTTCTCGTGACTGATTATTCATCTGCAGTGTTTGATTTTGCGTATTTGCGAAAACCTATTATATATTGCCAGTTTGACAGGGAGGAATTTTTCTCGGGTGGTCATTCATACGTGGAAGGTTATTATAATTATCTGGAAGATGGATTTGGAGAGGTCGAGGAGGACCTGGAAGGAACTGTAAACCGGATTATAGAATATATGGAGCGCGGATGTGTTCTGAAGGAAGAGTATGCGCAGCGTATTGAGCGCACGTTTGCTTATCATGACAAGGAATGCAGCAGGCGCGTGGTAGATAAGATTTTAGGAAAGACTCTTAGTGATATCAGGGAGGCGTAATAACATGAAAGGAAGAGGACTGGCATTGGTATTGGCGCTATCATTGATAGTAAGCGGGTTACAGGGAAATACAGTCTATGCTGGCAGAGAAACAAAAGATACACAAATGGGAGACGTTATAGAAGACGAAGATCCGGAAGATGAAGAAATGGAAGACGAAGAACTGGAAGATGATGAACTGGAAGACGATGAACCGGATAATACGGTGACGGATGACAGCGGAACACTGGTGACAGGTGACGACGGATTTTTAAAAGATGGCGTATTCTATCAGACTTTTGACAGTTCCTGCAACTGGAAGGACATTCAGACGGCGTTCGATCATACCAAAAACGGGACGGCGGAGAGAGTAGAAATTACGTTAAAGGGACAGATTCAGGTAAAAGGACGGCTGACCGTTTATTCCAATACCACGATTCATGCCAACGATGCAGTGATTACGCAGAAGGGCAGCGGCAGTTCCATCCTTAAATCGGCGACGGCAGAAGATTACGGACCGGTCGCCCATTACGATGGTTACAGATCCACGCAGAATATCAAAATTCTCGGAGGAACCTGGAATGGTATGAAAAAATCTGGTCAGGTAATCCGGTTTGTTCATGCGACGAATGTGTTTCTTGAGGGGCTTACGGTCTCCGGCTGTACCACATCGGGTCATCTGATTACCTTTGAAGGCGTCGATACGGGAACCATTCATAAGTGTACCCTGATGGGACATAGTGGTATGGGCAATATAAAGGAGGCCATTCATCTGGATATTGTTCACAGCCAAAAGACAACGCCTGGTCTTTTTAACTATGAATATGATGATTTGCCGGATCGAAATATTTCTATACGAAACAATATCATTGTTGATTCTGCAAATGGAGTTGGTTCCCATGCTGCAGTAGACGGCGTATATCATCAGAATATCAGTATTGTAGGCAATGTGTTCCGCAACATCAGAAACACATCCATTAGACTGTATAATTATAAGAACGTACTGGTATCCCAGAACAGCATCAGCAATTCCGGGACAGGCATTCGCTGTTATACGTTGCTGACAAGCGGTTATCTGGCAAATAACGGAGTGAAAACAGAGCCTATCCCGAAGAATCATAATTACAATATTATTATCCGGCAGAATTGGCTGGCCAGTATAAAGAGTGCATCCGCAATTTATGCACTTGGTTCTGCAAGGCGACCGATTTACAATCTGAAAATAGAACGAAACAGTATAAACGGCGCTGTTCTAAGGGGAATTCGGGTCTCAGATTACTGTGTCAATACCAGCGTGACGTGGAATGCGATTAATAATGCGTTCGCTGGTGGGATCGTTGTGGAAGGAACCTCAAATGGCAGCGGTATTGAGAGGAATACCGTTAGCGGCTGCGGTTCCAATGGAATTACAGTTTCCGGAACGATCCGCAATGTTAAGGTAAGAAATAATACCGTAAAGTCAAGCAAGGGAAATGGAATCTTGATAAATGACAGGGCAATGAATACCGTTGTATCGGGGAATAAGATATCCGGTGCGGAAAAAAGTGGGATTCAGGTCTCTTCTTACAGCAAAAAGGCAACTGTAAAGAATAACACCATAAAGGGGAACATAAAACAGCATGGTATCAGTGTGAGTCAGAATGCTTCTGCACGGATGGAAAAGAATTCGATCAGTTCAGCACAGCAGGACGGCATCCATTTGAGTCAGAACAGCGAGGGGACAATTCGAAAGAATACCATTAATAAGGTAAAAAATCATGGCATTTATGCGCATGAAAGCAGCCTGAGCGGCCTGGAGAGTAACAAGATAAACAGAGCCGGTAAAAATGGTATATTGCTGTCAAACTCAGAGGGGTGTGATTTGAACCAGAATACCGTTTCCAGAGCGACTATGAAAGGAATACAGATTTCGTCTGCCAAAACACCGTCAACGGTGAGCAAAAATACGGTAAAAGATTCCGGAGATAGTGGAATTTATGTATACGATTCAAAAAAAACGGAGATAAAAGGGAATAGGATAAGTAATGCAAAAGGCAGAGGCATTAACCTGGGAAATGGCGGCAAAGGCTGCAGGATAACGGAGAATACGGTAGTAAACACCAGGGAAGAAGGGATCTCTTCTTACAAGTCAGCAGAAGTCAGCATTATGGAGAATACAGTGATTAATGCAAGGAATGCCGGAATTTCTGCGGGATGCGCGGGAAAAACCGTAAAAGTTTCCAGAAACAGAATATCGGATATTAAGGGAACAGGTATTACCATATGGACAACCAAAAAGGCCGTGATAGAGAAAAACGTCCTGCAGAATGTAGGGAAAGTTGCGTTTCGGATCAATCGTACAAAGTCTAAAGTAAAGACGACGTCTGCGACCAAGGTCAACCATGTTACGAAAAAGAAAAAGGTAGTATCAGGAAAAGCGCGGGAAGGCTCGAAGTACAGCGTGAGTGTCGGAAAGAAAAACTATAAGGCAAAAGTGGAGAATGGTTCTTTTAAATCTGCAAAGATAAAAAAGATAAAAAAAGGAACAGAAGTTAAAATCGTAGAGAAAATTGCAGGGGGAAACCAGATACAAACCGTTGTAAAGGTAAGAAAGTAAAGGCTTGACGGAATTATAGAGATGGTATAAAATGGGTCTGTTGTGAAAGGAGAAGTGTGATGCAGAGGAGTGTTTTGGACTATCTGGAGCAGTCAGCAGACAGGTTTCCAGATAAAATAGTATTTGCGGATAATGAGAACAGTGTGACTTACCGGGATTTTCGCGAACAGGCAAAGGCAATAGCGTGCGGGCTATTGAGTGTGCAAAAATTAGGAAGAAATCGTCCGGTTATCGTATTGATAGAGCGTAAAATTGAAAGTCTGGCGGCGTTTTTTGGCGTTGTCTACAGTGGTAATTTTTATGTACCGATAGACTTTTCCATGCCGGCAAAACGTATTGAACTGATGATTGAGACCTTAGGTTCCGAGGTCGTAATTGCAACGGAAAAGACGAAAAGAATCATGGAGCAGGTATCTTTCGAAGGCTGCGTGGTGGACTTGCAGGAGCTTATGGGAACAGCGGTTAATCAGGGAAATCTGGATAAGATTGCCAGTCAGAGAATTGATACGGATCCTCTGTATGCCATATTTACGTCCGGTTCTACCGGGGTGCCAAAGGGTGTGTTGGTATCACATCGTTCAGTTATAGATTTGATTGATAATTTTAAGGAAGAGTTTGGTTTTGATGAGACAATTGTTCTGGGAAACCAGGCGCCGTTTGATTTTGACGTCTCCGTGAAAGATATTTACTCCACGTTGAAGAATGGGGGAACCATGTATGTGATTCCCAAGATGATGTTTTCTATGGTGGCGAGATTAATTAATTACCTGAACGAGAATCAGATTAACACGGTTATCTGGGCAACGTCTGCGCTACGTATCGTGGAAAATCTGAACGTTTTTTCTCAGAAAATGCCAGAGTATTTGAGAACGGTTATGTTTTCCGGAGAGGTAATGCCCAATAAAGTTTTGAATTACTGGAGAAAACACCTGCCGGATGTAATGTATGTGAATCTTTATGGACCCACAGAAATTACCTGTAATTGTACATTTTATAAGGTGGACAGGCCGTATGCAGATGAGGAGGCGCTGCCAATTGGCGTTCCATTCAGGAATACGGACGTCTTTCTGCTGGATGATGCGCGCAAATCCGAGGTGGCGCGCGGAGAGAAAGGAGAACTTTGTGTCAGGGGGAGTTCCCTTGCACTTGGGTATTATAATAATGAAGAGAAGACGGCGGAAGCATTTATCCAGAATCCGCTGAATACTACGTATCCTGAGACGATTTATTGTACCGGGGATCTGGTGCGTTATGCAGGGGATGGAAATCTGATGTTTATTTCCAGAAAAGATTACCAGATTAAGCATATGGGGCATAGAATTGAGCTGAGTGAAATCGAAATTGCCATCAATGCCCTTCCGTTCGTGGAGGCGGCTTGCTGTATCTATGATGAAAAGGAAGAGAAGATTGTATGTTTCTATCAGGCAGCGGAAGAGTGCGATCGCGAGCTTTTAAAAAGTCTGGGAAAAACACTTCCCAAATATATGTTCCCCAACAGGCTGGAGTATTTTGAGAAACTTCCCTTGAATAAAAATGCCAAGATTGACAGGACATGGCTGAAGGAAAGGTTATGAGGTTGTGCAATGGAACAATATCAAAAAGGAATGATTATTGGTGGGACAGGCCTTTTATATCAGGCAGCAGAAGTTTTGCAGCAAAGCGGCAGGGTAAATGAGACGGAACTTTACTTTTGCAATAGTAATGGTTTTGGAAAAAAGCAGGCAGAGGATGCGCAGTGGACGAGCAGGGAGATAACGGTCAAAAAGGATTTGATGGAACTTTTGGCGCAGGAGAGTGCAAAGACATTGGTATTGTCTGTTATGAATCCCTGGCTGTTTACGGAAGAAGCGCTTAATAATCCGAATATTTTTGTGATCAATCTCCATCATGCACTGTTGCCGGCACACCGGGGCAGGAATGCGGAAGCATGGGCAATTTATGAGGGAGATGAAAAAGCCGGAATTACCTGGCATAGAGTAGACACCGGGATTGATACGGGAGCTGTATTTATACAAAAGGAGGTGAAGATTGGCGACAGCACGACTTCCCTGAAACTTCTGGCACAGTTAAATAAGGCTGCGCTTGAGGGGCTTGAAGAATTGCTTTCCGGTGATTTCGTCGAGAAACCGCCGCTTTCCCCGCCGTCCGGAAGTGAGAAACTTCATCTGTCGAAAGATGTTCCCAATGACGGATGGCTGGATTTATCCTGGGATGGCGCGCAGATGAGCCGTTTTCTGAGGGCTGTGGATTATGGAGTTCTGGATGTGTTCGCAAGGCCAAGGGTTCGACTGGAGAACGAGGTATACATCTGTAAATCATGGAAGATTCAGAAGGCAGAGCAGGGAGACAATCTCACGTTTGATCCTGAGAAACAGGAACTTGTAATTCAAAGAGACAAAACAAAAATAATATTAAGAAAAATGGAGAAAGAGACATGAAAGAAGAATTAATGAGCATTTTAACAGATTTGAGACCTGATGTGGATTTTGAAAATGAGAAGAAACTGATTGATGACGGCGTATTGGACTCCTTTGACATTGTATCTTTGGTATCTGAATTGAATTCTGAGTTTGATATCGAGATCAATGTAATGGATTTGGAGCCTGATAATTTTAATACTGTGGAGGCAATGCTGGAGCTGATTGTTAAAATGCAGGAAGAATAACAGGCGTATATTAAGCTGAGAGGATAGAAAAATGGATTTTATTTCAGTTACATTTATTGGGTTTGTAATTATATTATCCTGCATTTATTTTATCGTGCCGGATAAAGTAAAATGGTGCGTATTGTTAGCTGGGAGCTATATATTTTATATGGCTTCCAGCGTGAAGGCTTTATGTTTTCTGATTATAACGACAATCGTTACGTTTGTATGCGGAAGGATACTGGGAAGTATCAATGAAAGGCAGAAAAAGTATCTGGATGAGCATAAAGGAGAATTGAGCCGGGATCAGAAGAAGGAGATCAAATTCCGGACATTGAAAAAGAAGAAGTGGGTGGTAGCTGCAGCCGTTCTTATCAATCTTGGGCTTTTGATCTTTCTGAAGTATTTTAATTTTATCGGTGGAAATATAAATACATTGTTTGGACATATGGGAATCGGAGAACGCGTTCCGCAGTTAAATCTGCTCCTGCCGTTAGGTATATCTTTTTATACTTTGCAATCCATTGCTTATATTGTGGATCTATATCGTGGGAAGTGCCAGGCGGATCGGAATATTTTTAAGTTCTCGCTGTTTATGTCATTTTTCCCGCAGATTGTCCAGGGACCGATTGCTAGATATGACCATCTTGCGCATCAGTTGTATGAGCCGCATAAATTTAATTATGACAGGGTAACACAGGGAGCCCAGCTTATTTTATGGGGCTTTATGAAGAAATTGATTCTTGCGGATCGTATTGCAGTACCCGTAAATCTTGTGTTTGACGATCCAGGTTCCTATCAGGGGTTTGTGCTGTTTTTTGCAGCGGCCGGATATGGGCTTCAGGTGTATGCGGATTTCTCGGGAGGAATGGATGTTGCCCGCGGCGTGGCGCAGATTCTGGGAATCGAGCTGGCGGTCAACTTTGAACGACCGTATTTTGCATGTTCCATCAGCGAATTCTGGCGCAGATGGCATATTACCTTAGGCGGCTGGATGCGTGATTATATTTTTTATCCGTTGTCTCTATCAAAAGCGTTTGCAAATCTCGGGAAACGTACCCGTAAGATTTTTGGCAATTATGTTGGCAAAAAGCTGCCGACTTTTTTGTCCATGTTTATCGTCTTCCTGCTGGTAGGTGTCTGGCATGGTTCCAGTTGGAAATATGTAGCATATGGTGTATGGAATGGCGTGATTATCGTGTCCAGTATATTACTGGATCCCTATTATGAAAAGTTCCTGAAAAAGTGCAAGGTTAATACGGAATGTTTTAGCTGGAAGTTTTTTCAGATGGTAAGAACCTTTGTTTTGAGTAGTTTTGGACGATTCTTTTCCAGGGGAATATCCTGTATGATAGCTGTGGATATGATTAAGAGAACCATTATGCATCCCAATCCCTGGGTATTTTTCGACGGTTCATTTTTAGAACTTGGCCTGGAATATAAGGATTATTATATTATCTTCCTGTTTATTCTTGTGCTGCTGGTGGTAGGTATTATGCAGGAAAAAGGCGTGCGCATCAGAGAAAAAATTGCAGAACAGAATCTTTATTTCCGTTGGATACTGTACATAGGGGCAGTAGTCGTTATGTTGGTATATGGAAGTTATGGTCCTGGATATAGCGTTGGCGAATTTATTTATCAGCAATTTTAAGGAGTGTTAGGATATGACAAAGAGACAGGGATTACGGCTGGCAGTATTTATTGTTCTGCTGGGAATAATATTGAATGCGATGGTGGGCGTGTTTGGTTTTCCGCCGAATGACGGTACGGTAAGTATCAAACAACGTTTTGGACAGTTTTATTCGGAGCCCGAGAATACATGGGACTGCGTCATGGTTGGCGCAAGCTGTGTAGACCGCCAGTGGGTGGCCCCAATTGCCTGGAAGGATTACGGGATGACGGCGTATCCCATGAATACGGCGAGGCAGCCGTTGATTTTGGCTGTGAATGTTTTGAAGGAAGTGAGAGAAAAACAGGATGTGAAACTTGCCGTGGTGGATATTCGCGGAATTCGTATGGCAGCTTTAAAACCTGGCGATGTCCAGATGCGTAATATACTTGACAATATGAGATATTCAAAGAACAGATATGAGGCTGTCAAGAAAATGATATCGTTTTATAAGACCTATTTCGCGCGCGATGATGTGAAAGACGGTGAAAAGATGCTGAAAAAGCTGGATGAGGCGTCTTTGTATTTTCCTTTTTTAAAGTACCATTCCAGATGGAAAACCGGATTATATGAGTCAGATTTTGTGGGTGTGACCAGTGATATGAAGGGTGTATATGAGCTGAAAGCGTTTGATGTGGAAAATGTCAAGCCTACGAAAGTTCTTGATGAAAGAAAAGAGCTGAACGAACTTCAGATCAGCGTTCTTGATGAAATCATGGATTATGGGAAAGAGACAGGGCTCGAGATTCTGTTTGTTTCTTCCCCGTCGCAGCTTACCAAAAATGAACAGCCTGAAATTACAGCTGCGGTTGATTATCTGGAGAGCAAGGGCGCGAACGTCATAAATTTCAATACAGATGAGAAATACCAGGAAATTGGAATTGACTTTTCGCAGGATTTATATAATGGGCATCATTTGAATTCCCGGGGCGCCGTAAAATTTACGAATTATTTTGCGAAATATCTGCATGAGCATTATCAGTTCGAGGACAAGCGGGGCAGAGAAGAGTACAAAGACTGGGATGAGGCTTATGAGAATTATGTGAAGTTTTATGAGGCCGGATGGAAAAAGGCAGAAGCATCAAAATAGCATCCTGGCTGAGGAAGACGATCCTTAATTTGTGGGAGTGGAAGAGATGGGAAGAGCGAGCGGTCTGGGTCCGAGGTTATTTGTTTTTTCGATGACAGGCATTATAATTTCGGGAATCATAACAGTCATGTTTCTTACGAAAAGTATTAATCTGGATAACTTTTATAATGTTGGAGCTCTGTATGATATAGCGGATACAAATTATATGATTCAGGGAGACAACTGGAACTATGATTATGAGAGTGGACTGATTGTTGCACATGCGAAGAACGCCTCATGTGTTTATTCTGTAAATCACAGTCGGAAAAATTGGGGTTATCTTTACCTGGATATCAGGAATTTGAGTGAAGATACTCCGGCAAAAATGGATTTTCTGGGAACGGACAGTGAATTGCTCTATACGATAGATTTCGAATTGCAGAATGGAGGTAATCTTTTACAACTTCAAGAGAGCAATGTCTATTATTTTCGTTTTTCGGTTCAGAATCCGGTATCTTTCGCAATCAATGGGATACAGTTTCAGGAGCGAGCTCAGGATTTTGCGTGGAATCAAGCGCCAGCGGTTTTTGCGGTGGCGCTTGTGTGTTGCTTTCCAATAATGTTTCTGGTTTTGTTTCTGATATATCGTCGTGTTGGACGGGGTGCTCGTTCTAAGCGAGAGCGGTGGATTGAGGTGTTACAGAGGTGCTATGCCTGGCCTCTGGAGAGATGCAGTGCATTGCTCTACGGGTTCTCGGAGCGGGAAAAATCTCTGTTTCGCCGAATAATTTTTCTGATAAGCTTTCTGATACTTTATTTCTCTTATAGAAGGGGATGGAAAGGGGATATTCTGTCACAGAGAAGGATGATTCTGGCGTTGGGGATTTGTTTTCTTTGCATTGCCGTTCTCTCCTGGGAAGGCTCAAACAGATTGATAAATTGGCGTAATCCCCTGGTATATGCATGGTTTGCCATAAGTATTTTCTGTATTGTTTCGGATTTTGTTGTTGTAAAACATGTACGAAATATAGGTATTTTTATGTTGTGTGCGATGGGACCTTTTTACATGGCGCAGAGCAGTATGAAGAAACCAGAGCGACTGATACGGGATCTTTTGGCATCGTTGCGCTGGTTTTACTGGGCGGTATGTTTTGTTTGCTTAATTTTCCGTCCATTAACTCCCGGAATCAGATATAATGGGATATATGGTAATCCCAATCTTTTTGCGGGTTTTCTTGTAGCAGTTCATATTGCATTTTTGACCTGTTTGGATGAAAATCTTGGAAAAGAGAGATTAAAAAAACGTGTACTGCTGGAAAACGTATTGGGTCTGGTGACAATATGGGGTTTTTTACAGTTGACGGAAAGTTTGACATCTATAGCGACCTGGTTTATGGAATGGGTCGTGTTTTTGTGGAAACAATTCCCGAATGAGAAGAACAGAATTTACTATCAGAATTTAAGACGCGTGCTTGTGCTGTCTCTTATCAGTATAGCACTTGTATCGACGCTTGGAAAATGGGGTATCAGCAATGTGTCAAATGTAATTGACACATATCTGGCAATTGAGGATGAGCAACAATTAATGGCGTCAGGAATATCATCACCCCTTTCTTTGAAAGTAGAAGCAGCTGAGGATGTGGGGCTGTCGGAACGCTTTATTCAGAAAATCACCAGTGGGGAATGGTATTCTCTGTTTACCGGGAGGACATTGATATGGAAGACGTATATCCGTAACTGGAATCTGTTTGGACATACAGGTAATCTGGAAAGTCTGGATGGAGTGTGGGCGCATGCCCACAATGCGGTATTGCAGATGATAAATAATTATGGTATCTTTATTGTGATACCGTATCTTATTTTATTGTATTATAGTGTCAAATATGGAATCATAGCAGTTTTACATAAGAATCGGACACAGCTGAATCTGGTCTTTGTATTATCTTCGGTAAGCTATGTGGTATTAGGACTGGCAGAAGATATGGCGACGCCATATTCGTATATAAACTGGTTAGTATTTTATATTACGTTGGGTGGCATGTTCCATCAGCAGTCTGGGAAAACAGAAACATAAGAGGTGGGTAAATGAGAGAAAATAGAAAACTTCATATGTTTCTGCTTTTTTTGACCGGATTGCTTATTAGTGTGATGATTACCATGATGTGGCTGGGAGGAAGTTTCAATATCCGGGAATTTATGTCGGTTGGAAGGGTATATGATGTTTCGCCTGTGAATTTGCAGCAGAATTCCAGGAGATGGAGTTACGATGAGAATAAACAGGGATTTTGGATTCTGAAGAAAAGAGCAGGAAAGTATTTTGAATTAAATGGTCTGGATCAGCCATGGAATTATCTCTATCTTACGATAAGGGAAACGAGTGTGGAGACTTTATCGGGGTATGTCAGATATTTTGGACCTGGCAGAGAGAAACGCTACGAACAGGCGATAGAGCTTCATAAAGGTGAAAATATAATTTCACTGAATGAGGAAGTCCCCATGGTAGAACTTTCCATCGTATTTCGGAAAGCGAAGGGACAATTTGTTTCTATTTCCGAGATACAACTCAGGACAACACCGCGTGTCCCGGTTTCTGCATTTCTGAGTTGTTTTGCAGTTGTATTTGCAGGCGTTGCAGTGATGCTGGCGCTGGTTCTTTTTCTGAAACGCAGATTTGTCAGGGGCAGGAGAGAAAACCATGTTATAGAAGTGTTGTCAGACAGTGTGCAGGATGTGATACGGATATCGGGGGATGCTGTTGGCAGCCGGACAGGCGGGAGACTGTATTCCCATCAGCGAGAGTCCGTGCGCAAATTTCTGTTTAGCGTTCTGATTGTCTGGATGATGGTTGGAAATATTTTTGAATGGCTGCAAAATGCAGAAATATATCGTTATCATGTACTAATCTGCGCGTTACTGCTGCTTGCCATTTCCTTTGTGTCCTGGGACAAACCCTTGCAGAACGGGTTCTTTCAAGGGGCGCTGTTTAAGAGCTGGCTGTGTTTATGGGCGGGGGTTATCCTGTGTGATCTCTTTGTATATAGGAGTCTGGAGTCAGTAACGGGATATGGTATGCTCTTTGCAGGAATTGTGTTTCTTTATTTTTGGCAGAATATGGACAGACCGGACAGAATGTTTTACAATCTAATGGAAGCATTGGAGATTACATTTTTTGTGGGAATTGTTTTTTGTATGTTTTTCCGCATGAAACTGCCGGCAATTGATTATAACGGCATGTTTCGAAATCCGGAAGAGCTTGCCATGTACGGTGTGCTGATGGCATTGGTTTTCATGAGTGAGATCAATGGAATGTTAGATGACGCAGCAGGGCGTATTAACACGAAGGATGGTATTGTTGGGAAAAATATATTTGCCGCCTGTGTGAAAAATATAACGGGTGTATCTGCAGCCCTGTTTTTCGTGCTGCGTAGTGGTCATATGCCGGGAATTCTGATTTTCGTATTGTCCGGTATGTGTTATGTTCTTATTTTAGCTGTGAAGATATTGAAACTGATAAAAAGGTATCGAATGTTGATGGTTCATATTATAATGGCAACATGTTTGGCTTTTGCATGTGTTTGTGCAATATTTTTCAGCATCAAATATCTGCCGGAAACGTTTGATTTGGATGTCACATATGGCAATGAGCTGCGTTTGACGAAACTTAAGGGATCGCAAAGACGGATGTTTCTTATCGAAAATCCGCGAGGTCTGAAAGGTACAAAGATAAAAGAAATCAGGAAACTCCCGGATATCTGGGGGAGTTATGCCCGGCGGCTGAATCTGATTGGACATGGTGGGACAGAGATCATATATCAGCGTGAGATAAAACCTTATAACGCCTATCTGGATATGGCGTACCATCATGGCATATTTATCCTGTTGCCCTATGTGGCGTTTCAGATTACTATAGTTTCAGCAGGATTTTATCTTGCCTTTCGAAAAAAGGGCAGGCGAAATATGTTTCCGTTGTTTTTAGGGATTTCATATGTGTGCTTTTCGTTTTGCGCGAATGTGGAGATTTCCTGGGGACATCCCCTGTGGCTGTGTTTCTATTTAGTAACGGGGGAAGGATTGAGAAAGAGAATAACATAGGAAAAGAGGGACTTACGTGAAAACACATATAGAAAATAATCAGCTCATGCTGAAGAAAGTTATCCTGGTGGTATATGATATTCTGGCAATGATAGGGGCAAGTGTTCTTGCGTTGTTTTTGCGATTTGAGGGGCGGTATGAAGCAATTCCACGGCAATATCTGGATAAAATTAATCAGTATATCTTTATCGTGATTGTTATCAGCATTGTAATCTTTTATGTCATGCGGCTCTATGGAAGTCTTTGGAGCTATGCCGGTACTACGGAGCTTGTCAATATTCTGGTGGCAAGCATCCTGTCCGCTGGTGTACAGATGGCGGTATATGTGTTGGTGGATGTGCGGATGCCCAGAAGCTATTATGTGTTTTATGGAGCAGGGCTTTTCGTATTTGTGATTATCAGCCGTTATTCCTATCGTGTCATCCGTACCATGATTAAACGGCAACGCAGCAACAAGTCCTGCACGAACGTGCTGGTCGTTGGCGCCGGTGGAGCCGGCAATATGCTGGTGCGGGAGATTATCAACAGTGGCCATATCAATAAACGGGTGGTAGGTATTGTAGATGATGCAAAATCAAAACAGGGAAGTTACCTTCATGGAGTCAGGATTTATGGGGGGCGGGAGGAGATACCGACTCTGGTAAAGAAACTTGGCGTGCAGGAAATTATGCTTGCGATTCCATCCGCTCCGGCAAAAGAGATCAAACAGGTACTGGATATCTGCAAGGAGACCGGATGCGAACTGAAACGTCTCCCAGGCGTGTATCAGCTGGTAAACGGTGAAGTCAGCGTAAGCGCGTTGAAAGAAGTAGACGTCAATGATCTTCTGGGGCGGGAGCCGGTAGGGGTAGACCTGTCCTCCATACTTGGTTATGTATCAGGTAAGACGGTTCTGGTGACCGGAGGAGGAGGCTCGATTGGAAGTGAGATCTGTCGCCAGGTGGCGGAGCATAATCCGAAAAGACTTGTGATTGTCGATATCTATGAAAATTCTGCCTATGATATCCAAAATGAGTTAAAAAACAGATTCCCATACCTGAAACTGGTTGTCTTGATTGCTTCCGTGCGTAACACCAGACGGATAGATATGATTTTCGAAAAATACCGCCCAGATATCGTGTACCATGCGGCAGCCCACAAACATGTGCCTTTGATGGAAGATAGTCCGAATGAAGCGGTAAAGAATAATGTTCTGGGCACCTGGAAGGTAGTTCAGGCGGCAGACAGATGGAAGACAAAACGGTTTGTAATGATTTCTACGGATAAGGCAGTGAATCCGACCAATATCATGGGGGCGACCAAACGTATCTGTGAGATGATTGTACAGACTTACAACAACCGTTCTGAGACAGAATTTGTTTCCGTGCGTTTTGGAAATGTACTGGGCAGTAATGGTAGTGTAATCCCGCTTTTTAAGAAACAGATTGAACAGGGAGGTCCGGTAACGGTTACGCATCCCGAAATTATTCGTTATTTCATGACGATACCGGAAGCTGTGTCCCTGGTATTGCAGGCGGGAGTCTATGCAAAAGGCGGGGAAATCTTCGTTTTGGACATGGGAGAGCCGGTAAAAATTGTTGATCTGGCGAAGAACCTGATTCTTCTTTCCGGTCACAGACCGGATGATGATATTCCCATTGTCTATACCGGATTGAGACCGGGAGAGAAATTATACGAAGAAATATTGATGGAAGAAGAAGGGCTGCAGGACACGGAGAATAAATTGATTCATATTGGTAGACCGATTAAGATTGATGAAGAAAAGTTCCTCACGCAGTTGAAGAACCTGGCAGATTACGTGGTGCAGGAGCCGGATGATATTCGCAAGCGGGTGCAGGAAATGGTAACGACGTATCATCCCTGGGAAACATAGAGGAATGATTCACCTGATATGGAAATAAAATGATAGAGTATTCCATTACGTGGAATACTATCAATACAGCGAAGTTTGAGGAGTAAGATATGGCTTTCAATAAAAAGAAGATAAAAAAATTCTTTCGAGTGACGACGGTGGTAACCGGAGCGGCTTTTGTTACCCTTAGTGTGATTGCGCACAGATGTAAAAAGGAATCTACTTATGAATATGAGCCGCAGGAACAGAATCCGATGGAGGGCAGGAAGGTTGTTTTCGTTGCGGATGACAATGAGGCGGAAAATGCCGATGGCAGGAGAGGTCATCTGGAAGCCATTGGAGACACCGATTATCATCCAGGTTTTTATGACAGGTATGTAAAACGGACGTTGGATATTCTATTGTCTTTTGGCGGGTTGGTTCTGTTGTCTCCGGTATTTTTGGGATTTGCGATTGCAATTAAGATAGATGATCCGGGTCCGGTGTTTTTTACACAGAAAAGGCTGGGACAGGATAAGAAATTCTTTAAATTACATAAGTTCCGTACGATGAAGATGTCCACCCCCCATGATGTGCCTACCCATATGCTGGCGGATCCGGAACAGTATATTACACGTATGGGGCGTTTTATGCGTCGGCACAGCATTGATGAACTTCCGCAGATCTGGGATATTTTTGTGGGGAACATGAGCGTAATTGGACCAAGGCCAGGTCTTTGGAACCAGGATATTCTTGCCGCAGAGAGAGATAAATACGGAGCCAATGATGTAAAACCCGGTCTGACCGGATGGGCGCAGATTAATGGGAGGGATGAACTGGAGATTCCGGTGAAAGCGAAGCTTGACGGTGAATATGTGAAAAGAGAAAGTCTGTTATTTGATTTGAAATGTTTTTTTGGAACCGTTGGGAAAGTTGGCGGTGATGACAGCGTGGTGGAAGGTGGCACCGGCGAAATGTCCAAAACGGGACGTCATTATTCAGATGGAAAAGAAGATCAGGAATTAATTGGAAATATAGGATTTGGGCAGACGGTTACAGTAGATAAGGGTGCGCAGAAAAGAGTCCTTATTACTGGAAAAGGTTCTTATATTGGGGAATCTTTTATAGAATATGCGGGAAAACATTATCCTTCCATATTAATTGATGCGGTTGACATGATGGATGGTACATGGCGTGAGCGGGATTTTTCTGCTTATGACGTTGTATATCATGTAGCGGGTATTGCTCACGCAGATGTTGGCAATGTTGATGAGGCTACAAAGACAAAATATTATGAAGTTAATACGGACCTTGCTGTCGAAGTGTGCAGGAAAGCGAAAGCAGAAGGGGTAAAAGAATTTATCTTCATGTCTTCCATGATTGTATATGGAGATTCAGCGTCATTTGGAAGGGATAAGATTGTAGATGAGCAGACAGTGCCGGCGGCGTCGAATTTCTATGGGGATTCAAAGCTGCAGGCAGATGTGGCGGTTCGGGATTTTGCAGATAATAAGTTCCAGGTTATTGTGTTGCGCCCGCCGATGATTTATGGAAAGAACAGCAAGGGCAATTATCCTGTGCTTGCAAAATTTGCAAAAAAACTGCCGCTATTTCCGGATGTAGATAATCAGAGGTCGATGCTTCATATTGACAATCTCTGTGAGCTCCTCTGCCAGGTTGTTTTGATTGAGAATTTTGAACGGGAATCCGTGGTTCTTTTCCCACAGAATGCCAGGTGGGTGCAGACCAGCGAGATGGTGAAGGAAATTGCAGCAGTCAGCGGAAGGAATATTATTGTAGCTGGCGGAATCATGAAACTTGCGGTGGCGTTTGCAGGAAAGGTTCCGGGGAAAATCGGCGGATTGGTGAATAAGGCGTTTGGAAATAGCTGTTATGCTTATTCGCTGTCTGAATATAAAGGGATTGATTATCAAATAACGGATTTGGAAAGCAGTATACGTAAAACAGAAGGAAATATATAAATCAAATCATAACTTTTTCTGCAGAAAGTGATAGAAATAAGCCTGCTCGATAAGCATTTCCCGCCGTTCTGGAATCAGAGAATCGTAAAGGTGCAGCAGTTTGGTCTGGTCGGATCTTAAGTTGGAGGGCGCAGGTTTTTTCTCCGGGGAGAGTCCCAACAGGTAATCGGTGGAGACATCGAAATAGCGTGCCAGGCGGACCAGCATGGAAAAATCTGGTTCCCGGTTGTTCTTGACATAGCCGTTAATCGTGGAGCTTGCGATATGCAGATCCAGCGCCAGTTGTTTTTGTGTCAGGTTTTCTTCTTCGAGAAGGTTTTCAAGGCGGATGCTGAAATTCATGGTGATAGTTCCTCCGTTCTCTGGTATATGTGATGTACTTTCATTTTATTGAATATTTCCGGTTTATCTATGAAAGTTCACAAAGTGAAAAACAGAATATGCGAAACGCGTCTCGGAGGGAGTGGATGATGGATTACAGTTTCTTCTGCAGAAAGTGATAGAAATAAGCCTGCTCG
>CAJTSB010000001.1 GCA_910578825.1 uncultured Lachnospiraceae bacterium | reverse complement strand
GTGAAAGCCAACACGTAGCTATCCTTGTTGCTATTGGAGTCAGCAACGATGGATGCCGTGAGATCATCGGTGCAGCTGAGGGTATGAAGGAGGACAAGGAGAGCTGGCGCTCCTTCTTTGTATGGCTGAAAGAACGTGGCTTAATGGGAGTCCGCCTGATCATCGGAGATAAAAATCTCGGAATGCTCGAAACCATACCGGAAGTATTTCCAGATGTCCGTTATCAACGCTGCACTGTTCATTTTTACCGGAATATTTTCTCTGTTACTCCACGTAACAGGATGAAGGCAGTCGCCATGATGTTAAAGGCTATTCATGCCCAGGAAAGCAAGGAGGCAGCACGTGAGAAAGCACGACAAGTAGCTGAGAAACTGAAGGAAATGAAACTTGTATCTGCTGCCAAAAAGGTAGAGGATGGTATCGAGGAGACACTCACGTATATGGAGTTTCCAACACAGCACTGGACCAGAATCCGGACCAATAATACCATTGAACGGTTAAACCGGGAGATCAAACGCCGAACCAAAGCAATCGGCGCATTTCCTGATGGTCAAAGTGCGTTAATGCTGGTATGTGCCAGACTGCGTCATGTAGCAGGAACCCAATGGGGAGCCAGACGCTACATGAATATGGATCATCTTTCCAAACCGGAGGATGATCTGCTGTCTGATATCATAGCCGGTTAACTGTCAGCTACTAAACGGCAGAAATTATATTTGCGAAAAACTATTGACACTACCTATAGACTCAAATTGTTATAATCTTTTCATGGGTGCTACCAAAAAACGGTAGGCGGTTAGTCCTTCAGCAGAGGGACTGTGACCCTCTGTTTACATAGAAATCCGTAGCTTGTCTGTCGGAAATCTTGCTAAAAGAAGGGATGCCAATGTTGACTATTGAAGGTCTAATTGCAGTAATCAGCTTATGCTTGACCTCTTTCGGACTTGGATATACCATCGGAAGCAATAAATCACAAAAATAGCCGCCCTGTCTGGTAAACTAAGCGGCAATTTTTGTTTCACTTATATACCGGGCTAACCATCTATCGGTAGCACCCTTTCTATACTCATATTAACACTATACTATGAATATGTCAAAGAATTTTCTCTAATACATAACCAAACTTCACAAAATTTCTACTTTACGGCACCGTTTAGGCACCGCCTACAACTTTTTCACTGTTACAAAGTTTCAAAAAGGGTTTCCCGATTTCTCGGAAAACCCTATAAAATCCAGCTTTTTACTGATTATTCAATAATCGTAGCTACACGACCGGAACCTACTGTACGTCCACCCTCACGGTTTTCTGTATGGGAAATCGATGTGGTTTTATTCGATTTATAGGGCTTTTTCGGTAGTTTTTTCTTTGATATACACCTTATATATGACGTTTTTTAAATTTTTGTTATCATGGGGTTATCACGGAGCGAATTGCGTCTGTTTTGTTTTCAATGCGTTTTTAAATGCATCTCCACTCAAAAAAACGCATTTATAACGCATTATAACGCATTTATGAAATACCTAATCACCATTTGGGCAATTCGATTCTTATAATTTTAATCATCTTCTGGTAAATTCATAGAGCTACGATAAACTATATTATTGGTATTCCCCTCAGCCACTATATGTCTTGTATCTGCAAGTATTTTAAAATACCTTCGCACTGTTGCCGCAGACTTTCCTGTAACCGTTTCGGCTTCTTTCGGAGTAATTCCCCCATGTTCTTCCATAAAGTTAACAATTGCCCTAACTTTATTATCATCTTTTTGTGCTAAAACTTCGCTCAAAACTCCGCTCATTTTTTGAGCGAAGTCTCCAAAATGAAAGCCTTCATGAATCTTTATCGTTGTTATCATGTAGGTTCTGTCCGCATCTGTTTCAAACTCCGGCAATGGCGAATCGTTTCTTTTCAGTTCACGCAAAATTTTGGATATGCCTGTGGACTTCTTCTCAGACAAATCAATTTCTTTGAAGAACTCCCCTATCTTAGGATTGCGATATCTCCTTGCCCTGACTTTGCCTGCCGCAAACTTTTCTATGAAATCCTTCAGTAAACGCACATTCAGTTCTTCTATCAACGAACTATTACTTTCCCTGATAAAATCCTCTAGGTATCCTCTGCGTATATGTGCCAAAGATGCCCAGCTATTGATACAATCAACGAAAGGTATGGATGCAAATTTTTCAAAAAGCTCCGCTAATTCACTTTGTTTCGCTTCTGTTGTAAGCGATGCCGGACGAATCCAATACTTCATGGTACGATTTTGCTCTTTCCCTGATTCCTCTTTCGAATAAAGGTCAACCAATGCCTGATAAGAACCTGCATCACCTGCCGCACATTTCAAATAAACTAAATACGCTCCCTGATACTCTACAATATCAATTTTAGGAATATAACGAAGCTCGATTTTATTGCAGTATTGGAATATTTTCAATTGAATATCATCCAGCAATTCACTTGGCAAGCCTATGGGAGGCAGAACAGGAAGTCCGTTTTCTGCTTTTACGCAAATTACAAGGCAGCCTCCGTCTACTCCTGCTATATCATTTGCATAGGCACATATTGTATGCACAATGTCCGAGGGATTGAATCCTTCCTTGTACTCTATTCGATTTTGTTCTACCTTGCGCCATTTCAGCAAAATTTCTATTTTTATTCAAATTTATAAAACTCATTCAATTTTTCAAAGTATTTTTTCTCATGCATATATATTTCTCTTTCATCCCATATTTTTGCATTATCATAAACAGCAATAATATCTTTAGTAGTAAGTAGCGATGCTGCGAATTTACGCATACCACCACAATTTGCCCCAGATTTCCCCTCTATCTTAGTTGCAAAATTAGAGTTGCTAATCTTAGCATTTAATTTTGAAGTTAATAACGCACAATTTCCTAATGATTTTATTGCTCTATTTCGTCCCTGTATAAAATTATCAACATCATTCCTATCCACAAGTTTCCCCATTTCATCGTAAGAAGGCACATCGTACCAAGATGTTTGCCACTTTTGAGGCATAACGTGTTCCAATGTATATGTATCAATTTTAAGAAAATCGGAATATGAATCTTCCTCTCCATTTCTACTCAACATTTCAATCAGAAAAATCATAAATCTGGCTTGTGTATTATTAAATTTTCTGAATCTCAATTTATAAGAATCATTATTTACTGGAGAATCTTCCATATATTCTTTTAAATATTTTGCATCATCATCTGTAAACATTAATTTTTCACAACATTGATTATAATTTTTAGTTGTACCATCATAAATAAACCTATGTAAAACAAATTTTTCTAAGTTAGCAAATCTTGTTTCCGCTTCTTCTGGAAGTTCCTTCAGAACTTTTAATACATATGGATTAAAAGTTGTGGTATTAAGGTTATCTAATATTAATAATAAGCGATTCTGGTAATCTGACCATATAAATTCATTCAATTCCTCGTATCCTTTAATATACTCTTTAAAAGCATTACATAATCCGTATGTTCCTGAAGTCTTTTTTGCCGCATAGATTCCTTTAACAATTGCAAAATCCTTTAAAAAACATTCTAAATTATCTGTTTTCAATCGTCCTACTGTTAATTCTTTATACCAAAACTCTTTCTTATCATCAGCATAGAAAACCGCATCCCATTTTTTATTGTATAAATCTGTAACTTGGTTTTTCCTAACCTCATCATCTTTTGCATTTTCCCTAAGTTTTTGAAAAATATAATTTTTAATAATGTCAGCATTAGATAATGACTTACCCATGCTATTTACGGAATCAAATATTTTCTGCTCATCATCAGAGGTTGTGAGACTAATCTTGATAATACTATTATTATCTGAATTAAGTTTTCCATAGAATATTTTAATTTTATCAGAATTTATCGAAAAGTAATCATAAAAAAATTTGTAAGCTTTTTCTATGGCATCTTTTGTGTTTTCATCCAAATCAAGTGGCCTGTCTACTTCAGCACACATAACTCTATCAAAAGATTTTTTATCTGGGTTAGAAGGCGTAAGTTTTGTAATATAAAATTCATTCCCATCTGAATCCTCATTCACGCCATAAATACAATCCACCAATCTCGTTTCTTGAGTCGCAGAAAGATATCTATTACCTGAACATACATCTAATATTGCACGAATCAATATACTAAATGTCATACATCTCTGTTGTCCGTCAATCACTAAATATTTCCCACTATCACTGCCTCCAAACTCTTTAAGTATCACACTCCCAAAAAAAGGCATTACATTTTTGGGTGAATCTTCAAAGCTATCAATGAGAGCTTCAAAGTGCTCTTCCTCCCACACATATGGTCTTTGAAAAAAGGGAACCTCTAATGCTTTTGACTGCATTAAAGTTTTTAAATTAATTCCTACTCCATCCATCCTGCATTCTCCTAAAGCTATATTTTACTTCTCATATTTTTTACCCAAGTTTTCCACCACTAACTCAATCAAAGATTTTCAACACAAGATTATATTCTACAATTATATATAATTTAGAAGTATAGATTTTCCAAGTCTGCGATTCTCTCGTTCTACTTCCTTTAGAATATTCTTCAAAATATCAGAATAATCAAAATCTTTCTCAATATCTGCAATTTTCGATGTAAATATATATTTTTCATCACATAACAATTGAATAACCTCAATAAGAGAAATATTTTTAACCGTTGTCATAAGCTTACTAATTATTGAAACATCTTTTGAATTACAATATTTCATCCATAGATGAGGATGGTATCTCACAAGCATACTAAAAACATAATAGAAAATATATAAAATACAAACTTTAGATGGTTTCACTATCTTGTTGGCAACTTCAATTCCAACAGTACAATATTTATTCCCATAAGAATCATAATATATAACATTTTCCTCTTTTCCCCAACTATCCGCCGTCAATAACAATTCCCCTCTGAGCCCAAGATAGTTTTTATCTATATACATATGATATCCATTCTCATCCAACAGAGATGTATTCTTTTTCAAAATTGCCTCTTCATCATCAGTTTCATAAAAAACATTGTATGTACCAATATCTCCGGTTTTCGCCTGTAACAAGAACACATTTGGTTCTTCCGAATAAATCAAAGAATAAATACCACATAACTCTGGAAAAACAGAAAACAAATCCTTTAATACTACAACATCTGTCAAATTAAACTTATCCTTTGTAACCTCCATCAGATTAGGAAATGTTCCCTTCTGTGTAAAATGAACGGGTATCTCCCCAAGACTATTACACTTCTCTAATTCATTTGTTTTCAAATCTAATCCATGACTTCCTGCAAGAGACAAATTCGGAAAACGCAATAAATAAGCAGCTTTCACAAAATTATTCAAGGAATAAAATAATGTCAATGGTATCGTATTAACACTCGTATCACTTACAGAATATAACTCCAACCCTTGATTAACATAAAATCTAATATCCTCTGAAACGCTTTTCTGTTTCGCACCAGAAAGATTCGGATAAGACTGCAAAATTTTTTGCATGATGAAATCCGTATCCAAAAATGCAGCTATCATATTTTTGCATTCACATTCAATATTATCTGTGATAATTGTTTTCAACTATATTCTCACTCCCTTATGCAACCCGCTCTTTCCTTCCCAGCCGACGATTGCTCAATTTTATCCATATACCTCTCAGCGTTTGAATTTGACAATCCGAAAGGCCTATTCCGTCTTTTAACAGAACCCCATCTGTGTACGAAAGAACTTCCTCTATTTGATTATCACGCACCAGACGGTCAATTTTCTCTACATCCAGCATCTGTGCATTTTTCATCGGAATCTTTAGTTTTCTTATCTCTCCCGGCTCAAAAGTCAGCACCCCTCCGCCATAACTTCTTCCTGTTATCTCCGACAACGCCAATGTAAAGGAATTTAAAAAGGCCGCCGCGACATACTCAGGGTTCACGCCTTCAAAAAAGCGGACTTTATGAATTGTATCTGTACTAACAGCATTTACATGATTCAAAATAATTCGAGGATATCTATTTACCTGACGCAAAATAAATGCATCTGGTTCCCATGATTTTGGCACGCAATACCAGTTTTTCCTAATGCGGCATTTATAACCTTGATGATATCCCATTGACTCCCCATATTCAATATAATCCTGCTCTTCTTTGCTGAGTTCTGAAAAAGGCAGATTAGGCGGCATAAACATATATACCTTTTTCCCTTTTTTTATCAAATTCTCAAAATCATTTTCTGACAGAATAACACCCTTTAACTGTTCTGTCTTTCCAATAACCATCTTAGTTGCATTTGCCAATTGATATTCATTAACCATATTTTGATTCAAGAGGAAAAAATTATTTTCTCCACTTACTAACCCTACATTGATTTCAAACAAATCGGTTGTTGCTGTAATCTCTGGATTTTCCCGAAGTTTTCTAAGCAGTTCTATTTCCTCGCAGTTCAAGAAATATTCAACCCATTTTTCATCATTATGCCTTAATTCCTTTACCTCTATATCGTAAAATTTCTTTAGATCCAAATTCTTCAAATCCTCTAAATCTTTCAATTCAATCACTTGCATACCTTTTATTGATGATTTCTTTTCTCCTAAAAACAAAACCACTTCCTGCTGTATTTCATCAAAAACCAAATGCTGAAAAGTAATCAATGTAATTCTCTCAAAATACTCTGCTAAAAATTCCCGTGCTTCCCCCGCATAATTAACTTGAAATAGTTCCGCCGGTATCACCATTCCTATTCTGCCATTTTTATTCAGTGCCATTGAAGACAATATCAAAAAAGGCAACCAGATATTTGTCAGTTTCGTTGGATGCAATCCAGCATCCCTCATATATGTAAACGCAATTTCTCTGGAAGATGGATTAAAATTTTGATAGCGTATAAATGGCGGATTTCCGATAATGACATCAAATTTTTTCTTACCGGCTATAAAATCTCTGTAGTATTCAAAAAAATCAGAACAAATAATGTCTGCATCATATAAAGACGCCTTATCAGCTTCCTCCTGACACAATTCAATCCCTGTAACAATATGAATTTGATTCTTCATTTCTTTTACAGAATCCAATCGCTCTATTGCCGAAGAAATAAATGCTCCATCCCCACAGCTAGGTTCTAATACCGATTCTGTTTTATTGTTAATTGTCCAATTGCAAATAAAATCAGTTATTATTTTTGGCGTGTAATATCCGCCTCGCAGTTTGTTAAAACCTTCTTTCATCTTCATCAGAAATCTCCTTTACAACCTCTTTCGCTCCGTATAAATTGGTTATATATTCTTCCAAACACCTTTCTTCCATATTTATCAAACTCTCGAAAGATTTTCTCTGTTCTCTGGTTCTTTGCTCATCCCGCTCTTTTTTTAATTGCATTAATTTTCGCACAGAATCAACAATATGGTCGTGAATTTTCGTTTCATTGGAATCCTCAAAATCAATCTTATATATGGGTAATTTCTCAATAAATTGTTTCCCATGAGAATAATAGTCTCCCCGGAACTTACTGGCTTTGCTTTTCACAACTCTTTCAAGCAGCCAATGGTTTAACAACGCCTGAATATAAAAAATAGACTCCTTCGTATCTTGCATCATTTCTATTCCATAAAATGGGCCGTTTCCTCCGCCAGTAAAACATATGCTTGCATCATCAAATACATAATTCCCTTCGGTTGAAAGAACAGGGCAAATCAAATGGTCTTTACCCGAAAACCTTTTTAAACTCTGACTTCTTCCGAAACCATACCACCTTTCTGGCTTTTTGTCCGTTCTTTTTCTTTTTTCTAACTCATCCTTGAACATTTCAAAATATATCCATGTTTTGGGAAATTGGCTCTTCATTTCCTCTATGGAATAAAGGAAATGCTTGCCATCAACTATATGGTACGGAAAAATCATCATTCTATTTGCTTCTATTTTGTCATATTTTTCTAAAGACACATCATATATACATGGCTTTAAAATTCTTTCCTCAACCGCTTGTAATACTCCATTCTTATCAAAAAAAGAAACATACCCTTCTGAAACACTTTCTGGCTTTATGATATAAATATTATCTGCACTTGTCTGAAGCCCAACAAAAATATCTGCATACTCTGCCAGTGGGTGGCACTTTTCCTTAATATCCTCCAACACATTTAAAATATCCTCTGACAAAAAACTCCACGATGCTTCGCTTAAATATTCGATTGGATACTTTCTTAGATTTATGTTGCCTGTAGCATAATACCTTGCTAAGTCATTCACAAAACCTATTTCAAAATCCTTTCTGACCACACTATCCAAAAATAGCAGGCAAGTATAGGTACTACGTCCTACAAACACTTGCTCTGTCCCAAAATGAATAATTTTGGAAACACATTTTTTATTGGATAAAATTGACCTTAGCACCTTTCCTGTCTTAATAAGCATAAATTTATGCGGGATAATATATCCCAATTTTCCCTTTGAGGAAAGTAGTTGCAAACCCCTTTCCAAGAATAAATAATATTTATCAAGCAACTCACTCTGTGCGCTATCAAATCCAGACATGCCAGATTTAAAATATTCATATTCACTTTTTGAATATTGAACTAAATTTTGTACACGGATATACGGTGGATTTCCCACAATAGCATCAAATTTTTCAATGCCTAATTCACTTTTAAAATCAAACAACTTTATTTTTTGCACTAAATATGAATCACAAAACAAGGTATCATTATATTTCAAATAGTCGGCACTCACCAAACTGTTTCCGTTTTTAATGTTATCATCTAAATTAGGCAATATCTTGCAATGATGACTCTTTCTGTAATCCTGCATTTCATTTAATGAGGAATCCTCTATCAATTTGATTAGCAAGCTAAATTTTGCAACCTCTACAGCGAGGCTGTCTATATCCACACCAAAAATGTTATTTTTTAAAATTAAAACTTTTCTGATATATGACAAAGCATAGGCATCCTCCCCTTTGGGAATAATCCAACCACTTGATATTGCCTGCTCCATATCGTTCTCTACAAAATATGTAATATACTGATTCACAATATACTCATATGCTGACAGCAAAAAATTTCCTGAACCACAGCATATATCCAAAACATGATATGTTTCCCATTGGTGGAAGCTGTTTGTCTGATATAAAGGCTCCAGAGTCTCTTTTACTACAATATCCGTAATGTTTTTAGGCGTGTTGACTACACCCTGCGCATCTACTATTTCAGGCTTTTTGATGATTTTTAGTCCATTTTCTTGTATAGCTAATTTCTCTTCCAAGAAAAGTTCATATATCTGTCCTATAATATAAGGATCAACAATACTAAATTCATAACAACTGTTTGGATAATACAATTCTTTAAAAATATCAATCAACACTTGATCTGCAATTTTTATTCTTTCTTCATCCAACAAGTCAAATAGACCTGAATTATATTTTTTATCAGCATCCCTAAAAATCTTTTTTAACTCGCCAAAATTTTGAATATTTTTTAATTGTGCATATTCCTCAAGATTCCTGTCTTCACATATTCTAAGAAATACAATTCTATTGATTAGCCTTTGCACAAAAATATTCAAACTCTCCTCGTCTATATTAGAACTCATTTCAAAAATATTTTGACCAAGTTTTAACCTCCACGCACTTATTTGATTTAAAAAATACTGGTCAAATGGTTCTTTTTTTATAGAACTATTTCTATCTGCAAATATTTCTTGAAATGTACCCGATGTAATTGATTTATAAGATAACAAGCGTGAAATCTCATCTATTTGCTCTTCATAATCAGTATAATGAAAATGTGCGACCATAGCCGTTGTGACATCGTCATTTTCATTTGGGCGAATTGTTGTATCATAAATAATCAAATCCGTAAAATTCGTTAAAACGGATGCCTTTAGATTTCCATTCCAACCATACCGTCTTGTCTGAAAAGCAGATTCCTTGCTTTCCATAATATTAACAGCCGGTTTCTTGGTTTCAAGAAAAAAGCAGACTTCACTTCCTAGATAAAAAGCATAATCCGGCTTTTTCTTCTTGTTCCTTCCCTCTTCTTTCACCAATACAGAGGCTTCGTGCCTTACCTCTCTCATATGCTGAGGAAGATTCCTCTTGTTAAGCACATCCCAGCCTAATATTTCAAAAAAAGGATTTACAAATTCATTTCTGACATTTGTCTCATTATATTCTTTACTGGAATATTGCCAAAAATGCTTCTGATATGCTGTTATAAGATTTTTCAGTCTTTCCATATCCATATCATGCTCCATTTATTTTAGTTATTTATACATTTAGCAGCTTGTTTTCCTAATGTTATAATTCCTAAATGACAATTTTATTTTCTATTTTCTACAAATGCACTTTTCCCACTCTTCACCCACTCATCTAACTCTGATTTCTTAAACTTCCATAGCTTTCCCATTCTACAAGCAGGAATATCCGTCTTCTTAATCCAATTTCTAATTGTATCTTTATTCACTCCAAGATACTTAGCGGCTTCATTTATTCCAATCCAATAATCATCCATCTCCCACCTCAAAAAAATAATTATCTCTAGCTTGCATTTTAGCACATATGTTCTTTATTTTCAACGAATTTTATATGATTTTGTGCGAATTTTATAAATCACGTCACATTTTCTAGCAATATAAATTCTAACACTTTGTAATGGTAAACATAAAAAAATCTATGCCAAAGGGGTCAGGGAAATTTCCCCTGTGTAATCAAAAAATATTTTTTTCTCATTAGGAAAAATGAATTTTTTGAGGGTGCGTATATACGCATCCAGTGCTTGCTATTCCAGCTATTGATAAATACCAACTATTGCAGATTTTCCGACCTATGAATGGATGGCGACAAGCAGTACCTGCTTTCTTGTTTCTGGCAAATGATATAAACAGTTGGCATGAATATGCCAGAAATATTTTTTCTCGCTTGACTGCGACCTTATGTGAAAACGGAATGGCTGTCAAGGTCGCCCAAAGGCGTTCATATAACCTTGACAGCCATTCCGTTTTCACATACAATCGTCCTGCGATAAGAAAAAATTTTTTATCAATCCCCCTAAGCTGAACAATACCGCAAAAATAGTAGTACGCTATTTTTTACAAAGTATAGATAATCTCATCTTTCACAATTTCATCCGCCCTTGCCCTAATGTTGTTCATTTTCCGAACCCATGACATTTGATCTGCATCCGAAATGTCTCTGTTGCCAGCAGGGGCATTTCCATTTTCAGCTTCATTTCTCTTCCGGTTTAGCATATCTGCAACTTTCTTCTGCTCGTTAGGATATAAATGCCCATATGTATTCAGAGTAATCTTGATGTCCTTATGTCCCATGCGTTCCTTGATGACCATAGGCGCCACTCCCTGATGTGCAAGATACGCACATGCGGAATGTCTTAGATCATGCACCCTGATTCTTTTTACTCCCGATTTCTGAATGTGCCTTACCATTTTATGCTGCACTGCTTCACATACAATGGGGAAAAGCCTTTCGCTATCAGGAAATTCATACAGCTTATCACAATACGCCTTGATTTCCTGCGTCAGAAATTCGAGAATATCTATTGTCCTGACTGACTGTTCCGTCTTAGGCGTTGTGATGACATCTTTTCCCCCTGTACGGTAGTAGGTTTTTGAAATGGAGATTTTATTCTCCTGAAAGTCAATGTCATTCTTCGTTACAGCAAGTAATTCTCCGATGCGCATTCCTGTCCAGAATAAAATCTCAAACAGCACATAATATCTACTTCCCACTTCAATCGTATTAATGAATTGCTGGTACTCCTCATAAGTCCAGAATTCCATTTTATCCGCATCTGACTTTCCCATTTTCTTTACTTTCTTGCAGGGATTGTTTGTCAGGTTGTAGATGTTTGAAGCGTGAGTAAATAACGCTGTCATCTGATTCTGAAGCATCTGCAGGTATGTCTGCGAATATCCTGCCTCCCGCATTTTGTTCTGCCATTGGATAATGTCTGCCGGTGTAATTTCATTCATGGACTTATTTTCAAAATACGGAAGGATATGCCGTTCAATCATATATCTCTTATTCTTGATTGACCGTTCTTTCAATTCACCCTGCTTATCCCTAAAATAAACCTCTATAAAAGCTCCCATTTTCATATTCATGTCAGCTTCCGTTGTATGCAGAAATTCTTCTTCGTATTCCTTTGTTTCCTTCTTGGTCTTGAAATCTCTTTTGCATTTTTGTTTCTGTTTACCTGTCCAATCATGGTGTCGGAACATACAATACCATGTTCCTCTTTGCTCATCCTTATAGACTGACATAAAATCTCCTTTCTTATCAGGACAGTCTGCGATTTGCCACAAAACCCGTCCCGCAGAACTACCCTTAAATTTGCTTTTCGTTACAGCCGCATATCCTAAAATCTAAATAATATGCCGACTGTCTGTTATATTGTTGTCATTACGCTTTGATATCCGTAAAACTTCTTGTCCCAATATGCTCTGGGAATCTTACCGGACACGACAATATAACCGCTATCTTCCAATTCCCTGTTCAACTGCCTGATAATTTTATATGCGTGTCCTTTAGAAACACAAAGCATATCAACGATATCCTGTTCCGTTACCATATAATTTTTATTCATCTACCTCCCTCCTCCTGCACTGACGCTGTATATTGTCAAGTTTTTAATTTTGATTTTGTACTTATCTTGACTCATTCCTCATGATAAATCAACGTCAAATATTTGTCAAGATAATTTTGTTGAATTTATTTTTATCTTGTGATAATATTGTATCTATAAGAAAAGAATTACATCTGAGAGAAGCTATTTTAAGCCGTTAATCTGATAGAAAGGAATTTTACTTATGAATTTATATTTGCCAGACATCATCAAAAATGATTTTCGCTTTAATGTTGCAACCTACAGCATCAACCGACATACCCATGAAGAAACGCTTTCTTCCATTTATGATGAGAATACGCACAAAAGCGGTGCTGTATATTTCATAAAAAAGGCGACTATCCATACCGACATTTTGGAAATTCTTGATTATGATATGCCGGAAAAAGAATCCGCTGTTGTGGCATTTCAGAAATTGAAGTCTGTTTTGCCGTTACTCGGCATTGACTGTCCCTTTGTCAAAGAAACCTTCAATGTATATTGCTGCGAACACACACCAAATGATATTGAAACTTCTGCCGGACAAATCATGCCGATATTGCAGTCCTGCTTTGAAGGACATCCGGCACTGTCCTATCTATATCCTTTATTTCATATGATAATGCGCTCCTGCTTTCAGCAAGCCGGAAAATCAGCCGATACGGAACTACTTCAATCCGCCAAACTATTATCAGAAGAAGTCGGCAGTCTTGAAGCCTTATATACACAGACAAAAGATTATTTAGATGACGTTATCATGGAACCGTCAAAGCAAGGCTTACAACTGCCCAGCAGTGCAATAGCTGAAATATACCATTCCTACTGCCTATATTCCAGTAAACCAGATTTTCAATCAGACGCATTATCCGCTATGGAGATGAAAGATACTTTTCTACCTGACATCCATACCCAAACAGATGCTCATTCCAATACACAAGATTGGATAGAGTACCTAAATCATGCCTCTAAACTTATTACAGATAATGCAATCGAGAAATATCCCATTACCTCCTTCAAACAATTTTTATGTATTGGCATCAGACTGCTACTGAAAGATGAACTTGTTATCAAAAAATGCAAACTATGCAACGGATATTTTCGTGTGAAGTACACTTCCAACCAAGAATACTGTACAAGAATATACAGAGACACTTCCACAACATGCAATGAATACGCCAGCCGAAAATCCTATAAGGAAAAATTATTCAGTCATCCGATTCATACGGAATTTACAAAATCATATAACAGACTGTACGCCCGTATCCGCAGAGGGAAACTCCCTGCTAACACGCCGCTTATGGATCAGCTTAAGGCACTCCATGACGAATATGCCGAAAAATATGAAAATACACACCAGAAAGACCGAGAAACTGTATGGAAAGAATACATTGAAAAAAATAAAGAATTGCTCAAATTAGATTCTTCAAAATCTTAAAAGGATAACACGACAAACATTTTTATTATGATAAGCGAATTTTTGTTATCATTCTGTTATCACGACTTACCAATCTCACCACACCAAGAAAAAAGGACTTTCCGAAAAAACTTCGGAAAGCCCCATAATTTCAATGAATTTTCAATTACTCAATGATAGTAGCCACACGACCAGAACCTACTGTACGTCCACCCTCACGGATAGCGAATGTAAGACCCTGCTCCATAGCGATCGGATGAATCAACTCAATTGTCATCTCTACGTTATCGCCAGGCATGCACATCTCTGTACCATCCGGTAAATTGCAGACACCAGTTACGTCTGTTGTTCTGAAATAGAACTGCGGTCTGTAGTTATTGAAGAACGGAGTATGACGTCCACCTTCGTCTTTTGTCAAAACGTATACCTGAGCGGTAAATTTTGTATGACAGGTAACAGTACCGGGTTTTGCCAATACCTGACCTCTTTCGATTTCAGTTCTCTGGATACCACGAAGCAATGCACCAATGTTATCACCAGCCTGAGCCTCGTCTAACAGCTTACGGAACATCTCGATACCAGTTACAACCGTCTTCTTGGTCTCCTCTTTGATACCAACGATTTCAACATCCTCATTTACATGAAGAACACCACGCTCTACTCTACCAGTTGCAACAGTACCACGACCAGTAATTGTAAAGATATCCTCGATAGGCATCAGGAACGGCTGATCAACAGCACGCTGCGGATCCGGAATATAGTCATCAACAGTAGCCATCAGCTCCATAACCTTGTCGCCCCATTCTCCACTCGGATCTTCCAGAGCTTTCAAAGCGGAACCTTTGATGATCGGGCAATCAGAGAATTCATACTCTTCAAGAACTTCTGTGATTTCCATCTCTACCAACTCAAGCAGCTCTTCATCGTCAACCATATCACATTTGTTCATGAATACAACGATGTAAGGTACGCCTACCTGACGAGATAACAGGATGTGCTCTTTTGTCTGAGCCATAACACCGTCAGTTGCAGCTACTACAAGGATCGCGCCGTCCATCTGAGCAGCACCGGTAATCATGTTCTTAACGTAGTCAGCATGGCCCGGGCAGTCAACGTGCGCATAATGTCTCTTCTCTGTCTCATACTCAACGTGAGCAGTAGAAATCGTGATACCTCTTTCTCTCTCCTCCGGAGCCTTGTCAATGTTCTCAAAATCAGTAGCCTCGTTTCCGGCAACTCTTTCAGATAAAACTTTTGTGATAGCCGCTGTTAAAGTGGTTTTACCATGGTCAACGTGACCAATGGTACCGATATTACAATGCGGTTTTGTTCTTTCAAATTTAGCTTTAGCCATTTTATAACGTCCTCCTTAATTTTCTGCCCCTTATGGGCTGTCTCATAATATAAATCAGCTATTTATGATTATATTCGATAATCATAGGATTTTCAAGTGTTTTCTTCCTATTCTTTTGCAGAAATAACTTTTTCCTGTACAGACTTCGGAACCTGTTCATACTTCTCAAAGAACATGGAATAATTGCCGCGTCCCTGTGTTCTGGAACGAAGGTCTGTGGAATAACCGAACATCTCAGCAAGCGGTACGAATGCACGTACAATCTTGCCGCCACCCAAATCATCCATTCCTTCAATACGACCACGACGGGAGTTAATGTCTCCAATAACGTCTCCCATATATTCTTCCGGCATGGTTACTTCCACCTTCATGATCGGCTCTAATAATACCGGAGTCGCTTTCTTCATAGCTTCCTTGAATGCCATGGATCCGGCAATGTGGAATGCCATCTCAGATGAGTCAACTTCATGGTAAGAACCATCATATACGGTAGCGTGTACGCCTACAACCGGGAATCCTGCTAAAATACCAGCCTTGGTAGCTTCCTCGATACCTTCGCCGACAGCGGGGATATACTCTTTCGGAATCGCACCGCCGACAACCTCGGAATCAAATTTGAACAATTCTTCTCCGTTGGCATCCATCGGCTCAAATCTGACTTTACAGTGTCCATACTGTCCACGTCCACCAGACTGTTTTGCATATTTGTATTCCTGATCCACAGGATTGGTAAATGTCTCTTTATAAGCAACCTGGGGAGCTCCAACGTTTGCCTCTACTTTGAATTCACGAAGCAGACGGTCAACAATGATCTCCAGATGCAGCTCGCCCATACCAGCGATGATTGTCTGCCCTGTCTCCGTATTGGTATGTGCACGGAATGTCGGGTCCTCTTCTGCAAGTTTTGCAAGCGCCTCACCCATTTTGCCCTGTCCGGCTTTCGTCTTCGGCTCAATCGCAAGCTCGATAACCGGCTCCGGGAATTCCATGGACTCCAGGATTACCGGATGCTGATCATCACAAATGGTATCTCCTGTAGTAGTGAACTTAAATCCAACCGCTGCTGCAATATCACCAGCATACACTTTATCAAGCTCTGCCCTCTTATTTGCATGCATCTGTAAGATACGTCCCACACGCTCTTTCTTGCCCTTTGTTGCATTTAATACATAGGAACCGGAATTCATGGTACCGGAATAAACACGGAAGAATGCCAGCTTTCCAACGAAGGGGTCTGTCATAATCTTAAATGCCAATGCAGAGAACGGCTCTTCATCGGAAGAATGTCTCTCAACTTCCGTACCCTCCATGTCAACACCCTTGATTGCGGGAATGTCTGTCGGAGCAGGCATATAATCCAGAATCGCATCCAGCAGTTTCTGAACACCCTTGTTGCGGTAAGCGGAACCACAGCATACCGGAATTGCGCTGCACTCACAGGTTCCCTTTCTCAGAGCCGCCTTCATAGCCTCTACAGAAGGCTCTTTCTCCTCAAGATACTCCATCATCAAATCATCGTCTAATTCACAGATTTTCTCTACCAACTCAGAACGATACAATTCTGCATCATCCTTCATATCATCAGGAATATCAACAATGGAAATATCCTCGCCTTTATCATCATTGTAAATGTAGGCTTTCATTTCAAACAAGTCAATAATTCCCTTGAAATCGTCTTCCTTGCCAATCGGCAGTTGAAGAACAATTGCATTTTTCCCTAAACGTGTCTTAATCTGTTCTACTGCTCCGTAGAAATCTGCTCCCAGAATGTCCATCTTATTGATGAAAGCCATTCTCGGTACGTTATAGGTATCAGCCTGACGCCATACGTTCTCGGACTGAGGCTCTACTCCGCCTTTTGCGCAGAAAACACCGACTGCGCCGTCCAGTACACGGAGCGAACGCTCAACCTCAACAGTAAAGTCAACGTGTCCCGGAGTATCAATAATATTGATACGATGCTCCAGGGCTCCAGCCTTGGGCTTGCAGTTCTCCTGCTCTGTCCAGTGACAGGTTGTAGCGGCTGAAGTAATCGTGATACCCCTTTCCTGCTCCTGCTCCATCCAGTCCATGGTAGCAGTACCCTCATGAGTATCACCAATCTTATAATTAACACCGGTATAATAAAGAATACGCTCGGTCAATGTGGTCTTCCCGGCATCGATGTGCGCCATAATACCGATGTTTCTGGTTCTCTCTAATGGATATTCTCTTCCAGCCAAGATTTTTTCCTCCTAAAATTCTATCACAAAAGCAATCTTTTCCACCCCTCAGCCCCTGTGCATCACATGGGCTTTTGCGGGTGTAGTCCCAATTTCGGATTGCCCTCAGGCAATCTTCTTCCTTGCGAAATTGTGGACATCTATGCACTTGCACCTCATAAACTCTACAAGCTCTCTAAAATCTGTAGTGTGCAAATGCTTTGTTAGCTTCTGCCATTTTGTGCATATCTTCTTTCTTCTTTACAGATGCACCGGTATTATTTGCCGCATCCATAATTTCGTTTGCCAGTCTCTCTTCCATCGTCTTCTCGCCTCTCTTGCGGGAGTAAAGAGTCAACCAGCGAAGAGCCAATGCCTGACGTCTGTCAGCTCTAACCTCGATAGGCACCTGATAAGTTGCTCCACCGATACGTCTTGCCTTAACTTCCAATACCGGCATAACGTTATTCATAGCCTCTTCAAATACTTCGATTGCAGGTTTGTCTGTCTTCTCTGCAACCCGATCAAATGCTCCGTATACAATTTTCTGAGCTACGCCTTTCTTACCGTCTAACATAATGTTATTGATAAGTTTGGTAACCACTTTGTTGTTATACAACGGATCTGCTAATACGTCTCTTTTCTGAGTATGTCCTTTACGTGGCACGTTGCTTCCCTCCTTAATCATTTCTTTTTCATTTCATTCGATTAATTCAACGGTACTCACAAGTGTCAGCCGCATATTAAATGCAGCTGGGATGCGCGTCTTCGCCTGGTGCAAAATGCGCCTCCAACTAACTATCTGTGTATTCGTGCGGAAATTTATCTATAAAAAGAATGTGCGCCTGTGCGCTTTCCAACACTAAACCCATAGTAGTCAAAATGCCTGTCAGATTTTCCAACAGGAATCCACACTTACTGTGATACTATTGGTGCGCTAATATTTATTTCTTAGCGTCTTTTGGTTTCTTTGCACCATATTTGGAACGTGCCTGGCGTCTGTTAGCAACACCTGCGGTATCTAAAGTTCCACGAATGATATGGTATCTTGTACCTGGTAAGTCTTTTACTCTTCCGCCACGGATAAGAACAACGCTATGTTCCTGCAAGTTATGACCTTCACCCGGAATGTAGCTTGTTACTTCGATTCCGTTAGAAAGACGTACTCTGGCGATTTTACGAAGAGCTGAGTTAGGTTTCTTAGGAGTTGCAGTCTTAACTGCAGTACAAACACCTCTCTTCTGCGGAGAAGGAGTGTCTGTCGGACGTTTCCTCAAAGAATTATATCCTTTCTGCAAAGCCGGAGCTGTAGACTTCTTCTCGGATGTCTGTCTTCCCTTTCTTACTAACTGGTTAAATGTTGGCATTCTTTTCACCTCCTACAAAAATATATGTGCCTTTTTATGCACGCTAAATTATTATATAAGGTTAAAATCGCCATGTCAAGGACTTTTTCTAATTTTTCCCGCATTTTACAAATCTATACACCAATAAATAATAAGAGGGAGCATACTGCTCCCCCTGTAACCTTTCTTTCTGTATCTCATTATGCCTTTTTCTTAAAATAATCTTCTATATTTTTCTTTATCTCATCCGGTTTCAATGTCTTCACCAGATAACCCGCCGGTTTTAAGGGAATAATCTTCTGAACCGTTTCTCTGGATACATTTCCGGTCAGGAACATGACCGGAACATTCGCAAAATACTCCTCGGAACGCATCATTTCCAGTATCACTTTTCCATCACAGACCGGCATCTCATAATCCAGCAGTACCAAATCCGGTCGCTCCTGCATCATACACATAATGGCTGCAATTCCTGATTTCACCGCCTCAACCGCATAGTCCTCACCTAAGAGGTCCATCATTGCCTGACGCACAACCTCCGAATCGTCTACCACCAGTATCTTTTTCTTCCGGTCGGCACCAGTTTCATTGAGGTATTTCCTGATCTGGGACATTGCGTTCTCTGCCTTGATTGTGGTGCCATCACCCTCGTCTCCAAACAAATGCGGCGCAATCATGCAATAGGCAAAATAACCCTCGCCCGTATCAAACAAAAGGCTGCACTGCGGGCGTTCCCTTGCAAAGTTTTTGCGAAATTGCTCATAACTCAGCAATTTTTCTTCTTTCATCTCATATTGTTCCGAATTCGGATACTGTTCACGAATCCTCTGTACAAACTGCTGCGCAATATATCTGGCAACATTTATCACCATAACGCTCAGTTCTTCGGAATCACAGCTCATCATACTGCCAATCGTATTGAGAAGCACCTTTTCTTCAAACGCCAGAATAATATCCCATTTTTCCCCCTGCTTTGTAGCATAGGCAAGGCGATAGTATACCCCGTCTCCGAACTTCTCGCCGCCGTAACAATCACTGACCACCTTCGCCTTCAACTGAAACATATCCGACAACAACTTGAGAATGATCTGTTTCATGGCCACCTGCTGATCCTCGGGCAGAAGTTCTCCCCATTTGCTGGTACCCTGTCCCGTAATTGCCTGATCTTCCGTTAAGGTATGCCCAAGCAGCCATCCGGCACAAACCCCCAGGAAATGGTCGATTGCATCTGCCGAAAAGGAAGACTGCGCCAGTTCTTTCTCCAACGCCGGAAGTGTTTTTCTCCTGAAATTGTCATGAACACGCCTGTGCGTCTCAAAGCCCGCATAGTCAATGGAAGCCATATACTGCTCTTCCTCCGTAAAATGTTTCATCGCGTGTTCTTTAAAATATTTAATTCCTTCCTGACATACCCACTGGCTTTTCGATTCTTCTGTCTTATTCGCAAACAGCCTGTTCAAAATGCCAAAAAGCTTTTTGTGTTCGCTGTCAATAATTTCCACTCCAATATTAAACCGCTCCTGCCATATTAACTGATTGCTCATTATTTCCTCCTCTTTCGCCGTATTCCCGCTATGATCTAGCGAGCGATTTTATACATCAAGTATAACATAGAATATTTCAGAAACATAGTAATTTCTCTTATTTTCAAAAAAGGGCGTCCCTCCAGCCATCTTGCGGCTGTAAGGACACCCTCTCTGTCACTCATTTTATTCTGTTTCTACAACTTCTTCTACCGTTTCCTGCAAAAGTTCATCCGGTTCTTCAACCTGTGGTTCTTCCTCTTCGGAATCATAGCTGAAATCTGCCAAATCTTCCTCAAAGCAAATATCATCCATCGCGCTGACGTCCGTCGAAAGCTTGATGTTGTGGTAACGTTTCATACCTGTTCCGGCAGGAATCAGCTTACCAATCAGCACATTTTCCTTCAATCCGATCAATGGGTCAACCTTGCCTTTGATCGCAGCCTCGGTCAACACCTTCGTAGTCTCCTGGAAAGATGCCGCGGACAGGAATGAATTGGTGGCAAGAGACGCCTTGGTAATTCCAAGCATAACCTGTTTGCCCTCTGCCGGCTCTTTGCCTTCCTCTTCCAGTCTTTCATTTGCATCTTCATATTCCAGAATGTCCACCAGTGTTCCCGGAAGGAACTCAGAATCTCCGTTATTCTCAATACGGATTTTCTTTAACATCTGACGCACAATCACTTCGATGTGCTTATCATTAATTTCCACACCCTGCAGGCGGTAAACACGCTGTACTTCCTGAATCATATAATCCTGCACAGCACGCACGCCCTTGATTTTCAGGATATCGTGCGGATTGACGCTACCTTCGGTCAACTCGTCACCAGCCTCAAGGATTGCACCGTCGGCAATCTTTATACGGGAACCGTAAGGAATCAGGTACGCCTTCATCTCCCCAGTCTCCTCGTTGGTGACAATGATTTCACGTTTCTTTTTGGTGTCCTTAATCGTAGCAACACCTGCAAATTCTGTGATAATGGCGAGTCCTTTCGGTTTCCGTGCCTCAAATAACTCCTCCACACGCGGAAGACCCTGTGTGATATCGTTTCCGGCAACACCACCGGTATGGAAGGTACGCATTGTAAGCTGTGTACCAGGCTCTCCAATCGACTGTGCCGCAATAATTCCTACAGATTCTCCCACCTGCACCGCCTGACCGGTTGCCATGTTCGCTCCATAACATTTTGCACAGATTCCATTGTGGGAACGGCAAGTCAATACCGTACGAATCTTAACTTTGGTGAGCGGTTCTCCCTTTTCGTCAACGCCCTTACTCATAACCAGCGCGGCACGTCTGGGCGTAATCATATGGTTTGCTTTCACCAGGACATTTCCCTCGGCGTCACAAATCGTGTCGCAGGAGAAACGACCGGTAATTCGCTCTTCCAGACTTTCTATCTCTTCTTTTCCATCCATGAATGCCTTCACATACATGCCTGGAATCGACTTTCCTTCACAGCAGTCAATATCGCGGATAATCAATTCCTGTGATACGTCTACCAGACGTCTCGTCAGGTAACCGGAGTCTGCCGTACGCAATGCCGTATCGGAAAGTCCCTTACGGGCTCCATGCGCCGACATAAAGTATTCCAAAACGTCCAGTCCCTCACGGAAATTGGACTTAATCGGCAGCTCAATCGTACGTCCCGTCGTATCCGCCATCAATCCACGCATACCTGCAAGCTGTTTAATCTGCTTATCCGAACCACGCGCTCCGGAATCCGCCATCATATAAATGTTATTGTATTTATCCAGACCATCCAACAATTCCTTCGTCAGAATATCGTCTGTCTGTTTCCAGGTCTCAACGACTTCTTTGTATCGCTCTTCCTCAGTTATCAGTCCGCGCTTATAGTTTCTGGTAATCTTATCCACCGTATCCTGCGCATTCTGAATCAGTTCCGGTTTCTTTGCCGGCACCGTCATATCGGAAATGGATACCGTCATAGCCGCTCTGGTGGAATACTTGTATCCCATCGACTTGATATCATCCAATACCTCAGCCGTCTTCGTCGCGCCATGAATATTAATAACTTTTTCAAGGATCTGTTTCAGGCCCTTTTTACCTACGTGGAAATCCACTTCCAGTTTCAGCAAATCTTCCGGCTTACTGCGATCTACAAATCCCAGATCCTGCGGCAAAATCTCATTGAAAATGAAACGTCCCAGAGTGGATTCCACATTCCCGCTTACTACCTCGCCATCCGGCGTCGTGCGCTTTACGCGCGCCGTAATTCTGGAATGCAGCGTTAAAGCCTCATTCTCATAAGCAAGAATTGCCTCATTTACGCTCTTGAAATATTTGCCTTCTCCTAAAGCTCCCGGTCTCTCCTGTGTTAAATAGTAGATTCCAAGCACCATATCCTGAGAAGGAACCGCTACCGGACCGCCATCCGAAGGTTTCAGAAGGTTATTCGGTGAAAGCAGCAGGAATCTGCACTCAGACTGTGCCTCCACAGACAACGGAAGATGTACCGCCATCTGGTCACCGTCAAAGTCCGCATTAAACGCCGTACATACCAGCGGATGAAGCTTAATCGCCTTACCCTCTACCAGAATCGGCTCAAATGCCTGTATACCCAATCTATGCAGGGTAGGCGCACGGTTCAGCATTACCGGATGCTCCTTAATGACTTCCTCCAAAACATCCCATACTTCAGGCTGAAGACGTTCTACCATCTTCTTCGCACTCTTAATATTGTGCGCCGCACCATTATATACCAACTCTTTCATTACAAAAGGCTTAAATAACTCAATTGCCATTTCTTTTGGCAGACCGCACTGATAAATCTTCAGTTCGGGTCCCACCACGATAACGGAACGACCGGAATAATCCACACGTTTTCCAAGCAGGTTCTGACGGAAACGACCGGACTTACCCTTTAACATATCAGACAACGACTTTAACGCGCGGTTTCCTGGTCCGGTTACCGGACGTCCTCTTCGTCCATTGTCAATCAACGCATCGACCGCCTCCTGCAGCATACGTTTCTCATTTCTTACAATAATATCTGGCGCGCCCAACTCCAGAAGTCTGCGCAAACGGTTATTACGATTGATAATCCGGCGATATAAATCATTCAAATCAGAGGTCGCAAAACGTCCGCCGTCCAACTGTACCATCGGACGCAAATCAGGCGGAATCACCGGAATCACATCCATAATCATCCACTCCGGTTTATTTCCGGAACCGCGGAACGCCTCTACCACTTCCAGACGCTTGATAATGCGGGCACGTTTCTGTCCCGTAGCATCCTTTAAAGCCGTCTTTAACTCCAGTGCATCTTTCTCAAGATCAATAGACTCCAACAGCTCTTTGATGGACTCCGCACCCATTCCCACGCGGAAATCACTGCCAAATTTCTCTCTTGCTTCCTGATACTCTGCCTCTGTCAATACCTGTTTGTACTGCAATTCGCTGCTGCCCTTATCCAACACGATATAAGACGCAAAATACAGCACTTTTTCCAATGTTCTGGGTGACAAATCCAGAACCAATCCCATTCGGCTGGGAATTCCCTTAAAATACCAGATATGGGAAACCGGAGCTGCAAGCTCGATATGTCCCATCCGTTCTCTACGCACGCTTGCCTTGGTGATTTCCACACCACAGCGATCACAGACAACGCCCTTATAGCGAATCTTCTTATATTTACCACAGTGGCACTCCCAGTCTTTGCTGGGTCCGAAAATCTTCTCACAAAACAGGCCGTCCTTCTCCGGTTTCAGGGTTCTATAATTGATAGTCTCCGGCTTTTTAACCTCGCCTCTGGACCATTCACGAATTTTTTCCGGTGACGCCAGACCAATCTTAATCGCATCAAAAGTGATTGGCTGGTATTTTTCTTTATTCATTGTTTCTGGCATGGTGACTCTCCCTTCTCCTATTCTCTATTCAAGAACATCTTCAAAGTCGGCGAAATCGTCCTCTAGTTCTAATGCATCCTCTTCATCATCTTCTTCTATGTCAACCAGTTCTTCACTTTCCTCATTGAATTCCTGTTTGCTAAAGCCCATCTCTCCGAACGACTCTTCCTCCTCGAAAGCGAAATTACGGTCTCCCGCGATAATGGCATTCAAATCTGTATTGCCGTATTCGCTCGTCTCCATAAGCTCTATTTCTTCTCTGTTTTCATCCAGAACTTTTACATCCAGTCCCAATGACTGCAATTCTTTCAAAAGCACCTTGAAGGATTCCGGAATACCCGGTTTGGGGATATTGTCACCCTTAATAATTGCCTCATACGTCTTCACACGTCCAATAACATCATCCGACTTCACCGTCAGGATTTCCTGTAACGTATAAGATGCACCGTATGCCTCCAGGGCCCAAACCTCCATCTCTCCGAAACGCTGTCCGCCGAACTGTGCCTTACCACCCAGCGGCTGCTGCGTTACCAGTGAATATGGTCCGGTGGAACGCGCATGAATCTTATCGTCTACCAGATGGTGGAGCTTCAGGTAATGCATGTGTCCAATCGTTACCGGACTGTCGAAATACTCTCCGGTTCGGCCATCACGCAGCCTTACCTTACCATCACGAGACAGTGGAACGCCTTTCCATACCTCTCTGTGATCTCTGTTTTGATACAGATATTCCATCACTTCCGGGAGCAGCCCTTCTTTGTATTTTGCCTCAAACTCTTCCCAGGAAAGATTTACATAATCATTCGCCAAATCCAGCGTATCCATGATATCATTCTCATCCGCACCGTCAAAGACCGGTGTAGCAATATTAAATCCAAGCGCTTTCGCCGCAAGGCTTAAATGAATCTCCAGCACCTGTCCGATATTCATACGCGACGGCACACCCAGCGGATTCAACACAATATCCAGCGGCCGTCCATTCGGCAGAAACGGCATATCCTCTACCGGAAGCACTCTGGAAACGACACCCTTATTTCCGTGACGTCCTGCCATCTTATCTCCTACAGAAATCTTTCTCTTCTGCGCAATGTAAATGCGGACTGCCTGATTTACTCCGGGAGAAAGCTCATCGCCATTATCTCTGGTAAATACTTTGGCATCTACGACAATACCGTATTCCCCATGCGGAACCTTCAGGGATGTATCACGGACTTCACGCGCTTTCTCACCGAAAATCGCACGCAGAAGGCGCTCTTCTGCGGTAAGCTCCGTCTCACCCTTGGGCGTTACCTTGCCCACAAGAATGTCTCCGGCGCGCACCTCCGCACCGATACGGATAATTCCGCGTTCATCCAGATCCTTCAATGCATCGTCACCAACGCCGGGAACGTCTCTTGTAATCTCCTCCGGTCCCAGTTTGGTATCACGTGCTTCTGCCTCATACTCTTCTATATGAACGGAGGTATATACATCCTCCTGTACCAATCTTTCACTCAGGAGAACAGCATCCTCATAGTTATATCCCTCCCAGGTCATAAATCCAATTAACGGATTCTTACCCAGTGCAAGCTCTCCATTGGAAGTGGAAGGACCATCTGCAATCACCTGTCCTGCCTCTACCTTATCTCCTTTGTATACAATCGGTCTCTGATTATAGCAGTTGGACTGATTGCTTCGTAAAAATTTCGTCAATTTGTAAACGTCACGATTTCCATCTTCTGTCTTTATCGTAATTTCATTGGAAACGGCACGCTCTACCACGCCGCCGCGTTTCGCCAGCACACAGACGCCGGAGTCCTCAGCGGCCTTTGTCTCCATACCGGTTCCTACTGCCGGTGTCTCCGTTGTCAAAAGAGGTACCGCCTGACGCTGCATGTTCGAACCCATCAGCGCACGGTTCGCGTCGTCATTTTCAAGGAAGGGAATCAATGCCGTAGCTACCGAGAACACCATCTTCGGCGACACATCCATATAGTCAAACATTGCCTTCTCATATTCCTGTGTCTCCTCACGATAACGACCGGACACGGAATTTCTCACAAAATGTCCTTCATCATCCAACGCCTCGTTTGCCTGCGCCACATGATAATTGTCTTCCTCATCCGCCGTCATGTAAACAACCTCATCCGTTACACGCGGATTCTTGGGATCTGACTTATCAATCTTACGGTAAGGCGCTTCCACAAAACCGTATTCATTGATTCTGGCATACGTTGCCAGCGAGTTAATCAGACCGATGTTGGGTCCTTCAGGGGTCTCAATCGGGCACATTCTTCCGTAATGGGAGTAATGTACGTCACGCACCTCAAATCCGGCACGGTCTCTGGACAAACCGCCAGGTCCCAAAGCGGAGAGACGTCTCTTATGCGTCAGCTCTCCCAATGGGTTGTTCTGATCCATAAACTGGGACAACTGAGAGGAGCCAAAAAATTCCTTCACGGCAGCTGTCACCGGTTTAATGTTAATCAGGCTCTGCGGAGAAATCCCCTGCAAATCCTGCGTCGTCATTCTCTCCCGAACCACACGTTCCATTCTGGACAGACCAATTCTGTACTGGTTCTGGAGCAGCTCACCCACTGCACGGATGCGTCGATTACCCAAATGGTCGATGTCATCGTCATTTCCCAGACCATACTCCAGATGCATATTATAATTAATAGAAGCTAAAATATCTTCTCTGGTGATATGCTTGGGAATCAAATCCGCCGCATTTCTGTGAAGCGCTTCCTTAATATCTTCCAAACTCTCATTTTCTTCTAATATTGTCTCTAACACCGGATAATATACTAATTCCGTAATCCCCAGGCTCCTTGCTTCCTGCCTGTCAATATCAACGTAATTTGTCACATCCACCATAAGATTCGACAACACTTTGATATTGCGCTCCTCGCCCTGAATCCACACGTACGGAGCAGCCGTATTCTGGATGGCGTCTGCAAGTTCGCGGTCTACGGTAGTACCTTTCTCCGCTACAATCTCACCCGTCGTCTGATCTACGACGTCCTCTGCAAGAACCTGTCCGTTAATACGATTTCGCAAAGACAGTTTCTTGTTAAATTTATATCTGCCGACCTTCGCCAGATCATAGCGTCTGGGGTCGAAAAACATTGCATTGATTAAGCTCTCCGCGCTCTCCACGGTAAGCGGCTCGCCAGGACGTATCTTCTTATATAATTCCAGAAGACCTTCCTGGTAATTGGTGGCAACATCTTTTCCAAAGCTTGCAATAATCTTAGGCTCTTCTCCAAACAGATCAATAATCTCCTGATTGGTACCAATTCCAAGCGCACGAATCAATACGGTGACCGGAACTTTTCTCGTCCTGTCCACACGCACGTAAAATACATCATTGGAATCCGTCTCATACTCCAACCATGCGCCTCGGTTGGGAATTACCGTGCAGGAATAGAGGGTCTTGCCCACTTTGTCGTGCGCAATTCCATAATAAATACCGGGAGAACGCACCAACTGACTAACGATAACACGCTCTGCACCGTTAATCACAAACGTTCCCGTCTCTGTCATAAGTGGTAAATCGCCCATGAAGATTTCATAATCTTTGACCTCTTCCACTGCCTCTTTGTTGTAAAATCTGACTTTTACTTTCAGGGGTGCGGCATAGGTTGCATCTCGCTCTTTACATTCTGCGATGGAATATTTCACATCATCTTCGCACAATGTAAATCCAACAAATTCCAGACTCAACTGTCCGCTGTAATCTGCGATGGGAGAAATATCAGCAAACACTTCTTTTAATCCTTCACTGATGAACCAGTTGTAAGAATTCTTCTGAACCTCAATCAGGTTCGGCATTTCCAATACTTCCTTTTGTCGCGAGTAACTCATACGAACGCTTTTTCCTGCTTTAATCGGACGTATTCTGTTTTTCTCCATTGACGTTTCACCTCTCGTTTTTATAATCTATCTACTGCTTGGCAATAAGTACACGTTACCACAATAGCGCATTTTATATGATAGCATAAGTATTTATTCCATGTCAAGGAAAATTTTAGAAAAACATTGTCAGAAGTAACAATTCTGCCAGCGTCATGTCGCGCAGCAGACAAACTAAGTGTTATACCAAACGCCAAGAGGCGCAGGCTAAACCTGCACCTCTGCGCTTTTCATCTCTTCACCTGCACCTTATTACGGAACCTGGAATCCGATGCTTGCAAGGGAAACCTGATCTTCATCCTTGGTCGTTACGTCAAAAGTCAAATTCTTCTCTCCATCATAGAGCACCATAATCTGTATGGTGGATGTGCCGTCTTCATGCAAGTCTGTCTTCTGGTTCATCCACTGGAGCCAATTTCCTTCACTGTCCTTGATTCCCATATCAGGGTCGTTGTACGGGTCATTATACGGCTCCTTCGTAAAGTCCGGAAGTTCTATCTCAACCAAAAGCCCCGCCTTTGTTTTAACTGCACTCTTCACTTTAATTCCATTTTCTTCTTTATTAATATCGAAACTTTCGTTCGCGGATTTATCAACGGTTACCGGGAATCTCAGATGCCAGTCGCCCTCGACCTTGCCTGTGCTTACATACTCTCCCGACTCATCCCGCTGATCCCAGAGATAGCCTACAAATTGTTTCACGTCCCAGTCCACAACCAGCGTATCTTTTTCTCCAACCTTCAGGTCTATCGGTTTCTCCATCGTATCAGTAGGATTTAATAAATCAACCTGATTGATCGTCACAAAAGAACCATCGTTGGATTTGTCAAATGCCTTGGAGGAATAGCCCGATAACCTGGTGCCATCTATGGCTATGGATGGGTTAGAGCCTTCTTTTGTCTCTGTAATAATCCCATCCGCCTGGTTCAATTCCCCTTTGTCCGTCTTAATGGATGCCGTATAGTAAAGAACATAGCCGTCACAATAGATATCGGACACGGAAACGGTCACGCCATTGTTCTCCATCGTCGTCACATAACCGCCCTGCTCTTCCTGCCTGCTTATTTCATCCTGGACAGACGTCGCGCTCTTGCCAAGCTTGGTATACATTTCCGTATCTTCTTTTTCATATTTCTCGCCCTGTGCATTTTCTACCAGATTTCCAAATACGCTGCTGAAAATCTCTTTCGCCAGCACCGGGTTCGCAATACTGGTAACGCCTGCTGTCAGTACACAGGCTGCTGCCATCCCTGCCGCAATTTTCCATACTTTTCTGTTTTTATTTTTTCGATTCATTTTATCCATTCGCTTTACCTCCATTAAAAACTTCTGTTTATGATATTCCTTTTCCCGGGAGGACAATTCTGCCTGCTCATATTCCCTGAAATCCGTTTCCACTTCATTCAGCAACTGATAAATGCTTTTTTTCATCATCATACACCTCTTTCTAATCGGTATTGTCTGCGGAGTTTCCGTTTGCTTCTGGACAATCGGTTATAGATCACTTCTTTTTTGATTCCAGTCTCCCGGCTGACCTCCTCCATGGATTGCTCTTCCACATATAGCCTGATAAACAATTCCCGATCCACAGGTTTTAAAGAATCCAGCATTTTTTCCACTTCATCTGAAATTTCCTGCTCTATCATAGCCGCGATTCTGTGGTCTTCCCTGGCAATCACAGTATCTTCAATATCTACCGTTGTAAGCTCTCGTTGATATTGCCTCAGATAATCAATTGCCCGATACCTCGCAATGGCGGCTGCCCAATTTTTAAACGAATTTTTGCTTTCATCAAAGTCGGAAATATTCTGCCAGATCTTTAAAAGCACATCATCCAGACACTCCTCCTGACGCTCCGGCAAACTGAAAAGCTGTTTGCGAATCACAGACTTCAGCAGGCCGCCGTATGCGTCAATTACATATAAAAGCGCTTTTTCATTATGCTGTTGTAATTGCTGAATATAATTGTGCTCACCAATCTTCATAAACCATCCTCTTTTCCAAACCCGCGCGGTTGGTTTTGTAATTACACTCATTATTACGGATGTGCAAAAAGAAATCTATCATATTTTTATAAATTTTTACTGGAATAAAATGCCATATGGAACACGCATTGCGCTTTTAGGTTGAGACGCGCCTCCCATAAAAGCTCATCTTCTTTTAGTTTGAGACGCGCCTCCCATAAAAGCTCAACCGCTTTTATGGGCACGCGGGCTTTCGCCCTATAGCTATAATAAAATCTTTATCCTCACCATTCAGCGGATTAGTTCCTTGAATTCCATGAATTCAAGGAACACGCGTTGCGCTTTCAAATAAAAAAACAGGGAGCCAGTCTCCCATGCAAGCATGGAACTGACTCCCTGTTTTTTATTCTCAATCCGCTGAATCGCGCTTATTTTAACGTTACTTTTGCTCCTTCTGCCTCTAACTTGGTCTTGATGTCTTCAGCTTCAGCCTTCTCAGCGCCTTCCTTAACAACCTTAGGTGCTCCGTCAACTACTTCTTTTGCTTCTTTCAGGCCTAATCCAGTTACTTCGCGGACAACTTTGATAACCTTAACCTTGTTCGGTCCAACTTCTGTCAGCTCAACATCAAACTCGCTCTTCTCTTCGCCTGCTGCTGCTCCGTCTCCGCCTGCTGCTGCAACTACAACGCCTGCTGCTGCAGATACGCCGAATTCCTCTTCACATGCTTTTACTAACTCATTTAACTCTAATACGCTTAACTCTTTAATCGCTTCAATAAATTCTGCTGTTGTTAACTTTGCCATTATTGTTTACCTCCATTTTGTTTTTATATTTTCATTTAAATACATCTAAGGATGATACTCTTCACTCCATTCAGAGTATCCGCTTTCACACTAAGCTCGTTAAGACTCACTAAGTGTTCAATGCGTCACAGAACGACCTCGCAACACGCTCTGTCTACGCCTTCGGCTTGCCAATCGCTAGTATTTTCAAGAGGAAGTTCTGTTCGCTAACCTCAACCTTCGCTAACGCTCGGTTTCACTAATCTCACAGAACGACCTCGCAACACGCTCTGTCCGCGCCTTCGGCTTGCCAATCGCTAGTTGCTTTCGGTCTCTGCATCAGCGGCTGGCGCTGCTTCAGCTGCTCCGCCACCCTGCTCGGCAATCTGGTTAAGAACACGTGCCAGATTGGTAATCGGAGACTGAATGCTTCCAAGGAATTTGGAAAGCAATTCTTCTCTGGACGGAACGCTGGCGATTGCCTTAATTCCAGCAGCGTCATAAAATGTTCCTTCTACAACACCTGCTTTTAACTCTAATGCATCTGCTGTTTTAGCAAACTTGGCAAGAATTCTTGCCGGTGCAGTCGCATCTTCTTTGGAAATAGCGATTGCATTAGGTCCTTCCAGCAAAGAAGACATGCTTTCGAAGTCTGTTCCCTTGAACGCGAAATTCATCAGGGTATTCTTATAAACTTTATAAGTAATGCCGGCTTCTCTCAACTGCTTGCGCAATTGTGTATCTTCTTCTACAGTCAATCCGCGATAGTCTACCAATACAACAGACTGTGCATCTTTGATCTGATCTGCAATTTCCTGTACAATAGGCTGCTTTAATTCTACTTTTGCCACGAATCGTGCACCTCCTTATTTTTTTATAATCAATGCGGACAAGTCCGCATAATTATTTTTACATCACAGGAAATGCACTGCAATTTCCTATGGTATAAAAAGCCCCTTTGTCCGAGAGACAAAGAGGCTTAAAAACTCATTCTTCGCGCCAGATAAAATCATCCGGCTTATCTCCTCGGCAGGCCAACATGTTACGCCTTGCGGCACCTGCTGTCTTCGGCAAAATTCCTGTATAGTATAACATTGTCTATTTCAGATGTCAACATTGAATTTAAACAAGTTTCGCAGTGTTAATCTTAACGCCCGGTCCCATGGTAGGCGTCAGAGTAACGCTTCTCAGGTACTGTCCTTTCACTGCGGAAGGTCTTGCCTTAATGATGGCATCCATAAGGGTCTGGAAGTTGTCCGCTAATTGTTCTTCTGTAAAAGATGCTTTTCCAATTGGCACATGGATAATATTGGTCTTATCTAATCTGTACTCAATCTTACCGGCTTTGATATCGTTTACTGCCTTGGTAACATCCATGGTAACGGTTCCTGCTTTTGGGTTCGGCATCAGACCCTTCGGTCCAAGTACACGTCCCAGACGACCAACAACACCCATCATGTCCGGAGTAGCAACGACTACGTCAAAATCCAGCCATCCGTCATTCTGAATCTTCGGAATCAGTTCTTCTCCACCAACATGGTCAGCGCCTGCCGCCATTGCTTCGTCTACTTTCTCACCCTTTGCAAAAACCAAAACACGAACGCTTCTTCCGGTTCCGTGCGGCAGCACTACTGCTCCACGAATCTGCTGTTCTGCGTGACGTCCGTCACAACCGGTTCTGATATGAGCTTCGATTGTTTCATCAAATTTAGCAACTGCAGCCTTTTTCACAAGGCTGATTGCCTCTTCTGTATCATACTGCACTGCTCTGTCGATTGCCTTTGCAGCCTCTAAATATTTCTTTCCTCGTTTCATTCTGATAACCTCCTGGTGGTAATATCGGGAGTTGTCCCTCCCACGTTTCGCTCAGTGCCGGGTGTCTATTCTCCGACTTCAACACCCATACTTCTTGCTGTTCCTGCTATCATGCTCATAGCCGCTTCCAAGGAACCGGCATTCAAATCTTTCATTTTCAGTTCTGCAATTTCCTGAATCTTTGCCTTCGGAATCGTTGCTACCTTCGTCTTATTCGGTACGCCAGAACCGGATTTGATGTTACATGCCTTCTTAATCAAAACAGCAGCAGGCGGGGTCTTTGTGATAAAACTAAAACTTCTGTCTGCATACACGGTAATTACTACCGGAATAATTAAATCTCCCTGATCGGCTGTCTTTGCATTGAACTGCTTGGTAAATTCAACGATGTTTACGCCATGCTGTCCAAGAGCCGGTCCAACTGGTGGTGCCGGTGTAGCCTTTCCGGCAGGAATTTGTAATTTAATATATCCTTCTACTTTCTTTGCCATTTGGAAAATCCTCCTTAAATATTTGCTGTACAGTAATTTTACATTTCCTGTAACAAACGCATCTTATAACTTTCTGATATCTGTGAAACTTATTTCTACCGGTGTTTCACGACCGAACAAGTCAACGTTGATGGTCACCATCTGTTTGCCATGATTCATCGACTGGATGACGCCAACGGTATCTTTCCAGACGCCTCCGACTACCCGGATGGAATCACCTTCCTCAAAATCAACAACCACATTGTCAACCTGAATACCCAATGGTCTCATTTCAGCTTCAGTGAGCGGTACCGGCTTGGAACCCGGACCGACAAACCCGGTAACACCTCTGGTATTTCTTACCACATACCATATATCATCATTCATAACCATATTAATAAGAACATAGCCTGGAAACATCTTCTTCTCAACGGTCTTTCTCACGCCGTTTTTCATTTCCACAACGCTCTGCATCGGAACCCTCACTTCCAAAATCTGGTCTTCCAGGTGCCGATTCTCGATTGTCTTTTCAATGTTCTCCTTAACTTTCTTTTCATAACCGGAATAGGTATGAACTACATACCAGTTTGCCTCTGCCATAAACCACCTACGCCTCCTATAAATTTACCAGGGCATCTACGCCGTACTTAATGAATACGTCCACTACGGCAATGATGAGACCCAGGACAATCGAAACAGCGATAACTGCTATCGTCTGTCTGGTAAGTGATTTCTTTTCTGGCCAGATTATCTTGTCAAATTCAGCCTTAAGACCGGTGAACCAGCTCGTTTTTGGAGCCTTTTCTGTTTTTGTCTCTGCCATTTTTACCTCCTATGGCGCACTCGCGCGCCTGACATACAGGGGCTGGTGAACAATCGTCCAACCTTTCACTTCCTACGCTCTGCCTTATTACTTCGTTTCTTTGTGTAACGTATGGGTCCTGCAGAATCGGCAATACTTCTTCGTTTCCATTCTGTCGGGATGAGTTTTCTTGTCTTTGGTCATGTTGTAATTACGTTGCTTACATTCTGTACATGCCAATGTAATTCTTGTGCGCACAACTTCCACCTCCACTTAATTCTAAATTTTAGGCATAAAAAAAAGACCTACTTCCATCGCTAGTTTACTATAGCATACTCAAGGGGACGCGTCAATAGTTTATTTCACGTATTTTGTATAAGGTTCATCGGGATCCCAAAAGAGTCCCTCATGAAGACTCGCACCCTGAACCGGCGTCATATAATCCCCGTAACGGTGTCTTAAAATATGATCATATTCCGCTGGAGCTGGCACCATTATATTTTCAAAAGGAAGATAGACAACATCTGTATACCACTCCCGCGGCAATCCCGGATAATCCCATACAAAATCTGTGACAAACTGAACTTTGTCAAATTTTCCAAACCAGGAAACATTAAACTCTTCCAGCATTTGGATACGTTCACGAATCGGTCGTTTCAACAGCTCTGTAAAAATGGAAACATCCAAAGCAGGTTTGCGCCCTTCATCAATCATCTCCATAAATGCCTGCGGATTGACCACAGACATCCATATTTCCCTCTGCATCTCTCCGACTACCGAATCTGTACTGACACCTTCCGGCACGCTGTCCAAAGGAAATATATCAATAAAAATGCCCTGATTGTAATCGGACGACGCATCTGGAAACTCTATCGCCGTCGTCCGGCTGTCCCTCAGTTTGGAAAACGCGCCTATCATGTCATTCGTATAGGCATTTTGAAAAAAATAAGGCTGACAGACAACATCCGGTGCGATTGTTTTTAATTTCTCATAATCATCCCGAAACATGACGACATCAATATCGTCATCCCATGGGATAAACCCCTGATGCCGGACAGCTCCAAGCAAAGTTCCATAATCTGCAAAATAGCGCAGATGATATTCCCGGCATAAATTATCAAAATATTCCAGAAGATTTAATTCCACCGCCCATATTTTCTTTACTTTTTCCGAGACCTCATATCCACTGCGAACTTCTCGCTCAAAAAATGTTTTTTCTAACTGCATAGATATCCACCACCTGTCATGATATACATATATTCTTTAATGCGTTCAGCAACACATTATTATCTTCCGTATTCCTGATTGCCAGCCGCACAAACTGCCCATCCGGAATTTTTTGCGATAAATCCTTAATCAGCAATTCATAGTCCGTCAAAAGTCTCTTCGTAAGTTCCTTAGAAGTCATGCCGTTCGTAAGTTCCACCATCAGATAATCCGCCTGTGAAGGAATTACGCGAATTCCGGAAATCCGCTCTAATTCCCCGGCAAAACGATTGCGCTCATATTTCAACCGCTCCAACGCTTCCGCGTAATCATCCTTATATTTCTCTTCAATCTGCATATAGAATTCCGCAAAAGAATTTATGTTCCAAATAGAAACCTCCCTCTTAAGTTCAGAAATCAGGCCGGTATTACCGGAAACAGCAACGCCCAGGCGCAACCCTGGCACGCCGTAGCATTTGGAAATACTTTTCACCACGCACAGATGGGGATTTTCATCCAACACATCCTGATAAATCAAACTGCCTTCTTCATTCGCAAAATCCACAAAAGATTCGTCTATAATAAGATTTATATGACTGCTCTTTGTCCAACACACTAATTTCAGCATATCCGCTTTGCAAATATAATTTCCGGAAGGGTTGTCCGGATTAATCACAGCCAGATTTTTTATTTCTTTGTCTTTGAAAAATTCTATGACATCATCAGCCGTATATGTAAAATTCTGATTGTCTGGAACATAAAATATAGATTCTCTGTCAGGATAACGGTTCGGATATTCTTCAAATGACGGCTTAATAAAACCCGTTTTTCCTTTCCATCCATCCAACAACAGTTTAATCAGCTCCGAGGCTCCATTTCCCGTCAGTATATTGGCCGGCTCTACGCCAAAATTCTTTGCCGCCAGTAATGAATTCACCGTCATTCCGGAAGGATACTGCGACAAAAGCTTTCCGAAATTTGCCTCTATCTCGTCCAACATTTTCTGCGGCGGAAAATACGGATTGACCAAATAACAGAAATCCAGCATATGCGGATATCTCCAATATCCGCCATACCTTTTCTGCAGCATGGAGACCTTTTCCTCTTCGGTGGGAGCAAACATGGTAGAAGCAATATCCAGATCCTGGACATCATCAATTTCATACCATTGCTGGCCATCCAGCCTTTTTGCCTTAATCCTTGACTCATCGAGCATGGTAATAACTTTCAATACCTGTTCATAGTAAGAGCAGTTTCCCAACACCGTTGTATATGCATCCAAAAATGGAATATAACAGGAATCCGAAAAATCCTTGCTGAACTTGTATATATTAACAGTCTTATAATAGCTCCCTACATCGCTATATTTAAAATTTTTATTGGAAATGAACGCCTCAATGCTGTCGTCCTCCCCCAGTTTCATACAGGTTCCGTCCATCCAGCTCTCATACTTGTCGACCAGCGCCAGCGTATCGCCCGGATCATCTAACAACTCGTCAATAACAGAATCGTCAAATATCAGATCAGACTCAAAAAGCAGGGTATCGTCCTGCCGCAGGAATTCTTTTGCAAGGAAAAGAGAGTAAATATTATTTGTGGTGTCGTAAACCGGGTTATTCACGTATACAATGGGAGTCTGAACTTCCAGAGTGCCAATGAAGTCCATAAGCTCCTTGCCTTTGTATCCGACGACAATGACAATCCTTGATAAATGACGTTTTTCTATCTGGCCAAGCATACGCTCAATCAACGTTACCCCATTCACCTTCACCATGCATTTCGTATTATTTTTCGTTAAACCCTTCAATCTTCTGCCCATTCCGGCTGCCAGTATGATCGCCTGCACGCTAACGTCTCCCTTCTAAAAGATCAATCTTTGTATAGGATACAGTTGTATTGATATCTGCTGTTCCAGTAATATGGATTGTCCACTTGCGTAAACTCAATCCGGCAATTTTTCTGCTGCGCAAACTGAATAAACATGTCACGTGTATAAAACATTTTCTCTAACCCTTTATATTTCTCATCGTAATCTTCTATCGTGTTTCTCCTGTGCTGTTCGCATTCGTTCTGAAGAGCTTTGTCAAATATTTCCAGAACTATGACGGCTTTCTCTGCTTTCTCATACATTTTCTCCAGCACGTTTCGCCCATAACTCTCATCTGGAAAATACTCGAAAACGGAACAGCAAAACAGTATGTCCCATTTCTCACCAACTGCAATATCTGCGGCTTCGCCCACACTGACAGACTTTCCCTCTTCACCTAATATTTTCTGCGCAACGCTAACTAGTTTTTCAGAATAATCAATTCCTCCGACCTTTATCCCCCTGTTTTGCAGAAGATACAGATTTGCCCCGCTGCCGCATCCAATTTCATAAACGGATTGCATCGCCATCTCTTTTTGCACATGCTGCCACAGATTTAACGCCGAATGATAGAAACTGCTGTAATACGCTTCCTGATCTTTGACGGCAACGTCGAACCCATCCATTTTTTTCAATCTGCTGTAAACCGTTAATTCATCCGCAGCATCCTTTATGGACGCCATATCAATATCCCTTCTATTCCATATATCTTTCCATTTGCCAGACATAAATTACGCAGCTCCTCTTTCTGTACCCAGTTACCATGACAACTGTTCTATCCTCTAATCATATGTTTTCACTTCTTACACGATATCATAAAATATTGTAATTATAAATATGTTTTCACATAAAATATATTTTTTGAGAAATTTTTCCCATTACCATTAAGAAAATGCGTATTTTATCCGATAAACATCTCAAATACATGGAGTGTTTATATTACCCCCCGTGCAATAGCACGATTTCAAGGATGAAAGGAGGGGATTATCGTGGCTGCGATTGATACTGCTTATCATTATTATCTTAACACATATGCCAACCAGTCTGCTTCCCGATACGATTCACATAAGAAGAGTGAACTACGCAATATCTGTAACAAAATTGTTAAAATTAACAAAGATGCACCTCTGTACAAGATTAAACGTACACCGGATGTACAGAAATTTGCAATAGATATTAAGGAGAGCACTCGCCTTATCCAAAACGTAGTTGCTTCTCTTTCCGACGCAGAAGAAGGAATTGGAAATGCATTTCAGAAAAAACTTGCTTTTTCTTCGCAGGAAGACGTAGTATCGGCTAAGTACGTTGGCGATAGCAGATTGTCCGGTAATCCAGATGGTTTTACAATCGAAGTGAAAGATCTTGCCACTTCACAGATCAATCAGGGAAATTTCCTTGATAAGAACCGCTTAAATCTCAAGCCAGGCTCTTACTCTTTTGATTTGGAGAATAATTCTTCCGCTTATGAATTCCAGTTTACAGTAAATGCAGAAGATACGAACTTTTCCATTCAGAGGAAACTTGCCGGTCTGATTACAAATGCAGATATTGGTTTGAATGCAGCGATTGCAGAAAATGCAGACGGTTTAAGTGCTTTACAGATTGAATCGGCTGCCACAGGCATCAGCCCTGACGAGACGTTTTTGTTTTCTATTTCTCCGCAGGGAAATCATGATTCTATGGATGCCATTGATGTGCTGGGTATCGACCACGTTGCACAGGAAGCGCACAATGCCGTTTTCCTATTGAACGGAACAGAGCACATGGCGTATTCTAATACGTTTTTACTGGATAACAACTTTGAGCTGACGTTACATGGCACCAGCCCGGAAGGAAATTCTGCTGAAGTTGGTTTTAAGACCAATGCAGACGCTATGGCGGAAAACATTCAGACATTGGTAGATTCCTATAATTCTGTTTTGCAGACTGCCAACAGATATTCCGACAGCCAGCCGCAGAGCATACAGCTCTACAAAGATATGAGCGGTACGGCTTTCGCATACCAGACCAGTCTGGAAAATATTGGACTGATGGTAGCTGATGACGGCTCAATTTCGATTGATGAAGATACGTTAAAACAGACGGTTTCTACGGATAATTATGAGGAAAATCTTTCCGTACTTAACGACTTTAAGAATCTGTTGAGCGCTAAGGCTAACAATGCCTCCCTGGATCCTATGCGGTATGTAGATAAAGTTCTTGTTACCTACAAAAATCCTGGGAAAACGTTTGTAACACCCTACATCACTTCCATTTATTCCGGAATGATGATGGATGCTTATTGTTAAACATAAACAGACTGCCTTGTTTCTCTGGTTTTACCAGAGGACAATGGCAGTTTTTTAATTAGAGAACAAAGCACCGAAAAAACAAAGCGGGCAAGCCCGCATCAACTCTCCTGTCCCTCATTCATGATGGGATTGCGCGCTTTGACGCGCCGAGTGCGGTCGCTTCAGCGACATAATACCTTTTGCACGAGTGCGCATATTTGTTTTGTTTTTTATCTTATAGGAAAGATACTTTCATGCCTCAGCATGGCAGGGTCTTTCCTATAAGATAAAAAAGGAACGCCTTCATCACAAAAGACGAAGGCGTTCCAAAATCATTTCATATATTTTCGTCATACTAGGAATTAAATCTCAGCATATTTACAACCATATTGTTCTGCTCTTCCTGTTTCTTCTGCATCATAAGCCGGTATTCCTCCAAAATGCTGTTCTTCTTCATGTCAGAAACTGCCTTGGGGAAATCAAGATCCTCAATGCGGCTGCGGGATGCGGTCGTATTATAAGATGCATAGGAATTGAAATTGATCGTATAATCCAGACGATTGGACGTCGCACCCATTTCACTTCTGGCCGATGATACTTTCTCCAATGCCTCATCAATCACAGAAAGATCAAAGTCTCCGGTCACATCAAAATCCGCGATGCCAAGGGCATCCAATGTGGCATCCGGCATGTTGATGTCCATACCGCTGCCGTCCGGTCCGGACGCTACATGGGAACTTCCCATACTGCCATCCAACAGACTCTTGGTATTAAAACTGGTATTCTTCGCCACATCCGAGATAGACTCTTTCAACTGGTCAATCTCCTGCTGCATCATCTTGCGCTCGGAATCACCATAAATAGCTGTATTAGACGCCTGAACACCCAACTCCCGAATGCGCTGCAGGGAATCCGTAATGCTGGACAAACCGCCGTCTGCAACATTCACCATATCCTGAGACGTCGCCGCGTTGCGCTGTCCTACGTCATAACCATTGCTCTGTGTCAATAATTTCTCAGCGATCGCCAATCCTGCCGGATCATCCTTTGCCGAATTAATCCGCTTTCCGCTGGAAAGCTGCTGATAGTTTTGATATAAACTCTGACTGCCTATACTGGAAATACTCATAAGTCATCCTCCCTTCTCCGAAGTCTACTTATACTTTTCTTTATTATAACAAGCGATTCTGGAAAATTCAAGAAATTTTTCGCCTTTTGCCGATAAATCTTTGGATAAATCAGAATGCAGAACCACTATCTGATATTTCTTTCAACCGCACGCTTGCCGGCTCATATTCCCCGCACTTTACATAATATTCCTTCGCCTTGTCCAATTCCCCAAGGCATTCATATATCACACCGATATTGTAATGAGCTGCAAAGGAATTCACCCCCACGCTTCTGCTGTCGGGCTGACGCGACGCCTTTTCAAATTCCCGGACCGCTTCATCAAAGCGGGCGTTTTTCATATAGATCAATCCCATCAAAAACTGGAAATCGGCACTTTCTCCAAATACATCATAGATATTTTCAAAAGACAGCGCCGCCTGTTCCTGACCGCTGTTCATCAGCGCATAACCGTACGTCTCGACCATATCTGCAACGTATTCCAGCCGAGGATTCAAATCGCAGGAAAGCCCATCGGAAAAATACCCGCATGCCTGCTCAAAATCACGCGCCATATACCAGCTCTTGCCAAGCTGATACAACAAATATGGTATCTGTTTTTCCATTTCTTCAAGTTCAGCAGAACCGTCATTTTTCCGGCGCAGGTTTTCCATTTCCACTGTAAGCTCTGAGAGTTCCCGCTCCAGCATCGTGATATTGCGCCGCGTTTTTTTCTCCCGCTCTTCTGCAGTCAAATCATAACCGGTATGCACAAACGTAAGCGGAGACAGCCATGTCTGGTACTCACCGCCCGCATACGACACAACCTGCTCATGAATCCTGCCTTTGTAATGATATTTTCGTCTGTCAAATATGCGGTTAATCCACTCCCGGTTTTCCTGACGCACATCATCCTTTGTCACCACATTCCGCCTGCGGACGCGTCCCACCGCATCCGGATTCTGTGCGGCCATGGACGCAAGTTTGGTCAGATTTTCTTTGGAAAGCGGCTCCAGGAATTCATCGCTGTCCACAACCAGCACCAGATCATGCTCTGCTTTGGATATAGCATAATTTTTTGCCGCAGCAAAATCATCCTGCCAGTCAAACGTAAAGAGTCTGTCCGTATAACGCTTTGCTACCTCCACTGTACGATCCGTGGAACCCGTGTCCACCACTACCAGTTCAAAACCATACCCGGACAATGCGCTCAGACAACGCTCCAGATTTTCTTCCTGATTCTTTGTAATGATACATACCGATAACATACATGATCCTCCCTTCTTTCCACAGTTTCTGTTTCAAATCCCCAGCTCAAAAATAAACGTTTCCGCCTCATACAATGGTCTTTGCGGGCTGTCCCAGCCGCCGCACAGCTCTGACACCCTCTGTCTGTCCGCCTCCGACAGCTTTGCCGGGCGGTAATGGAACGAACGGATCTGCAGCATACAGCGGTTACATAACTGTGTAATCTCGTCAAGCGTTGCGCCCACGCCCTCCTGTCCTGACTCTCTCTCACGGACGGACTGCGTATTGCGGACAGACGCCAGTATTTTTCCACCTGCCTTCAGGCAGTCGCCCGCCTGGTACAAAAGATCTTCACTCTGTGCTGACAAAAGTCCGTCGATAATCACATAATCGAAACTCCCTTCCACCGGCGTATCGGGAAATTTTGCGCAAATGACACTGGTCACTTCGCCGGCAAGACGCGCCAGCAATGCATTTTCTTCGATTCCAAGCACCTCTGCATCCGGATAAAGACTCTCAATCCGTGCAAGGGTAGCTCCCAGCTTACATCCGATCTCCAACACGGAAAAAGACGGAGCCAAAGGCTGAACCATATCCACCAGTGACATTTCCACCTTGCTGGCAGGAACAAGATCCATGCCGTATTTTTCGGCAAGCTTGCTCCTGTTATCCTGTAACAATGCAATAAAACGCCTGGGTATTTTCTGAAACGCCTTGCTCCCATAGTGAAAAATAAAACTGTTTTTTACCAGCCTGAGGCCATACCCCGCAAGCAGCAGACGAATGCTCAAATCGTTATCCTCGAAATTCCCCGGAGAAAATCGGGTGTCGAGAACCTCAACCTGTCCCCCGCCGCATAATTCCCGTTCTCTGTTCCGCACATCTTCAAGCGCCGTCCTTTTTATCAGCATGGCAAACCCCACCAGCCAGCTTTTCTTCTCATAGGGATGCTCCATCGGAACATTATTTTGGGCTGCAAATTCCAACCATTCCTCTGTAGTCTCAAACTGCTGCGGTACCTGCTGATAATTGACCACCTGATTGGACACGCTGCCTGTCGCCCCAATCCGTTTTTCCTCATACAAGCCCATCCGCAGCCAGAAAATCGCATTTTCCGGCACAATTGTATCATTGTTCAACAGAAAAATATCCGCATCCTCCTGCGCCAGTGCAATCCCCTGATTACAGCCGGCTGGAAATCCCTGATTTTCCTGATTCTCTATCAGACGAATGTCTTCCTGCCTGCGCAGCCATTCCTGAATGCCATCCGTAGATGCATTATCCACGACAATCAATTCATAACTCTCGGGCGCACAATTCTGCCGGATACTCTCAATACATGCTTTCGTAAGCTCCCCATGGTTATAGGATAATAAGACAATTGCCGTCTTTGCCACCGCAAAATCCGGCTCTTTTTCCAATAACTTCATTTCGCTGCAGCACTCCTGACAGAAATTTTCTCTTCCTTCTCCATCCGGCTCCTTCGCATCATGGTACAAGGCATTTTCATAACACAACCATGCCTGATTGCTATTATGACCCCGATACTTCTCTGCAAGCCTTTTGTATAACCTGCTCTGTCTCTCCATGCATAATCTCCTTCATCTATGCTCTCTTCCTGAAACTGCTCACCCTGCCTCCACAAGATCCAACATCTGTTTCACACGGATTTCATATGAAAATAAGCTCTGCACCTTCCAAAAACCCTGATATGCAATCTCGCATCGTTCTTCTTCATGGGATAAATAATAACCAACCTTGTCCAACAATTCCTCTGCACTTGCAAAAAGCACAAGCTCCTTTCCGTCCACGAACTGTTCTGCGAGCTCCGGCTGGTAATTGGACAAAAGAAATCCCCCGGCTCCCATAATATCAAGCGCACGCAGCGGAATCCCGCTCTGAATGGAGCGCAGCGTGATATTGAGATTGATTTTGGAACGCCTGAACACCTTCGGCATCTCCTGCCGATAAGCCACTGTGCCCTTATAATTTGCCCCGGCAACCCATTTCGGATCTGAGGCGGAATACAGCGACAGGCTGTTGTGCTCGGAAAGCAGATTCAGAAAGCGGATGCGGTCTCGCGAGGTAATCTTTTCATTGAGCATGGCTGCATACAATTCCTTTTTTGAAATCAGATACCCTTCCGGCAAATCCATCAAAACCAAATCCTCCAACTGTTTCATGACGTCATCGCAAAGCAGTTCCGCCACAAAATTATACCCATACACAAGCTCCTGCGCCTGCATGATTCCCTGCAGATACCCTCTGAGATACTCCGGAAGATACTGGATTTTGTCATAGCGGTTGTTTTCATACAAACTGCCGACAAAACTGATATCATCATCCATCTGCCCTGCATTTCCCGCCTGCGGCGTTCCCAAAATCTCACAGAGTTTGGTCGTATTTACTGCCAGTGGAAAGCGGTACAGATGGGGAAGTTTCAATTGCTCAAGCGTTAAAAACTGCATTTCGTCAAAGACAAAAATGTAATTACACGCACATCTTACCGCCGGGGAACGCAACGTCCAATGCGGACAGTCATAAATCCAGGAAATATATTTCACCTGCAAACTCTCCGCCGTCCTGGCAATAACCGGAAAAAAATTAAAAGAAAAAACCGCATCGCAGCCATACTGGCGTATGACCCGGGACAACTGCTCCATCGCATTTGCGTCCTGCTCATAATCCTCGAATGGAATATTGCATTTGATAATACTGTGCCCAAGATATAGCAGCGCTTCCACCATATCTTCCTGTGAATTTTCAAACCATGTATAATATAAAATTTTCATTACTCCTCACCTGCTTAATGATAAATACACACGCCTGTATCTGCCATCCCTGATCTACCATCCGTGCTCCTTCACATCGTATGACGTTCTATGACCCGTTTTGCCGCAGCAGAAACCTGTGGACAACTCCCGGCCGCATCCGGTGCATATTTTTGCCTGCGCAGCCAAAATTTTATCTGCAAATATTTGTGATTTGCCTGTGCAAAAGAGCCGCAGTCATAGAGAAATCCCTGCTCACTTGCGACATTTCCCGCAGATTCTTCATTCAAAATCTCCAGTAAGTTTTTGAGCACCGCCAGTTCCGTGTCAAAAAACCGCTCATCCTCCAATTGCGTCATCATCTCCTGCACTTTGGGAATCTGCCCCAGAAACAGCAGCCGTTTCCACTGCTCCTTGAGCTCCATCATCAGCGCATACCGCTCTCTGTATTCCGGCGGATATACCAGCGACTGCTCCCTGTAATCAGGCAGCCTCTGTCCGTAGACTCTGAGAAATTCTTCCTCTGCGTCATCATATCCGGTAAGGTTCAGATATCCGCAATCATGGATACACCAGGGCTTACGTTGTGCCGGAATCCAAATCTCATAACCCGCCTCGCCAAATTCCAGGGACTGGGAAATATCATAAAAATCCCATCCGCTCAGTACATCAACACGCCAGGGTATATCCACCCTCGTCATCAAAAGCATCCCGTCCAGAATCCGGGCTTTCGCCTCCGCCCTGTTCAAATCATTGAGAAACGCCTTTTTCTCATTACAGCCGATGACGTTCCCAAGGTCCCAGCTCCGGTAAAATCTGCGATCCGCAGATATCCCGCCTGCCCCCATTACGCCCGCGAGAGCCGCCTGCGGATGTCTCTCAAACAACTGCACCATTTCCAGAAGAAAATCCGGATTGATGAGAAATACGTCCTGATGCATATAAATCTTATATTCGGCGTCCGTCTGCTCCATCGCCTGCTGATAACCCTGATAGATGGAGTCTGCCTGACGCACCGGAAAAATTTCTGCCTCAAATCCTTCCGGCAGCCGGAGACGGTTGATATAAAAAAGGCATTCCTGATAATACACCTCATCATTGACACAGAGGATAAATGCAATTTTACGATTCTGCATAATCTTTCCCTTTCCTTGTCCATAGCTTTCCTATATAATAATAAATAACGAAAACCAGAAATATGTAAAGGAGCCTGATATGAAAAATATACCGACAGTTTCCATCATCACACCCTGCTACAATTCCGTTTCCTGGCTGCCCGCCTGCATGGAAAGCCTGACGTCACAATCCATCGGCATGGAGAACCTCGAATTCATCTTTATCGATGACGCATCCTCCGACAATACGCTTGCCATCTTACAGGATTTTGAGGCACGTTTCCCGGAACAGGTGATACTGATTCCCCTTACCGAGAACCAGGGACAGGGCTTTGCGCGAAATCTTGCCCTCTCCTATGCCAGCGGAGACTATGTCCTGTACGTAGACTCGGACGACGCCATCGCACCCTATGCGCTGGAATTACTGTTAAAGCACGCTGCCAGCCTTCACTGTGACATCCTGGAATTTGATTTCACACGTACGCCGGACGCCTGGTCCCATCAAACAGACGCCTTCGCAGTCGTTCCCGCTTCCTGTCAGGTAACAGACTCTGCCAGCAGACAGGTTTACTGTACCTCGGTACCCAAATCCGGCATCATTTGCAACAAACTTTACCGCCGTGACCTTCTGGTGGAGCATCAGATTCGAAATGCAGAACACCTGGCGCATGAGGACACGCTTTTTTCCCAGCTTGTCTCCTTTTATGTGGACTCCTATGCTTACCTTCCGGTTCCGCTGTATTTCTATCGCCTGAATATAAACAGTACCATGTTAAAAGGTCAAATTGATGATTTTCACCAGTTTGACCGTCTGAAAGTGCAAATGCAGTTCCTGGAAGAGTGTGAGCAACGCGGATTCCTCAAAGATTATTATTTTGCCGTTGAGGCTATGTTCGTGCGTACCTATTATATCGATACGCTGCTGTTTGTTCTCGACCGCTTTACTTATGCCCCTCTGGCGCAGTTACAAATTATGCAGAATACCGTCCGAACCTGTTTCCCCTCCTGGCGTGCAAACCCCTTTCTCTCACAACAGCAGTCACCGATCGAACAGCTTCTGTTCTCTACGCTGGAGCAAACGTTTACCTCAGAGAATTTCCTTGCGTTAAAGAACCAAATCTTATAAAAAATGTTTCAGAATTGCTTTTCCCAAAAGTACAATTCTGAAACATTTTATGCGCTCCTGTTATGCCAGGGCTTTCTCTATGCAGCCGTCCAGCTTTTCCGCAAAAGGAAGCAGTTCCGACTCGATTACCTGTGCCAGTTTCTGTTCCTCCTTAGAATTATAAGCATCATTGATATGGGAAATCATCTCGTTCAACGCATCTTTCGATACCTGTTCTTCCTTCTCGTTCAACAACTGCATCGTGCCATTGATGACCTGAAGTTCCCAGTTGACACCGCGGAAAATGTGATCTACATATTCCTGTGTATCCTCTTTCTTTTCTCCTTTAAGTTCCGGTACAACTTCTTTTAATGCCTTACAAATCTTTGGATTATAGTCCCTTAATGCCTCCAAAGCCTCTACTTGCTCTTTACGGTTATCTTCCATGATATCTCGTCCTTTCTTGTAAAATACTCTGTTATATATATCGTAAGAAAAGCTGTTTTCCCTTAGATCAATTTATAAATTCCTGTCCATCAATGCCTCTGCGACACGCAACGCACCCTTCCCATCCACAAATTCCTGCATTCGCAGGGAACGCTCCTGCCGCACATTCTGCTCCTGTCCATAATATTCCAGATACCCTGCAATATGCTCTATGACATCGTCTTTGCGCATATCACCCGCATAGGAAATAAGTCCGTCCTCATTGAACTTTTCCAGGCTTGCCGTCTGATTGTCTGTAAAAGAATAAGAAATCGCCGGCGTACCCATAGCACAGAGCTCATAGAGCGTCGTACCGCCCGCTGAAATAGCAAGATCCGCCTCATGCATATAAGACGCTATATCGGGAATTCCACGATAAATCCGAACGTTTTCATTCTTTTTATATTTCTTACACAACTGGTTATATTTCGAATAATAAATACCGCATATCACGTTGATCTTTCGATATCTTTCCCGGTGAATTCCCTGAAGTATACCCTCCAGGACGTCATATGGGTCTGAGCCTCCGGAAAGCAGCAACAACGATTCCACGCCTGCCTTAATCTCCTTTTCACCGCAATTGGAAAACATATCCCTGAGAGGGGTGTACTGTGTCCCCAGATATAGTTTTACGTTTTCGTAATTCTCCTGATGCCGTAACTTTTGCCAATAATTTGCATAGCAGATAAGCCCGTCCACGGGATAGCAAAACGCGTTCAAATCATCCATATAATATACTTCCGTATGCTTTTTCAGACCTCCAAGATAAACCGGCGTAACCTGGTAACTGTCAATCAGTATCCTTCGGATGCCATGTTCCCGGATCACTTTCAGCAAAACCGGAAATTCTGCCTGTTTATCATCCCACGGCGTGCGAAGCACAATGGCGCGGTGCCCTCTTCTTCGAATAAGGCTTTTCGCCTGATTATCTGCAAGGATAAACGTCGTCTGTTCCCCCAACGTCCTTGCCGCGTCTGCAATGGACAGACAGCGCATCATTTGTCCGGTACCAATCCGGTTATTCATATCCACTCTCATGTACAACATAATTTATTCTTCTGCTTCTTTCTCTGGATTTCTGTTTTCTCCCATTTACAGATCCCGTATCTTCCTTCTCAGGCTTTTCTCGCCCTCACCAGATATTGGTAGGTACGGTACATATGCTCCTCCACGCCTTCCGAAATTTCCATCAGTTTCTGTATCAGGGCTTCCCGTCCGGTGTCAAATGCAATCGAAGTTCCACTCAGCACATCCAGAATATATCCCTCTTCCAGAAACATTTTCTGAATTTCATAACAGGTAAAAAGGTGTATATGGCTTCTGTCCAATAATCCCTCATCCTGATAAATAAACCTGCCGTGAAGAAGCTGTTCCATCACGGATACGTGCATCAGATTGGGAATGCTGGTCAGGATATATCCAGGCTCTGTAAGCAGCTCCCTGCAAAAACGCACGATTCCCTGAGGGTCACGCAGATGTTCCAAAACATCTCCAAATATAATATAATCAAATTTCCCGTCAAATGGGATCTGCCTGTCCTCTATATTGCCAACCGCTACCTCGGCAAAATATTTTGCTATCCCTGCCGACACCGAATTGATTTCAAGCCCATACACCTGGCTGTTTGGAAAACGATTCTTTATTTCCAGCAGCGTTACGCCAAGGTCGCATCCCACCTCGAGAACCCGAATCGGCGCTTCTCTTTCTGCTTCGATCATACCAATCAGATTTAAATGCGGCATAAAATTAAAATAATTCATCTCCCATTTGTCTTTCAGGACGTCCCTGTCACATCTTCCCGATAAATTCGCATTATCTGTATAAGGCGCTGTCTCTGATATGCAAAAAGCCAGTGCATGACGGCAGATCATGGGCTGATAACCCTTTTGCACCATACGCAGTTCAAAATCCGCCAGTACATTTTTGGAGGCAGACAGTTCTTCATCAAACGCACCATTCTCATGTAATACTTTTTGTGAGACAGCCCATAATCCATTGCCGATACTCAAAGAGTGAATCGCACTGCTCCCGTCGTCAGGCAATTCCATTTCCACAGTCAGAAGGTCTTCCACTTTCTGAACCGGATAATGTTGAAATGCAGAGAGTCCATTGCCCACAGGACCCACCATACCGCAACCTTCCTGCTCCAACACCTCTGCCATCCGTAAAATACATTCCTTCCCCGGCAGGTATCCCGGTTCCAGAAACACAACCACATCTTCCAGTTCAAAATTTTCAATGGCGGCATTCCAAACCTTTGCATACCCCTGCACACCCTCGTCAAAATAGATAAAATCATATCCCATATCTGCAAGCAAATCAGAAGTTCCGTCTGTAGAACCATTGTCTGCAATTACAATATTGGCAATCCCGGAAACCTCTTTCAACCATTCCAGGCAATGCAGGAGTCTGTTACTCTGATTATATGTTGTAATAACAACCGTCGCCAATCCCATCTGTTTCTCCTCAGTTTCTTCGAATGTTTCTTCTTCCATATAACACTCTGCCAGTTCGGTAATCCGGCGTTCAAACACGTCCATGGAAAAATATTGCTCATAGACGTTCCTGCCGCCATTCCTTACTGCATCGAACTCTTTATTATTATCGACAATATACTGTATCTTCTCCACCAGTAATGTTGTATCTTCGGAAGGAACTGTAAATCCGTTGACGCCATCCTCAATATAATGCGCAATACCGCATACCTCTGTACACAGACAAAGATTTCCTTTCATCATCATTTCTACCGCCACCGTAGGAATCGGGTCGACGCGGGAGGGTACAATCAGACAGTCGCACCTCTCCATCCATGCCAGCGTTTCCTCTCTGGATAACTGATGCAGCAGCGTTACATTTTCATATTCCTCACATAACTGTTTGACCGGATGAAATACCGTCTCATCATACATCTGCTCATTGCCGCAGAAATAAAACTCCGTCCGTGCAAGATATTCCTGCGGCAGTTTGCGAATTGCCTCTGCCAGAATATCCTGTCCCTTCATTCTGGAATAGGTACCCGCGGTAAGAAAACGAATCTTCCCTGTGTCCATAGCATTATGGATGATCGTTTTTAAATCCTCCACGCCCAAATGCAGAATTTCCGTGCGGACGCCATACAACTCCTCTATGACCTCCTGCACATAATGTCCCACCGAAAACACCTGAACATTCGATGGCAATTCGGCAAAGTCCGGCAGCACCGTGTGAAAATGCTCAAAATACTGCCTGCCCTCATGCAGCCACCACAACACCGGAATCTCCGTATATTTCAGGAGCTGCACTGCCTCAAACGTTATCAGTGTATTGGCAACTACCATCTGGAAATTTCCGGCATAGCGCAGAAATTCCTCCGCCTCTGCGACAAAATGTTCCTGTATCCGCACAAAAATCCCAAGCTCCTCCAGTTCCTGCCTGAGTTCCCCGTCCAGCATCGTAATCACTTCCAAAGAATAACCCTGCCTGTGATAGCAGCGAATCATATCCAGCAGCACAATCGGCGCTCCCGTCCTGGATAGCTGATGGGTGATTACCAGTATTCTCTTATCCCGTTTCTTCGTTTCTGCTCCCATATGCCCCGTCTCTTTCCTGTCCTTCCTGCTCTTTCCTTCACGATTCTCTATGATTGCCTTGCTCAAAGCTGCGACAGCAAATCCTGCGCAAGCTCCTGCGCGCGTGCGCGCCAGGTATGGGACTGCTTTGCCTTTGCATAACCCCGGTCTGCAATCTGCTGCGCTTTGCTGGGATGATCCAGCAATTCCTGTACCTGTGCCGGAAGTTTCTCCAATTCCTCCAGCTCGAAGAATACAAGCTCACGCCCATCTTCCTCCGGATGCGTCTCGTCCGCATATCCGCAGAATTCTTCCTTCATATACCCCGAAGTATCCGTAACTGCAACCGCGCCTTGCATCATCCCGTTAAAGACGCGGTCGTGGGTACCATCCTTAAACCAGGTCATGGTACTTAAAACGATTTTGGCATCCTGCATCTTTTCAATTACTTCCTCCGCCGGGATTTTCCCGCCGTAGCTGACATTCGGTCTGTGAATCCACGCGCAGTTCTCCCATCCGGCTCCATAAATCTGTACCTGAATTCCCTGTTCTGCAATCGCCTGCACCGTCTTTTCCCGGTAGTAGGAAACCGCATACAGATCCACAAAATGAAGATCCGCGATAATATCTTTCAATGCCTCATCAGACAACGCAAGTCCCTGCTCCTGCAACGCATCCTCCAACGCCTGCTCCGTTGTCTTTGCAGGATGCGCAATCAGATCTTCATACGCCCTCCGGCACAATGCTCTGGCGTCAAATTCGCTGTATTTAGATAGATCCGGTATGATATTTTCTGCAAAGCTGCTGGAAAGATTTCCCGCGTACAACACATCTGTGCCGCGCTCTGCAAGCGGGCGTTTCACCTCTGACAATTCCTTTCCCGCATGAGGAAGATAGCCAATCATCGGTATTTGCGGATAAAAACGTTCCAGATACCGCATATGGTTACGATCCGTACAGAGTACAATCGCATTCGCGGGCGCATGATCCAGGGCATTCTTATAACAGAAGGGGTGATCCATCAATATATTGATACACGGAATCCCCAATTCCTCCCAGATATTCTGTCCGGCGCGAAGTTCCATATTAAATCCCAGATTGTTAAACGTAATCGCCGCTTTGACCGGTTTTGCAGAAAAGGCGGACAGTTCCTTCAGCCCTTTTTTCGTGTCACGGACGTCAAAAATCATGGTCTCATAGCCCAATGCCTCAAATTCCTGCCGCAGCTGATACGTAAACAAATCCAGCGTATCGTATACGCCGACAAAAAATATCAGCCGCTTTCCTTCCTCCGCCCCGCCCGTTTCTGCCTTGACGGCTGGCTGGCTGACTTCATACAACGGCTGTACCGCCTGTTGTGAATTCTCGATAATACCCGGTTTTACATTCATGAGCATGACTTCCCCCATGACCCAGGACGCCTGATTCCTGCGTATATAATCTATATCCTCCCGCCTCTTCTCTCCTTTAGAAAAGCGAGCCATACATTCCAAAACTTTGCGGTAATGCGCAATCCATTCGTTCAGGTCGTTGGAAAATTCCATCAGACCTGCCACTTCGCGCTCGCGCTCCTCCTGCGCAATATACAGCAATTGCTCAATCATGGGGATTTCCCCGCGAATGTCCGACAGCTCAAGTCCGATATCCGGCCGCAGCTCCATATATTCATTGAACATCTGCCGCGCCTCGTCAATCTGCCCCAGCTTAACAAGCTGGCTCATGGCAAGCTTAAACTCCACGGTCTCCGCTTTCTCCGAAGTAATCCCTACGATTCCCTCATAAACCTTCAAGTGGTTCTTATCCGCCCAGATTTTTATCATCTGCTCGGAAAGGAAACCAAACACGCGCCGGTTATACAAATCATAGGATTCCACATCAATCCGTTTCTGTACCTCAAAGAGGATGTCAAACAGCCATGCCGCATATGAAGAAAACAGTTCGCGCGAAGTTACCATGAGATTCCCGTAATAATATACGTCACCCTCCATCGCCGCCTGGAAATACGGCGCATAGTCCGGATATTTCTCTTTCATGACCTCCCCCACGGTCAGAAGATCCTGCACATTGTGCGCCTCCGCATAGTAATCCAGATAATTCGTATCCGCATAGGCCTTATTCGAAACAATGATATCGTAATCTTTTAAAATTTCTTCATACTCCTGCCCGCTCAATAACTGTCTCTGCTTATTCATGAAATAACGGCGGTAATGGCAGATTCCGATGATATCCGCCTCTTTTTCATTCTTCCAGACCCAGTAGACGCCGGTAAGCTCTCCATAATATTTATTCCATCCGGAAATCGAGTCTCCTTCGTTATCCCCCTGGTAGCCCAGATCTTCTGCCTCCGCCCGTCCTACATGAAGGGGCACGTAGATGCTGTCCTGCGGTTCATGAAATTTCTTATGGGTCATCGTATATATTTTTGCCTTCATTATCTGCCTCCTCTTATCATGTCCACCACCTGTGCAAACTCTCCCCTGGAAATATTCTGGTCAATCAAAGCAATCTGAAGCTGCTGCATAGCGTCAAGTACCTGCACCAGATAGGGATTTGTCTTATAATCCGGCACCGTCTGCATGACCTTGCAACACATTTCCTGAAATTCTCCATACTTTAAATCAGTGTAGCGCAGCGCCAGCATTTTCAGCCCGCCCAGATAATAATAAATCAGGAAATTCAATTCCATTTCCCGGGGATATTTCTCCAGCACGCCCCGACGCCCGCATTCCTCCCACATCATCATTGTGGTATAAAAAATATCCATATGATGCATTTGATCCTTCTTCATTACCAGGGATTCCGGATTGATATAATAATGATATAGTTTCTCATTAAAAAAACAGACATGCCGCGCATGAACCTGTGTCAATACTCCCCAGTAAATATCCTCATAGGCACGTCCCTCCGGGAAACGGAGATGATTGTCCTCTATAAACTCCCTCGTATACATTTTATCGGTACATCCATTGTCCATAAGCGCAGTCACCAGCAGTTTTCTGCGCTCCTCATCGTCTGTCAGATCCAGATAGAAATCTTCCCGGTCGCGGCGGTTCTGCCACTCCCAGATATCCTGCACGCCATCATCCCGCACAAACTGAAAAGCTACAATCTCACATTGATATTCCTGCATTATTCCATACAATCGTTCATAGGAATCCAGTTCCATCCAGTCGTCTGCGTCCAGAAACGCAATATAGTCTCCTGTCGCGTAACTGAGACCGATATTGCGCGCCCGTCCCAGTTTTCCATTTTTCTCACAGTCCACCAGCAGAAAATTTTCCGGATACCGGCTCTCCCAACTGCATAATTTATCCCATGTGCCATCGGTGGAGGCGTCGTTGACACAAATAATTTCCAACTTATCCAGATCTATCGTCTGATTCACTAACGAAAGCAGACAACGATCCAGGTACTGCTGTGCATTGTAACAGGGAATTATAATGCTTATCTTTCTTTCCATATTCTAACTCTCCAAAATAGTTCTTCTAACCCCAGCTCTTTTCCATGATTTCCGCCATCTGCTGCGCCCGGTACTGCCAGGTCTGCGTATCTTGCGCATAATTCCAGCCTCTTTGTGCAATTTCCTTTAATTCTTCCGGCTCCTTTAAGTAATGTTTCACCTTATCCGGCAATTCGTCCAGATGATCCAGCGAATAAAACAAGGCTTCCCTGCCGTCTGCAAGCGTGCGATTCAAATATTCACTGCCATCTGTCAGACATACGCATTCGTTGAGCATCGCGGAATATACCCGGTCATGAACGCCGGACTTAAACCACGGCATAACATTGAGGACAATTCTTGCATCTGCAATCAGCGGAATCGTCTCATCAAACGGAATCCTGTCGTGTATGATAAGATTCTCCTGTTTGCAGTCCAGAAACTGCCATCCCTCGCCGTAAATATGAACCTTTACATCTGCGTTGGCAAGCGTCCGGATTACCTCGGCACGGGCACGGCTGCGCAGCATCCCGTCCATATCTCCAAACAGACGGATGGTATCCCGTAAATCATCCTCTGGCAACACCAGCCCCCGTTTCTTCAGGCAACGTTCCAGCCCGTGTTCCAGCGTCAGATGCGTCTGCGTACAGAGCAGTTCAAAACATTCCAGCCAAATCTGCCTGAGACCTTCTCCCAATCCCCGAATGTGGTATTCCACATTATTGTCAATCAGATATGCTCCGGTAAACAAAATATCCATGGAGCGTTCGTCAAAGGGAATTGCCCCTTGCTGTCTGCGGATTCCCGCCAAAGGAAGAAAGAAACTGCGCACCCTGCCCGGATAAAAGCGTTCTATGAATTTCTGGTGATATTCATCTACACACAAAAACGTCAGGCGTGTAATCGGATAAATAATCGCCGCATGGTAATACATGGGATGATCCACAATAAAATCATAACAGTCGATATCCAGCTCATTCCAGATAATCATTCTGTCTGCTGTCAGAAGATTCATTCCGGCGTGATTAAAAAACAATGCCGCCGTATCCCCCTGTCCGGCAAATTCATAAATATTTTTTCTTGTCTGCTCTTCGTCGTTCATATCCGCCATCAATACGTGATAGCCGATTTTGCGAAATCCCTCTGCCGCAAGCTGTGCAAATGTCCGCAGAGAGTCCGTCCGTGATTCAAAAATAATGATTTTATTCATAAGAGTTCTCCCAATACTTTTTCACATTCCTCTTCTTTTTCCCTGACTTTCATTTTTTATATTCTATCACAGGATGTTATAATTGAAAAGGAAAGATTCTGTTTCCCTCCTTTGAATCATATGAAAATAAGCATCCCATGCCTCAGACGGCAGAGAATGCTTATTATCATAATTTATAACATCCGTTTGGCTGCATTTTGTCCACTTAAAATACTCTGTCCGGTCCAGAGATAATCCCATTCCCCGAATCGGCCTGCACAGACAATCCCCTGATGTTCCAGAAACGCACGTACTGATTTCCGGGCGTCGTAAATCTGAGGCGTAAACATAATATTGGCATATTCTTCCATGCGCGCATCTGTTACCAGAATGTCCTCCCTCGCAAACAGTCCCATATTGATTAACTGCGAAACTGTCTCCTCTTTCAGCTCTTCCATTGTTTGGGACAACGGTTTCTTGCGGGAAAAATATATTTCCGCCTGCAAAGCGCAACAGCCGTCCGGCACATTGAATGGAGACTTAATATTGGGAGCATAAACCCTTGCCGGATGAATGTCCTCATCATAAATATAAAACCACAGTTCCGGAGAAACGTTTTGACAGTTTAATCCGATGGAAATAATAATTCCCGATGTGTAATCCAACTGCTGCGCTGCGTCCCGAATTTCCTGCGGTATATCTTCCATTGACGCCACCAGTTCATTCATGGGTATCGTGGAGATTAGCCTGTCATAGGAAACTTCCTCCCCGTCCGCAAAACGAATACGTCTGGCAGAAGGATCCAGCGATACCACCTTTTTGTTCAATCGTATGTCCGCCCCCTCTGCAAACGGCCTCAGAAACGCACCGTAACCGCCCTGCCTGGGATAATGGATTTCTTTGCTGTAATGCACGTTTGGCGTATCTTTCGTCATAGCGCCGCGGAGCACTTCTGCAAGATCCGGCGTGTACATCCTTCCTTCCACCCATTTTGTTTCCAGCTCTTCCGGCTCCACCGTCCAGTATTTCCTCGTATAAGCCGCCGGAAAATGCTCCATAAAATAATCCCCATACTGCACCCGCAGCCAGTCGCCATAATTCTGTACCTGCCTGTCTGTATCACGATTCACAAATCCCTCAATGACAGAAATTCTCTCTTCAAGGGGAATGTCCACCAGATTATTCTGCGCCGGGTTACGTACCCAGGAACCATGATAATAATTGGTTGCTTCCGGTTTGTGTATCAGATAATCCGTCTTACCTTCTAACATGGACATTACAAACGGGTCTTTTGAAAAATTCACATGCGCAAACGTATCAAACGTAAAGCCATCCACGGTAAAGCTACGGCACAAACCGCCATATTCCGAATTTTTCTCGTAAATGACGACATCCTTATCTTTTTGTCTCAATTCATAAGCGGCCGCCAAACCGGCGCAGCCCGCTCCCAACACAGCAATCCGTTCCATAATTCCTCCTTCCTGGACAGGTATCAGACCATAGGCAATACCATTTAAGTTTCTCCATACTTACTTTTGAGATATTCCAGCGTTACATCCGGCACAAGTTCGGATATGGTTTCCCATTGATGTTCTTTGAGAAGTTCACGCACCCTGCTTGCGGAAATCGCCTCGCCTTCTCTTTCTTTTCTGGGAATTTCCACAAACTCAATTCCGTAAAGAGGCAGCATCCTTTCCATCGTCCTGTTATATTGATTTGTCACCTTATCATGTGGTTCTGAACCCACAAAACGCACCTGGATGCCAAGCGCAGGCGCAATTTCATTCACAAAAAGCGTGACGTCATCCGAGCAGTCCACGACCCTGTCCTGCAACGCTTTCTTGTTAAAATAATCTACAAAGGTCAGGGATGATATAATAAATTTGCCGCTTTCTATCACGAATACATTCTCTAAGTCCGCGCATCCTTTTTTCACAAGTTCAAATCTGTCTGCAAACGGAAAGAAGGACTTATCCTCCTGCACCACAAATACAATCAGGCAATCACATTTCTTAGCGCTTTCCTCGATCAGATAACGATGCCCTCTGGTAAACGGATTGCAGTTCATTACAATCGAGCCGATCCGGTTGAATCGTTCCAGTTTATCCTCCCGAAACGCAGACAATGTCTTTTTGTAATGATGAAGCTCCGATAATTGCTCATGGCTCAGACCGTAATCTGATCCGCTCTTTTTGTCAACCTTTTGTTCATACTGAAGATATTCCCGGTAAAAGTCATTTTCTTTCAGTTTATCGAATAAGCCCTTCGCGATCAGCATCGTTGCATTTTCCGTCAAGTGGCCCTCGTCCCAAAAAAGTTCGCCATATTTGTAAGGACGGATATCAAGCTGCGGATTATAGACCTCCGCTCCACCCAAACCTACCACGATGTCACCCGGACGCAGCGGGAGCGACTCAAGCATGGAAATCATTTCATGTTCTATGCTCATGCCATCTAACGCATGACCATAATTTTCAACGATAAACCCTTCTTCCTCTGCATACTCATTTAACAATTTTTGCAGCTGGGACGCCTCCGTCCCTTCATCCCGGTTGCCAATTCCCAACACATCGCATCCGCCCACAAAATAAACCACACGCTTATATTTTTCAGGCTGTCCGACGGTCAGACGATGTCCATTGACAACATTCAGATATTTTCCATGGTATTCTTCTATATGCCTCGTACCATCCGTACCAATATACGACTTTGGCGCGCGCACCACCTCTACGATTCCCTCCGGCTCTGCAATGTACTCGGAAAGAATGCACGGCAGGTTCGGATTTTCCGTCAGCGTATACATATTGATTCTGTTCTCACATATATTCTTCTCGTTTTCAGACAGATTTTCTGATGGATAAACCGGACCTTTCTGTTTAAGGAACACCACTTCCGGATGCCTTTCTATGTATTCCCGCACTAATCGGCTGTCTTTGTCCCTGTATGCCGGAATATTTTCACATAAGGTATCAAAGTTCACTGAATCCAGCACGCAGCCTTCAAATTTATCATAGACGACAAACGACATTCCGCGCGTACATACGCCGCGCTTTTTTACAGTCACCAGTTTTCCATTGATGGATATACTGCTGGCTCCTGCCTGGACAACATAGACATCTTCCGTTCCTATCTTATTAAATCCCCTGCTTTTTATATCAATCTCTGCACCGTTCAGTTTACAGCGAATCGTCAGGGGGCTTATCTCTGAAATCTTTTCTTCCAGATTTATTTTACCGTCAATCAACGCGCAGTAAGACGCCCGGTATTTTGTACTCAGATTCACGTTAAGCCCAAGCTGGCGCAGTTTTTCTCCCATCGCATAGCTGAAATCAGGGCTGCCGCAGGGAGTGTCGCATACTGCAAGCAGTATGCTGAATCCACACTTGCAGGCCATTTGCAGCCCGTCGATATAGGTGGAGAAATCCTCCTCTTCCTTCAAAATCTCTGTTATGCACATCACATTTATCTTGTGAATCAATTCCTTAAATAATTCTTCCCTGACATTTTCCTTTTCTATGATTCCATATAAGCGTACAAAGAGTATTTTTAATTCAGGGAGATTATCTCCAAGTTTTTGGCAAAAAACACTGATAACTCTTTTAACGCTTTCTCTTAACTGTACCGCAAGCTGCTGCAATTCTTCCTCCTGAGTCTCACCGGAAATTGCAAACATCTGCTCAAAAATCTCCTGAATTTCAACGGAAATATCAATCGCCTGTTTATAATATAATACCATCCTCAATTTCCTCCTGATTATCCCACCCGAAACTGCCTGATCCATTCCGGATCCACCGTCTGATCGCAGTGGTTCAGTATATCTTCTAATTGCTCTAATTTAGAACAGCTTACCAGCGCAATTCCATCCACGTCATTATCTGTAATATAGCCATTTACAACAGCGGTAGGAGAGACGTCATTCTTCCTGCAATACTCCTGTATCGTTTCCAGTCTCCGAAGATTTTCATCCGTTGCAATCCTGTGCTTTAAAAAGCTATCCACATTTTCATATCCGTCCCTCATTGCTTTCTGAAAAAATCCTTTTGCCTGAGAAGTATAAGCCATCGCCAGTAAATTTTCTTCTTTGAGGTATTCGTACATCTCTTCATCCATCCAGGTCGTGGTCGGATCATTCCACATATTCGGAGTATAGGCAGCAATCGACCACCAGGTCTGGACAATACGAAACGGCGTCAGGTTATGTTTCCGGGCATATGCATTTGCCTCTTTCACACGCTTTGCCGTCCAGTTACACACGCCTGTCACTTTCGCCCGTCCACACTCCCGGACTGCCTCAAGGCTCTCCACAATCTCTTCTACCCTGCGCTCTGGTTCATCTCTGTGAAGCAGGTAAATATCCAGATAATCGGTCTGCAACGCCTCAAGGCTCTGTTTGCATTCCTCCAGAAGGTTCTCGCGGGAAAGGTTTATAAAAAAGGTCTTTCCTTCGTTGCGCACACCCCCTTTGGTTGAAATGTATACCTTGTCCCTGATTCCACGTTCGAGCATCCATTTTCCGATGGTCTGCTCACTTTTTCCCCTGCCGTTTTCTACCCACTCATAATAATTTCTGGCCGTATCAATTACATTTCCACCCTGTTCGTAAAACATATCCAGCATTTCAAAGGACATTTCTTCACTTACCACCGTACCGAAACGTCCGGTTCCCAGACCAATTTTTGACAGGTTCATTCCAAATTTACCGACATATTTCATCTTCTCTCTCCTTCACTAATCTCCATGGGGGCACCGCATAAAGAATCGTCTCCTGAACATTCATATAACTGCGCAGATAAAAATGATAATCTTCATACAGACCGTATAGGAGTTCAAAAATTTCATAAAAATCACTTTCCCGATGGTACGCTGCCACCGCAATTACCGGCTTTTGCTCCCGAATCATTTCTGCCGCGCCCATAATTGCCTTTTTATCGTATCCTTCCACGTCTATCTTCAAAAATGTACACGCCCTGCCCTTCATCAATTCATCCAGCGGACAGGATTGTACCTCTATCTCCCCGTCTGCGCGGACGATAGAATCCTCCTGCGCATAATTGCGCATCCGTAACTGCTCTCGTTTATCACTTAACGCACAGTTTTTTATTTCAATTTTCCCATCTGATTCCTGGTCTGCCGTATGCTGTAAAAAAGGAAGGTATGACTTATCCGGCTCAATGGCAAGATAATGCGCAAACTGATTGTGGTTTTTTTTCAGAAAAATACGCATGACGTCTCCCTTAAACGCTCCGCAGTCTACCACGTATTCCTCCGGAATCCTGCGGTAAATATCATACGCAAAATACTGTTCTTCAATTTTAAACGCCGGAATTTCTGCATCAACATCTTCCAGCAGAAACTCTAATATCTTTTCCAATACCTGACGGGACAGATCATCTTCAAGATGATTCTTCAAATTATCATATCTGTGCAGGTTTTGAAACACAGCCTCCCTGTCCGGCGCCAAAATAAGGCTCTGTCCCTCAAACAGACTCTTTTCCTCCCTAAGCTCATAGATATGACATATTCTGCGATATCCTAACTGCCTGAGATCTTGTGCGATCTCTTCATACAATTTTCCCTTTTTGAGGATACAGACTACCACCAGGCTGTCCGCATCCAGAAACATCGGCTGCTTTATGGGAATCTCCATAATCTGCTGATTGGTCTTGTCGGGATTTCTGTCAAAAAAACATTCCACATGAAATCCTGACTTCTGAAGCAGCTCCGCAAACACCGCCCCGCAGCATCCCGCGCCATACAGGATAATCTTACCCTCTGCTAAATTATACATAATTTCAAACTGTCCTTATCCCTGTTCATTGAGAAACGGCCATAGGTCGTCAAATTCTGCTGCCTTTAAAGAACCGTCCGGCATCACCCGCGAAGAAATACGCGGAGCAATGATACCAAACTCCTGTACCATAACCTCGCATACTACCGGACCGTCCGTCTCCAACGTTTCCTTTACCTTGTCCTGGATCTCTTCTTTGCACGTGATCTTCACGCTCTTAAGCCCGTAAGCCTTCGCAACCTTTCCGAAATCCACCGCCGGAACCCCACTGTCCGGCCCCACGCCCAGAAAACGATCGTTCATATAATTGTGCTGATTATGACGAATCAGCATATATCCCTGATTATTATATACAAACAATTTCACCGGAAGTTTATAATATGCAAGCGTAGCAAAGTCCTGTATGTTCATCTGCGTACTGCCGTCGCCCGATAATGCAACCACACATTCAGACAAAGCGGCAACGCCCACCGCGCCTGCCCAGAATCCCATCGCGGACAGTCCGCCGGAAATAAGGTAATTCTGATTCTTTTTAAGCTCCCAGGACTGGGATACGATATTACATACGCTTCCGGTATCTACTATAATATCCGCCCCATCCGGAACCAGTTTCGACAGTTCTCTGGTAAAGTAATAGCTGTTAATGCCATCCTCTTTCTCATACTCCGGAAGAACCGTAGGATATTTTCTGCGGTTATCCTGACAATGCGAAATCCATTCCTCATGTCCTAAAACCTCGCAGTCCTGATCCATCAGTACAGACAAAAACTGTTTTACGTCCATCTGAATCTTGATATCTACCGGTACGTCCTCCTTCTGCAATTCCTTCTCATCAATATCCACCATGATTTTCCTGGCATTTCCGGCGAATCGCTGCGGATAATACCCGATCGTGGATACGGAAAGCCTGCTGCCCAGAATGAACAGCAAATCGCATTCCTGAATTGCAAAATGAGACGCCCGGTCGCCATAACTTCCGGGTCTGCCCACATAGAGCGGATGGGAAGTCTCTATCACGCCAATCCCCGCCCTTGAGGTGACTACCGGTATCTGATATTTTTCTGCAAATTCCAGCGCGTCTTCTTTCGCTTTTGCTCCCAGCACGCCATTTCCTGCCAGAATCAACGGTTTTTCTGCTTTAGCCAACAATTCTTTTATCTGTTCGACCGGTACATCCTGCGCTTGATCCAGACTGTCCTCAGCGCCGGCAGGCTCCTCCATTCCTCTCATTTGTTCCGGAACCTGTTTATTCTGAATATCAATGGGAATATCCAGCCACACCGGACCTTTCCTTCCCGACATGGCAGCCTCATATGCCATTTCCATATGATAACGGATATCTGCCTCATCCATAACCGCTGCAAAATATTTGGTAATGTCGGACAACATATGATCCAGATTAACGCTCTGCGTACCTTTCTGCCGAATCCCGGATTCCATCTGATACTGTAAAATTCTGGAATTCGCCTGCCCGGACAGAACAAACATCGGAGAAGAATCTACATAAGCCCCCGCAACTCCTGTGATGGCATTGGTTGCACCCGGGCCGATTGTCACAAGACATACGCCCGGAACGTCTGCTTTCCTCCCGTAGCCGTCTGCCGCCATTGCCGCCACCTGCTCATGCTGGCAGCAAACCGCCTCCAGCTTTTCGTTGCGTTTCAGGGCGTCCGTCAGCCACATTGCCGAACTGCCTGAAACCATGTAAACCGTTCCACATCCCTTTTTCTGCAAAAAGTCAAAAATATATTCTGATACTGTCATCTTATTTTCCCAACCTTTCTTAATTGCTTACGCCTTCTGAACCCAAAACCAGTATGCGCGGACGAACAAATTCTGTATTCTTTCCTCACGCCCGTTCTTTACGCCCGGATAAGCCCTCTGCTCTGCGAAAACTCTAATCTGCTCTGTAATTGGAAATGGTTCAAAATTGATATCCAGTTTCTTTATTGGAATACTTCTTAAAATATTTATCACTTCTTCATAAGGCATCCACTGACAAGTTCCGGCAGCTCTTTCCTCCATAGCGCCCTGTTCCCATAAGAACTCATAGATATTATCCATATTGTAAACAGGAAACAACAATACGCCTCCAGCCTCAGTCAGCGAAAGCAAATCCAATATAACTTCTTCCGGTTTCCGATAACTATTTACAGCCTCTCCCAGCACAACAAACTGATACTTTTTATCACGGTATGCAGATAATATATACGCTATGTTATCATGTGTCACAGAATCTGAAATACTGCTTAAGTCCATATAATATTTTACGTCTGTTGTAAACGCATCTATATCAAAATTATGACAGCCATTTGCTTTGAACTTATTTTTCACATCCAGGATCGGCGTCCCGCATCTGGTATCAACTCCCAGTATCTGTACCTGTCGCTCCCTGTCTGTTCCCAGATCTCCATAATGGGAAAATTCCACAATATGGTTTGCCCCATCTTCCCAGGCGTCTAAGCCGTGGTATTTTTTCCTGAAATCTTCCTGCCCCATTTGGAAACGCTGATTTTCTAATCCATTAAAATCTCGCTCTTCCGTATAATGGTTATGGTGTACAAAAGTATCCCTGCAGACAATCAGCTTATATCCTGCGCGGCGCACCCGGAAAGAAAAATCGTCATCCCCGAAATCATGTACAAACCCCATGTCAAAAACGCCCGCATCATCAAAGACCTGCCGCCGGAACAAAGTAGCCGTGGGAATAATTCTCAGCCTTTCCTCCCACTTCCTTCTGTCCGAACGGTTAAAGATGGCTGCCTTTTCCTGCATCTCATCCAGGTTGGCAAACCCCCCCAGAGTCTCCTCCTGCCTGTTCGAAATATTCGTGGAAACCGGGCATATCACCCCGATTTTTGCATCGCTTTCGGCACACGCAAGCAAATTATTTAACCAGTTTTTGGTAACAATGATATCACTGTTTACAATTACAAAGTATTTCGGAGTAGCAAGCCGGAATACCGTATTTACAGAAAGAACGCCCGTAATGTTTTTTGTCATGCGGACAATTCTTTTCGGTTCATATTCTACAGACTCGAAGAATTCAAAAACATCGTTCTCCTCTGAACCATTATCCAGAAGCCATAACTCGAACGCAATGTCCGTCGTATATTTTAAAATGCTTTCCACACAGAGTCTCGTTTTCTCCAGCCTGCCATACGCCTGTACTACAATAATAATTTCGGATTCCTCCCCCTGACTATACATTGCCTGTTTTACCTGAGCATAATCCATATCCAGAGAAGGCTTTTCATACTTATCCGTGTCCACCACTGTTATCTGATTCTTCATCTCGATTTCTCCCTATTTTATTTCCTTGTCATAACCCAATAACTTTTTCAGGCATCTGCATACATATTTCACATCTTCTTCCGTAATATTCATCGCTGTCGGGAATACAAGGCCTTTTTGAAAATATCTCTGGGAATTTGGAACCGGAAAACGCCCGGTATATCCCGGCATCAGATTCATCGACGGATACCCCGGACGCAGATACGCATTGTACTCTTCTATCATTTTTTTAATCAGCTCATCCCGCGTAATCCTGCTTTCATCCCGCAGATATCCTACCACATATGCATAATTGCTCTCGCAATCCTCCTTCGGAACAAGCATTTCGATCTCTTTGATGTCTTTCAGATTCTCCTGATACCATGTGAATATTCTTTTTTTCTTCTCTATTAATTCCGCAATGCGCTCTACCTGCGCCAAAATTAATGCCGCCGTTACATTCGATATGCGATAATTGTAACCTACATCATCGGACCATAAATAGGTAATCGCATCATTCCGGCAAAACGTTCCATAATGATGCGCACGTTCATACAGAGATTTATCATTCGTAACGAACATGCCGCCTTCTCCGCCTACGGCAATTTTGGATCCCTGAAAACTAAACGTTCCGACATCGCCGATACTTCCGCAATAGTTTCCTTTGTATTTTACGCCGACTGCCTGGCATGCATCTTCAATTACGGCAATGTTCTTCTGTCTGGCAATTTCCATAATCCTGTCCATATCCGCCGCAAATCCTGCAAAATGTACGAGCATAATCGCCTTTGTCCTGGGGGTGATGGCTTCCAGAATCTTTTCCGGATCTATACAGAGCGTATCTGGGTTTATGTCCACAAAAACACAGGTCGCCCCTACATAGGAAATCGCATGGGCGGTTGCAATAAAACTCTGGTCTGTGACAATAACCTCATCCCCGGGTTTCAGGTTGAGGGCTATCGTTGCCAGATGCAGCGCATGGGTACCACAGTATGTCGCAATGGCATATTTCACGCCGATATACTCTGCAAACGTTTTTTCCAGTTTTTGGATATGCATGTCATAAGTCTTGTACCAGCCGTTTTTCACTGCATCTACGACATAATCTATTTCCCTCTGTCCAATATCCGGCCCTGCCAGGGCTATCTTTTCATGCATGATGATTCCTCCTGATATGACAATTTATAATCCTGTATCTTCCGATATCTCACTGTAATTTACATTCTTACTGTCAAAGGGCTCCGTGACCTTCTGAATGGTAACGCGCACTTCATATTTCTCCCCGTCTTCCATGAAATATGCCGCCGGAAACGGTTCAAAAGTACGCGCACGTATCTTATTCAACAAATCCCTTGCCCGGTACTCTTCTTCAAGATGAATCATGGAATGTTCATTAATTTCTTTTCCGAAATGAAAGGTTCCCTCCCCATCCTGAGCCTTCTCTTCAAACTGCAAATTTAAGAGCTCATCTCTCTTTTCTTCCAACAAGTCGCACATCGTGCGGATTCCTCTGAAATAAAGCGATTTTCCGGTATCTTCCCAGCTCTTTTCAATCTCCCTCTGGTAAATAATCGCTCCGGTATCCAATCCTGCGTCTATTTTCATAATCGTGACGCCATATGGTTTCTCCTCAACCAACGACCAGTAATGCGGATGTTTCCCCTTTCCATATGGAAGAAAACTGGTATGTAAATTGATAAAACCATGGCACGGCGTCTCTAATAACCGCCCTTTTATGATGCGTCCCCACCATGCCAATATTACGATATCCAATCCCTTACATTTTTCAATTAAATCCTCTTCCTTTTCATAATAAACAATTTCTGTGGCGGGATAATTTTTTAATTCCTCAATAATCAATTGATTTTTATTCCAGAAATTTTCCCTGTCCAACAAGACAAACTTTAACTGTTCCTTCCTGTCACGGAAAATTTTTACTGCTGCCAGCCCAACGTCGCCATATGCAAAAACTGCAAATTTGTAATCCATCTTTTGTTCCTTTCCGGGTATTGCCCAACGTGCAACATCCTATCACAACGGTATCAGATATTTACTCCTGAAATCTTTCCAGAACTGCCAGAATTCCGCCTTAAGTTCCTCATAATACGGCGTGTCTTTTGCACAATCCCACCAGTAAGAATGCAAGGGGCTCATGCCAATCTGCGACGCCCACGGATGGCTCCTCCAATAGTGGATGACTACGGCGTCTCTTTCAAACGCCAGCAATTCCTCCGATGAATATTTCTTCTCATTATCCGGATAAATATAGAATCCGTATTTCGTCTCGGGAATGTAACGTTCTTTTCCGTTAAACATATATGCATATCCCAACTCCTCATTGGAACTTCCAAAAAAGCTTATCACTTTCCGGTTGGCCTCTATAATATCGCTGAATGTAAAATCTTCCTTTATCTTCTTTATATTGTACAGGGTGCAACATGTCGAAAATGACGTCACGCCAAAATTACGAAATACGCCCGGCCAGGAATTTACTGCTTCATTCATACAGGAGCCATCTGGGCAAATCGCATAATTATCCTCAAAATCCATATCGTAGAGTTCCCGCAACGGCTTTTTCACAATCATGTCCGCGTCCATGCATAAAATGCGGTCAACCCCTTCCGGCAAAGCATGTGCATAAAAGTAAGTCGTATGCGTTTCGATCGGATATCCAGGATGTGGGTTTTCAAAAAACATTTCAATCAGCGATTTGTCAATCGAGAGCAATTCAATCCTTCCGTTATGGCTCTCTACCAGCTCGCACATCAGATCCAGATCCGGTACTTCTATATTCGCAGAATATATGTAGAAACAAATCTCTTCGTCCGGATTGCTCTCCAAAATTGACTTGACCAGGACATACGTATACTTCAGGTATTGCCTTGTTAAATTAAATCCAATATTCATAAAATATTAACCCTTTCTTCTAAATCGCATAAAACACAATCGAAATATGGTTCATATAAGACCTCAGGTAAATCTTATAATCTTCCCGATAGCTTTTTATCATTAACGGAATCTTCCAGAAATCATCTGTCCTGTGATATCCGGCAATTGCAAGCCTCGGCTTACACCTGCGGATAACCTGCGCTGCTCCCTGCAGGGCCTCCTTCTCGCTGCCCTCAATATTCATCTTAATATAACTGGCTCTCTGTTGTCCCAGCATATCGTCAATGGTGATACTTTCCACCTGCATCTTCCCGATATCCGCTGCAAAACTGCCGGGACCATGGAGCGCATATAACGTTATCCCTCCATTGTCCTTCCACGCCGCTTGTGGAGTAATATACAGTTTCTTCTGAATGTCTTTTGGCAGCGTACGAATATATTCCTCTAATTTAGCGTAATTATCCGCATCCGGCTCCATGCCGTAATATCCTTCAAACATATTGTTGTTTTCTTTGAGGAATGTCTTTAAACTGATACCGTTAAAAGCGCCGCAATCCACAAAAACTTCATCCTGCCGCCTGTCATAAAAGCCATATTCAAAATACTGTTTTTCCTGTCCCATCGTGGGAACTTCTATGGAATCATCCAGCAGGCGAAACCTCACAATCTTCTCATATACCTCCTGGGACAGCGCGTCTTCCATCAGATCATACACATCTGCAATTTCCTGCTCATGCTCTTCCATTAACCAGACATCCGAACAGGAAGGCGCATTGTATTTCTCATCCGTAAACAAACCGTGGCATCTGCGAAAATACGTATAATCAATGACATTTTTACAACCGCATCCCCGCAATTTCTCATACACGCCGTGATGACCGCCCACCCGCAAAGCCTCCGCAAAGCTTTTACAGTAACGCTTTCCATCCGTATTGATACAGACAATCACCAGCGCATCTTCCCCTGCCCGGTCGGAAATCTCCTCCGGCGGAATTACGGTCAGTCCTTCGCAGTCCGTCCCTGCTTTCGCAGGGTCAGCGTCCACAAAATATAGAGGCTCTATGCCCTGTTTCCGCAAATCATACAAAAATGCAATGCCCGCGCTCCCGGCTCCGTAGAGTAAAATTCGCTCCAGAAATTCCTGTATCTCCGCCTTCATATCTTCCACGGAAACTTCCAGTTTGTCTTTTTCCTGCCTGTACTGCGCAAAAATTTCATTGATTACGTTCATGTCCTCATTCCTTCCACGCCTTATCCATTCACACCATATCTATTCACTTCATATCCATTCACGCCTTCTTGAGCGTTTCCCTGATTTGCCTGGCAACGCTATCTGCATCCAGACCATAGGATGCGTTCAGATATTCGCGGCTTCCGGTCACCGGAGCAAACGTATCCGGAAACCCAAATTTATGAAAAATTACATTCTGCGTATTTCCGCTTGCGAGCAACACATCCCCCACAGCAGAACCCAGCCCTCCGTTTGCACTGTGTTCTTCCAGTGTGAAAATTGCCGGATACTTCTGCATACACGCCTGTATCAGCATATCATCAATCGGCTTAATTGTATGCATACTGTACAATGCAAGCCGAATGCCATGCCGCGCAAGCAGCTCACAGACCTGTACCGCATCTTTGACCATCGTTCCGGTGGCAAACAATACGCCATCGCTGCCCTCACGCATACAGATGCCTTTCCCGATCTCAAAAGAAATTTCCCCATCATGGACTACCGGGTCTACACTCCGCCCGATTCGAATATAGAGCGGTTTGTCAAAGGTTTCCGACGCCATCATAATCGCCCGCATCTCTACCGGATCTGCCGGACATACCACCGTCATATTCGGCAGCATACGCATCATGGCTATATCAAAATACGCGTGGTGCGTCGGTCCCGCCGGCCCATAGGCATGTCCGCCGCCAACACCTACCAGCACCACCGGGTTCTCCTGATAACAGACGTCAAGCACAATCTCTTCCAAACCGCGCAGCGTCATAAATGACACTACATTATAGATATAGGGTTTCATACCCATGGCGGCGAGTCCCGCTCCCACGCTGACAAAATTCTGTTCTGCGATGCCCACGTTGATAAAACGCTCTTTGAATTCCCTTTCAAACTCCTCGAACACAGAAAAACCAGTGTCCCCTATGACGCACATTACGCGGTCATTTTTCCTTGCCAGCTCTGCCAGTGTATTTACAAATGTACTTCTCATATTCCCTGCTCCTTTAGAATGATTTGAAGCTGTTCCTCGTTCGGAGATTTAAAATGCCACTCCAGGCGATTTTCCATGAAGGAGGCTCCCTTTCCTTTTACCGTATTGGCAATGATTACTGTAGGTTTCGCCGGATTTCGTGACGTCCCGGTCATCAATGCACGATAAATCTGGTTGTAATCATGTCCGTCAATCTCCATCACCTGACATCCAAAAGATGCAAATTTCGCACCCAGATCTCCCATATCCATGACTTCTTTATCGCTTCCGTAAGATTGCAGACGGTTCCGATCCACAATCAACACCAGATTTGACAACTGGAATTTGGATGCAAACATCGCAGATTCCCAGACAGAACCCTCGTTACACTCTCCGTCTCCCATCAGCACATAGACATTTCCATCCAGTCCCTGGCATCGCTTGGCATATGCCATACCCGCGCCCACGCCGGAACCATGCCCTAAGGAACCCGCCGACATCTCCACGCCCTGCACGCCGTTCGTCTGAAATTTACGCGTATGTCCCGCATAAAATTCACCGTTTACCGTATGTTTCTCAAGGTCTTCCATAGAAATCAATCCTGCATGGGCAAGCGTTACATAAAAAGACGCCGCAATGTGTCCCTTGCTGAGGATGAACACATTCCGATTGGGGTCTTTCAGCTTATCCTTATCCAGGTTCAGCACTTTCTTATATAGTACAGAAAGAATATCAATGGAAGAATACCCCCCTCCAATGTGGGAATCGTTGGTACGGTTTAATACCTTCGCCACATCCACGCGGACATTTCTCGCAAATTCCGCAACTTCCTCATTCCACTTTTCCACGGTTTCATCCTCCTCATTTCAAATACGATTCAATATATTCCATGCAGATTTCCCGCACCAATTCTCCCTGATGCTCGCGGATTGCAAATTCTGCCGCCATACGCAGCGTATCGTCTATAGTATACTTCGGACGCCAGCCTAATACTTTCTTTGCTTTCTCACTGCTAATCTTCAAAACCCCCGTCTCCTTCACGGATTTCTCTGCCGAGACAATCTGCACTTCTCCCTGCGGAAAATAACGGCACAATTTCTCCGCCATAACGCCTACGGTAATCAGACCATCCTCGTTAGGACCAAAATTAAACGCCTCGCAATATCTGCCGTCGCCGTCCCCAGATTCCGCCATCTTTTGCACAAGAATGAGGTATCCGCCCAGCACGTCCAAGACATTCTGCCACGGGCGAATTGCATGGGGATTGCGGATGACTGCTTTCTCACCTTTGAGATAACTGTCCAAAAGACTGGGTAATAAGCGGTTCAGATTATAATCTCCGCCTCCCAGCACATTGCTTGCCCGCGCCGTGGCAATCGGAATATTCTGTCCCTGTCTGCCAAAAAAGGAATTGCGGTAACAATCCGTAATCAGCTCCTGACACGCCTTGCTGGTGGAATACGGATCCTGCGCACCCAATGGGCTCTCCTCCCCGTAAGGCTCTTCCGATTCCAGATTGCGGTAACACTTATCACTGGTAACGACCAGCACTGCCTGTACCTGCTGCAGTTTCCGAACTCCTTCCAGAAGGTTCACCACGCCCATAACGTTTGTATCAAAAATATAATCCGTAATTTCATAACTGCGGTTTAAGGTCGAATGGGAAGCAAAATGAATCACGAAATCCGGCTCCACTTCCTGCAATGCCTCCTGCAAAAGCTTACGGTCCGTGATATATCCTTCCCAGCTTTTAACCGTTTGAGGATGTGCTTTCGGATAAAACGCCGTCTCCGGTTTCAATGCGTAACCATAAACCTCCGCCCCCAAAGTCTCCAGCATCAGAGAGAGCCAAGTCCCCTTAAACCCCGTATGACCTGTCAGAAATACTTTCTTTCCTCTGTAAAAATCCCTGTTCAACATTTATTTTTACCATACTTTCCACGGAGCCTGCCCGCTGCCCCACAAATTTTCCAGTTTATTCTTGTCCCTCAGGGTGTCCATGGGCAGCCAGAATCCCCCATGCCGATATGCCGATAGTTCACGTGCTTTCGCCAGCTCTTCCAACGGCTCCTGCTCGAAGATCCGCATGGGATTGTCATCAATATAGCGGAAAACATCATAATTTAACACCATGAATCCGCCATTAATCCATCCGGCGTCAGATTCCGGTTTCTCCTTGAAATCAAGAATCGTATTATCAGCGTCAATATCCAGCACGCCAAACTTCGCAGGCGGCTGCACGGCGGTCATCGTCGCTATCTTACCGTGCTTCTGGTGATGGCTTACAAGCGATGAAATGTCCACGTCTGCAACCCCATCCCCATAAGTGAGCATAAAACTTTCCCCTTCCGGAATGTATTTCTGAATCTGCTTAATCCTGCTTCCGGTCATGTTCTCTCCGCCGGTTTCCGCCAGCGTCACCTTCCAGGGCTCAATCTCACAATCATACGTTTCCACCCGGTTGTTATCCCGGTAGTCAAAGGTTACGTCCGACTTGTACAGAAAGTAATTTGCAAAAAAATCTTTAATTACATGGCTCTTGTATCCGCAGCACACGACAAATTCGTTATATCCGTAATGCGAATAAATTTTCATGATATGCCAGATAATCGGCATCTCGCCAATGGTTATCATCGGTTTCGGTTTCGTTCCGGACTCCTCGCTGATTCTGGTTCCAAGACCTCCCGCCAGTATTACAACTTTCATATGTATACCTCTCTATTTCTCCCAGTCGGGTGAGAAATTTTCTCCTATCTGTATAAATGATTCCTTCCGGTTCCAGTTGCAGTGAGAAGACTGGTAACAACGTCTGCACGGGCTGTCCATGCGTTCATTGTCGTTCACAATCTCCCGGTATTTCTGATACTCCGGCGAATTCCACATCTCCATAAAAGGTCTTTCCAAATCATATTTAAAGAACTGTATTGGCGTGGACATACAGGGACGGACATATCCATCGGAGCCCAGGAAGAAGTCTCTCCAAGACACGAAACATTCTTTATGGTAATCCTCTCCCCCAATATCTTCTCCCGGAATATGAGGCAGTTTAAGGACAATGCCTGTCTCCTCGCCAACCCTCACAGCCTCCGCAAAGACCTCACGGATCAAATCTTCCTTTCCCCATAACGTCTCATGCAGGAGTCCTTCATCAAAAGCCGTAAGGTACACCGCTTTGACTTCATCGATTCCAATCTCCGCCGCTACCCGCACCAGTTCCGGCAATTCACGGATGTTCGATTCCATGGCGCAGAATACGAAGTTAATCCAGGGATACTTCAAACCACGACTGTTCCTCTCATCCACAATAGATTTCAGGTCCTCCTTAATCACGTTAAGGTCTGAACCCCGCCGGATGCGGGCATTGGTCTCATATGTTGCGCCGTCCACGCTCACGGCAAACACATCCACATTATATTTAAAAATACTTTCCCTGATTTTCTTTAAGTTCATGCCATTGCTGCAGAAATATTTCCGCGCGCTGTGCCGGTCAATAATTTCCAGCATTTCATTAAAATGCGGATGTATCGTCGGCTCTCCCCAGCCCATAAGCGTTACTTCCTCAATCGAATCCATCAGAGGTTCGAAACTGCGAAATACATCCATATCAAACGACGTCATCTTGAAATCCGCCGCGTTCCTCCCACACATCACACAATTCAGATTGCAGGCATTTGTAAGCTCAAACACAAGCCTCCTGGGATAAGATTCTAATACGGTTGCCCGCTGCTCTATCTCCTTTAAGTTCTTATCCGTATTGGCCTGCTGCCTCTCTGTCAATGGTTTCCCCTGAAACAATTCTTTGCGCTTTGCTCTAATTACCATAATTTCCACCTATTCACTTTCGTCTGTTTTCGTACTTGTCAGCTTGTACATTTGAATAAGAAAAATGCAGATAAAACAAAGCGTTTGCTTCTTTTGTCCTATCTGCCTATGACATATCCATTACCTCCTGCTGAAACCGATGTAACATAATAGCCAGTATGTTACATTTGTATTATATTTTAACATCAGAACTGCTTATATGCAAGCGAATTCGGCATATTTTAAAGTGAAAATAAGCCTGAATTTCCGGAAACTGGAAAACGTACAATTGATCGAAGATCATTCCTTCTCAAATATACCACAAAAAGTTAAATAGCGGCTAATTTGTTGCAGCGCTCCTTTATCCAAATTAGACTGTTCTTGTACATAAGAAAAAGGAGGCAGACAAATGGCAGCAACAGAACCTATCAGAAACAAAAAACAGCTTAAGGAACTTGCAGATTTTTTTCTGCAAAAAGGACAATTTCGCAATTACACAATGGTTATCATGGGCGCTTATACCGCGCTTCGAATCAGTGATTTACTACGAATGAGGTGGTCGGACGTCTATGACGAAAAGCGCGAGGTGTTCCAAAACCATGTAACTATTACGGAACAAAAAACAGGAAAGACGAAAACAATTGCATTAAACGCACAGATATTGGGCGCTTTGCGCCAGCTCTACCCACATAAAAAATGTGAATTTATTTTTGCCAATAACCGAAAAAGCGCCAAAGCTATCAGCCGGGTACAGGCCTGGCGAATTATTCACGCGGCAGTCGTCGCCATCGGGATTGCCGGAAGGATTGCCTGCCATTCCCTGCGTAAAACATGGGGATATCATGCATGGACCAGCGGCTCCGTGTCCCCGATCGTCATTATGGAGATCTACAACCACAGCGACTATAAGATTACCAAACGATACCTTGGCGTGACACAGGACGATCTGGATAAAGCATATCTGGGAATGGAGTTGATGTAAAAATTGTCACCATTTCAATTACTCAGCCAGCGGGAAAGCTCGGACGTTAAAAATGAGTACGCAGGGTTATTTCCGACTTTTGTATCTCCTTGCTTTTAAAAATTATATATGATACGATACCTGCAAGAAGTGGAAAGCTTAAAAAGGAGGGCTGAACACATGGCAAAAACCGTAGGTATCGGAATACAGGATTTTGAAAAGATTATTACAAATGACTATTTTTATATAGACAAAACCATATTTATCAAAGAATGGTGGGAAAACGCGGATGATGTCACCTTAATCACACGTCCCCGGCGTTTTGGCAAGACGCTTACCATAAACATGCTGGATCATTTCTTCTCCGTCAAATATACCGGTCAGGGCAAGTTGTTTGAAGGGCTTGACATCTGGAAAGAGGAAAAATACCAGAAACTTCAGGGGACTTATCCTGTCATCAACCTGACGTTTGCCAATATTAAGGAACGAGATTTTGAGACGACAAAGCTTAAGATAAATATGTTTTTGGAACAGCTCTATCAGCAGAATTCTTTTTTGAAAAACGGAGACTTTCTGAATGATAAAGAAAAAACATATTTTGACAGAATATCCGGAACCATGAACGACGCGGATGCCACCCTCGCATTGCACAGGTTGTCCGAATTTTTAAGTCGTTACTATGATAAGAAGGTCATCATCCTGCTGGACGAATACGATACGCCGATGCAGGAGGCTTATGTAAACGGCTATTGGGATGATATGGTAAGCTATACAAGGAGTATGTTCAATGCGACATTTAAGACAAATCCCTTCCTGGAGCGCGCCATTATGACGGGAATTACAAGGGTAAGTAAGGAAAGCATATTTTCAGACTTAAACAACCTGAAAGCGATTACCATCACATCAGATGAATATGCGGACGCTTTTGGTTTTACGGAAGAAGAAGTGTTTGCGGCAATGGATGAACAGAAACTCCCGAAAAAAGATATCGTAAAAAAATGGTATGATGGTTTTACGTTCGGAAAAATGACAGACATTTACAACCCATGGTCTATTCTAAATTATCTTGACACAGGAAAATTCAAAACCTACTGGGCAAATTCCAGCTCAAACAGTCTGATTGCCCTTCAACTTCAACAGGCCGATGCGGATGTTAAGAAACAGTTCGAAATACTTATGCAGGGTGGAACTGTTGTAGCGGAAATCGATGAAGAAATTGTATTCAGCCAGCTCAACAAAAAGCCGGGCGCCATCTGGAGTCTAATGCTAACAAGTGGATACCTGAAAGTTTTGGATGTGCAGGAAGCCGAAACACGTTCCGGGCAAAAACGAGGGCATTATACGCTGGGGCTTACAAATTTTGAAGTTGAAATTATGTTTGAAGATTTGATTCATGACTGGTTCGCGGAAACAGAATCCGCTTATAATACATTCATCAAGGCTTTGCTGCTTGGTGATGTGGACGCCATGAACGATTACATGAACCGTGTTGTGTTAAATACATTCAGTTATTTTGACACCGCTAAACAGGGCAAATCGGAACCGGAGCGTTTCTACCATGGGTTTGTACTGGGTCTTCTGGTTGATTTGCAAGATAAATACCGGCTGCGCTCCAACCGGGAAAGCGGATTTGGTAGATATGACGTGATGTTAGAGCCTTTGGATGATTCCGTGGACGGCGTCATTATTGAATTTAAGGTGCGTAAAACGAGGACAGAAAACAGCCTTGAGGACACGGTTGCCGCAGCGCTTGCCCAGATTGAAGAGAAACAATATGAGCAGGAATTAATTGCGCGGGGAATTCCGGCAGGGCGGATCCGCAAATACGGCTTTGCCTTTGAGGGGAAAGCCGTCTTAATTGGCGCGTCTTAAAACCACCGGAATGTCATCTGGTGGTTCTATTTTACTCTAACCTTCTCTAAAAAAATGATTTCCCAAAACTATTTCCCAATTCTTTTATTCTGTTTATGATGAGTTTTTTGTCTTTTACAATTCCATCCACATAAATGTAACATACTGGCTATTGTGTTACATTTACTTAATTACCTTATATGAGAATACTGGCTTTTATTAAAAAATTTAGAAATATTTAGAGATACATATAGAACAGGAGAAGAAATGAACACATTCATAACAGCAGAAATTGGAATCAATCATAATGGAGATATGCAGTTAGCGAAGGAGTTAATAGATGCAGCCGCCAATGCCGGATGTGACGCTGTTAAATTTCAAAAAAGAACCATCGACAAAGTATACACGAAAGAATATCTGGATGGATTTCGTGAAAGCCCCTGGGGCACTACGCAGCGTGAACAAAAGGAAGGGCTTGAATTTGGTCTGGAAGAATACCAGGAAATAGACCGCTATTGCCGGCAAAAAGGCATAGACTGGTTTGCATCTGCCTGGGATCTTGATGCCCAGAAATTTTTGCAGCTGTTTCATTTAAAATACAATAAAGTTGCGTCCGCCATGCTGACGAATGACGAACTGTTGGAAGAAATTGCAAAAGAACAGCGGTATACTTTTATCGCAACGGGAATGAGCACATACGAAGAAATAGACCATGCCGTTGAAATTTTCCGCAAACATGGCTGTAAGTTTGAACTGATGCACTGCAACAGCACCTATCCAATGAAAGAGGAAGATGCCAACCTGCGGGTTATGGACTGGCTCAGGGAACGATATGACTGTAAGGTAGGATACAGCGGACACGAGGCAGGAACCTTCGTAAGCGTTTGCGCTGTTGTAAAGGGAGCATCCTCGATAGAGCGTCATATTACACTGGACAGGGAAATGTACGGCAGTGACCAGAAAGCGTCCATTGAACCGGAAGAACTGTGCCAGTTAGTTAAAGAAATCAGGATGGCAGAGGTGGTTTTAGGCTCTGGTGACAAGATGCTTACAGAGGCTGAATTACAGGTAAAAGCCAAACTGCGGGGTTGAATCAATGATAAAGTTACTGGTATTTGATATAGATGGTGTACTCACAGACGGAGCAGTGATTGTTGATACACAGGGACATGAACAGAAAAAGATCAATTTAAAGGACATAGACGCCATTTTTGAGCTGGATAAACAGGGGTTTCTTCTGGCGGCAATTACGGGAGAAAATACGGAAATTGTATCTTATTTTGAAGACAGGTTTCCGTGGAAATATTTTTATCGTGGGAATAAACATAAAAAAGACGCCCTGATTGAGCTGGAACAAAAGACGGGCTTTAGCAGGGACGAAATCTGTTATATCGGTGATGGAAAATATGATGTGGAACCACTGAAATATGCCGGAATCGGCATTTGCCCGGCTGATGCAATTGGCAATGCCAGACATGCTGCAGATATTATCTTACAATCTGCTGGAGGAGAAGGCTGTCTATGGGAATTGATCGGAATTCTTAACAATCTGAATGACACGGAACGTCCGAATCACTTTTTCTACCGGCGTTGGGAAGAGCATACGGACATCTTTAAAAAAATTATTTCTGATCAGGATTTAATATCCAAAGTGATGGATGTCGCACAGGAAACAGCGCAGAATCAGGCACAGCAGAAACAGATTTTTCTCTGCGGTAACGGAGGAAGTGCGGCAGACGCGCAACATATTGCGACAGAATTTGTCAGCCGGTTTTATAAGGAACGGCGGGCATTGAATGCAGAGGCATTGACTGTGAATACTTCTGCATTAACGGCAATTGCAAACGATTATAGTTATGAGCGTATCTTTGTCCGGCAGTTGGAGGCAAAGGCAAGGCCCGGAGATATGCTGGTTGCAATATCCACAAGCGGAAAATCAAAAAATATTTTGGAAGCGCTTCGATTTGCTAAAAAACAGGAAATACGGACAGTCATGCTGATGGGTGAACATGATAACCCGGAACTGGAGGAAATTTGTGATTATATCATAAAGATTCCATCCAAAATAACGCCACGGGTGCAGGAAGCCCATATTTTTGTGGGGCATCTGATTGCGGAATATGTGGAGCATGAGCTTTGCCGATAAGTCAGGGAGGACATCATGATAAAAGTATCAGATTATATTTTCCGTTTTCTGGAGTCTAAAGGAGTAAAGCATGTGTTCATGCTCCCGGGCGGCGGCGCCATGCACCTGGTAGACTCTCTTGGAAATTCTAAAACAGAATATATCTGCTGCCTTCACGAGCAGGCGGCGGCAATCGCTGCCGAGGCTTATGGACAGCACACAAATGAAATAGGGGTATGTCTTACCACATCCGGTCCTGGAGCGACAAATGCAATTACAGGGGTAACTGCCGGCTGGATAGATTCTACTCCTATGTTTCTTATATCCGGACAGGCGAAACGAGAAGATCTGGTCGGGGAAAAAGGCGTACGCCAGATTGGCTCTCAGGAAGTACAGATTATTGATATGGTTAAGCCAATTACGAAATATGCCGTTCAGGTTATGGACGCCCAAGAAATCAGGTATCACCTGGAGCGTGCCTATGCGGAGGCAACCAGCGACAGAAAAGGTCCGGTCTGGCTGTCCATACCTCTTGACATACAGGGAACAATGGTGGACGAAACCACTCTGGAAGGTTATGTTATGCCGTGCCCTTCCAAAAACAGCATAGAGGATGGCGTTGCAAAAACTGTAAAACTTTTGAAGAATGCCCGAAGGCCACTACTGCTGGCTGGAAATGGTATCAAACTTGCAGGTGCTAAGAACGTATGGAAAGAATTGTTGCTGAAATTACAGATACCGGTGCAGACTACCTGGAAAACCATTGACATGATGGGTGAGGATGACAGACTGTATGCAGGTCATCCCGGCGCTATGGGTGACAGGGGCGCAAATCTGATTTTACAGTCAGCAGACGTCCTTCTGTGCATTGGAAGCCGGCTGGACACCAGTATCACCGCCTTTAATGAGAAAAATTTCGGAAAATGTGCGAAAAAAATTATCGTAGATATTGATGAAAATGAACTGAACCGTATGCAGGTAGAACAGGTGGAAACCAAACTCTGTTGTGATGCATATGACTTTTTGGAATCTCTTTTACAAGCTGTGCAGCAGGAGGAATGGGAAGATAAAAAAGAGGAATGGAATTTGTGGCTGGAGGAATGCCATAATACTAGAACGCAATATCCGGTGGTGACTGAATTTCACCGGAAAGCTACGGATAAAGTAAGCGCATATTATTTTATCGACAGACTTTGTAATCAGCTTGCCGAAGACGACGTTATCGTTCCGGAAAGTTCGGGGGCTGCTGGTGAGATTACCTATCAGGCGTTTCGAATAAAGTATGGACAGAAGATGAAAAATGCCGCCGGTCTGGGTTCAATGGGATTCGGTCTGCCTTACGCTATTGGCTCCTGTATTGCCAACGAGCGCAGAAGAACTGTGCTCATAAATGGAGATGGGGCATTCCAGATGAATTTGCAGGAACTGGAGACCGTAAAACGTTTGCAGCTGCCTATAAAGATATTTATCTGGAACAATGAAGGCTATGCAAGCATTCGCGCAATGCAGCGAAATACATTTGACGGTCATTATGTGGCAAGCGGCACATCCAGCGGTCTGGAGATGCCGGATATCTGCAAAGTTGCAGCTGCATATGACGTACCGGTATTTCGTGTGGCAAAGAACACGGAATTGGATGAGGTTCTTCCGAAAGTTTTGAACACAGAAGGTCCTGTTTTATGTGAAGTTGTAATTTCACCGGAAGAGACCGTGTCACCGAGAACCAGAAGTTTTCGCCTGCCAAACGGACGTATGCAGTCCTCTCTGTTGGAGGAAATGTGGCCGCCGGTGGAGGAATAAAAACGGGCAAGGCAGGATGTTTAGAAACGGTTAAGTTTCAGTAAAATGGAGGAACAGGCGATGGAGGAAGTCAGATATTTAAAAGAAATAAAAGAGCAATTAAAAGGGAAAAAGGTATGTATATTCTCTATGGGATTAGTTGGGCAGGCAATGAGAGATAAACTTTCTTTGAGAGGGATACACATAGACTTTTTCTGCGACAACAATCCGGATTTGTGGAAAACTTCTTACCATGGCACAGAATGTATCCCCTACTCGCAATTGATAGAGATGAATCCAGATGAAGTTGTCGTGATTATTGCATCCGCTCCTTATTATAAGACCATTAAAGAGCAACTATTTGGGGATGGAATGACGAACTGTATGCGGATCTTTTTTGAAAAGGTCTTTGCGGAAGAATATGTGAGAGAACATGAAAATGACCTACAGGAAAAGATTCACAGGGTAATGGACATTCTTGAAGATGAAACATCCCGGAACGTATATCGACATTTGACCGATTTCTGGAAAATGACAGATGTACCGGACGATTATTTTCGACAAATTTGTTCCGATAACCAATACTTTGATGAGGAGATTATTTCTCTGCGTGAAGATGAATCATTCGTAGATTGCGGGGCGTATATTGGAGATACCGCCATGGATTTCATCAAGAAAAGCCATGGAAAATATCGGAAAATGCATTTGTTCGAATTAGACCCTGTTATTTACCGAAAACTCCTGAATCAGGCCGCAGAATTACAGGGGAATGATACTGGAATTATTCAGTGCTATCCTTATGGCGTATCAAACAGAAATCAGGCAATTACGTTTATGCATGGAGATAGCAATTCTTCCATAAATAACGCGGTAAGCGCTGCAAATGGAAAATCGGAGGAAATGACCGGAAAAATAAAGGCACTGGATGACATATTAGTGGACGAAGAAGTGACATTTATCAAGATGGATATTGAGGGTGCAGAACATGATGCGTTAGAGGGTACAAAAAAAATCATAGCATCCCAGAAACCGGTATTGGCAATCTGTATATATCACAGTCCGGAAGATATGTTGGAATTACCTGTTTTTATTAAATCATTAAATCCGGAATATAAAATTTATATTCGCCATTATACAGAAATGACGTATGAGACTGTCTGTTATGCGATTCCATAAAATGGGCGGGGTTTCATCATACAGACGAATTTAGGAGGGCCGGCTATGGGTTCGGAATGGGAAGAAAAATTAAGGACAGAAATTGTCAATCACAGAAAATCATATGCTGCTGATATCATCAAAAACTTAAAACAACAACAGAAAATATATATTTTTGGTGCAGGGGAACATGGGAAAAACTGGACCAATATATTAATGGGCTATGGAGTGAACGTAGATGGTATCTGCGACAACAATCAGGCATTGTGGGGAAAAGAAGTCTGTGGGGATGTGTCTTGCTGTTCCCCGCAGGAACTGAAAGATATCGGTCCCGGAATCATCATCATTGCTGTTCGAAGGTATCAGGAAATATACGAGCAATTACAGGAAATGGGGTTTTCCAATCTTTCTGTTGCAAGCACCAATACCATCGGGTTTAAACTAAATTATGCCTTCGCACAAAATGACGCCCAGGTAGAGCGGCTGATAGACGAAGTCGCTGATGTTATGCGTCTGTGCGAAGATGACTTATCGCGACAAATCTGCTATGAGACCATGTATCAATGGTTTGTGGATGAGAACAGCCATATTACTTATAATGGCAAACCATATTTTATCCCGGAGCTGGGAAAGAGGAACGATGAGAAACTGATTGATGCCGGCGCTTATGTCGGAGATACCATCGAAGATTTTTTAAATGTGTATGAGGGTATTTTTTCAAGCGTTCATGCTTTTGAGATGGACAGCGCGAACTTCCAGATATTGATGGAGAAGACAAAAACATTCGCTCCGCAGATAAGAGAAAAAATCCATCTTATCAACAAAGGATTATGGAATGAACGTAAAACGCTGCATTATAGCAGCAATTGCCAGACTTCCAAAATATCGGACGAAGGGGATCTGGTGACGACTGTCGTGCCCCTTGATGAAGAATTAAAGGACGAAGAAGTCACTCTTATTAAAATGGATATTGAGGGCGCAGAAATGAAAGCGCTGGAGGGCTGCCGAGAGCATATACGAAAGTATAAGCCGAAACTGGCAATTTCTATGTACCACTCAGCTAAGGATTTTTATTCCATTCCCAAATATATCAAAGAATTAAATCCGGAATATAAGATACTGATAAGGCATCATTCAGAAGACGAAAGTGATACCGTCTGTTATGCATATTAAACAATGTGCGTAGGGACAAACCTGAAACTGGAGGGATAAAAACAATGAATGACTATATAGAAAAACTCGAAAATTTATTAGATCAGGCGAAAAAAACGGAAACCGGGTATGCAAAAAAGTGGCTGAATACACTGAGAAATTATGAGAAAGTGTGTATATTTGGCGCTGGCAGCCATGGGTTTAACTGGTACAACATTTTGAAAAAGTATGGTATAAAAGTCGATTGCTTTTATGATAATGACAAACATAAATGGCATCAGGAGATTATAGATGGCGTCCACTGTGCCCCACCCCCAAATTTCTCTGAGGTAACGCAGGGTAAAACAGCGATCGTGGTTGCACTTAGGGAATATGAAGAATTATACCGGCAGCTACAGCATGATGCAGGTGATGACGTTTATGTCGGCACGGTCGATATCCTCAGTTTCATGTCAAATTATGAGTATATGGGGGATGAAAAGAAGTTAGACGATGTTTTTCAGAGAATGCTGCGGATATTGGAATTATGCCAGGACGATGTATCCAGAGAAATTTGCTGCCAGACATTCGAAAAATGGTTTATTGATATAAAAACTCCAATTGCATATCATGGAGAATCTTACTTCTTTACCGAAGAGGTGCAGCTTTCTGACAATGAGTGTTTTGTGGATGCCGGGGCATTTGACGGCGATACGATTCGCAGCTTTAAAAAAGCCATATCCAACCATTATGAAAAAATATATACGTTTGAAATGGACAAACGAAATTATCAGAGCCTGAAAGCCTATTGCGATGAGGTTTCCGCCAACAATGCAGACGAGGGTTCCAGAATAGAAGCATACAATGTAGGTTTGTCTGATCATAAGGGAACGTTTCGTTATAACAGCAATTACGAGAGCGCCACATTTTCAGAAGATGGGAATGAAATCTGCGAGGTAGATACGTTAGATCATATTTTAAAGGATAAAAAAGTTACTTTCCTTAAAATGGATATTGAGGGCGCAGAACTTTCGGCGCTGCATGGGGCAAAAAACCTGATTCAGAGCCAGAAACCCAAACTGGCAATTTGTATTTATCATTCCATCAATGATTTTTTAAACATTCCGGTTTATATCAAGGAACTGAATCCGGAATACAATCTTATACTCAGGCATCATAGCAATGCGGAGGCAGAAACCGTTTGTTACGCATATTAAAATTGATTAGGAGAGACGACCATGGTTAAAGTAAATGAAGAACAGAGAAAACCGATTGAAAACGCACGCAGGGAAAAATTAAAAAAAGAAAAACCTCTTGTATACGAAAAAATAATGAAATATGATGAGAAACTGGCGCGGGGGGAAAGCACTGCCATTATAGATTTCTGTTTCGACTATAAATGTAATATGCACTGCACGCACTGCAGCAATTCAGAGTTCGAGAAAAAAGAACGGGTACTGACGATAGATGATTTGAAAGACTTTGCCGAACAGGCTGATAAATTGGGATTGGCGCAGTTTAATATTTCCGGCGGCGAACCGCTGTGTTTTGATAATCTGGATGATATCATCAAAGCTTTAAATCCGGAGAAATTTCATATTTCCATGAGCACGAACGGCTTATTGCTGACCGAGGAACGTGCAAAACATTTAAAGGCAATTGGTCTTGATAAAATGAAAATCAGCCTGGACAGCATTGACGAGGAAGTCTATATGCAAACCCGACAGATAGAGGGAACATATCAGAAAGCAAAAGATTCCCTGTTCATTGCCAAAAACGCCGGCATACAGACCGCCATACAGACCGTTATATCACACCAGAACTGTCAGACAAAAGCAACGGAAGAACTGGCAAAATTCGCAAATGATAACGGCTTTAACCTTGATATCATGATTGCACGCGCCATCGGCAGATGGGAAGGAAAAGAAGAAGTGTTGATTACGCCTGAGGATAACGAGTTCTTATTAAATTTGCGCAATAAATATCCGGTCGTTCACCGTGATACCTTTCCTACTTATGGACAGAACCGCGGCTGCGGCGCTGTGACAAACGTCTTACACCTGACAAAATACGGAGATATTCTTCCGTGTGTATTTATGCATATTTCAATTGGCAATATCTTTGAGGAATCTCTGGAAGAGATTATAAACAGAGGATTGAGCATTAAATGGTTTGGACAGCACTGCCCCACCTGCCTGTCCGGTGAAAATAAAGTGTTTATCCGGGATTATATGTCCAAATTTTATGGAAAACCGTTACCAGTCAGCTATAAAGAAGTATTTACTGAAAGAGATTATATCAAAACCGGAGAAAAATAAGATGAAGTATTATTACGTAAAATCATTAGAAAAAATTCTCGAACCTGTGCAAAAACGAAAAATTATTCTCTATGGAACAGAACCCATCGCACAGGTTATCTACCATAATTTAGCATATATGGGAAAAGAAATCAGCTATTTTGTGGATGATGAGTGTATGGAAGATTCCCTGTTTGGAAAAGAAGTCCGGAATCCGCTGGAACTTTTATATGAGAATAAAGATGATATTTATGTAATCTGCTTTACCATGAAAAATCATGGGCAGGTGTATAGCAGACTTCTTCAATACGGACTCGAATTTGAGAAAGAGTTTGCTATTTACAACATAGGCGGATATATGCAGAAATTTAATGCCGTAGATTCTCTGCTGGGTTTCACGAGAATTTATGAGAACGAACTCAATTTTCAGGTATACGGAGATCCGCAGGATGAAAAAGCGATAAGGATTATGACATTAGGAGGCTCGACGAGCGATCCGACTATGGGAAACGTCAGAACCTGGCCGGAGCAATTATACGAGGAAATAAGCAAGAAATATAACGTCGTCGTTTATTCCGGTGGAATCGGGGGCTATTCCATACACCAGGAATTTCTGAAATTTATGCGGGATGGTCTGGCGATTCACCCGAATATTGTAATAAGTTTTGATGGTTATAATGATATTGCATATCAGGTCTCCATGGAAGAATACCCATACCTGCACCGCTACCAGAAAAAGTTCTATGACTTTATGGAAACACGTACGCCCATGGCTCCGGATACCCTGGATATGCGCGCTGTAAATAAAATCGCGCATGGCATGGAATGTCCTCAGATTCCTGATTATGAAAACTGGTATGAGGCAGCCCGGAATATATATGCTCTGGCAAAGGAACATGGAATACATTATTTTTCTTTTTTGCAGCCTATACAGGGAATTGGGCGTCCCATCCTGGATGACAGTGTTTTGGAATTAAAAAAGAGTTATCTCTCGGCATATAACCGCGAAGCGTCTCTTTTGGAGAAAACGTCCGATTTTGTCAACGGATGCCGCAAATATATAGAAAAAAATGATTATATGACCGATTTAACGGATATTTTTGACGATGAGGAGGATGTCTTTTACGACGTTTGCCATAGTACCGAAAAGGGGCATCAAATCATAGCAAAAAACATTTTGAAAAAGATAACATCCACATTGGAGGAATATTAACATGATAGTATTAGGCATATCCGCATTATATCACGATTCGGCAGCGTCTTTAGTCTGTGATGGGAAGATTCTTGCAGCAGCCCAGGAAGAACGCTTTACCAGGATCAAGCATGATTTGAGCGTTCCGGTGAATGCAATTCAATATTGTCTTCAGGCGGCAAAAATTACAGCGGAGGACATTGATTATGTGGTATATTACGACAATCCGCTGTTGACACTGGATCGTTTCTGTAAAAACATACTTGCTTTAGGAGAAGATGCAGGCGCTTTCATAGAGCATTCCGCAGAATCCATGTTTCGGTGGAAACTGTGGATTCATGAAGAGCTGAGAAAAATTCTGGGAAGGCTTGGGAAAGACGACCGCCTTCTTGTAACGGAACATCATATCTCTCATGCAAGCTCCGCCTTCTACCCTTCTCCTTTTGAGGAAGCGGCGTTTATTACGTTTGACGGCGTTGGAGAATGGGCGACAACAACGATTGGATATGGACGGGGAAACGAAGTTAAGATATTAAAAGAGATTGATTATCCGCATTCCATCGGCTTACTGTACAGCGCGTTTACTTATTTTTGTGGATTTAAAGTAAATTCCGGAGATTATAAGTTGATGGGACTTGCGCCTTACGGTGAGCCGATATACGTTGATTTAATTAAACGTGAACTGATTGATATCAAGGAAGATGGTTCTTATCGGCTGAATTTAAAATATTTTGATTTTTATCGCAACGACATCATGACAAATGATGAATTTGCCCGTCTGTTTGGGGGAGAAAGACGCAAACCAGAATCTGACATCACGAAACGCGAGATGGACATGGCGTCATCCGTACAGAAAGTCGTAGAGGAAGTATTGTTAAAAACCGCAATATATGCCAGAAAAACTACCGGAATGAAACATCTCGTCTTAGCAGGCGGCGTGGCTCTTAACTGTGTTGCCAATGGGAAACTGCTGAAAGAAAACATATTTGAAGATTTATGGATACAGCCTGCGGCGGGCGATGCCGGGGGCTCTCTGGGAGCGGCGTTCTATACATATTACTGTAAATCCGGCAGGACTCGCAGTGTGGATAAAGGACAGGATTTGATGCATGGCAGCTATCTTGGACCGCAATTTACCGCAAAAGAAGTAAAAAAATATCTGGATGATAACGGATACCGGTATACAGAATATCAAAACGATGCGCAGACTTATGAAACCATTGCAGCCCTGTTAAAAGATGAAAAGGTAATCGGACTCTGCGACGGCAGGATGGAATTTGGTCCCCGGGCATTGGGGAACCGGAGCATTATCGGCGACGCCCGTTCCACAAAAATGCAGTCTGTGATGAACTTAAAAATTAAATACCGGGAGTCTTTTCGCCCGTTTGCTCCCTCCGTATTGGAAGAAAACTGTGCGGATTATTTTGATATGGAGCACAACAGCCCCTATATGCTGTTGGTTGCACCAGTTCAGGAAGAACGGCAGTTACCGTTTTGCATGAAGGACTATTATACAAATGACGGTGAAATCAATCTTCTTCCCATTGTGAACGAGAAACGTTCCGATATCCCGGCGGTCACCCATGTGGATTACAGCGCCAGGATTCAGACGGTAAATAAAGACACGAATCCGCGTTATTATGGAATTATTGAGGCATTTCGGAAACTTACGGGCTGCGGAGTTATTGTCAATACCTCCTTCAATGTAAGGGGGGAACCCATCGTATGCACGCCAAAAGACGCCTATGAGTGTTTTATGCATACAGAAATGGACGTATTGGTGTTCGACAATATTATCCTCCTGAAAGAACAGCAGCCCGAGTGGAAGGAAGAGAACGATTGGAGGGAAAAATATGCACTTGATTGAGAAGGAAAAAAAACTTTTGCTGGAAATAGCAGGCAAAGATTTTGCCCAAAACGATCCCAAAAACTTTCTGAGAAATGATATGGATGCGTCTGATACATATTATCTGGACAGAAACACGGAAGAACATGCACCGTCTCTGACCGAATACGACTTCCAAACTCCTGTGGAGTTAAAAGAAATTCTGGAAAAGCAATGGACAGACGCCAGTGAAAGAAACATGATACCGGCAGTCATGGTTGCTGCCTTTAAACTGCAGGATCATGACGCGGCTACAGAGCAGGTGTCAGAAAAAATATATAATTTTTAGAGGTGCCGCTTATGCTGAAATATACACAGTTAAAAGAATACAAACGCCAAAATTTAATCGATATCATTCCACTGAAAAAACCATTTACGCTTTTAATAGAACCATCCAATTACTGTAATTTTAAATGTGTATCCTGTTTTCAGAGCCTGACGTCTCAAAATTACCTGACAGAGAACCGGGGATTGATGAGCATGGAGCTTTATCAGGATATCATAGAACAATTTCGCAAATGGGAAGGGGACAAACTAAAAGTTTTAAAACTCAGCCTGTACGGAGAACCATTTACCCATCCACAGTTCGGCGAGATGTTAAGAATTGCCCGCGAAGCAGATATTGCAGAGCGGATTGAAACGACAACAAATATGTCCCTTTTAACGGAAGAGCTCTGTGCGCAGCTTATAGAATATGAGATAGATTACATCCGCGTATCTATCTATGGCGGAAATCAGAAACGCTATGAAGAGGTTACGTCATGTGCAAATGTAAGTATTGATAAGATCTGGAATAACCTGAAAATGATTCAGGATCTAAAGAAAGCGCATAACAAAGAAAAACCCTTTGTCAGTGCGAAGATGCTTGATACTTACTCGACAGAAAACGATGAATTTATCGAGCGTTTTCAGAATGTGGCGGATGAGGTATACATAGACAAGCCGCACAACTGGGTAGCTGCCGGAGAAAAGAGCTTTATCGGCAGCTTATATAAAGAAGAGCAGGCAGATGCGCTGAAAAAAGATCTACAGAAAACGTATCAAAAACGAATTGCCTGTCCTATGGCATTCACAACGCTTGCTGTCCGCAGCAACGGAGCGGTAAGCCCATGCTGCGTGGACTGGGCAGGTGGAACCAACCTGGGTAATGTAACGGATACGCCGATTCGAGAAATCTGGGAAGGCGACGTCATTTACGAATTCCGTAAGATGCAGCTGGAAAACAGAAGGAATGAGAACGCAAGCTGCCGAAACTGTGAACTGGCAGATAACGATTATTACACAAGAGATAATATTGACGGCTTTCCGGTAGAAAAACTGCGTGGCTTATGATGAAAAAAATATTGATAACAGGAACAAGCGGGTTTATCGGGAGAAACCTGTCACAGGATTTAAAAACAGAATATCAGGTGTTGTCACCAGGGCACCAGGAACTTGACTTATTAAATGCAGAGGCCGTATGGAAATATTTACGGAAGGAACAGCCGGAATATGTCATCCATTCTGCTGTCCAGGGAACGCTTGGGCTACCGGATTCCTATAAATCCATGGTATTAAAGAATAACCTGCAGATGTTTTTTCATTTGCAGCGTGCGAATGAATATTATGGAAAAATGTTTTATTTTGGATCCGGCGCGGAGTATGGGAAGGATGCCTATGTCCCGAAGATGAAAGAGACATATTATGACACGGCGGTTCCCTCGGATGATTATGGACTATCAAAATATATTATGGCAAAAGCCGTCGGAGAAAGCGAGAACATTTATGATCTTAGGCTGTTCGGCGTATTCGGTCAGTATGAAAATTATAATTACCGATTTATCTCCAACTGCATCTGCAAGGCATTGATGCGGCAGGATATTGTCATACACCGTAATATCTATTTTGATTATCTGTATGTGAAAGACCTTTGTAATATCATGAGATGGTTTCTTTCGCATGAACCAAAACAACACTACTATAATGTATGTACCCAAAATCCAACAGACATCCATTCGCTTGCCCAAAAAATTGTGATGGCTACGGGAAGTTCATCCAGAATCACGATTGAAGGTGAAGGGCTTGGATCTGAATATTCCGGAGATAACACACGGCTGCTGGATGAAATGGGCGGCTATACATTTACGGATATAGATACAGCGATCAAAGAACTGATACAGTTCTACCGGAACACACCCTTTCAGCTATCAGGAAATTATTAGGAGACAGCCATATGGAACAGATCATTTGCAGATGCTGCAAGGCAGCGATTACAGAAGAACAGCGGATTTTGCACTATTCCGATATGCCGGGGATGGCACAGAATTTTCCGGATGATACAAATCTCGCACAGGATACTGGAACAGATTTGAACCTTTATCAATGTCCTTATTGCGGAATGATACAGATTTCAGGTAATCCAGTCTCCTATTATAAAGACGTCATAAGAGCGTCTGCTGTTTCCGATGAAATGAAATCATTTCGTAGACAGTATTTTCAGGATTATGTGGACAAATATAACCTGACAGGAAAGAAACTGATTGAAATTGGCTGCGGCAAAGGGGAATTTTTATCTCTGATGAACGAAACCGGTGTGGAGGGATATGGTATAGAGCACTGTGCGGAATATGTGAGCGCATGTACAGATGCTGGATTGCGTGTACAACAGGGATATATGGAATCTTCCACTCTTTTTAAACACGCACCATTTGACGGATTTTTCATTATGAACTTTCTGGAACATGCACCTGATCCCAACGACTTTCTTAAAACAATTCACGGGAACCTGAAAGAAGGGGCTGTCGGACTGATTGAAGTACCCAACACCGATTTGATTATCGACAATCTGATGTTTTCCGAATTCATTGCCGACCACCTGCTCTACTTTACAAGGGATACGCTGCGGTTATTGTTGGAAAAAAATGGTTTTGAGGTATTGGAATGCAATGTGGTATGGCACGACTACTGTCTGGCAGCAATTGTTCGAAAACGAAATATTATCAACCTCGACAAATTTACGAAACAACGAGAGGAAATCACAGAGGAGATACATGCATTTATAAATGAGTCTCAACGGGTTGCCATCTGGGGAGCTGGGCATCAGGCGCTCGCGGTGATTGCACTTTCCGGGATAAAGGATAAAGTGAAGTTTGTCGTTGACTCTGCTGATTTTAAGCAGAATAAATATACTCCGGGGACCCATCTTAGAATTGTCGCACCGGAAACAATAGCCCGGGAAAACATTGAGGCGGTTCTTGTGATGGCGGCAAGTTATTCCGATGAGGTTGCAGCAATTATTGAAGAAAAATATCCGGGCGTTAAAATTGCCATATTAAGGGAAAACCAGCTAGAGCGGCGTTGAGCGCTCTCTTTATGATAAGCATTTATGCGGAGGTATGGGATGATAGAAGAATTGTATGAACAAATACCATTGAATTTAAAAGATATTGTTGCGCTCGGCAGAAAAATGTATGAAAGCGGACAGTCGCCGGAGGAGATAAAAACCTGGCTGGGTAACTACCACCCGCCTGTTTACCGTTATAAGGGAACAGACGATTATTATGATTTTATGCGCGAACTCTGTGATACATGTCAGGACACGTGTGAGTCCGGACGGCTCTCATTTCTTCAGGCTGCCATAAATGGACAGACTGCGTCGACACAGACGGTTGAGAAACAATTTCATACATTAATCCAACAATATTTTCAGGTAGAAGATGATACGGAAGTTTTAAAGGAATTATCGGCAACTTGTTATAAGACAAGTCGTTTTTATGAGCACATGATCATTGAAATTCTTTTATCACAGCAGAAAGACAATCTGCATTTACATAAGAATGCCAGATACCGTATCAATATGGATTATTTCCTTGAGCAATTAAAGACGCCCGGACTCTGGATTCTTCCGGTAGACAGCAATGCCATGGAAGTCAGCGAATTAATGGGAAACCTCTTAAGCAGACTGGGACATAAGGTATTGCTTATTGTGGAATCAGAACCAACCGTATGCGAGGAGTTCCCGTCTGATAATGAATTGTTGGAGTTAAGTATCAAAGGACAGCAGGAATATCCGGATATGACCGTTATCCCTGCCACCTGTGTCCAGAACAGGGAAGGGAAGGTAAAAACCAATATTGCTCTTCTGCTGCGTCTGTTGTGCCTGACAAACTCGGAAGACAACTATGCAAATGTGCTGACAACCGGAAGGTTATTTGATGAACTTCAGAAAACAGAAATTAAAAAGGAATTGGAACGCCTGAGCAGATATGATGGCGAGCTATTCCAACCTTATATGACATTTGGACGTATGGGCAATTATATCTCCTATCTGGAGCATATTTTTCACAAGCCGATGCAGGCTTTGCTGGATATGGAACCGAGCTGCAAATACAGTATCATCATTCCGGCAAGAAATTCTGCAAAGTATCTGAAACACACCATACGGACTTGTCTGAACCAGCGTTATCAGGGGGATTACGAAATCCTGATAAGTGATAATTCCTCCGGAGGAAATTCCGAAATATACGAACTTTGCCATAGTATAGCAGACAAACGCATCCGATATATTAAGGTTCCCAGAGAAGTAGACCCCGTAAAGAGTTTCGAATACGCATGCCTGAATGCGCGGGGAGAATATTATTTTTGTATTGGCTCAGATGATGGCGTCCTGCCCTGGGCATTGGAAGTATTAGACGACGTTATGGGAAAATATCCGGATGAAGATGTCATTCAGTGGGACACCGGAAATTATATGTGGCCGGATTACAAAGACAGTCCTCTCTTTAAACCAAATATGGTATATGTCCCTCAAAAATACGAAAAGGGCAATTATAGAGAATATCGCTGCGGGCTGCAGGAGCTTCTATTGTGTACCTTGCACCAGCCTGAATACATGTATATTTTGCCTTCTGGCTATATCAATTCCTGTTACAGGAAATCTTATTTACGCGAAATCTTAACACAGACTGGTAGATTGTATAACGGTCTGTGCCAGGATATTTATATGGGTACTGTCACATCCGTGCTCAAAAAAGAAGTGTTAGTAATTACATATCCTATTGTGGTTGCCGCACAATCCGGTATTTCTCTGGGAGCGAGAAGCAATTTCATGCTGCACAATGACTTAAAGATTCAGAAAAGCGAATCTTTACTATGTGGAATTGCCGCATTATCGCCATTTGAAAGATACCTTCCAGAGATCATGATGGATTATGGGCTGGTATATCAGGCAATACTCCGTATGGTTAGCCTGGGTTGTCTGCCACAGGAGCTGCTTAAATCGATCGACTGGAAAACCATTTATCGGAATGTGTTCGGTCAATATCAGAAAGATAAGATCGTATATGATGAGCTGCTACACAGGCTGCGGTATTCGGCAATGGGTCTTGGTGATGAATTCCTGAAATGGTTTGATGAGGAAATCTATGAGCCCGGATGGATAAAAGAAAAATATGATAGCAAGAACCACCCTTATAATGGTTATAACGACACGGTAGGAACAAATGGGGGTGTGGCGCTTACACTGGACAAATATGGTGTGAAAAATATTTACGATGCGGTTCGGATGTTTGAAATTATAGCAGAATTATAAAAGGAGAAACATTATGTCAGCAGAGGATATAAAAAACCAAATCTTAGCATTGACCAGGCAATATTACAGCGAAAAATTTGGATCACAACAGGAGTATCAACCGGGTGGACGCGTCAATTATGCCGGGCGGGTATTTGACGAAAAAGAGCTGGTAAACCTGGTGGACTCTTCCCTTGAATTCTGGCTGACCGCCGGAAGATATACCCGGGAATTTGAGTCTGGACTGGCGCATCACTTAGGCGTGAAATACTGCTCACTGGTAAACTCCGGCTCTTCTGCTAACCTATTGGCGTTTTCAGCGCTGACCGCTCCGGAATTAGGAAAGAGGCAGATTCATCGGGGAGATGAAGTTATCACGGTTGCGGCAGGATTTCCCACGACGGTAGCGCCAATCGTGCAGTATGGCGCGGTTCCTGTCTTTGTAGATGTAACAATTCCGCAATATAATCTGGACGTCCAACTTTTGGAACAGGCATATTCAAACAAAACAAAGGCTGTGATGGTTGCACATACATTGGGAAACCCGTTTGACGTCGTTGCCGTCCGGGAGTTTTGTGACAAACATGGATTATGGATGATTGAAGATAACTGCGACGCCCTGGGCTCCAGAATCAGGGTTGATAGCGAATGGAAATATACGGGTACCATGGGAGATCTTGGAACATCCAGTTTCTATCCGCCGCATCACATTACGATGGGAGAAGGCGGAGCCGTCTATACGAATAATGAGCAATTATATCGTCTGGTAAATTCATTTCGGGACTGGGGCAGAGACTGCTACTGTCCGCCCGGTGCGGACGGAACCTGCCAGCATCGGTTTGAAGGCCAATATGGGGAACTTCCCAGAGGATACGACCATAAATATGTGTACTCCCATTTTGGCTATAACCTGAAAGCAACCGATATGCAGGCGGCAATAGGCTGCGCCCAGCTGGAAAAGCTGGAATTATTTGCCAGCAAGCGTAAAGAAAACTGGAATTATCTGCGTCAAAATCTGGAAGGATTAAGTAATGCATTGATTCTTCCACAGGCGGCGAAAGATAGCGAACCGAGTTGGTTCGGATTCCTGATAACAGTCAGGGAAACGGCAGCATTTACCAGAAATGAGCTTGTAAATTTTCTGGAAACATCAAATATCCAGACCAGGAACCTGTTTGCCGGCAATCTGGTAAAACATCCCTGTTTTAATGAGATGCGATACAAGAATTGCGGTTTTCGCATTGCAGGTACGCTGGATAACACAGATTACATTATGAATCACAGTTTCTGGCTCGGTGTTTATCCGGGAATGACAAAAGAAAAACTGGATTACATGATTTTAAAAATCCAGGAATTTATAAGAAATAAGGAGGCTCAGAAAGATGCTTAAATTTTATAAGGGAAAAAAAGTCCTGGTGACGGGTCATACCGGATTCAAGGGTTCCTGGCTGTGTACGATATTAAAGATGGCAGGTGCAGAGGTGATCGGTTATGCTTTACCGCCCTTCGCAGAGGAAAATCTTTTTGAAATTGCGCACGTTGCAAATGGAATGTCATCCTGCAATGGAGATATTCGGAATTTACAAGATTTGGAAAGCATCTTTTTGAAACACCGCCCGGAAATCGTCTTTCATCTGGCTGCACAGCCATTAGTACGTGAAAGTTATCTCAATCCGGTTTATACATATGAGACGAATGTCATGGGAACGGTAAATTTACTGGAGTGCGTAAGAAAATCAGACAGTGTTCACTCTGTCCTCAATGTTACGACAGACAAAGTATATGAAAATAAAGAATGGGAATGGGGATTTCGGGAAAATGAACGCCTGAATGGCTATGACCCATACTCCAACAGCAAATCCTGCTCAGAACTGGTGACCGGAAGCTATAAGAGATCCTTTTTTCAGGACAGTGATATCCGTGTGTCAACTGCCCGCGCAGGAAATGTAATTGGCGGAGGGGATTTTTCCAAAGACCGGATTGTACCAGACTGTATCCGCGCGGCAACGCAGAGCAGACCGATTGATATCCGTAACCCCTATGCTGTCCGCCCATTCCAGCATGTCATTGAACCGCTGATGGCATACCTGCTGATAGTTGCAAAGCAGTCTGAGGATGCCTCCCTCTCCGGCAATTACAATGTTGGTCCCAACGAGGAGAATTGTGTGACAGTCGGGGAACTGGCAAATATCTTCTGTAATTACTGGGGCGAACAACTGTCCTGGCATGGACAACAGCAAAAGGGTCCGCATGAAGATACCTTCCTGCGTTTGGACTGCTCCCGCATCAAACAAAAACTGGCATGGAAACCAACATGGGGCATAGAGGAGACCGTCAAAAAAATTATAGACTGGCAAAAAGGCTATCTTGCAGGGGAGGACGTAGCAAAAATAATGGAGCAACAGATACAGGACTATCTTTTTGACAGCACCTGGATCAATCATACTACACAGGAAACATCAGCATAACACCAGATTGGACAACCATTTAGGCAGAAAGGACGGAGCAAATCGTGAAAGTAGTAATTCTTGCCGGAGGATTCGGAACCAGAATCAGCGAAGAAAGCCATATGAAACCAAAGCCGATGATAGAGATTGGGGATGCCCCCATTTTGTGGCATATTATGAAATATTATTCCTGTTATGGATTTCATGAGTTCATTATCTGCTGCGGTTACAAAGGCTATGTCATCAAAGAGTATTTTGCAGACTATTACCTTCATCGCTCCGATATTACCTTCGACTTTTCTCTGGAAAATAAAATGATTGTACATAACAACATTGCCGAGCCATGGAAGGTTACGGTGGTGGACACAGGCGAGAAAGCACAGACTGGAGCAAGAATACAAAGAATCCACCGTTATGTGGGCGACGAGCCCTTTATGCTCACCTATGGGGATGGCGTCTGTAATGTAGATCTGGACAGGCTGCTTTCCTTTCATCAACAACACCGAAGAACCGTTACTATGACAGCAATTCAGCCCGGCGGAAGGTTTGGCGTGCTGGATTTTGACAGGGACGGCGCCGGAATTGAAAAATTTCAGGAAAAGCCCAAAGAAGATGGCTCATGGATCAATGCAGGCTATATGGTGGCGGAACCGGAAATTTTCCGTTATTTAAGGAATGATGACAGCCTGGTATTTGAACGGGAAGTATTAAATAACCTGGCGGCCGATAATGGTCTGGCAGCCTATAAACATACCGGCTTTTGGCAGTGCATGGACACCATGCGGGACAAATTAATGCTGGAAGAAATGTGGGAACGCGGAAACGCACCATGGAAAATATGGTAAATTTTGTATTTTCTTTTTATATCTTTTTTATTTACCCTCGTTTGACATTCTGCCTTTCATATTTTAATGCTCCTATTTGGTTATGTCCATATGTGACAATTATACCCAAATGCCGATATAACTTGCATATATATAGTTCCAATGTTACAATATTTTAAATTGCACTATTTTGGATGTTTTTATTTATTCTGACAAATCCAGAAGAAACCGGGAGAGTACAAACATGATACATAACGCAGATTTTCAGAAAAACCTGACATTGCTGTCTATGAAAGAATTATTTTTTGCACCTGATTCGCTCTATCCTGCGATGGATGCGGACGTTTCCGTGGAACAGGAAGATAACGTCTGCAATCTGGAAGACATTACCTCAAATCAGATTATTCTTTTGGCAAACGAACCGAATCTGCAAAAGATAATGGAAATAGAACACAGAAACGACCCCTATCAGGGAAGAATAAATGGAAAAGCGAACATACCAATGCTGCCCTTTTATTTATATTACGACGAAGCTCCATTTTTCTCCTTCATGACGAACGAGGATTTGAGAAGTTTATACGAACATTACCGTATTGTAGTCATTGTTGGAATGAAAGCTTTCCGGGAATTTTTTATGGAAATGGACACACTGCTGCCCTCTCTTGTCCTGGGTTCCAAGGAACAGGAGCTGAACCAGGAATTGCAACATATTCAGCAGCAAAAAGGCATTATTTTAAACAAAATGATTGAAGACGTCCTTATCTATTACAGACAGGAAGAAAACAACATTAAAAAACGAATTGCCGCTGGAACCCCACGCGTCTGTGTGCTTAAAAACTCTTATGAACCCCCCAGGTTCCAGGGTTTGTATCAACAGATGAAAGATTCACTGGAACGGGCAGGATGCCAGGTAGATATTGTCAATGAACGGGGACCCGTCTTTCAGACAACGGAATATGTAAATATCTATCACTGCCGCCCGGACATTATTTTTCAAATTAACAAGTCCAGAAACGGCAGGACATATCTGGGATATCCCCTTAACCTGGAACATCTGCCGCAGTTATTTTATATCAACTGGATTCAGGATATTCATCCGGCGGTACTGAATCAGGAATATGCACGTACGCTTGGTGACAATGATTATATATTTACCCTGTTTGACGAACATGTTATGGAGCGGTACGGATTTGAGCACAAACACGTCATTTATGGCGGTATTATGCCGGCAGACAGGAAACATTTTCATACCCATACCATATCTCCCGCAGAACATGAACGCTACGACTGCGATATCTGTTTTGTAGGCTCCATCCTGACAGACGAAGGGGTTGCCAACTTTATCTATCAATCCTTAAAACCGCATCTGACAGAAGATAAAATTAACAGCGTGGCTGATACACTGTTTACCATGCTGGAACATATTTTTAATTCCAAAACAGGAAAATATCATATTACTGCCGAAATGCTTGATGAAAATGTATCGCGCCTTCAGGAAGAACTGGAATTGAATGACGAGGCCAGGCTGAATGTATACCGGGTGTTCAGCGTCGTGCGTTATAACAGCCTGCGTAAATTGATACTTCTTCAGCTTGCCGCAATCGGGAAATATAAGATCATGTTATACGGCGCAAACGATATTGGCATTCCCGGCGTAAATTATGGCGGTTTTCTGGATGATCCGGACGAACTGTCCAAGGCAATGCAGTGCTCCAAAATTGTCATGCAGATAAATCCGGACGCCACCATGAACCAACGCGTAGCAGAAGGACTCTTAAGCCACACGATGATTTTAGTTTTTGATGTTTTGGGGCAGTCCGATATGAGCAGCATCCGTCCTTACCTGCAGGCAGAAGAGGGAATCTGCTACTTCCAGACAAAACAGGAACTTCTGATGCAATGTGATTTTCTTCTGGAAAATGATGATAAACGCGAAGAAATTACTAACAAAGGTTACGATAAAGCTTTGGAACTGTTAACTACGGACGCCGTTTTTACCGGGCTTTTGGAAAAACTTCATCAAAAATTAAATTAATTCCTGTTTACAATTGCATCATTGATATCAGGAGGGCGAGTGAAATGACGCAGATGAGAAACAGAAACCTGGAATTGTTTTCTCTGAAAAGGATAATTTATCTTGGACCGGATTGGACACAGGTTTCAGAACCGGAAGAACCAATGACGGACAACGGATTTGAATACAATATAGATGAAATGCCGAAAAGCACAGCCGAGATTTCCCTTCTGGTGAACATGACGGATATCCCATATGTACTGGAGTTTGAGCGAAGAAACCGTCCTTCCAGTTTTTATAAAAAGCCGGTCTATCTGTATTATGACGAGAATATCTTTTGTTACGTATTAGACAATGCCAATTTGGCGCCGATTCTGCTGAATCACCGATTTGTGCTGATTGTAGGCGAAGACAACCTGAATAACCTGTTTCAGAATCTGGAAATCATGTTTCCCAGGAAAATATACGAATATGATTCCAATATCATTGCCAATAAAATACAGGCGCTCTATATGAACCGCATCCATATGGAAGAACAGATGGTTAATGCCCTCAACCTTTATTATTCTGAATATAAGACCGAAATTTACCATAGAATTATTAACCGTCAGGCAACGATAGCCGTCCTGCTTTATAACAATGAACCAAAAGCTTTTCAGGAATATTACGAGGATATAAAAGCAGTCTGGGAGAACATGGGTTACACGGTGCTGCTTATGGGCGCTTCCCTCCCCTTTAACCAAACGAACAGTATTTATCAGTGCCTCCTCACGAAACCGGATCTGGTTTTTCAGGTCAACAAATCCAGAGATGGGGCAAAAATAAAAGGCGAACGGCTTAATCTTATCAAGATCAAAGATTTACTGGTTGTCAACTGGATTCAGGATTTCACCCAGCATTTTTTCACCGACGCCGCACTCCGCAAGCTGACAGACAGCGACTTCATCCTGTCTATCTTCGACAGTGATTTCTGGAAAAAATACCGGCACAAGGAAGAAAATATGATATACGGCGGAATGCAGGGAATCAGCCTTCCTTCTGTCCCGGAAGATGAAATCACACAAAAAGACCATGAAAAATACGACTGCGATATCAACTTTTGCGGCAGCCTTTTGCATGAAAAATGGCGGGAAAATTATATTTTATCGCACACAGAGGGATTGATACAAAAACAGGAAGACCTTATTCTGATAATGACTTTACTGGATGAATTAAAAACACACGCCTGCGGCGGCGACGTTTACCGGACAGATGAAGATATTCTCTTTGTATTAGCCGACCGATACCGTGAAGTTACGAAATGCAGCGATGAAATACATAAACTTATCCTGAAAATTTTTTACCTGATGCGCTATCAGGAAATGCGCTGGCAAATCTTAAAAGATCTCGGACAGAGCAAGACAGCGCGTGTTCATGCATATATTGTCCTGGGTGATGATTATACAGACTACGGAAATATTATCTTCAAAGAATTCATCCACGACCGAAAAGAATTTGCGAAGGCGCTTCGCTGCTCTAAGATGACGCTGCAGGTCAACCCGGATACAATGCTCAACCGAAGAGTCGGTGAAGCATGCCTGTGCGGTTCCGTACCGATGATGCTGCGGGTGCAAAAGGGACATGACATTTGCGGCGGCTGGGATATTCTGAGCGAATTTTCTTCCCGGAATTATTTTGACAGCAAAGAGGAATTAGTTGACAATATCCGTTATTTCATGGAACACCAGAACGCACTGGTAGAACAGAAAAAAATCGGCATGGGAATTGTCACCAAAAAACTGAGCAAAGAAACCGTGTATACAAACGTAATGTTACAGATTATCGAGAAAGTTACCGGGAAACTGCAAAAACTCCCGACAGATCAAAAATGAAAAGAGGAAAATGTTATGGCAGAAAACATCAGAATGGATTCTCACAAATTGATTTACCATCCACAGGAAGTCGCAAGATGGAAGAACGGCGAAAATATTTATCCCATTGAAATGGAAGTCGGCCTTACCAATGCCTGCAACCACAGATGCATTTTTTGTGCCGTAGATTATACCGGCTACAAACCGACAATGCTTTCCAAAGACGTCCTGCTGCCGAACTTGAAGGAAGTGGCCAAAAAAGGCATGAAGAGCATTATCTATGCCGGAGAAGGCGAGCCGCTTTTGAATAAGGACGCTGTAGAGATTATCAACCAGACAAAAAGTTACGGCATCGACGCTGCAATGTCCACCAATGGCGTTCTGTTGACAAAGGAGGTTTCCAAAGAATGCCTGAAGTCTCTGACCTGGATACGTTTCAGCACTGCAGGAATTCGCGAAGATACCTATGATAAGATTCAGCAGGGAAAACCCGGAGATCTCAAAAAGGTACTGGTAAATATGGAAGAAGCCGTTAAAGTAAAGCGTGACCAGAACGCGAAGACCACGATCGGCGTTCAGTTACTGCTGCTGCCGGAAAACAAAGATGAAATTGTTGAAATGGCGAAAGAATTAAGAACCATCGGCGTTGACTACTTCACGATTAAGCCTTACTCCCAGCACCCGCAGAGCGGCAATGTGATTGAGATTGATTATCAGGAACTTCTGGGACTTGAAAATGACCTCAAAGATATTGCCACCGACGACTTCAGTATTTATTTTCGCGCCCATGCCATGCAGAAACTGGTATGTAAAAGAAGCTACAAACACTGCTATGCCCTTCCGTTCATGGTGTATCTGGATGCAAAAGGAAATCTGTGGCCCTGCATCGTTTTTATGGGAAAAGACGAACTCAGCTACGGCAACATCAACGAAGAAAGCTTTGTACAGATATGGGAAGGCGCACGGAGAAAAGGAGTCGTAGACTTTTTTGATAACATGGATCTGGAGAAAAACTGCCGCGAACTCTGCCGGTTAGATGAGATGAATAAATATCTGGATGAACTTCTTCATCCCGGAAATCATGTGAACTTTATTTAAGAGAGGTATGAGTATGTTGGAAGAGATTGCAAAAGAGATACGCAAAGACATAATGAGGACAGCCTGCAAAGGCGGCAGCGGCCACATCGCATCCGCTCTCTCGGCAGTTGAGATCATGACAGCCCTCTATTTCGGTGATGTCTTAAAATACGATTCAAATCATCCGCTCTGGGAAGATCGCGACAAAATGATTCTCAGCAAAGGACATGCCAGCCTGGTGTTATACAGCGTATTGAAACGGATTGGCTATATCTCCCAGGAGGAATTAGACACATTCTGCCAGCCTGGTTCCCTTCTTGGAGGCGAACCGAAACTGGGGGATATCCCGGGCGTTGAGGCGACAACCGGTTCTTTGGGACATGGTCTGTCATTTGCCGTTGGAATCGCAATGGCCCATAAAATGGACAACAAAACAAGCCGTGTATACGTGATTCTTGGCGACGGTGAATGTCAGGAGGGCTCCGTATGGGAAGCCGCCCTGTCGGCAGCGCACCACAAACTGGACAATCTCACGGTCATTCTGGACTGCAACAGATTGCAGGCAATGGATGAGACGGAACGTATTGTTTCTTTAAGCCCCTTCGAGGACAAGTGGAAAGGCTTTGGCTGGCATGTGACACATGCCAACGGAAATGAGATTCCTTCTATCCTCTCCTGCCTGAAAGAAGATCGAGACAGCGACGTACGTATGCCGCGTATCATTATCGCCCACACCACGAAGGGAAAAGGAATTTCATTTATGGAAAACGTCCCCATCTGGCATTACCGGATGCCGAATGAGGAGGAAATGGAAACGGTAGTCAGGGAACTGGACTTAGAAAACATATAACAGAGACATCACATAGGAATAGGAATACATTCATAAAACGTTTAACATAAACTACTGGAAGGAGAACGGTCGGAATGAGAAATACATATTTAAAAGAAGTCTATCATCTGGCGTCCAAAGACCGGAACGTGCTGTCACTGGTTGCCGATAACGGACTGATTGTCTATGACGACTTTCGAAGGGATTTTCCGGAACAATACTATAACTTTGGCATTTCCGAGGGGCACATGATCAATGCGGCCGCCGGCATGGCAAGCTGTGGCAAAATTCCCTTTGCCTATACCATCGGCGCATTTTTGGCATACCGCTCCTTTGAATTCATCCGCCTTGACGTATGCCTGCAAAATCTAAACGTAAAGATTGCCGGCATCGGCGCAGGAATGTCCTACGGCTATCTGGGACCCACACACCATGCAACAGAGGATATTGCCGTATTGCGGACGCTTCCGAATCTCGTACTGCTCTCCCCCGCCACGGCAAAGGAGACGAAAGTTCTTGTTAATTACGCCTACCAGTGGAAGGGACCGGTTTATATCCGTCTGGGAAATAACCTGAAAGAGGAATTATACTCAGAAGATATGGACGTAATTCCCGGAAAGGGAACCATACTGCGAGAAGGAAAAGATATCGCTATTTTCTCCACGGGCGACATTACTTATCATGTTATGACCGCCGCAAAACGCCTTGAGCAGGAAAACATTCATGCAACTGTTATCAGTATGCACACCATCAAACCATTTGATGAAGATATCGTAATAGAAATGGCAGAGAAATACGATCAGATATTTACGGTGGAAGAACACAGCATCATTGGCGGCCTGGGCGGAGCTGTCGCAGAAGTAATGGCAGAAAACGGCTGCCGCGCCAAACTAAAACGAATTGGACTCGCAGGCGTGTACGCACATGGATATGGAAACCAGGAACAGGTTCGTACCGCCAATGGTCTGGACGCAGAGGGAATCTATCACTCTGTCAAGAGTAATTTAAAATAACATTTGTGCAGAAAATTGCACGGAACGGAGGACAAATGGAAAACGAAAAATATATTCTGGACGGGAGCAAAGTATTATGGCATCAGGAGAGAATCAAAGAATGGAACTATGGTGAAGGGCGTATTGCGCCAATTACGATAGACTGCGCATTGACAACAAAGTGCAGCTACCGCTGTGTATACTGCTATGGAAAAATGCAGTGCATCAACCAGTCAGACAACATGGATAAGGAGACTATTTTCAACTTCCTGGATGACGCCGCTGAAATCGGCGTAAAGGGCGTTAGCTTTGTCAGCGACGGAGAAAGCACCTGCAATCCGCATTTGAAAGACGCTATCGTACACGGTTACGAGAAAGGACTTTCCATGGCGCTCGGTACCAACGGTTATCTGTTAAAAGATGACGAGCTGGAAGAAATTCTGCCCTGCCTGACTTACCTTAGATTCAATATCTCAGCAGGTGAGGCGGATCGGTATGCATATATCCACGGATGTACCGAAAAATGCTACCACAAGGTCGTGAACACCATTCGCAAGGCCATTGAAATCCGTAAGAAAAATCATCTGGACGTTACCATCGGCTTACAGATGGTTCTGATGCCGGAATTCCGCGACCAGATTATCCCTCTGACAAAGCTTGGAAAAGAGCTGGAGGTGGATTATCTGGTAATCAAGCACTGCAGCGATGATGAGGAAGGAACGCTGGGCGTAAATTACGACGAGTACGATGAGCTGGTAGAGATTTTAAAAGAGGCAGAATCCTATTCTACCGACGCCTATCAGGTATCTGCAAAATGGTCCAAGATTTTAAGCCACGGCAAGAAATCTTACTGCAAATGTTTCGGCGCGCCGTTTATTATCCAGATGTCTGGAACGGGACTGGTCGCTCCATGCGGAATGTTTTTTAACGAGAAATATAAGAAATACCATATCGGAAACATCAAAGAGACCCGGTTCAAAGAGCTCTGGGAAAGCGATCGTTACTGGGAGGTCATGAAATCTCTGACCGAAGATGATTTTGATCCCAACAGAGATTGCGGAACTCTGTGCCTGCAGCACAAGACCAATGAAGTCCTGTGGAACATCTATCAGAATCGTGAGATTCCGGCAGCAGCAGGACAAAAACCCAATCACCTGAATTTTATATAGGAAACATGGCAGGAGGCAGACAAATTTGGAAAAGATTGTGACAAAAGAACAGTTTAAGGATATCCGCAGGAAACTGCGCGAAGAAAAGAAAAAAGTCGTCCTTTGCCACGGCGTATTTGATTTGGTGCATCCCGGCCATATCCTGCATTTTCAGGAGGCAAAGAAAATCGGAGATGTGCTGGTCGTGTCCATTACCGCAGCTGAGTTTGTGCGAAAAGGACCGGGACGTCCTTATTTTGGCGATGAACTGCGGCTGAAGTTCTTATCTGAAATTCAGTGCATTGACTACGTGCTTCTGTCGGAAGGATATACGGTAGAAGATATTATAGAATCGGTAGAACCGGACTGGTATGTGAAGGGCAAAGAATACGAACAGGCCAAACAGGACGTCACCGGCAAGATTACCGAAGAGGTGGAACTTGTTCGCGCTCATGGCGGCGACGTATATTACACTTCCGGCGAGGTGTTCAGTTCCACAAAATTAATCAACAACGCGTTGGAAGGACTGCCCCCGGAAGTCCGGGACTTCTCCTTCGCTTTTCAGGAGAAATACCATCTTGAGGACATAAAAAAATATACAGAACGCATCAAAGACATGAAAATTCTGGTTGTCGGAGACGCTATCATTGATGAATACGTCTTCTGCCACGTCCAGGGACTGATGTCGAAAGACAACGGATATTCCACCAGATATATTAAGGAAGAACAATATCTGGGCGGCTCGCTTGCCGTTGCGCGCCATCTCTCCTCCTTCTGCGACAATGTAACCATCTCCTCTGTCGTAGGAACGGAAGAAACGTTCCACAGCCGGTTCTTAAACGAACTCAGCGGAGATATGCGGGTGGATTTCGTGTGCAGTGAAAAGACCGATACCATCGTCAAAAAACGCTACATCATGCAGAATGTGAAACGCGAAGAAGTTGACAAACTGTTTGTAATCAATAACTTAAAATCTCCCATGGAGATTGACCCGGAAGCATTAGCTCCATTCAAAGACAGGCTGAGAGAGAAAATTGACAGTTATGACGCTGTCATCCTCTGCGATTTCGGACACGGTCTTATCGACGAAGAAGTCATGGGTATTATTCAGGACAAGGCGAAATTCCTTGCGCTGAACTGCCAGACAAACTCTTCCAACTATGGAACGAACTTGATCACGAAATACCACAAAGCTGACGTGTTTGCACTGGATGAAAAAGAATTGAAACTGGCTTTTTCCGATTACAAGAGTTCCCAGGAGCAATCCCTTTCCCGACTGTCCGGGCACTTACACTGTCCCGGCTGGCTGACGCAGGGTTCCGTAGGAGCTACGCTGGTAGAGGACGGCAAATTCTATCCCTGCCCGGCGTTTACCCTGAAAGTTAAGGATACGATTGGCGCAGGCGATGCATTTTTCGCAGTAGCCAGTGCCTACTGCGCCGCAGGGGCGCCCGGGGAAATCGGCACTTTCGTTGGAAATATCGCCGGAGCGTTGGCAGCGAATATTATCGGTAACAAAGAGGCTGTAGAAAAAGTAAATGTGCTCAAATATGCCAGCACATTACTCAATGTATAAGGAGAAAAGATATGATTTCATTAGTGACAGGCGGATGCGGATTTATCGGCTCCCATATCGTAGACAGATTGTTGGCAGAAGGACACGAAGTTCGGGTCATTGATAATTTTACCACCGGCAGACCGGAGAACTTAAAACATCAGGAAGGCAATCAAAACCTTACCATTTATCAGAAAGATATTCGAAACCGGGAAGATATCGCCCCCGTATTTGAGGGTGTTGATTATGTCTTCCATATGGCAGCGCTGGCGGATATTGTTCCCTCCATCCAGAAACCATGGGAATATTATTCCTCAAACGTATTAGGAACTTATAACGTCGTAGAATGTGCCAGAGAAGCAGACATCAAAAAGCTGGTGTATGCGGCGTCATCCTCCTGTTATGGAATTCCCGACAGCTATCCGACCGATGAGAAAGCAGATATCAGACCTCAATATCCCTACGCGCTTACCAAACGGTTAGGCGAAGAAACCGTGCTGCACTGGGGACAGGTTTACAACCTGCCAGTGATTACTCTGCGGTTATTTAACGTATATGGAACGCGTTCCAGAACCTCCGGAACATATGGCGCCGTATTCGGCGTGTTTCTGGCACAGAAACTGGCAGGCAAGCCATTTACCGTCGTAGGAACCGGCGAGCAGACGCGGGATTTCACTTATGTGACAGATGTGGCGGACGCCTTCTATACCGCAGCAATGTCTGATATTGTCAACGAGACATTCAATGTCGGAAGCGGCGGTACATACTCCGTCAACAGGCTCTGCGAATTGCTGGGCGGAGAAGTCACCCATATTCCGAAACGTCCCGGAGAGCCGGACTGCACTTATGCCAATACAGAAAAAATCGAGAAATTCCTGAACTGGAAGGCGAAGGTCTCCCTGGAAGAAGGCGTACAGAAGATTTTGGAAAATATTGATTACTGGAAGGAAGCCCCGGTATGGACGCCCGATACGATCGACACGGCAACCAAAGACTGGTTTAAATACCTTGGCGACAAATAGACGGAGGAACGCCATGTACAAAGAATACATTGACACACTGATGCAGACCATTCATGCTACACAATTCTCTTCCGAAGACGGACAGATTTGCGGCAGCTATGAGGAAGCCATGGAACATCTGATAGAGATATTCACATGGGTAAAGAGACAGGGGAAAACCACCTTTTTCATCGGTAATGGCGGCAGCGCCGCAATTGCCAGCCACATGACGGCTGACTTTATGAAAAACGGCGGCATGAAGACCTACAGTCTGTATGATAATTCCGTCACAACCTGTATGGGGAATGACTATGGCTATGAATCTATTTTTTCAAGACCCCTGGAATTCCTTTTGAATGAAGACGATCTCCTCGTGGCAATCAGCAGTTCCGGAAACTCCGCCAATATTATCAATGCGGTGAATGTTGCGAAAAAAAAGCGCGCAAACATTATCACCTTTTCCGGATTTGAGAATGATAACAAACTGAAACATATGGGAAAATGGAACGTCTATGTTCCGAAATCGCATTACGGCATGGTGGAATCCATTCATATTGTGATTTTGCAGCAGATTGTAGACATGATTATGGAACGGGATGGGGTTCAGCTATGAAAAAACCGGTGGTATTTCTTGACAGGGACGGCGTGCTTACAAAGGAAAAAAGTTATGTCCTGCACAAAGATGAGCTGGAAATATTTGATTATGCCAGAGCATGTGTCCGCAAGATACACAACGCAGGTTATCTGGCGCTTGTCATCACCAATCAATCCGCGGTGGGAAGAGGAATGATGACAGAAGAGACATTACAGGAAATGAACAGAATTTTAATGGAAGAAACCGGTGTGGACGATATCTTTTACTGTCCGCACTGGCATCCAACAACCGCCGTCTGCAATTGCAGAAAACCGCAGATCGGCATGATACAACAGGCAATGGAAACGTATGACCTTGATATGGAACATGCTTATTTTGTCGGGGACCGAGCCTCCGATATCCAAACCGGACAAAATGCCGGCATTAAGACCGTACTGCTGGAATCCGGCTATGGAACAAAACGCCTGGAGGCAGAGGTAACGCCGGACTATATTTTTGAGGATTTACGGGATTTTGTAAAAAACAGGCTGTAGCATCTCCGCTACAACCTGTTTTCTTGCTATAAAACAACAATTTGTAATCCTCATCAAATACTGCAGTCCTCTATAATCTGGCTCTCATACACCGGATCATGCAGCTCTTCCACTTCATTTCCGCCTTCTGTCTCATTGTTATATTTACAGGGCACGTTTGTTCTTTCCCCTTTGCCTGCCAGAAACCACTCGTATTCCAGATCAAGATGTCCGATATCCAGCGCCTGATACCCCTCCACGGTAAGGTCATAAGCCAGCACTCCCGCCGAAGGTCCCATGGCAATCAGAAACAGCGTGTCATCCCCGGCATGTTTAAGCGCTGCTTTTAAGATATCATCATAGCGGTCAAAGGAACTGGTCGCCGGAGCAAGAATTCGTTTGACCTCTCTGGCGCTGGCAAACAGATCGTTCCCGACACCTGCCCTTGTCTGCGCGCCTTCCACAAGAATGACCGCGCGGTTTTCCCAGATCTTCTTCAACCGTTCGAAACGTTCCCGGGGCGCATCTGTCATATTATCCTTATACATGACATAAGGTCTCAGCACATAGGCGTCGTAATAAACCCTGTCATGCTCCAACAGCTCCATATGCTGTTTTCTGGTCTCCCCAGCCACCATATAGAAACGAATTGCATCCGCCGCAAAATCCGTATGCGCCTGCAGCGTGCCATAATTATTGGCAATTGCAATCAGCAGATTCGGGTGATGGCTGTGCAGCACCTCTTCCAGCCTGACACCGAGATTATCATCCAACCTTTGAAATTTTTGCCTGACTTTCTTTACAATCTGTGAAAACTCCCCGTCTCCAAACCGTGCGATGGATTTCCTGCCATGTATGATTTCCTCAATCGTTTCCTCCGCACTTCGAATTATCGGAAACGGATACTCCTCCCTGTTCAGCCTGGGATCTAACAGTTCATATCTCAAATTATCGCATCTTGCCTTGGTAATATTCTGGTTGACCTCCAGCAAGGTCTGCGCATTCGACATTTGCGTGACCTGCTGCATCATCTGCTGATAGAGTCCGGACAAATCACGAATCGCCTGAAGCATAATATCCGTTTGCTTTACATAGGATGCGTTTACCTGCTCCATTTCAGACAGTTTTCCTTCCAGATAAGAAATTCGTTTCTCCAAATCCTCTTTTTTTTCACACATCTGCCTCTCTCCTCTTTCCTTCAATATATTCTTTCAGGAATACCTCTCTCTCCGTGTAATAACGTTCCAAATTCAAAAATCCATCATCATGTATGCACCAGGGACTGTCTGTATGCGGAACGATGACCTGATATCCCCTCCTGCGAAACTCCAGACTCTGCGAAATATCATAAAAATCCCATCCACGAAACAAATCTTCCCTCCAGGGAACATCATACTGGGTTGCCATCAGAAGACCGTCCACTGCCTGTACGTTCTGGTATTCCCCTTCCACGTTCCCAAACAGGTAGGAATCCGCAAAATACACGCTGTTGGAATGAAGCATCCCCACCCTGGTTCCATGCCACATGACTGCCGTCTGTTCCACTTCCAGATTTCCCACCATTCCGATCATCCCGATCTGAGGATTCTCAAACAGACGCACAATATCATGAATGAAATTCCGGTATATCACAAACACATCCTGATGCAGATATACCTTATACTTTGCGTCCGACTGTTTCATTGCCTGATTATAACCGGAAGTCATGGAACATGCACCCTCCACCGGAATAATTTCACATTCAAATCCTTCCGGAAGTTCTAAACGTTTCAGATAAGAAATACATTCTTTTTTGTATAATTCATCATTAACACACATAATAAAACATATCTTCTGCGCATTCATATCAGATCTGAATTCCTCCCATACTGTCCTGCATTGTTTTATTCCCGAGGCTGTCCCCAATATTTCCTCACATTCTTCTCAAACGTTTCCATTGCATAGACTTCCTCATATACCTTCCTGCCATTTGCCGCTACCACGCCCAGCCGTTCCATGTTGTCTACAACCAACATAATCCTTGCGCTCAGTTCTCCTACATCGCAGTTGGGGAATACAAAACCATTGACACAATCCTGCATATACCTCGATACGCCTGCTGCATCTGAAGTGATACAGAGTTTGGACAGCATCATCCCTTCCACGATACAGGCATTCGTAGCATCATTTCTGGACGGCGCCACGATACAGTCCACCTGCTGCATCAGCGCAAGCATCGCGCTATGCTCTAAGAGATCAAGAATCTTAACGTTCTGCCTCTCCTCCTCCAGCTGCTTAATCGTGTTGTAATAATCTTTTGCATATTCCGACATCCTGCCGGTAAAGATAAATTCCGTCCGCTCCTGATACTCCTTGGGAAGATTCAGAATCGCCAGCGCCAGAATATCCTGTCCCTTGATATGTTGAAAAATCACGCTCGGCAAAAGAAATGTTACCTTATCCGCAGATACGATCTGATGCGCCGTATCCGGCACCTTTCCTGCCAGATCCTTAATACCGAAATTCAGAACCTCACTCTCTTTTCCATATGTCTTAAGGAGATGTTCATGCACCACATTGCCCGCAGCAAATACGTGTACATTCCCTGATAAATGATCCCAAAATGCCTGCGGAACCGCCTCACTGTATTGGCAGAAAAATAATGGAGGTTCATGGATCCACCATTTCACTTCAATGTCCTTTCCGTTCAGCTTATAAATCATTCCGAACATTTGAAGGGTATTTACAAAAACCTCATCATACTCCTCCAGTATCCATGATATCAGCGAATCACTTAAAATATTTTCTTCAATCCGAATCTCAATCCCCAATGCGCAAAAACGCTCATACAGGCCGCCTTTCTCTCTGGAAAGCAGACCAATGCAATATCCCATTTTCTGTAAAACCTCTATCAACTCTATCACAACGCTAATGCCGCCGGATGGAATCAGACAAGGCAAGGCTACCAATATTTTCTTCTTATTCATCTTATATCTGCCACCTTTCCAGGAACCCATTGAGGATTCCCGTAGGATTCTGAATTCTTCCGATGTAGTCCTGCGCCTGCTTAAACTGCCCTGCCCTCATACAGATATCCGCCATTTCACAGAGCACGAATTCTTCATCGGGACATAATTCATTGACATAACTTAACATGGCAAACGCTGCCGCAAGCTTATGATTTTCTTTTAAAAACATTGCCAGTTTGAGAGAGGTATTCGCCTTATCAAACGAGGAAGTATGCACCAGATATTTCAAAAAAGGAACTGATACCTGATATTTTTCCAGGAATTCACCCAATCCCTCTTTCTCGCCCATAAACTCCAGTCTCCACATGAGAAATTTCGCAGTAAGCCAGCGTTCCCTCATCTGCTGTAAGCTACGCACACCCTCTAAAATAACGTGCTCTGCCCCCTCCTGCTGCTCCATAAAATAGACACTCAGCACAATGCATAACAGGGCAACATCACTCTCTAACTTAGACAGAATCTGCACCTCTTGCGTCTGAACATAATCCTGCAATTGCCCATATGCCTCTTCTTCAAGAAACGCATCTATCTTTTCTCTGCAACCTGCATATTTTTCCCGCAGTTCTTGTTTCTCAGCTTCTTTTTGTTTTTCCTGTTCCATGAGCTCCATAAACTGTCTGCTATCCCATTCACCCGTCTTCATGTGCTCCTCCTGCCGCTTATTATCGCCCATCCGGCATCCGTCTCCCGCATATTCTCTCAGAAAAACTTCCAGCTCGCGATAATAATCCTTTAAATTTACAAATCCGTCATCATGCACACACCAGGGCTGTTGCATATGCGGAACCACAACCTGATACGACTGCCTTCTATATTCCATACTCTGGGAAACATCATAAAAGTCCCAGCTTTTGAGGATATCTTCTCTCCAGGGAATATCGTACTGGGTAGCCATCAGAAGTCCATCAACTGCCTGTACTTCCATGTACTCCTCTCCATAGATATCCCCCAATTTACTAGAATCCGCCGTAACAATAGAATTGCTGTACAAAAAACCCACGCGTCTTCCTTCCCACATGACAGGCATCCTATCCACATCCAGTCCCCCTACCATGCCAATCAATCCGATCCGGGGGTTCTCAAAAAGTTTCAGTATGTCATAAATGAAATTGTGGTTTACCAGAAACACATCCTGATGTAGGTATACCTTATATTTTGCATCCGACTGATGCATGGCCTGATTGTAACCGGAAGTCATAGATCCCGCGCCCTCAACCGGAATAATTTCCCTCTCAAATCCCTCCGGAAGGCTGAGATGTTCAATATAGGAAATACATTCATTTAAATATAATTGATCGTTGACACACATGATAAAACAAATCTTATGTGCATTCATTTAGAATCCCCCAATACCTGACACAGCGCCGCAGCCACTTCTTCCTGACACCCCAGATACTTTGCCTCCCCCAGAAATTCCTCAACCACAGATTCCAACACGCCGTATTGTACCATCTCATGTTTGTACATTCCAATCAACATACACCTTGCGCTGAAATTCGCGCTCAGATTCCGGTTCACGCTCTCTTCCTGTGCATAGACATTCACCAATACTTCATCTATAAATTCCGCCTCGCATACCCTGCTCAGGCGTAAAAACCATTCATAATCTTCAAGACTTCGAAATTCTTCCCGAAACAATCCCGCCTTGTCAATGCATTCTCTGCGTACCAACACAGCAGGCATGCCAATTAGATTTTCTTCCAACATTGTCGGATATATAAATCCCCGCTTTTTGTCCTTTGCAATCTCCCGGCGCGGAAAATAATCTGTCTCTCCTGCCAGACCATGGTATTTGCAGTATCCGTATACCATCCCCACTTGTCCCGACACAGCCAATGCCCGCATCTGTTTGTCCAGTTTTCCTTCGCACCATACGTCATCACTGTCATGAAAGGCAATGTACGGATATCTGGCGCTGCCAATTCCCACATTTCTGGCATGGGCGGCTCCGTAATTTCTGTCCAGTTTGATATAGCGAATCCGTTCTTCTCCATAAGAATCGACGACTTCCTGCGTACGATCTGTAGAGCCGTCATCCACCACAATCAGTTCAAATTCCCGCCAGCTCTGTGCCAGAATACTTTCCATCGCGCGTCCAAGCAGATTCGCACGGTTATAGGTCGGCAACACAATACTTACCTTCTGATCACCATCATTAATATTATCACCTGTTACCTCTCCCATACGAAACATGTCTCCTTTTTTTCTGCAATTTTACTCAAACTATGCTATAATGGATTATACACTATTTCCCGGAGGTGCGCTATGCATTTTTTATTTATCCGTGTAAAAAATTCGAGTTTTGACATCCCCTGGGCGCTGCTGGAAATGGGGGAACAGGTGGAAATCTATGAGAACGCAGAATTTGACCCGCTGGCTCCTGTGCCGGAGGAATTTGAGAAACTGGACGCTTTTCTTTCCACCCATAGTTATGATTGCCTGATTTCCTATCTGTTTGTGCCTGAAATCTCTGATTTATGCCAGACCCGGAATTTTACATACATTGGATGGGTTTATGATTCGCCCTTGATTTCACTGTTTCACCCGGCAGTCAAGAATCCCTGTAATTATATTTTTCTTTTTGACCGCGCAGAATATGAACATATGCAGTCTATGGGAATCCCCCATTTATACTATCTGCCCATGGGCGTAAATCTTTCCCGTACAGGGGCATTGAACATTACACCGGAAGACGAGAAGAATTTTGCCTGCGATATTTCGTTTATCGGCAATCTCTATGAAGATAATTCCTATAACAGTTTCATTTCCCGTTTCCCCGAAGATATCGCGGCAGAGCTGAAACTATACCTTGTAAGAAACCTCTGTAACTGGCATACGGTCAAACCATGGCCCCGCGTATCAGAAAAAGCCGCCGTATTCCTCTCCGAGGCCTTTGGCGCTAACGTCTGGAACCGTATGGACATGGAATTGGACTTATATCTGGGGCTTCTTTTTCTCTCGCGCAAACTTGCCGAAATGGACCGCATTACGGTACTGAACACTCTGGCCCGGCAATATACGGTAGATTTGTATACCAAGAGCGATTGTTCCTACATCCATAATGTGCGGACACATCAGGGCGTTGACTACTATACTGATATGAATAAAATCTTTTATCTGAGCAAGATTAACCTGAACATTACGCTGCCCTCCATTGAAACCGGACTGCCGCAGCGCATTCTGGATATCATGGGCTCCGGGGGATTTGTGCTGACCAACTATCAGCAGGAAATCGACGACTATTTTGTTATCGGCAAAGAGATTGAAGTATTTCATGACATAGATGAGCTGATGGAAAAGACTGCCTGGTATCTCTCCCATGAGGAGGAACGTCTGAAAATCTCCATGAACGGCTACCTGAAAGTCAGGGAAAAATTTTCTTATATTCACCAGTTAAAACAGATTATACAGACTGTTAATAACAACCACTCAAAATCTGACTGAGGAGGATATTTATGAAACTGTTATTTTACCGTTATGGCAGCATCTGCGAACCGGATATCATAGACGGTTTTCAGGAACTGGGACATACGATAACGGAAATTACCACGGAAATTACAAATAAGGCGCTGACGCCCCAGGAATCCATTCAAATTGTCAGCAAGTTTTTGCTGGATCATCCTGTGGATTTCGTTTTCAGCATCAATTTTTTCCCGTTTTTAAGCGAGGTGTGCCAGATTTTCAAACTGCCCTACCTGTGCTGGACCGTGGATTCGCCGGTTATGGAATTGTTTGCGACCTCCATCACGCACCCCTGCAACCGGATTTTTGTCTTTGACCGCGCGCAATATGACGAAATTTCTCCCCTGAATCCGGGACATGTCTTCCATCTCCCGCTTGCTGTCAATGTAAAGCAGAAACAACACCGGATTCAGTCGGTATCCGATGCTGTGCATAAGAAGTTTTCTTCTGAGGTCTCTTTCGTAGGTTCCCTGTACACCGAGAAATGTCCTTACGACAGGCTGCATAATCCGCCCGCCTATCTGCTCGGTTATCTGAATGGATTGATGGAGGCGCAGCTTCGGATTTACGGCGGATTTATCATTGAGGAGCTTTTAACGGATGAAATGGTGGAGACATTCAAGGCGCATCTTCCAGGATTTTTTACCTATCCATATGACTCTTATCTGACCGATAAGAAAACGACTGCCCAGCTCTATATCGGCAATAAAATCTCTGCACTGGAACGCCTGCGTGTAATGGCGCTGCTGTCTGAGCGCTTTTCCGTAGACCTCTATACTGCCAGTGATACCTCTTCCCTTCCCCACATCCATAACCGGGGACTTGCAAAGACATTGGAAGAGATGCCTGTCATCTTTTACAACAGCAGGATTAACCTCAATATTACTTCCAAATCTATTCGCAGCGGTCTTCCCCTTCGAATTTTTGATATTATGGGCTGTGGGGGATTTGTTCTGACCAATTTTCAACCGGAACTTCCGGAATTCTTTACCCCCGGAGAAGATATTGTCTACTATGAAAACCTGGAAGACCTCGCCGATAAGACGGAGTATTTTCTTCATCATGAAAAAGAGCGCTGTGAAATCGCAGAAAACGGACTTGCAACGGTAAAAAAATTCCACACTTATCCCATCCGTCTTCAGCAAATGCTGAACGCTGCATTTGGGGCATAAGGTTTCCTAACATTAACAATACTTGACGATCAGGAGGATTTTTTTCATGAATGTTTTATTTATAGACTGGGCATGTTTTGGTAAGGCAGACGCTATATTTACACTGGAGCAAATGGGCTGTAAGCTTACTATGTTTTCCCATGAAGACTATCAACAACGTATCAGTCCTGAATTTGACAAATCATTTGATGAGACAGTAAAAGGAAAAACATTTGCGTTCTGCTTTTCCTTTAACTTCTATCCGGTAGTGGCAGAAGGCTGCAAGCGGCATGACATCCCTTATCTTTCCCTTATCTATGACAGCCCCTACGTCTGCTTATATTCCTATACAATGATATATCCTACCAACCACGTATTCCTCTTCGACAAACAGGAATATCTGAAATTACAGAATATGGGAATCCGCACCGTTTATTATACACCGCTGCCTGTCAATGCCACGATTATTGACTTTCTTGCCAAAAAAGATTTTGACCGTAAAAGATGTACCTGCGACGTCTCCTTTGTCGGCGCGCTGTACAACGAAACACATAATTTCTACGACCGCCTCGCCAAAGTCAATGATTACACCAGAGGCTACCTTGACGCAATTCTGGAAGCACAGTTGAAAATTTACGGTTACAATTTCCTGGAGGAAGTTCTCACTGACGAAGTATTAAAGGAAATACTTCGTGTCTCGCCCTATGCCAACGATAAATATGGCGTGGAGACGCCCCAATACATTTATGCCAACTATTTTCTCGGACGCAAAGTCACGTCTCTGGAGCGGACTCGTCTGCTGACCGCCATTGGAGAACGTTTTCCAAACCAACTGAAACTCTTTACCCTGAACAAAGATACCAAAATCCCCCATGTCCGCAATATGGGAGCAACAGACTACTATGCGGAAATGCCTTATGTCTTTGCCAACAGTAAGATTAACCTCAATATTACCTTAAAAAGCATTCAATCCGGCATTCCTCTGCGTGCTATGGATATTATGGGCGCCGGTGGATTTCTTTTGACAAATTTTCAGGCAGACTTTCTGGACTACTTTACTCCAGAGGAAGATTTTGTCTACTACAATGATAGCGAAGACTTACTGAACAAAATCGAATACTATCTCTCCCACGACAAGGAGCGGAAGGAAATTGCCAAGAACGGACATCGGAAAGTGAAAGAAAATCATAGTTTTGAGAAATGTTTCCGCAAGATGCTGCAAACTGCAGGTCTTAGCTGTTAAATTTGATTATCATGTGCAATGGTGACTACAAGTGTGCTTTTCATACTTTAGCAGTTATCAGGATGAGCCTTCATCTTTCGTGTGACAAATTTTTTCCTAAATATGACCAAAAAAATGAGACCGGAAAACCGGTCTCATTTCATGATAGTCACTAATTAAATTAGCCGAGTAAGGACAATACACCCTGGTTAGACTGATTAGCCTGTGCAAGCATAGACTGTCCAGCCTGTGCAAGAATGTTGTTCTTGCTGTACTCAACCATCTCTTCTGCCATATCAACGTCACGGATACGGGACTCAGCAGCGGATGTGTTCTCAGAAATGTTATCCAAGTTAGCGATTGTGTGCTCTAATCTGTTCTGAAGAGCTCCAAGTACAGATCTCTGCTCAGATACAGTGTTGATAGCGCTCTGGATCTTATCCATAGCGGAACCAGCTGCTGCATAGTCAGATACAGACAGACCTGTTACGCCAAGGCTTCCAGCATCCATATTGGAGATGTCGATGCTGATCTTCTGTGAAGATAAGGAACCAACCTGAAGGTTCTTGCCTGTGAAGGATCCGTCTAACAGGTTCATGGTATTGAACTGAGTTGTAGACTGGATTCTTGTGATCTCAGACTGTAACTGGTCGATCTCTTTCATGATAGCATTTCTGTCAAGAGTAGTATTGGTATCGTTTGCTGCCTGTGTAGCCAGCTCGTTCATTCTCTGTAAGATAGAATGAGCTTCATTCAAAGCACCTTCAGCAACCTGGATTAAGGAAACACCGTCCTGAGCGTTAGAAGAAGCTTTGTTCAGACCACGGATCTGGCTTCTCATCTTCTCGGAAATGGATAATCCAGCAGCGTCATCGCCTGCACGGTTAACTCTGTAACCAGAAGATAATTTCTCAGTTGATTTTGCCTGTGCGCTTGTTGTGATACCTAACTGTCTGTTTGCGTTCATCGCTGTAAGATTGTGTTGTACTACCATAATATATTCCTCCTTGAATGTACTGCTGCTTCCATGCAGCATTTGATAATTTGGGTTGTGGCCTTCCTTCCTGGCCGTACGCTCCGTTCAGGTCAACCACTGAAGTTTTAAGTAATTTATTTTCTTTACTTGTAACATATATCGGAGTGTTTCTTTGATACTTAACACCTGATTTTAAAATTTTTTATTTTTTTTGAAATATTTTTAAAATACTGTGTTGCAGCATATCATCAATTCTTTTCATCCAAAAACTGTGAATCCACTACATTCAGGTTTGCCATGCTCTTATAATATCTGCTTGCCGCCTGATTGCTGGTGCGTGCCTTGCGAATCCCCTTTTTCACGTTGGCAAACCGTTTCTCGGCGAGCGCACGGTTCCTCTGCTCCTGTGCCTGAACGGTCGTGCTTTTTTCTGTAATCTCCGTAATCAGTCCCTGCATCGTGCGGATTTCTTCTTTATAAGAATCCTTATTTCCCTGCAAGGTCATTTTCACTCTGTCATAAATCTGCTGGAATCCCTCGTCCAGTTCATTTAACTGGTCTATGAACTCGCTCTTCTCCTTCATGTTCTCTTCCAGCCTGTCAGGATCCGAGCCTTCATCCTCAAATAAATATTTCTGCTCTTTATTTTTGGCAATGATCTTATCGAGCAGCTCCCTCTTCTTCTCCAGGCTTTGAATCAGAATCGCAATATATTCTTTGTCCTGCATAATTTCCTCCTCTAAAAAAGGACTACTGCAATGCAGTATTGCAATAGTCCTAAAAATGAACCCGTCTATACTTTGGCTTTCTGCATGACTTCTTTCCAGGTATCACGCATGGTACGCAGATGTTTCAGAACTTCTTCCAGAATTTCTTTGTCCTTCTTAACATTTGCCTCCACCAGCCTGTCGTAAATATATACATAGACATTTTCAAAGTCTTCTGCCACCGGATACTTGTGATTCAGGGTTGCCCGGAACTCTTCTATGATGTTCTCAACTTTTACAATATTCTCATGCGCTTTCTGAATATTATCCTGCTCAATTGCCACAATCGCTATGTTACAGAACTTAATCGCGCCCTCATATAACATCAAAGTCAACTCTCCGGGGGTTGCTGTCATAATCTTGTTCTTATTGTAGGCTGCATAACCCTGGTTTGCAATCATTTTTATTTCCTCCTTGAAATAATTCTACAGATGCCCGGGAATTTCCGGGCATCTGCTGTTCATACTTATCAGGAACCTAATAAGCCGCTTAATGCGCTGGTACTTGACTGCAAGGTAGAAAGCGCTTTTTCCATTGCAGTGAACTTCTTATAGTAATATTCTTCCATTGCACTGACTTTGTCTTCCCACTTCTTGATGGTCTTCGTGTAATTATTATAATCATTCAGCATCTTCTTGTCATTGTAGATGCTGTATCTGCTATGCATGGTCGTACTCTGCATCTTCTTGTCAAGCTTGGTATAGAGGTCATCTGAAAGTTTCTGGAAAAATTCCTGTACCATATCAGGATCCTGCTGAATTGCAGCCAGCAGTCTGTCAGGATTTCCAGAAGAAACTTCATCTTCGCTGTCTCCGTCTATATGATAAAGGCTGCCCTCATTATCAGCCGCAGCCAGATAGCCCTGCGTCTTAATTCCAAAACTTGCCAGACTGTATCTCTTGCCATCGCTCAGGGTAATTCCCTGAGACATGGAGCTTGTCATCAGATTCATAACCATGGACAACGTATCATCCCTTCGGAGCAGCGATTTCTTAATCTTCTCCTCCCAACGCTCAATCTCCTTATCAGACATGGCGTCTTTCTCTTCATCTGTCAACGGCTCATAGCCTTTGGCAGAATCCGCGTTAAACAATTCGTCCATCTCTTTCATCAGAGCATTGTATTCTTTCAGGAAATCCTTAATACCATTGTACATGCCCTGCGCATCCGCCTGCGTGGTGATTGTAAGCGTCTCGCCCGGCTCCGTCTTCTGTAACGCTGTAATGGTAATACCATTTACCGTAATGCTGTTACTGGAAGATTCATAAACGACGCCGTTCAATTCGATACGTGCATCCGTTCCATCCACTCTCTTAGCCTGATCTCCATTTGTACCGGAATCGCTAAAGTCCGAATTATCGTTCTTAATCTGCTGTATATTCTTATACTGCTCGAACAATTTGTCTGTTCTTTTCGCTATATCGTCCACCTTGAATTGTGCAATTTCAAGAGGCGTCATGTTCTTAAGCTGTTCTTCTGTAAGCGTAGCAGCCGGAGCAGATGACGTTAACAGGGAATTATCATTGATAAACGCCTGTTTCTCTGCAATCTCCTCTGCATTTGCATTCATCTGTGCGGATGTAGAAGTGATTTCCGCTTGTGTATTATTGATCCACGGCTGCAAATCAGCTATATCATTATTTGCATTGTAAATACCATGTATCTCCGTTACAACGTCATTGTTCTCGCTTTCCTTCTCAAAAGCATCTACTGCTGTCGCACTGGAACGTAACTTTGCAAAATCTTCGTCACTATAGCCAAGTTTTTCTTTCAGCGCATTGAAACGGCTTACCTTTCCTTCTTCCTGGATGGTCGCGTCTGATTTTTTCAGCAGCTCTTCCATCTCAGCCTGCTCTGCCGCAGTAAGCCTCGTGCCGCCGCCATCTTTCTCTACTGCAAGCCCATCTTTCAAGGTTGCAAAATTATTTACATAGCTGAGGTCGGCCTGCATATTGGAAATTTCTGTCCTTAACGTAGCATTTTCGGATTCCAGACCCTTAATACTGCCTGCTCCCTCGCCCTGATATTGATCAATTGTCTCTAATATCTGTTGGATATTTGCCTTAATCTGTGCGTCTGACAACGGATTGCCGCTGGCATCCACACCATACTTATCCCATGCCGCATAGGCATCTGTATTTGCCTGAGAATTCACATATACGCCCAGTTTCCTCAATGCGTCCAGACCGTTTGCGTCCACTGCCGTCAATGCAAAATCATTTTCCGCACCGCTGTCTTTGGCCGAAATATACATACGATTGTATGTAGAATCATAACTAGCGGAAACGCCGGCATTTTTCAACTGATTCACAAAGTCTGAGATCTTCATATCAGAACTGATCTCAATATTGGTCGTACCATTCTTGGTCTTAACCGCAACCGTTCCCGTCGCGCCGTCTGCCAATCCCAGTTGTTTGAGTGTCGTAGCGGCAGTCGCACCTTTGCCGTTGGTATCTTTAACCTTGGCGCCGGTAATATATCCGGTAGACGCAACATCCAATACCTTCAGGCTCTGTGATCCGTTAATCGCATTATTGCTCGCTGTAACGGTTGCCTTGGTACTGTCAGAAATGGTTGTTGTTTTCTTATTATAATAAGAACTCAATTTCATGTTACCCAGTCTCTTGTAGAGGCTGTTGACTTTCTTATTGAGGTCTTTCCAGGCATCCATCTTCCATTCCAGCTTTGTCTGTGCCTTTACATGCTTATCCTTCTTGGTGCTGTAAGCTGCCACCAGTTCCTGAACAATAGAATCGGTGTCCAATCCGGATACCAGACCTGATACTCTAATTGCCATAATAATTCCTCCTATCCCTTCTCATCTACCAGTAATCCTGCCAGCTCCCATACCTTTGCAATCATATCCAGGGTCTTTTCCGGCGGATACTCCTTTAACACTTCCTTGGTCTTCTTATCTACAATCTTAATTGTTACGCGGTTCGTGGACTCATGAACTCCGAATATCGCTTCTGAATTCACAGCATTCTTGTTAATCTCTTCCACGGCGCGTTTCAGGCTCTCATTCGGGAGCGTCCCTTCTGTAGCCTCCTTATTCTCGGGCAGAACCGGTTCCGGCATCTTAACGATTTCTTTTACGGAAGGTTTCTCCTGTACTCTGCGACTGTTGCCACCTTTATCAGCTGCTATCTCTACCTTCTTCGCTCCAGATTTCGTCTCTGACTTCTTCTCCGGTTTCATCCGAACTACCTCAACGGCTTTCTCTGCCGTTTTCACACTCTTCACCGTTGCAGACATTTCCGGCTGTGCCGCCGGCTGGGCTGCTACTACTGCGGGTTTCTGGCTACTTCCCTGATATGCCTTAATCCCGGCAGATTTTAATGTTTCAATTGCCATTGTAATCACCTCCATGTGATATATAAGACAGATGGACTGGCAGATTCCAACCGTCCCATTTCTCTGGTAGCCTTTATCTTATATTGAATATCGGTATTTTTTCACAAAAATTTACGGCTTACAGAATATTTTCCAGTACATTCACGCTCTCCAGGCTAACCGCTGCCTCATTCTCTTTCTGAATCTGCTGATGTACTTCCTTGCGGTAAATTGGCACTTCCTTTGGTGCACTGATTCCAATTTTGACCTGTTCTCCACGAATATCCAGGATACTGATCTCTATGTTATTGTTCACGACGATGGACTCGCCCTTTTTTCTGGTCAATGCCAGCATCCTATTCACCCGCCTTTTCTTTTTTTGACTGAAGAATCTCATAAATAGGGTATTTCACCGGGAAATCGTCTTCCACGATGAGCTGCTCTGCCTTGCGCTCCGCTACATTGATGATTACCGGAGCCTTGAGATTCACACTGAGTTTCTTAATGTCTGTGGGTACTGTCACCGTTACCAGCACGTAGAGATTCTCCTCCGTCAACGTTCCAAGACCTTTCAGGAGATCATGTTCTACCTGCGGATCATAATCTTCTTTTACAAGCAGGGGATCCATGACCGGAAGTGCAAACGCCGGCTCTTCAATGGATTGCAGCCATGAAATGTTCTTGCGTTTACCATCCTCCGTCTCATCATAAATGAGAGTAAATCTCTGGCAATGCGGGAATCCTATAATGCCCTTTTCAAAGAAGATAACTTTCTCGTCTTCAACCTCTATTTCACCAAACAACCTTGTATTTAATAGCATTTGCCTGCCTCCTAATCCTGATTTCTGTTGTTACAGATAATTCAACAATGTCTGTCCGTTTGCCTTGGCAGTCGCCTGTAAGGATGCCTGATAAGCGTTATATGCCGCTGTATATTCAATAATGATGTCGGACAGCTCCATATCCTCATTTCTGGATTTCAACTGCTCAAATATCGTCTGCTGATCGGACATCCTGTTCTCTGTCAGGTTCAGGCGGCTTTCACGGCTACCCTGATCCGTCCTGGCAAGCGTTACGGTATCCTTATATCCCTGGAATTTTCCAATGCCTCTGGAATAGAGTTTCTGCATATAGTCATCGGCATAGGATGCTTCCTTTTCGGCTGCCTCCATCCACTCGCCTAACATCTGCTGGGACAAGGGGTCGGCATACTGGCTTTCTTTCTTCATCTGTTCCAGTTTCGTAATCTTATCGTGCGCTGCAATTGCTGCCTGCACTGCATTTGTCAGTTCGTCAATATCCCTGCCGATGGAGGAATCCAAAACATCGCTTGCCTGTGTATTCACGACAAGATCCTGACCAAATGCAATCGTAAACTTGATTTCCTGATTCTCCTTAGTGTATTCAATATGGTTCGCGGGATCCGGATCCGTGATATCCTTACAGTCAAAATAATGCTCCGGCCGCAATTCCCCTTCGTTAAATCCTTGTTTCTCATAAGTAACACTGAGCTGTGTCTTCTGGCTTGCCATTTGGTTGGCAACTTCCTTGCCAAGAATCAGTTCCCCGGTCTCACGGAAGAAGATAACCTCCATATCGCCAACCGCATAATCATTTTCAGCCCAGTCATCATACGTCATATTCGTGGTAACACCCACAAAGTCTCCATTTATTTCCATGTCAGTGAGGTTCTCCCACCGTCCGCTCTGCTCGTTATAGAATTTAAGATTATCAGCATCCAGCTCCTCCATCCCTTCATAGGACAGGCGGATACGTTTATTTACATATACCTGTGGCATATCTGCCAGATCCACGCCAGCCTGTACCTCGGTAATATTGTTTGGCACCACTACCTGATTGCTGTAGTAATTTTTCTCCTCAATGTCTTTATAGGAGACTGGTTCTGTAATCTCGTATTTCGTTTCACTTTCGTTTTCTGCAAATGTGAGCTGCTTATTCGTCTTATATCCGGTAAATACATAGCGCCCTGCGCAGTCCGTATTCCCTTCATGGTATACCTGTTCACGGAGAGACTGGAGATTCTTGAGAATCGCTGCGCGGTCTTCCTGATTCAGGGTGTCCGTAGCGCCATTGTTGCACTGTTCATATACTTTACCAAGAATCGTCTCCATATTCTTCAACGCGCCCTCTGTCACTTCCAGCCAGGATTTGGCATCCGGAATGTTACGCTCATAATACTGGTTCAACTCTGTCAGGTTACTTCTCAAACGCAACGCACGAATTGCAATTACCGGATCCTCCGATGGCCGGGAAATCTTCTTCTGCGATGTCATCTGATTATTCAGCTTATCGACATTTATCTTATTACTGTTCATGTTCGTCATGCTGTTCTTACTTATCATACTGTTGGTAACTCTCATCATGATCTTTTACCCTCCTTATACACCGGTCTCCAGAATCAGTCTGTCATACATCTCCGTCAGAGTCTGTACCATCTTGGACGCCAGATTGTATGCATTCTGGAATTTTATCATGTCCAGACCTTCCTCGTCTTCATCTACCGCGGAAATGGACATTCGTTTCTGCACAATCGTATCGGATATATTGCTGTAATTCTTATAGAACGTCTCCGCCTTCTGTGTATCTACAGAATTATCGGTAATCAGACATTTCAAAAACTCATTTGCCCCGCCGCCGCGGAACATTTTTACATCCTGTTTCAGTTTCAGCATTTCTTCTACTAACGTCTGATTCGCAACTCCGTCTGCATAACTATCACTAAACTGGGTTGCCATTTTCTCCGGATTGCGGTAAATGGCGCTCGATACTTTAATATTTGCCGTAGTCAATCTATAGTAATCATTGTTAAATGTACTCATGTTGCCATTCGCATCATAATCGGCAAAATCATATTCCGTTCCGTCTGCGGAATTGCCTGCCACAAAGAAAGCTCCCACAGGATTTCCTTCAAGATCCACTCCGGATTTCTGAAGATTGTTCAACTGTTTTGCAAATTCACGCAGGAAGTTATTCGCCTGTGCCTGATAATATGGTACGCCCATGGCGTCCACATTCTCTCCAATCGCAGCCTTGCCGTTGGTCAACTCGTCTCTCTGGTCTACGGAAAGCGTGCGTTTCAGATGAAATTCATAGGTCTGCGTCTCAGCGTCATAGGTAAAACCGGAATAACGGTAGTCTTTGTTGTTGAGCGTAATAACGCCGTCATCCATCATTGTCATACTGTTGATATCCGTGATGCTCGGATTTTTAATGCGGACAATATCACCGGTATCACCCGCCCTTACAGACTCTACAATTCCGGTAAATCCTTCGTTGTTATTGCCGTCGCGCGTATCAAATAATGCCTTCAGCCTTCCGGTACAGCCCTTTCCGGTTACATTAAACGGTATATTATCGCCTTCCCAATATAAATCGTACAAACCGTCTGCATCACTCTGGTTGACCTTCTTGTCACGCGGTACATACTTGAGGGTATTATAATCGAACGTATCTACCAACGTCTGTCCGTTAATTTTTACCAGATAGTTCGTGCCTCCGGTAAGTACATCCGGATGCTGCGGGTCTATAACGTCCGTCTCCTTAACGCTCACTTCGGCCAGCCCTGACAATTCATCAATCAACAGCGCTCTCTGGTCGCGAAGCTCATTGGCATGAACACCCTGGAGCTCAATCACATTAATCTGTTTTGTCAAAAGCGCTATCTTCTGCCCGATACCATTAATCTGATCCACCTGCGTGGCAATTTCCTGATTGCAATCTTCCTGGAGCTGTTTTAATCCAACATACATACTCTGGAAGAAGTTTGCAAAATTCTGGGATTTACTGATAAATGACTGCCGCGCATCTGTATTTTCCGGCATGTCTCTCACCGTATCCAAAGCGGCAAACATATCGCCTAAAATACTGACGAATCCATCCCCCTGATCATCAAGGTAATCCTCAATCTGCTGCATATAATACAATTTCGCTTCGAACAAACCAACCTTGGCATTGTTCTCCCAGTATTTCACATCATAGTAAAAATCACGGGTCTGTGTAATTTCCGTGGTGGTAACGCCGCTGCCTGCCATACCGTATTTTTCATTCACCCTTAATGCCTCAGCTGCATAACGGATCGCCTGCTGCCTGGTATAGCCCGCCGTATTTACATTTGCTATATTATTTGCCGTGGTATTTACCGCCGCCTGAAAGGAATTCAGCGCCGAACCCGCAATTGTTAATCCAAAAAATGTTGATGCCATCTTCTACCTCCTGATATATCACATATGTCCTACAGCCGGGTTACGATATGCTCCAGCATCTCGGAAATTACATTGATGAACCTGCTGGCTGCATTGTAGGCGTTCTGGTATTTAATCATGTTCTGTAATTCTTCGTCTGAGGAAACGCCGAACACCTGCTGTCTGCTGTTATCAATGCTTTCTACCTCAGCAGATAATCCCGTTGCCAATCCTTCATACACATTACCGGTCGTTCCAACGTCCTGTATCATTCTCCGGTAATACTCTTTAAAAGTACACAAATCTCTATTGCTGGGATTAATGCTCTGTCTCTTCTCATCCCAGAGCGCTACCAAAGCCTGTGCCATGGCCTGTGCCGGTTCGCCGTCTTTTTTCAGATGCGGAAGTCCATTTTCCTGTTTCAGTAAATATTCATTTACTTCAATTCCCTTTGTGGTATACATCTTCGACGTATCGGTAAGGTCTTCCTCGTTGTATACATAATATACGGTTCCATCCTGTGCCGTCACCTTGTTGTAACGCTCGCATCCTCTTCTGGTAAAAAGCTCGCGTCCCGGTTTCTCTCCATCGGTTCCCAGACAGCCGTTCTCTTCATCCCAGACCTTAACATTATTGTAGCGCGTTCCATCCAATGCAGTGAAACTCTTAGTTGTTAATGGACTGAAGATATCATTGATTGCCGTTACAACCTCATGAATAAGCTGGTCAAGTTCCGCCTGAGCCGTCATAACCACAGACATTCCTGTCGTATCCTCATATATCTGCTGATCCACTCCGGTAATATCCCGGTAATCTGCCGGTTTATCACCTCTGGAAATAACCAGTCCCTTCAGCGATCCAATATCCGTATTCAGTTCCGCGGAGATATCACCGCTCTTATAATCAAACATATACGTATACTGACCTCTGCCGACATCCGACAACTGCGGCCAATACGGCGTTACAAATCCGGTCGTAAGATCTGTATATCCCTGTACCTCATATACATGAATCTCATCAACAAACTCTACATTCTCCAGTTTCACCCTTACTGTTCCGTCTGCCCGTTCTTTGAAGTCTACTTTTGCAAGTCCGGATAATTCATCCAGGGCATTGTCGCGCTCGTCGCGCAGGGTCATCGCCGTCTCTACGCCGCCGGATTCAATTCTGAGAATTTCCTGATTCAAATCCCGTATTTTTTTGCCCAGTTCGTTGATTCTCTTTATATCATTATTAATCTTATAATTGAGATTTTTCTGATAATCATACATCTCTTTTTGCATTTTCTGCGCCCGATCCACAAACAAGGTTGCTTTCTGGACAATCAGAGCCTGATACTCTCCATTCTCCGGACCTTTTACAAACTCTGCAAAGGATTCCCAGAACTGCTGAAGCGATGTATGGAACTCTTCTCCTTCTAACTCCTGAAACAATTTTTCAACTTCCCGCGAAGACTCCGCACAGGCCTCGTAAAAAGACTGCCTGCCGTTCTCTGTGCGGTAATATTGATCCAAAAAGACATTTCTGGTATGTACCACATCGGCAATATTTACGCCAAGTCCCGCCTGCTGGTCACTGATTGCCGCCTTGCGGTCGAACGTTACATATTCCCTGTCCTCAAACAGCACCTGTTGTCTTACATATCCCTTAGTATCCACATTGGCAAGGTTATTTGCCGTGGTATTTAATGCATTCTGACTGTTCTGTAAACCGGATGCTCCAATATACAGACTACCCATTCCATTTGCCATATCCGTCTCCTTTACTGTTTGGCGTCAAATCCGCCGTTTCCTAACAAATCTCCCGTATTATTCGCCCGTTTGTCATAATTGGCTGTGGTAGGCGCCTGCCGCATACTGCGAAACAGCGTCAAATCAAATTCCACCATTTCCATCGACTGCTGTAAGAGTATCTCATTCTGCTTGTTAATATCCGCCATCTCCTCCAGCGTCTTCCGGAGCCTATCCCTCAGGTCTGCAAGCCTGCTCTGCTCCTCGGGCTGTTTATTTAAAAATGCTATCATATTAGTAATCGTCAGTTCTTCCGGCTTCTTACTAAGTACGATAGACATGTCACCTACAACTTCATTTCTTTTATTTTCCAAATTAACCAGACGGCTTGTAACCTCCTGCTCCCGGTCTGTAATTGCCTCAAGAGCAGGAATATCACCGTCTATAATAATCTGCCGTTTCTCATGCGACAGTTCTGTCAGACGTTGATATTCCCCATTTTCTTCTTCCAATATACTCATGAAATCTTCCATTAAGCTTGCCACGCAAAAACCTCATTTCTAGCAGTATGCTTCGTATTTCTCAAGCAATTTCGCTGCAAAATCTCCGTTGTCAACCTTGTAGTTTCCGGATGCCATACGCCCTTTTACCTGAATTACTCTGTCTTCCCTGATATCAGGGGCAGCTGCCACGGCCTGTTTTGCCACCTGGTAATCGCGGCCTGTACGGGAAATCTGAACTTCGTCCCGTTTCTTAACACTGTCCGTACTCTTCGTCATCGATGCACGGCTGCTGTTATAAATTTGAGTAACCTGATTGTAAGCCTCTATACGCATTCAAACCTCTCCCTTCTGTAATTTATTCTTTGTTATTGCTATATTTTGTACTTTATCTGATTAATTTATCGGTGTTTTCATTGGAAACTTTAGAAGTTTGTGCAAAGTTCATAAAACAAAGCATATAAGACCAGAAAAGAGGCTGTGCATAGCACAGCCTCCTTCGTTTTATATTATTTTCATGCTTTCACATTCTTTTTCTTTCTGGTTATCACCAGGCAGGCGCCTGCAAGGAAGAATCCTGCACAAAGCATATATCTGGCATCAAAATCAATACCTGTTTTCGGCGTTCCGCTTGATACCTGTGCCGTTCCCATATTCTTTGACGCTGAACTTCCGGCACGCGCTACCGTAGTTCTGCTGCCTGTTGTACCAGTTGTACCGGTCGTATTATTTTTGCTCGTATTGCTGCCGGTATTATTTTTATCTTTCTTGTCATCTTTGTCTTTTTTGCCGTCGTCATCATCGTCATCGTCATCATCGTCATCATCGTTTTTACTCCCACCAATCGACTCAAAAATATATCCGTTCTCATTGGCGAAAGACTCTGCCGCAGAACCGCTGTAACCATAAATTACATCCGGATTCCAGGAAGACTGCGTACCAATAGAGGTAACGCTCTTGGGGATGGTTACCGTGCCTATACCGCTTCCTGCAAATGCATCCGCCTCAATGGTTGTTACGGACGCCGGTATCTTCAGGCTGTATACATACGGACAATCTGCAAATGCAGAGGAACTAATCGTTGTCATGCCGCTCGGAAGTTCCAGACTGGACTTGCCTACCGGGCAATACAAAAGCTGAGAAAGACCGCTGTTATATACCGCGCCGTCGTAGGAGCTGTAACTGCCATTTCCGCTCTCTACTGCAACCTCCGTTAAATTGCTGCATCCATCAAAAGCGCTGAAATCAATCGAAGAAGTTGCTGCAGGAATTGTAATACTTGCAACTCCGGCACAGTTGCCAAAAGCCTGGGAGCCGATACTTCCCACAGAACCCGGAATACTAATACTGCCAAGACCACTGCATCCATAAAGAGTAAGTTCCGGTATGCTGGACATTCCGCCGGAAAGCGTTACGGATCCGAGACCGCTGCATCCGGACAACACGCCGCTGCCCATAGAACTTACGGAGTCAGGAATGGTTATGGATGACAATCCTACACAATTATTAAACGCACTGCTGCCAATCTCTGATACACTGGAAGGAATCGTTATGCCGCCAAGACTTCCGCATCCGCTGAACGCTCTTGCGCCAATGGAAGAAACTCCCTCCGGAATACCTACGGAACCAAGGCTGGAACATCCGTCAAACATTTCCTCCGGAATGGCAGACAATCCACCCGGAAGCTCTGCATAGCCAAGACTGGAACAACCGTAAAATACACCGCTGCCAAGACTTGCGCTGCCACCAAACACCGCGCTGGTTAATCCGCTGCATCCTGAGAACGCATAGGAACCTACGCTGGTAATATTCGCCGGAATCACCACGCTTGATATATTTCCATTCCCGGCAAACGCATAATCTGCAACTCCCGTTGCTGTTGCCGGAAGTGTAATATCTCCTCCCGCTCCATTATAACCTGTAATCACGGAACCTTCCATAACAAATACGCTGACATCTTCTTCCGCCATTGTTTCCATGACCGGACACATCGCCAGGCTGAGCGCCGTAATCAGCACTGCATTCAAACACCAGCTAACTATTTTTTTCATCTTTTTGTCCTCCTTACCTTCCCGGTTATTTTTCGCATTTCTTCGCTACCAAAAACAATCTTCCATCTTCTGTATAACTATTACAGGTAGAAAGTGTTAATAATTTATCTCCATACGAGAGCTCTGCCTTCTCGTCCATAATATTCAATTTCCTGATGTTCTTCACATACCGCTGAAACGTTTTTTTGTTGCCTGCGTCAATGAAATCATAGTATTTAAATTCTCCGACTTCATCCTCTGCCACTTTCGACAGACACACCGCTACGATCTCATATTCGGCCTTCTCATAAATTGTATGAAAGGTAACCTTTCTGTGTTCCCTCCAGAACTTCGGTTCCAGATATTGTTTCAAATCCCCGAACATCATACCGGACTTCATATTGTGTCCGTAGATAATCATGTTATCGTTCGGCTCTTCCAAATCATTTCTGGAATCCAAAAACAGGGAACCATTGATGTCTTCTTTTCCATCAAAGTCATGATTCAAATAAAAATCACTGCTCTGTGCCACCGGCTGCATTACGGGATAATCAATATTGGTTCCTTCCACTTTAAGCCAGCCGGCAATATCTGAATTCTGTTCATATAATGCCTGAAATTCCGGTAAAATCTGCGGTCCTATCTCCTGTATGGGCTCCGCAGCATAAACCTCATTCTCTACCGTCTCCGTCTGCGCCACCACAGCGGGTTCTTCACTGCTCTCCTCTTCACCCATTACGCCAATCATCTTAGCGGAGAGCCAGTCCGACGCTGCAGAAATTTCCTGTTCACTTTTGATTTTTTCTAACTCTCTTGTCTTTCGCCGATCCTGATATTCACTTCCAAGAAATATCAGAAAACAGATCACTGCGCCAGCCATACATACAACACCCACAACCTGCCTGGGTGAAACGTTGCGCAGTCTGTTTATTATTTTTTTCGTCAGGGAATCCCGGGAGATTGCACGGTAATCCTCAACCACCATATCCGATAGATAGAGAAGATAATCGTCCCCGATCACGCTTCGGAACACAATTTTCTCCTCCCGGATTAAAGTGTAAAGCCTCTGTGCAACCCCCGGTTCATTGATATCCATTTTTTTGGTTATGTATTTGATTTTTTCTATATCGTCCAGCGCTGCCCGATACTCTGCTTCGGAGTGGAACTCGAATTTTCCAATACAATAAATTTTATCCATATTGATATCAATTTCCTTTCCACCCATCGCTACCTTTTGGCAGCGATGGATTTTACTGACGAATACTTACTGTAGTATGTTTTGGCGCCAACCTTTTTGCTCGTACGTACTTTATAATAGTAAGTCTTGCCTCCGGTTGCTTTCTTATCCGTGTAAGTAGTCTTGCTCGTGGTGGCAATCTTCTTATACTTGCCTTTTTTGCTGGTGCTGCGATATACCTGATACTTGCCCGCGCCCTTTATCTTCTTCCATTTCACAGTTACCTGCTTTGATTTCGCGGACTTCAGGCTTGAAATACCTGGCGCCTTCGTCGATGTACCCGCTTTGATGCTCACAAAATCACTGTAATAATACTGTCCCTGATTTACATATGCTCTCACACGGTAAGTGTCCGTGCTGCCTGCTTTCAGCTTGGAAACAGTCGCTTTCAACGTACTGTTCTTATTCACACGCGCCACTCGTTTGTTTTTGGAATTGTAAATTTCATAGCCGCTGACAACTTTATTCCGTTTCCAGGAGAAAACAATGCTGGAAGACGTATATGACGATACTTTAACGCCTGTCACCTTGGGCACAATGATATTGTAATTCACTGTCAGCGTTCCGGTATAGTTACCGCTTCCTTTGAGGACAACGCTGGCTTTACCCGGATTCTTGTTATTCAGGTGAACCACCGTATAATCAGTTCCACTCTTTAACGTAATTCCATCGCTCGTAGCAGATACGGAAGGCGTCTTATTCTTGCCATCATACATCTGGTCTGCAACCCTTGACGGTGTTGCCCTTCCAATATTCTGAGCCACAATCCGGAATGTTGCCGACGCCGTTCCACTGTATCGATTGATTCCGGTAACTGTAACCGTTGCCAGTCCCACATTAACGTTGTTGCTGTAAGTTACACGATAATCCGTACCATTCGACAGGATTGTTCCATGTTCCTCAACGAGCACAGTCGGCGCAATAGCCTTTCCGGTATAAGTATATGCGGCTGCCAGTCCCTTGATAAGCGTCGCCTCGGAGAAATCTCTCGCAATATCGAAATTAACGGTCTTCTCTCCAGTGTACCAGCCCATTCCGGTAATAATAATCGAGGCAGTTCCCTGTGCTACATTGTCCTTATATTCCAGCGTATAATCCGTACCCTCTTCCAGTAATTTTCCTGCATAGGTGACAACCGGTTTTGGAGTTGCCGGACTGCCGGTATACGGCTGAACCGGAATCTTTTCCACATCCGCCAAATTCATCGGTCCAAGAATCTTAAACTGCGACTGGATACTTCCGGTATAATTGCCAATACCTGTAATGGTAATACCTGCTGTTCCAACCGACACATTATCCGTATACGCAAGCGTATAATCCTGATTTAATACTAACAATCCGTCTGTAGTTTCTGTATCATCCGGATCCTCTGTATCACCTGGATCCTCTGTATCACCTGAACCTTCTGTGTCATCCGGTTCTTCAGCTTCGCGTTTTGCCTGACTGAGATATCTAAGCGCCACATCCGGGGTAACACCCTTGCCTGTATAGAGCTGGTCTTCAATAGCGGCAAGCAGCATTTCAGCATCTATGCCTTCCTCAGTTCCAATACTCTTCGGCGTAATCGTGAAATTCACTCTCTTCTCGCCGCCAAAGTTTCCGGTACCCTTCACAATGGCAGTTGCTGTTCCGGCATTTATATTGTTCTCATACGTAACTTCATACTGATCTGGGAGTAACGGAATCTCCGTCTCACCCACTGCCAGAGACACACTCACCTCCGGCTCGATTGCTTTGCCGGTATATTTCTGATCTGCTATTTCAGCAACACGGAAATCTTCTGATACATCCGGAGCAATAATCGTAAACGGTACTTGACGCCCTCCGGTGTAATTGTTGATTCCACGGATTGCCACATAACCGATTCCTGCATTTACATTGTCACTGTAACCGCCAACCTGATAGTCCGTTCCCTCTTCAAGAACCGTACCGTCTTTCGCTTTCACTGTAAGCGTTGTTGTTACCGGTTCGCCTGTGTAGGCTGCGCCTGCCGCCGTAATATCAAAATCATCATTGCTCTCGTCCATCGTTTCCGGCGCTATCGTAAATTTCTTCGTCAATGTGCCGCCATAGGAGCCTTTTCCGGTAATGATGATCGCCGGGGCATTCTCACCTGCAAATTCCGTCGCTGCATTCACATTATTCACGTATTCCACATCATAATCCGTGCCTTTTGTCAATGTTACACGCTCGGAGTCTTCCATATAATAGACCGCAACTTCCGGTGTTTTCGGCGTCCTGCTGAATACCTGCTCATCACTCGTAATTTCCACCTGCATCGTATCAACCGGGCGGCGGATAATGTTAAAGTGGAAAATCTTCTGATTCAGGTAATTTCCGCCTTCTACCGCCTGAATGACAACACCTGCCTGTTGGAACTCTGTGGAAATTGCCGTATTGTTCACATAACCCGCAACGGTATAATCCGTGCCCTCTTCCATGAGCTCTCCGTGATTATACACCTCTACCTTAGGCTCAATTGCCTCTCCAGTATAGATATATGCGTTCTCGTATTCCTCGTCATTGCGGGCTCCGATAAATTTAATAGTGATATCTCCATCATCCGTTGACAGATCTTTGGGTGTAATCGTGTAAAATCTCTTTACTACTCCGCGGTAGCAGCCAATTCCACGCACAACCACAGTAGGTCTTAATTCTTCCTCTGCCGTTTCACTTGCCACATTCCGGTTATTCTTACTGTATCCTTTTTCGGGGTCTGCATCCGCCTCCGTCTTGATGATCTCGAAGTCTTCTCCTTCCACCAATATTTTGGCTTTGTCCGCTCCCGCAGATACATCCGTAAATATCAAATCCGGATATACATCCACGATTCCAAATGGAACATTGTGGTCATAATCAAGCGTCATATAGCGAATCGGAGGATTCTCCTGATCCACCACCTCAATGCTCGCCATGATCTTAAATATTCTCTCGTAAAATCCGGTGTAATTTCCTTCCTGCTTTGCCGTAACGACGATCTTCGCCTCGCCGATTCCGACATTATTTTCATAGGTAATGATATAATCCTCATCTTCTACCAAAAGGGTATCCTGATCCTGTCCTTTCCATGTCACAGAAAGAGCATTCTTTGTATCCTCAGGATCCGACGGATTCAACGGGAAACGAATTTCCTCTCCGGTAAAATCTACCTCCGGCACTTTATCATCATCATACGGGTTCGGCCCAATCTCCAAAACGGTACGCACCGTGTCTGCGGAAATCAATCTCGGGTTAATCTTAAATTCCATCGAAAATTCGCCCTTATAGTTACCGTTATAATTGCCATCCGCATCTTTCACTGCGCTGACGGTAACAATCGGCATCAGACGTTCTCCATGTCCGCCATGCTCTGCTTCCGCAAACGTATAGACATTCGTATTGTTTGCTGCCGAAATATCATAATCGTTATTCGGATCATTGAGGGCAATCTCATCACAGGTTACCATGAGTTCCGGTACAATTGGAGAACCGGTAAACTCATACCCCTCTTCAACCAGACCGCTCACAGCCAGAGACGGGTCTTTCTCCTGTCCCTCTGTCTCAATCGTTCGGGAGAGATCTCGCTGCAGGATGGTAAACTCTGCCCCGTTCGTTCCAACAAAATCTCCGGCAATCGTAACACCGTCTTCCGCCATCACCGGCGAAACAATGGCTCTTGCCTTCACACCGCTCTTGGCAAACGCATCCGTATTATCCTCATAGGTTACGGTATATTGATCCGGTGTAAGCGTTACGCTCTCTCCGTCATTATAGCCTTCCGGATACGTATAGACTATCGTCGGCTCCGGCGTATTTCCGGCAGGCGTATACTCCGTATCGGCTACGGTCATCTCCGTTCCGGTCAAATCACCCCTGATTCGGAACGTTTTCTCAATCGTTCCGCCAAAGTTCCCTTTACCGGTGATTGTTATCTTGGCAATTCCAATCTCTTTGTTATTCTCATAGAAAACGCTGTATTCATCTGCTTCCAGATATCTGGTTCCCACCGTTGTCGGCGTACTCTTTGTCTCATCGTCAACCGCCGTGTAGCTGACCTGTAAATTACTCATGACCACGGTACCGCTCTTTACTTCGGCATTGGGGTCACTTCCTGCCACTACGTCTTCCAGCGTGACATCCTCGATTCCCTCTACAACAATGTTGCCTTTTTCCTGACCTGCACCGATATCATATGGCAGAATATCAAACTCAATTCTGTGTTTACCCTCATAATTCATGCCATCGCCGGCAATTTCCATCCAACCCTTCTCTCCCGCCTTGTTGTTGTCGCCGTAGGTAACATTGTATTCACTACCGTTCGTCAGCGGCGTTCCATTGTGGGTGATTTCAGGCTCCGGTTCCAGATGCCAGTTTGTGTCGCAGAACGTATAACTTTCCTTTATCTTATTAATAATGTAATTATTATCCGGCAGGGAATCTGTCTCCAGGTTCAGCGGACGAATGGTAAATTGTACCGGCGTCGCCTGACCAAAATAATTTCCTTTGCCCGTAATCGTTGCCGTCGCAATTCCCGCATCCGTATTATCGCCATTCTCACAGGTAACCTCAAAATCCTTGCTCGTGAGAGCCTTTCCTGCAAAGACAACCTCAACATTGGTCGGAATCACCGGCTTGCTGGTATAGATTTCCTCTCCAATCGTTACAGCAGTGTATCCTTCCGGTTTCAGATAATCCGAAAGGTCTCCCTTAATCGTGAAACTCACCGGTTTACTTCCGGTAAAGTTCCCTTTCGCCCGAATCGTCACCTGCGCCGTGCCGATGTTCGTATTTCTGGAAAACTCAAGATCAAAATCTTTTCCCACTGTGAGCGTAGTATCCATACCCGCCTCTGCATTCGTGTATTTAATCTCTAAACCAAACTTCACTTCGCCGCCGTTATAGGGATAGAAATGATCATCCGCCGTCTCCGATGGGTTCGTGAAATCATACACCGGCATATGGTTGGTGTCTTTGATAGAAAGCGTTCCGCTGTTGATATTCCGCGGTGCAATGGTAAAGGTTTTCTCCACAGTTCCCTCATAATTGCCAATTCCTTCTACGCTGATAAATCCCGGACCGGCAGTGACTCCATCGACAACATTTCCCGTCACATCAATATTGTTGTGGTCCGCATCTCCATACGTTACCCGGTAATCCTTATTCTCAACCAGCGTTATATTGCGGTAATTGACGGTTATTGCCGGCAACAGTTTCTGTCCGGTGAACTGAACAGACGTTGGCGCCTGTACTGTCACTCCATCGTTCAGATTACGTCTCGTAATCACAAAACTTTTCTCAAAATCACCAGCATAGTTCCCTTTACCCTTTATCGATACCTTCGCCTGACCTCCGACATCTACGTTATTCGTATACTCAACGGTATAATCCTTATCTTTCGTGAGCGTTCCCATCGAGCTATGCACGACATTGATGGGTGGCTCGATCGCCGCGCCTGTATACGTGTACTCTGCTCCGTCCAGAAAACCGCTGATTGTCGTGTTTTGTTGCGTAAGGCTAATCGGTTTAATCTCAAATGTACACCAGTCCCAATCGGTGTAACCCTCAAAGTTATTAATTCCCAGAACTCTCACATGCGCCTTACTGGTTAGCGTGGAAGCATTTACATTGTTGCTGTACTCCAGGTTTGTCGCATAATCCTGTCCTTCCGTGAGGGTAATCGCATCTGCGCCTGCCGGCTTATATGTAACCAGCACTTTCGGTCTCTTTGCCTGACCATCGAAAATATCATTCGTGTAACCTGTCACCTGTATACTGATTTCATTCCCGTCCGAAAGGCTCTTGGGCTTAATCTTATACTCCGCCGTCACAGGATCGCCTGTAAGCATTCCCGTTCCTGTAGGAGTCACTAAAACGCGATGCGTTCCGGCAGCAATCCCGGCGTCATTCGGGACACGGGACACCGTATAGTCTGTACCTTTGGTATATGTCACATCACCATTCTTAACGACAATCGCCTGTTCCACCTTGCTGAACTGATCTTTGCCGTTATAAACACAGTCTGCCGCTGTAGTATCAACCCAACCAGCGTCAAGATGTGCTGCGACAATATTAAACGGCAGCGTTCTGGTTCCATTATAATTACCAATTCCCCCTATCGTAACGCTGGCCTCTCCCTCTTCCGTATTATTCGAACTGTGACTGAGGATTTCAAAATCCGTACCGCAGACCAAAGCCTTACTCATTCCGTAATCCGGATCATACAGTACAATCTGGTCTCCCGGCACTTCCACCGGCTGTCCGCCCTGATACGACTGATCCGGAATATCCCCTGCCTTAATCAGCATCCCTTCCGGATATCCCGCTGTAGCTGAAATATTCTTGCGGATAAGAAACGTCTTCTCCTCGCTCTTCAGGCCATTGTATTTCCCCCGTCCTTCTACCCATACCCGGGCAGTTCCGGCATAACAGTTATCATCATACCGTACAACATATTCGGCATCTATAGTTAACGCTGTGCCGTCGTACTTGACATTCGTTACCGGAGGCTCAATCGGTTCTCCATTCCGGTACCCTTTTGCATTCGTAGAACAGTCAAACGACAACTTATCCGCCGATAACAGGGAAATCTCAAACTCAATCCTGTGCGTTCCGGTATAATTGCCGTTTCCTTTTATATGAACATACGCCTTCTGCGCCGCAGTCGTCGCTCCGGTATTATTGTGATAAACATAACCGTAATCATATCCGGCAGGAACCGGATCGTTGTCCCTCTGAAGCTCAGTGCCTCTCAGCTGCTGCTTATCTGATGGCACGCCTGTATCCTCAGCGGTAAAAGACGGTTTTACCGGCGCTCCTTCACTGGCAATCTCCTGTAAAGGAATCGCGGAAAACTGGCATCCTGTAATATTTTTGGGAGCAATCGTAAATGTCTTGTCTCTTTTGTCTTCCCCTGTCGTATCCTTCGCATTCGTAACTGTAACAGTTCCCACATTCGTACCGGCATTGATATTCGTGCCATAGTCCAGGGAATAATCCGTTCCCTGTGCCAATGTGTTTCCGTCCTCGTCCACGACCGTCACAGTCGGCCGCTGCTGCTGCCCATTATAGACGATGGAGCTCTCGTTATTGACCGTAATTTCTGCCGTCCTTATCGTCCACGGCGCGTCCGCAGCACGCACAGTAAGCCCGGATAGATCCACCATCCCGGCTATCATGCAGACGCTCAACGCTACAGCCACTATTCTCTTGGTCAGATCCCTGTACATATTCTTTCCCTCCTGCTCTTCTCTCTCATCAGTAAGCTATATTGATTAATATTTTCTCGGCATTACGCTCCAAAAAAATAATAACGCTATTTATATTCCCTCAATTTACCCTTAACTTCAAGATACTTCCTGTGCATTATTGATTAAATTATAGCACAAATTCATCTGTAATACAAATATTTTTTCTGTCATCCCCTGCATTCCATGATGGACAGGCTTTCCTCCGGAAAAAACTGTTCCAACAACGCCTGCTGTCCATCCTGTTCCGGAAAATCTGCTGTTCCATATGGGGTTCCTCCCTGTATGAAATCGCCCTCCTGCGGCTTATCCTCCCGGAAAATCCCTTTCTTGCGGCTATCTTCAACCGCTGCTTTAACTGCTTCACCCAAAAGTTCCCCATACTGCTGGTTACTTTTGCTCACCTGCGTTACCATCTGATATGCCTGATGAACAATGTTTTGCTGCTCCTCTTTGGAGGACGCGCTCTGCAAAGCGTGTTTGATGCGCTCATACTCTTTGTGGGCGAGTTCCGCCATCTGCGCCAGTTTCGGATCCACCCTCATCAATAAAGCCTTTTCCTGCGGCGTGACGGATTCCCCCCGGGCAATTTTTCTGGCAATCTTCTTTGCCTTGTCAATTTCCGCATTTTCATCCTCCACCTCTTTCGGCTCTAAGATTTTCTGCAGAAGTGATTTTTTCTCCCGGTCTGTCTCCACGCCTGTGAGGTTGCGGATTACCTGACCAACATCCACCGTCAGATCCCCGATCCCAACCTTCGCGTCTATTCCTGAAGTCATATTCCATCCCTCCCAAATAACATCTGAGACTATTTCTTATCTTATAGTTATATCGGCACGGGACAGGCGAATGTTTCCCCTTTGATTCAAATTTTTCTTGCCAAACTTTACTAACGGGTTCCTCAAGCTTTCTTCTATAACTTATTCTGCCTGCCCGTCTCCCGACTCTGCTGTTTTAAATTTATCATTCCTGTCTGCCCAGACAAACATCGCAATTCCAACAATCAGAATAAATATGGAAATCAGCTGTGAGGTTGATAAAAACCCGATTGCGCCCCGGTAATCGTTGCGGAAAATTTCAATGATGAAACGCCCGATACTGTAGAGAATACAGTAACCGGCAGCTACCTTTCCGCGTTTCGGCTCACGTTTTGCATATGCCATCAGAATAAAGGCGATGGCAAAATCTCCAATGCTGGAATATATCTGCGTGGGAATCAGTTTCACGCCGTTGGGAGCGTATTCAGACTTCCAATACTGAAAGCTGAGCGGAAAGTCCGTCTCGCGTCCATAGCAGCATCCGGCAAAAAAACATCCAATCCGCCCGCATCCCTGTGCAAACGCTACTGCCGGAAGAACCAGATCCAGATACTTTACAAAATCCGCCTTCTTATACCGGCAATAGATAAGGCTTGTCAGAACGCCTCCGATAATTCCTCCATAAACAACCCAACCATTTTGAAAATTCCACAAAATCGAAGGATTCTTTATAATGTCCGGAATGCTTGTGATGTAATAGAGCAACTTACTTCCGAGAGAGCCGCCAAGCACCGCACACCAGAATATTCCATACAAAATATCGGCGTCCATACCTTTCTTTTTGGCGCGTATCTCGCTGATGATAAATGCACTCAAGTAGCCAACCGCCGTCATAATACCGTAGAGATGCAGCGTCAGCGGTCCAATCTGTATTGAATTAATCATATTATATTCCTCACTTTTCTATTTCTGTATGACTACGATTATACGCATTTCAGGTGATGATTGCAAGTGAACTTCCTGTTGACGCTGTATTTTCTGTGTTTTATAATGGGTAACATCAAAACCAACATGACAATTAACAGAAAGAGAGTGCAAGCACATGAGTAATAAAGAAAAAGCCATACAGTTATTAGATAAAATCCCAGAAAGCAAAATGTATTATATTATTGGCATTTTAGAAGGTGCGGCTATTCCAGATGAAATTCCAAACGATGAAACATTAGATGCCATGCAAGAACTGGAAAATGGTGAAGGAATCATTTTTGAAGGTTCCGCACACGATTTTATATCTGCCATGCTGGAGGAATAGAAATGTATCAATTAAAATACACCAGCAAGATGAAAAAAGATTTAAAAATATGCCAAAAGCGAGGATACAACTTTCAATTACTGGAAAATATCATAGAAAAACTAATGAAACCCGAACCTCTGGATATAAAAAACAAAGACCATGACCTGAGAGGAAGTTATAATGGTTTTCGGGAATGCCATATCCTGCCTGATTGGCTATTGATTTACCGCTACGCCGAAGAATATCTGGAATTAACAAGAACCGGGACACATTCTGATTTATTTAGAGAATAAGAAAGGTACAAACACATGTGGATTGCGAACCAATGGAAAGATTATGAAGTCATCGACTGCTCCGGCAAAGAGAAATTAGAGCGCTGGGGCGATTATATACTGGTAAGGCCTGACCCGCAGGTCATATGGGACACTCCCAAAACCCTGCCAGGTTGGAAAAAGAGGCACGGACATTACCACCGCAGCGCAAAAGGCGGCGGCGAGTGGGAATTCTTTGATCTGCCCCAGCAATGGGACATTCATTATGATAATCTCACCTTCCACCTGAAACCCTTTAGTTTCAAGCACACCGGACTATTCCCGGAACAGGCGGTAAACTGGGACTGGTTCGGCGATAAAATCCGCCAGGCAAGCCGTCCCGTCAAAGTCTTGAACCTCTTTGCCTACACAGGCGGCGCAACACTCGCCGCGGCAGCGGCCGGCGCAAGCGTCACTCATGTGGACGCCTCGAAGGGAATGGTGACCTGGGCAAAAGAAAACGCCATCGCCTCCAACCTCGGCGATGCTCCCATCCGCTGGATTGTGGATGACTGCGTGAAATTTGTCGAGCGGGAAATCCGCCGCGGCAACCATTACGACGCCATTATTATGGATCCCCCTTCCTATGGCAGGGGGCCCAAAGGAGAGATCTGGAAAATCGAGGACAAAATCTACCCGCTGGTAAAGCTCTGTGCGCAGCTGTTATCCAAAGAACCCCTGTTTTTCCTGATTAATTCCTATACGACAGGATTACAGCCAGCTGTGCTCGCCTATATGCTGGGCTCGGCGCTTGCTGCGTTTAAAGGCCATATTGACGCACAGGAAATCGGTCTTCCCGTTTCCTCCAACGGCCTGACGCTTCCCTGCGGCGCAAGCGGAAGATGGGAATGCCGCTGACCGAACCCATTTATTCTCAAAACAAAAAGGACCGGGAGACCGGTCCTTTTTGCTAACCACATCTTAGCTTATTCATCTTGGTTTTTTTCTTTTTCCTTATCCACATAGGAAAACGCATTGGATATTTTGGCATTTTCTGCCGTCAATTCCACTTTTTCCCGATAATATGCAATCACCGGCGTTCCAACCTCAATATTCTCATAGATTTTTGTCGCCACTTCCAGCGGCGCATTGATACAGCCATGGGAACCGTTAGATTTATAGATTTCCCCGCCAAACTTATCTCCCCGCCAGGATGCATCATGAATGCCTACATTATAGGCAAAGGGCATAAAATACTGTACGTCCGACTCATAATCCTCTCCTTTGAGCACGGCTGGGCTGTCCTTATACACAATCTTAAATACACCGTCCGGCGAACCATTGTCCCTGTTAATATTTCCTGTGACAACATCGCTTTCCACAACCAGCTCGCCATCTTTATAGAACCACATATGCTGTTTTGTATAATCTATCTCCACATACGTCTTTCCAACATCATCCTTGCCTTCCACATAGGCGCGCTGGGAATAGACAGGCTCGCGGCTCACAGATTTCCCCGTCTCCAGATCCGCCTTTAACTGCTCGGCCTCACCGGGTTTGTCCACAATCCATCCATAATCCCCGCCGCCAATCTCAACCGTATCATTCGAAGAGGTATGAAACTTGCGCACATCCGCATATGTATTGTATTTACTTGCAAGCGACTGAACATAATCTGTAATCTTTTTCTCGTTCAGAGATACCTCAAATCCCTCAACTTCTATAAAATCCTTAATCTGCTCTTTACCAAGCGTTTCCTCATAATCCTTAATCTCATAATGTATCTCTGTATTCTGAAATCTGTCAATCTTCTCCATCGCTCCCACGACTGCATCGCTCTCACTGGTATACTCCGGACTGACATAATCTTCATCCGTAAGCTGAACGGATGACGCTCCATCAGATACCGCCTGTTTCACCTTCGCAAGCACATTCTCAAAAATCATTTGATTTCCCGGTTTTTCAGGTTCTACATAATAGCCGTCTTCTCCCTCCTCAATGCGTGCATTTTCCGGTTTCGTGATATTCTCCTCCTGAAAACAATCCAGAGATTCCACAGCTTTCGAAATCAATTCTTCCTTATATTCCATAGTAACAGGCACTTCACTTTCATGAGGACTGAAAATAGCGCCCACCCATTGAATCGGATTCTGCTTATGCAGCAATTTCTCCACCGAACCGTCCGGCACATAGGAGCATTCAATATCTCCGCCGTATACGTGATGTTTCTCTCCATCCCTGTCAAACACGGTCAGAAGATAGTCTTCCACACCATCTCCCACTTTCTCCTCTGCGGCCTGCAAATCCATTCCGCCGACTCTCCAGCCGTTGATTTTTGCACGAAAGAAAAAATGGTCATTGAAAAAGAACGAAATTCCGACATACAATCCAATCAGCACGGTCAGAACCAGAGCGGTCCCTCCAACTATAATCTTTATCTTTCGTCTCTGTTTTCTGCTGCGCCTTCGTTTTGCCATACGCATCCCTCAATTCTATTTTTCTGCTCTAAACTACATGAAACCTCACTGTGACTAAACATTCTCCATGAAAATATATATCATAAATTCTTTCAGCTCTCCCTGTTTCCCAAAACTTCTCGGATATACGGCTGCCGATACCGGCCGCAGTTGTCCGTCCACTTTCCTGAAATAAGAACACGTCACCTTTGTCTCTCTGTTTTTAAACTGCGTCTTCAGATTTTCTGGCGAAAAAAACTGTAAAACACGCTCCTGTGCGCTCTCCTCCACCTTCTCACGTACCACAAGCTGCAGCATTTTACGGTATCTTCCAATCTGCACATCATCTTCCAGAAATTCCATCAGCTGTTTTTCGTCCTGTGGTCCCTTCAGAATGCGGCATCCATCCAACGCCAAAGACACCCGCATAATCTTATGATACTCCGGTTTCTCATATGTTTCCAAATATTCCATTTTACTTCCCTCTTTCTATATTACCACTTGCCGTTTGCAAGATATTTCATCTTTTGCAAATTATTTCTTATTCTTTTCTTAAATTCCTATTAATCGTTCATCCATCTTGAGAGATTGCATATGTTGCATTGTCATCTCAACCTGTACAGACACACCTTTCCCTGCTTCAGACTCTCAGGAACATCAATCAGCCTCTGGTTCCTTGAGCCGCGAAACCGCAGGGATATATCTTTTTCCTCCTGCTTAAATTCACCGTCTACCAGAACGTCCAGAAACGATAACATCTCATCGGTAGCCTCACATCTCGCCGCACTGTCTTTCCATAACTCCTCGTCCAGCAGGTATCCGGTGTAGCACCAGATATTTTTCTGCGGATACCGTTTCCTTTCCTCCTTTAGAAACGGCAGCAGCGCACGCTGGTTGTCAGGTTCAAAAGGTTCTCCTCCAAGTACCGTCAGACCGGCAATATAGTCGGGCGCAAGCAGCTCAAATATTTGCTCCTGTGTATCCTCCGTAAACACATTTCCGTACTCAAAATCCCATGTCTCCGGGTTAAAACAGCCTTTACAGTGATGGGTGCAGCCCGATACGAACAGGGACACACGCACACCAGGTCCGTTTGCAATATCTATTTTCTTTATTTCCCCATATTTCATTACAGATGCATCACCCTTTCCTGAATCTCCTGCGTCCTTCCCTGATTCCAGAACTGCGTGCCGATATAACCGCAGGTCCTGCGGGCCACATTCATCTTATCCTGCTCACGGTTCTTGCAGTTCGGACATTCCCATACCAGTTTTCCGTCCTTGTCAGATACAATCTTAATCTCTCCCTCATATCCGCATACCTGGCAGAAATCACTCTTTGTATTGAGTTCTCCGTACATAATGTTCTCATAAATATGTTGCATAACGGTAAGTACCGCATCGATATTCCCCTGCATATTCGGTACCTCCACATAACTTACCGCGCCGCCTGGCGACAATTTCTGAAACTGCGATTCAAAGGTCAGTTTGCTGAACGCATCAATTTCTTCGGTTACATGAATATGGTAACTGTTGGTTATATAATTCTTATCTGTAACGCCCTCAATCAAGCCAAACTGACGCCGCAGACATTTGGCAAATTTATAGGTGGTAGACTCCAGCGGCGTACCATACAGGCTGAAATCAATCTTCGTTTGTTCCCTCCAGCGTTTACAAGCTGCATTCATGTGTTCCATAACCTTCAAGGCGAACGGCATCGCATTTGGATCCGTATGAGATTTGCCAGTCATATACCTGATACATTCGCAAAGCCCCGCATAACCCAGAGAAATCGTAGAATAGCCATTGTAAAGGAGTTTGTCGATGGTTTCTCCCTTTTTCAACCGCGCCAGCGCGCCATATTGCCACAGAATCGGCGCAACATCCGAAGGCGTTCCTTTCAGACGCTTATGGCGAAGCATCAACGCCTCATAACACAGCTCCAGTCTTTCATCAAAAATACGCCAGAACTTGTCCCTGTCTTTTCCGGAAGAACAGGCAATGTCTACCAAATTTAACGTGACAACGCCCTGGTTGAATCTGCCGTAAAATTTGGGTTGGTTCTCCTCATCATGATATACTGTCAAAAAGGAACGACAACCCATACAGGGATAACAATAGCCCTGCTTATCACGTTTCATGACCTTCTCGGAAATATAATCCGGCACCATACGTTTTGCCGTGCATTTTGCTGCAAGCCTTGTCAGGCTGTAGTAACGACTGCCCTCGCGAATATTATCTTCTTCAAGCACATAAATCAACTTTGGAAATGCCGGCGTAATATAGACGCCCTTTTCGTTTTTGACGCCCTGCATCCGCTGTAACAACATTTCCTTGATTACCATTGCCAGATCATCTCTGAGCCGTCCCTCTTCCACTTCATTCAAATACATGAAAACGGTAACAAAAGGCGCCTGCCCGTTTGTCGTCATCAGTGTAATCACCTGATATTGAATCATCTGAACCCCGCGGCGGATTTCCTCCTTTACGCGCATCTCTGCAACCTCATTCACTTTATCTTCTACAAGAGGCAACCCTGCCGCCATAAATTCCCGGCGAACAATTTTTCTTAATTTCTGTCGGCTTACCTCAACAAAAGGCGCCAGATGGGACAGTGTAATGCTCTGTCCGCCATACTGGGAGCTGGCAATCTGAGCAATCGCCTGTGTCGCCACATTACATGCCGTCGAAAAACTTTTCGGGCGTTCAATCATCGTCTCACTGATAACTGTTCCGTTCTGCAGCATATCTTCCAGATTTACCAGACAGCAATTGTGCATATGCTGCGCAAAATAATCGGAATCATGAAAATGAATCCTGCCTTCCTCATGCGCGCGGACAATATGCTCAGGCAGCAAAAACCGTTTCGTAATGTCCTTGCTGACCTCACCTGCCATATAATCCCTCTGTACACTGTTCACAATCGGATTCTTATTCGAATTCTCCTGTTTGATTTCCTCATTATCGCATTCTATCAGACTTAAAATCTGTTCATCTGTTGAATTGGATTTGCGTACCAGGGCGCGTTTGTAACGGTAGGTAATATATTTCCTTGCAACTTCATAAGCCTTGCACGCCATAATCTCATTTTCAACCATATCCTGAATCTCTTCCACATTGTAAATCCGATCCATGGATGCACAGATGTCCGTTATATGCCCTGCAATCTGCTCAATCTGTTCCTCCGTCAGTCTGTCGCTCTCCGCCACCTCCTGATTTGCCTTGGCAACCGCGTCTACAATTTTGCTCTTATCAAATCCTGTCTCTTTGCCGCTTCTCTTGATAATCTTCATTAAAATGTCTCCTCCAAAACAACATATATCTGTCTTTTTTACTAAATATAGTGTACTTTTCATACCCCTTCCACTATATATGCCTATCCATTATATTATTATCCTCCCCAAAAAGCAAGTTCAAATTATTACTTTCTGTAAATAATTTGTTAAAAATTTTCCAAATCCTTAATCGCCTCTTGAATCTGCCCTGCAAAGAGATTATCATAGTATATATTGTACATTTGTTTTATTTTACATAGGAGGCATATACAAATGAAAAGCAAAAAATTCATTCCTTTCCTTCTGGGCTGCCTGCTGATGCTTGAGACGCCTTTTGTCTCCCAGGCAGCTCAGTTTTCCTCTGTTTCTACCCCTGTCGCAGAGGAATCTGCACAGGTCGAGACAAATCTTAACCTTACCTTAAATCATTCTACAGGCAGTCTCTATGTCGGCGGCACATTGCAGCTTATGCCATCCATTTCCGGGTATAATGACACAGAGAATCCGCCGCAAATCACATGGACATCCAGTCGTCCCGATATTGTTTCCGTATCTGCGCAGGGACTGGTCAAAGCACATAAAACGGGCAATGCCGTAATTACTGTCTCTGCCGTGCTGAAACAAAACGATAAAACCTGCACGCTATCTTCCACCTGCCAGATATCTGTATTGGCCCCCAGCCTGAAATTGCAGGCCAAAAAAACGATCTATCTGAAATCTACGGAAATTTTAACAGCGTCCGTCGCTCCCAGCGGAACGATTAACTGGAAATCTTCGAACCAGAAAATTGTAACGGTCGATAACAAAGGAAAACTCACGCCCAAAAAAACAGGTACGGCTACGATTACGGCATCCTGCCACGGACTGAAACAAAAATGTAAAGTAACCGTCAAAAAACCATCCGTCAAATTGGATACAAAGAAAGTTTACATTTTTGCAAACAGCAATTACGACCTGGATGCCAAAGCACATCCGTTTTCCAGGCTTTCCTGCCGCTCTTCCAACGCAAGGGTGGCGCGTGTATCCAAAGACGGAATCATCACGGGCATCCGTCCGGGTTCCGCCACGATTACGGCGTCCGTGCCCGGAGCAAAGACTTCCTGCAAGGTAACGGTACTGAAAAACAAATACAAGCTTAACCGTTCCTCTCAGACGCTGATGGAGGGTGGCAGTGCAAACATCTATATGTCCAACATTTCTGCTTACGACAACGTTTCCTATGAAATAGACGACCCGTCTGTCGCAGACATCTCTACCAAAGGAAATATCTGCAAGGTGAAGGCACGCCGCACCGGAGAAACCATATTGACTGCATCTTACTCTCTGTACAAAGACGGACAGTATGTAAACTGTAAGCAAACCTGCAACATCATCGTCATCGACTGTGGCATTATACAGCAGGAAACGTCCATCGCCCGGGGCGTAAAGGAAACCTTGACATTAAAGCACGTCAATAAACCGGACGCAGTTATTACCGGTACAACCTGGAGCTCCTCCAACCCCAGGGTCGCAGTCATTGACCCGCAGACAGGGAAAGTAACCGGCAAAAAATATGGCTCCGCGAATATTACTGCAACTGTCAGCTATTCCGATGGCACGGCAAAACAATATATTACCCACTTAAAGGTTTCCCAGCCGAAATTAAAGTCCAAACACACCGTTGTATCGGTAGGGCATTCCCAGAAAGTTTCCATAAGCGGACTTACCACTTTCAGCGACGTCACATGGAAACTGAAGAAGAAATCCCTGGCATCCGTCAGTGCCGACGGCACCATATCAGCCGGCAGTAAAACCGGAAAAACCACGCTGACTATCAAGGCAGATGGAAAGACTTTCAAACATACGGTAGTTGTTACCAATCCGAAACTGAAGTCCTCCTTTGTCGCTCTTGCTCCAAAAGGGACTTCTAAAATTAAGCTGTCCGGCGTATCTTCACAGAGCAGGATTACATATAGATCCAAAAAATCTTCTGTGGCTACGGTAAGCAAATCCGGCGTTATCACAGCCCACAAATATGGCACTGCCAAAATCAGCATAACGGCGGATGGCAATCGGTTTACCTTTGAAGTGAACGTTGCTCCCCAGCGCGCAATTGACGCCTGCAAAACCGGATACGGCATTATGTACAGCTCTTCTTACAGCCAGGCAAGGCGGATGACCACAGGCTATTACGATTGCAGTTCTCTGGTATTTCGCTCTTACGGCTGTGACACCCGCCTCTTAGGCGGAATTTCCTCCTGGGCGCCAACGGCTGCTGCTATGGCGTCATATATGGAGCGTACCGGAAAGGTTATTTCCTATCGCGGCGTCAATGTCTCCAAGCTGCGCCCGGGCGACCTGTTGTTCTTCCAGGCGCCATATTCGAACGGACGATACAAAAATATTTACCATGTTTCGATGTACTATGGCGGTGGCTACCGACTGGAAAAACCCTTGCGTCCCTATTTCCCGGAAGGAAATCTCGTGATGGTTGCACGTCCGGTCAAATAATACAGCAATATCAGACATTATTTTCATACATAAGCCAACAATCAGGGAGCGGTTCTGTTTGAACCGCTCCCTGATTGTAGAATTATCATTTGTTGCCGTTATTTTTATTATTGTTATCCCTGTTGTCGTTATCCTTGTTGTTATGATCCTTATTTTCGTTATCCCTGTTGTTTGTATCTTTATTATTGTTATCTTTATTGTTGTTATTGTCTTTGTTTTCAACGTTTCCGTTGTTGCCGTTATTGCTGTTATTATCTTTATTTCCGTTGTTCCCGTTATTTCCGCTATTTCCGCTATTTCCGCCGGGATCTTCGCTGTCCTGATTATTACTGTTATTGTCTTGTGTACCAGGATTTTGCTCTGTCCCGCCCCCATCCTGTTGCGGTGGAGTTTCCGGCTGTGGTTGGGGCTCCGGCTGGGAAGGTGTTTCGGGTTGTGTCGGTTGTACCGGATTCTGTTCCGGCTGTACAGCATTCCCATTTCCCGAATTCCTGTCATTGCTTTGCGCAGGCACGTCCTGTCCGGAACTCTTTTTCTGTTCAGGATCTTTATGATCTGTTTTTTTCTCGTCCGGTTTCTCTGCGCCATCCATGGCGTTTGTGTCTGCTTTGTTTTTGTTGTCTTTATTTGTTTTTTCTATATCAGATTCCGGGGCTTTCTTTTTCTTCGTGTCTTTCTTCTCCATTGGCTTGGACGGAGCCTGTTTTTTCTCAGACACCGGGGAAAGTTTCAGTTTCATGGATGTATGACTCTGACAATACTGAATCAATTCTGATATGGACATCTGGCGTAGCTTTTCCTTATTTACCCCATACTTTTCTACAAGTTCCGCCTCCAGAAGTTTCCTACCCTCATCCGCAGAACTGCCATTCGTACAACGAAATGCCGTCGTTACATCCCTGACTCCCAGTTCTTCCAGTTTTCCGTCTATCTTCACTCCCAATTCTTCTTCCAGACCATGATACAGTTTTGTGTCCGATGCGGAAACTGTAACCAGTATTCCGCCTCCCTCGTGCAGATAAGAATCCTCTGTAACCTGTTCCAGCAACACATCCACTGTATCTAAAAGAGAATATCCCTTCCTCCATTCCAGCTTTTTTATGACATCCTTACCATCCTGATTCAGACCCTTCATTTTCTTCACCTGACAGGATTTGTTCATAACAATCTGTATGCTGGGATTGATATCCATTACGACACAGATATTGTCTTGATTTGTCTGAAGAACGCCAAACAAGCACATAAAGAACAACGCAAACCCTGCACAGGCAGATAATGCATATTTAGAAAATTTTCCCTGGACCAATCTGCCCTTGCAAGCGCCTTGTAGTTTTTTCCGGGCGTTTTCCTCCACCATACCATCTGAGAATTTCCTGCTTTCCTGAAACTGTGTATTGGGGGGCTGTATTCTGCTATTTCCAGCAGCTTTTAGCACCGACTCGTATACGTCTGGAGCCGTTTCCAAAAATCCGCTCTGCATTTTGTTTTTTAACTCTTTTTTATTCATGTCGGCCGCCTCTCAGCAAATTCCTTTTGCAATTTACGGATTCCCCTGTTGTATCGTGTAATTACTGTCCCCAGGGGCATATCCATCATATTAGCAATCTCCCTGTGTTTCAGACCGCTCACATCATGCATAATGATAATATTCCTGTCTTCCTGCGATAAAACCTCAAACATTTTCTCCAGCACCATCCGGTTTTCAACATTCGTCATATCGTCAAATCCCAGCTGGTACTCCACATCCTCGTAATTTATACCCTGCATACGCTCTTTTCTGCATTTCATAAGAAAAAGGTTCTTGGCAATTGTCATCATCCATGCCATTGGATTCCCTTGCTCACGGTATAAATGACTATTATTGAGCACCTGAACAAATGTATCCTGTAATAAATCCTTTGCATCTTCTGCATTCAGAGTATAGGAAAGCAGGAATGCATACAGAGGGCTGTATGATAACTCATACAGCTCTCTAAACGCATCCTGATCGCCTTGACATATTCGTTCAAATAGTTTTTTATCTATGTAAACTTTCCGTTTGGCAGCGACCTCTTGCATCAGGTACCCCCTTCAAGCCATGTCTGTTTAGAAATTTTCTAACGCCAGCCTTTTATTTTACGGTAACAGTCTTTGTGATAGATCCAAAGTTCTTTTCCTTCTTTGTCTTAACACCGTTGATGGTGATTGTGTATTTCTGACCTTTCTTCATGCCGTTTATCTGGACCTTAATATTACCTTTTGCCTTCTTAACGATCTTTGCATCGCAGGCTTTACCATCACCATCTTTTACGACAACCGTAGCGTCCTTGTAATAAGCAGAGCCTTTCATTTTCAGCACTACAAACTTCTTGCTCTGAACGGTTACCTTGCCAACCTTGCTCTGTGTCTTCATGCCTTTTGCTGTAAATACCTTTTTCACAACAACTGCTTCTGCAGAATCTTTTCCAAGAATTCCCTCGATCTCCAAGGTATACTTCTGACCTTTTACCAGTCCGCTAACAGAAACGGTCAACAGACTCTTGTTCTTTTTGGAGATTTTGCAGGCAATCTCGTTTCCAGTTTCATCTTTAATCACTGCCTTGAGGGCGTCAGTGTAAGTTACTTTCTGCTTAAAGGAAATATTTACCTTTCCTGCAGATGTACAGGTCACCTTGCCAACTTCCTGTGCCTTCGGTTTTGTAACCTTATCGCCCGCCGGTTTCTTTGCAGCCATTGTTGCTGTGTAAGATGCAATGCCTGCATCTCCGCTCTCCTGAGCAAACGCCATAGTCGGTGCAGACACCATCATGCTTAATGCTAAAACTCCTGCTACGATTCCTTTTAAATTCCTTTTTTTCATACTAAAGTACCTCCTTGTATTTATTTTTGTTTTTGATAAACAGTAAATGTATCAGGAGGTACTTTTATTTCAAATAATATAAAATTTTTATTTTTTTATAATGTGCTCTCAGACTTAGCCTTCTCGAACTCCTCCATAATTTCTTTGCCCGGCGCTTTTGTCAACAGGCTCACAAGTATGATAGCTGCAATTCCTGCCAGGAACGCGGGGAGCAATTCATAAATCGCAAATGCACCGCCCAGAGGAGCAACCAGATATTTCCATACAAATACGGTAACGCCGCCCGCAACCATGCCGACGATCGCTCCCGGCAACGTCGTACGTTTCCAGAACAACGAGCAGATAATAACCGGACCGAAAGCAGCTCCGAATCCCGCCCAGGCAAATGATACGATACCAAATACCGAGCTATTGGGATCCCGTGCGATAATCACACCGAGAATTGCAATTACAATAACCGTAACGCGGGCAATCAACATACTTGTCTTCGCAGACAGATTCAAGCGCAGCGTATCCTGCAAAATATTCTGAGAAACACTCGAAGACGCCGCCAGAAGCTGGGAATCGGCTGTAGACATCGTACTTGCCAGGATTCCTGCCAGAATAAGCCCTGCCATCAATGCCGGGAGAATACCGTAACTTGACAACAAATCCGCAATACGAACAATTACTGTCTCCGTATCCGCCCCTGCAAGCGAGGCAATTACACCGGATTTACTCAATGCATTTCCGACAATACCGATAAAGACCGCCATTGCCATAGCAATTACAACCCAGATAGACGCCACGCGACGGGATAACTTTAACTTATTCTCATCCTCAATTGCCATAAACCTCAGCAGGATATGAGGCATACCAAAATATCCGAATCCCCATGCACAGGTGGAAATAATTTTCAGGAACCCGTAAGGAGCCTCCGTTCCGCTTTCTGCCACATAAGTGCTGGTAGCAGACAAATAACCGGGCAGCGCCTTTGCATTTTCCATGACTGCGCCAATCCCTCCTGCAGAAATTGTAGCAAACACCATCACAAACAGAATGGCGATCGTCATAATGATACTCTGTATGAAGTCGGTCGTAGACGCGGCAAGAAATCCTCCCGCTGCCGTATAACCAACAATGATAATTGCCGAGATTATCATTGCCACCATATAATCCGCGCCGAACAGCGAAGAAAAGAGTTTTCCACACGCTGCAAAACCGGACGCCGTATAGGGAACAAAAAATACAATGATGATAAGCGCTGCGATGAGCGTCAAAATATTCCTTTTATCGTGGAAACGATTTGAAAAAAACTGAGGCAGCGTAATCGAATTCGTAATCTGCGTATAACGGCGAAGTCTGCGCGCCGTAAACAGCCAATTCAGATATGTACCAGCCGCCAGACCGACAATCGTCCAGCCAACGTCCGCCATGCCGGACAGGTAGGCGAGTCCCGGCAGTCCCATCAACAGATATCCGGACATATCGGATGCCTCTGCACTCATGGCTGTTACCAGTGGCCCTAACTTCCGTCCCCCAAGATAAAAGTCGGATGTTGATTCATTTTTCCTTGCAAAATGAAAGCCAATCGCCAACATACCTATGAGATAAATTATAATTGTAATTAAAATACAAACAGATGCTGTACTCAAATTTTGGTTCCTCCTTCCAAAAAACAGGTCACAGGAAAAAATACATTTCAAATATTCTTTCCTATGACCCAAAATTAAATTGCGTATTCCGATTCCTATACTAACTCGAGAAGAACCTCTAAAGCACCATCACCTTTACGCTGTCCAATCTTGACGATTCTGGTGTAACCACCATTACGATCTGCATATTTTGGAGCAATTTCGTCAAATACTTTGGTTGCAACGTCAACTCTCTTCGTGTTTTTCTTTCTTCCAGCTTTTTCCTGCGGAACAGACGTCACTGAATACAATACCTTGTTCATCTGACGTCTTGCATGCAAACGGGAAGGAAGGTCTTTTTTGATTGTCTTCTCTACCTCGTCATAAACGGTAACTTTCTTACCATCCACAACTTCTTTTACTCTCTTGCCGTCTTTATCTTTACGGGGAACCTTTGCGGTTACCGTCACTTCCTCAAAATTGTCTTTTTCCTTCACAGCCATGGCAATCAATCCTTCTGCTACCTTGCGGATTTCCTTTGCCTTTGCCTCAGTCGTTACAATCTTGCCATTGTAAAGCAATGCCGTTACCTGATTGCGAATCAATGCTTTTCTCTGGTCGGAAGTTCTTCCTAATTTTCTATATTTTGCCATTTTATAATCCTCCATTTGTGGAATATCCGACAACGCCTTTTGGTCTTACTTATCGAATACGGTTCTTTTTGCTGCCACTCATTGAGGGAATATCCCATCATGGGATTACAGGGCTTCGCCTTTTGGTCTTACAAACCCTGCCATCTATGAGTCTTTCTTTTATTCCTCGCCAGGGTTTAGCTGTAACCCTAATTCCTTTAATTTTGCCAACACTTCCTCTAATGACTTGCGTCCAAGGTTGCGGACTTTCATCATATCTTCCGGTGTTCTGTTTGTCAGTTCTTCTACTGTATTGATTCCGGCGCGTTTCAGGCAATTGTAGGAACGGACAGACAACTCCAGTTCGTCAATGTTCATTTCAAGAACTTTCTCTTTGGCATTGTCTTCCTTCTCAATCATAACTTCTGCCGTCTTCGCATTCTCAGACAAGTCAATAAACAGATTCAAATGTTCGCTCAAAACTTTTGCCGCAAGGCTGACAGCCTCATCCGGCTCTAACGTACCGTTCGTATATACGTCCAGCGTAAGCTTATCATAATCTGTAATCTGACCCACACGGGTATTTTCAATTGAAAGATTTACACGCTCAATCGGGGTATAAATGCAATCAACTGCAATCACGCCGATTGGCACATCCTCACCTTTATTCTTGTCCGCGCTGACGTAGCCTCTGCCTTTTGTGATTGTCAACTCCATATACAGCCTGGAGTCTGCGCCACCGTTTAAGTGTGCAATCACCAGATCAGGATTCATAATCTCAATATCCGGGTCAACCTGAATATCGGCTGCTGTAACTACGCCCTCACCTTCAAATTCAATATAAGCAACTTTAGACTCGTTTGTTGAACTGGTGTTTTTCAAAGCCAGATTTTTAATGTTCATTATAATTTCAGTCACGTCTTCCTTAATACCCGGAATGGAACTGAATTCATGCAAAACACCCTCGATTTTTACCTGGCTGACCGCTGCACCTGGCAGAGAAGAAAGCATAATTCTTCTCAGAGAATTCCCAAGTGTAGTACCATAGCCTCTTTCCAGTGGTTCTACGACAAATCGGCCGTATTTTTTGTCTTCCGAAATCTGTACAATTTCAATATTGGGTTTTTCAAAATCGAACACTACAAAGTCCCTCCTTTTCGGATACCGTTGCTTGTCACTTATTATTTAGAATATAACTCGACGATAAGCATCTCATCAACTGGAACGTCAATAGCTTCTCTGTTCGGCAATTCTTTTACGGTACCTGACAGGTTCTCCTGATTTACATCTAACCACTCCGGCACCAATCTTCCGCCAGTTACCTCAAGGATATCTTTGTATCTCTGAGAGCCTCTGCATTTTTCTTTAATTTCGATGGTATCCCCGGCTTTTACCAGATAAGACGGGATGTTCACCTGCTTACCATTTACCAGTACATGTTTGTGGTCAACAATCTGTCTTGCTTCTTTTCTGGTTCTCGCTAGACCCATACGGAATACCACGTTATCCAGTCTGCTCTCCAGAATGATCATCAGGTTCTCACCTGTCATGCCTTTCATTCTGTCTGCTTTCAGATAGTAGTTGTGGAAAGGTTTTTCCAATACGCCATAAATAAATTTTGCTTTCTGTTTCTCTCTCAACTGAAGTCCGTATTCAGACACTTTTCTGTTTGCTCTTTTCAACTGTCGGTTGGACTTCTTATCTATTCCAAGAACTGTCGGTTCTAAGCCAAGGGATCTGCATCTCTTGAGAACCGGAACTCTGTTTATTGCCATCTTAACATATACCTCCTAATTAGACTCTTCTGCGTTTGGGCGGGCGACATCCGTTGTGTGGAACCGGAGTAACATCCTTGATGCTGGTTACTTCCAGTCCGCATGCCTGAAGGGCACGGATTGCTGCTTCACGTCCTGAACCAGGTCCTTTTACCATAACGTCTACTGTTTTCAAACCATGGATAAGAGCTGCCTTCGTTGCAGTCTCTGCTGCCATCTGTGCAGCATACGGAGTAGATTTCCTTGAACCTCTAAAACCAAGACCGCCTGCACTTGCCCATGATAAAGCATTTCCTTCAGCATCCGTAATCGTTACAATTGTATTGTTAAAAGATGACTGAATGTGCGCCTGTCCGCGTTCAACGTTTTTCTTTACGCGCTTTTTTGTCACTTTTTTTGCAGTGTTTTTCGCCATATCTAAACTAACCTACTTTCTTCTTATTTCTTTTTGTTTGCAACTGTCCTCTTCGGACCTTTTCTGGTTCTTGCATTCGTCTTCGTCTTCTGACCGCGTACCGGCAGTCCTTTTCTATGACGGATTCCACGATAGCATCCAATTTCCTGTAATCTCTTGATATTTAAAGCGATCTCTCTTCTCAAATCACCTTCTACGGTCTGAGTCTTATCAATCACTTCACTAATTCTCTTAACTTCTTCGTCTGTCAAGTCTCTGACACGAGTGTCGGGGTTTACTTTTGCCTCGGCAAGAATACGGTTAGAGCTTGTTCTTCCAATACCGTAAATATACGTCAACCCAATCTCAACACGTTTTTCCCTTGGTAAATCTACTCCTGAAATACGAGCCATGTGTGTTGTGCACCTCCATAAAATTTTCTTTTCTGTCTGGAATATTTTTCCATCTCAATTTCATCTTATTCTGACAAAATCGCAACAAATTCTGTCCGACATCGGCTGACCATATACAGCTACGGTTGCTCGTCCTGAAATGTGTGTATACTGTCACTCCGGTCATCTATACTGTCCGACTCCTGTTCCCTCGGTATCAAAAAACAGAAATCCAGCCGTATACGCTGTCTACAATGAATAGCAAGAACGCTCTTACAGGCGCCTTACTACAGCCGCACTAAGTCAAAACAACAAATTTTCACAAACAAATGATAAATAAGGAAGTTCTGTTCGCTCACCTCACAGAACGACCTCACACTAAATTCACACTACGCACAAGCGCTTGTGTTCATTAAGTGTTTCCGGTCTCTAACCCTGTCTCTGTTTGTGTTTCGGATTCTCACAGATTACTCTGATGCTTCCTTTTCTTTTAATAATCTTGCACTTTTCGCAAATAGGCTTTACTGATGATCTTACCTTCACAGCACTTCCTCCTTTCTGCTCTGTCCAAACGGACATTTTAGACTGATTTTTCCGCAATTTTGCGCGCAAAAATACTATGCTCCAAAAGCGTTCAGCTAGTATTATAGCACCCAAGCCCAGAAAAATCAAGGGTTTTTTGCTATTTATCTCTCCAGATAATTCTGCCTTTTGTCAAGTCATAAGGAGACATTTCAATCGTCACCTTATCGCCCGGCAGAATACGAATAAAGTTCATCCTCAGTTTCCCGCTGATATGTGCCAGAATCTGATGTCCATTTTCAAGCTCCACCTGAAACATGGCGTTCGGTAATTTCTCTACTACTTTTCCTTCTACTTCTATAACATCTGCTTTTGACATTCTATTTCCTCCTGATTCCCACGCCTCAAGGCATTTCCTTCCTGCCCGCTGGCATTTTCATGTTTTGATACAGCTTAAGCGCTCTTTTTACTTCTTCATTCCGAAAACTCTGATGCGTAAAGACTTCTGTAATCTCTTTCGGAAGATTATTTATAATCTGAATATGTTTTCTGTTCTTCTTTTTCGGTTTTTCTATGGGCTTTAACTTCCCATCCACCAAATAAACCACATCGGTTTCTTCCTTTATAATTACATAAAGACTGTCTTTGTCGTGCCCTGCTCTGGAAATTGCTAACTTTAGATCCATTTTAATTACCTCCGTTATATAAGGAAGTTCTGTTCGCTAACCTCAACCTGCGCTCCGCTTGATTTCGCTAATCTCACAGAACGACCTCGCGCTAACCTCTGACTTCGCTATTCGCTCGTCTTCGCTAAGCTGCTTTCGGTCAAGGAAGTTCTGTTCGCTAGATGCTCTCGGTCTCGGTCAGACTCAAGATTTCCGGTTCCCCGGATGTAACCAAAATCGTATTCTCGTAATGAGCGGACAAAGAGCCGTCCTGCGTTACCACAGTCCAATCATCATTCAGCCATTCCACATCAAAACGCCCTGCATTAATCATGGGTTCTATTGCCAATGTCATACCAGCTTTCAACCGTACGCCTCTGCTTCTCTGTGTGAAATTCGGAATCTGTGGATCCTCATGTAAATGGGTGCCGATTCCATGTCCTACCAGATCACGCACCACTCCATATCCAAAGCTCTCCGCATATGCGCTGATTGCGTTGGAAATCTCATGCAGATGGTTTCCTTCTCTGGCATATTTAATGCCCTCAAAGAAACTCTGCCGTGTTCTTTCTATTAATAATGCAGCCTCCTTAGATATCTCACCGATGCCATGCGTTCTTGCTGCGTCGGAATGATATCCCTTATAAATGACTCCAATATCAAGACTTACGATATCCCCTTCACGTATCAGACGTTTTCTGGAGGGAATGCCATGAACGACCTCATCATTCACCGATACGCACACAGATGCGGGATAGCCATTGTAGTTCTTAAAAGAAGGAATGCATCCATAACTGCGGATAATCTCATCTCCCAGGCGGTCTATCTCCCAGGTAGACATTCCCACTTTCAACTCTTTTCCAAGATTTTCATGGACTTTTGCCAGAATTTTTCCTGCTGCCCTCATCAATTCAATTTCTCTGGCTGATTTTATCGATACCGACATACTTTTACGCCCCCAAAATCTCTACAATGGCGCCGAATACGCTCTCCATTGACTGTGTCCCGTCTACACTCTTTAAAATGCCCTGCTTTTTGTAATAGTCAATCAACGGCTGCGTCTGTGCATGGTAAACTTCCAAACGTTTCTGAACCGTCTCCGGCTGGTCGTCATCGCGAAGAACTACCGGATTTCCGCAGCGGTCACATACGCCTTCCACCTTAGTGGGAATCGAAACAATATGATACGTTGCACCGCAGTTCAGGCAGGCACGTCTGCCTGACATACGATTGATGATGTTTTCATCCGGAACATCAACGTCAACCGCATAATCCATTTTCTGATCAATCTTTGTAAGCGCGGCGTCCAGAGCCTCCGCCTGTGGAATGGTTCTTGGAAACCCATCTAATACAAACCCGTTCTTGCAGTCGTCCTGCGCAATGCGATCCATAACGAGGTCACAAGTCAGTTCATCTGGCACCAAAAGCCCCTGATCCATATATTCTTTCGCCTTCATACCCAACTCGGTACCAGCTTTTAAGTTCGCACGGAAAATATCCCCTGTCGAAATATGGGGAATGGAATATTTATCTGCTATCTGCTTTGCCTGTGTTCCTTTGCCTGCGCCGGGCGCACCCAACATGATTATTTTCATACCATCATCCTCCTGAAAAATAAGGTATCGGCACGCGTCGTTCTGCGACACCTGCCATATCGTCGGAAGGCATTCTAAAAATGCTTCGCATTTGCCTTCCTCCTATAAATATAGTGCGCCATGGGAGACAGAAAACGCCTCCCAGGCACACATCATTAATTTCTAGTCATTCAAAAATCCTTTGTAATAACGTACCAGCATCTGGGATTCAATCTGTTTCAACGTCTCAATGATAACACCCACGATAATGATAATTGATGTTCCACCAAAAGATACGTTTGCTCCAAATACTCCATTAAAGAAAATCGGAATCACCGCTACAATCGTAAGACCAACGGCTCCGATGAATACAATATAATTCAAAATCTTTGTCAGATAATCGCTGGTAGGCTTTCCAGGTCTGATACCCGGAATAAATCCGCCCTGACGTTTCATGTTATTTGCAATTTCCAGCGGGTTAAAGGTAATTGAGGTATAGAAGTATGCAAATGCAATAATCAATACAATGTATACCACCAAACCTATGCTGTAAATCGGCTGGTCCGGGTCGCACCAGTAGGACTGGGACATTCCGTGAAGAATCTTGCTGCCAATGCCGTTTCCATTTCCTTTACCCATGATGGATGCAATTACCACCGGAAACTGTAAAATGGACTGCGCAAAGATAATCGGAATTACGCCCGCCGTATTTACCTTCAAAGGAATGTGGCTGGACTGACCGCCTACCTGTTTGCGTCCCTGAATCTTCTTGCTGTACTGTACCGGAATTCTGCGCTGTCCATCCTGAAGAATAATGACAAACACTACCGTTACCAGAATCACTGCCAAAATCACAAGTGTTGCCATAATCGCATTTCCGGCATTTGATGCATTCTTAATGAACTGTGTGTAAAGAGACATCAGATCTTCCGGAATACGGGAAACAATATTGATGGTCAAAACGATTGAGATACCGTTGCCGACACCCTTCTCTGTGATTCTCTCGCCAATCCACATCAGTACCGCAGAACCTGCGGTCAAACCTGTAACCATCATGACAACGTGCAGTGCATCAAACTTCACCAGATAGCCGCTGCGTCCAAATCCGATTGCCATGGCAATGGACTGAATCAAAGCAAGCGCAACTGTCACGTAACGTGTAATTTCAGCAATTTTCTTTCTTCCATCTTCTCCGTCTTTTTGCATTTCTTCCAGTTTGGGAATTGCAATCGTGAGAAGCTGCATGATAATAGAAGATGTAATATACGGTGTGATGTTCAGTGCAAATACAGACATCTGCTCGAAAGATCCACCGGTGATGGCATTAAAGAAATTCAATCCATCCGCACCCTGGCTCGCAAACCACTCTGCAATTACATCTCCATTTACACCAGGCATGGGAAGCTGTGAACCCAGCCTGATGACAACTAACATTATAAACGTATAAAATATACGCGTCCTGATATCTTTGATTTTAAATGCTTTTTGAAGTGTCTCCAGCATCCTTAGATCACCTCTGCTTTTCCGCCCAGAGCCTCAATCTTTTCTTTTGCACCTGCACTGAAGGCATTCACCTGTACTGTAAGTTTCTTTGTTAATTCGCCGTTACCCAGAATCTTAACGCCGTCTCCGGTCTTTCTGATAATCCTGCGCTCCAACAATTCCTCAATAGTTACCACAGTATCATTGTCAAACACTTCCAATTTATCTAAATTAATGGCAATGATTTCCTTGCTGTTTCTATTTGTAAAACCGCGCTTGGGAATTCGCCTGTATAATGGCATCTGTCCACCTTCGAACCCAGGTCTTGGCGCTCCGGAACGAGCTTTCTGACCCTTATGTCCCTTACCAGCGGTCTTACCATTTCCTGAACCGTGTCCGCGTCCTCTTCTGAAATTATTACTGTGCTTGGAACCTTCCGCCGGTCTTAAACTTGATAATTCCATTCTGACACCTCCTTACTTTTGTCTTAGATTTCTTCCACTTTCACTAAATGTCTCACATGTCGGATCATGCCTCTGACTGCATCGTTGTCCGGCATTTCCACAGAATGATTTAATTTCCTTAAACCAAGTGCCTCTACGGTCTTACGGTTCTTGGGAACTGCTCCAATCGTAGATTTCACAAGTGTAATTTTTAATTTCTCTGCCATTTCTTATCCTCCTTAACCGAGTATCTCTTCCACAGATTTACCGCGGAGTTTTGCTACCTCTTCCGGAGATTTCAACTGACTTAAAGCATTGATTGTAGCGAGAACTACATTCTGCTTGTTGTTGGAACCTAAAGATTTTGTACGGATGTTCTTAATTCCGGCAAGCTCGCACACATTACGTGCAGGACCGCCCGCGATTACACCAGTACCTTCGGGAGCTCTTTTCAGTAACACAGACGCTCCGGTATGCTTTCCGGTAATATCGTGTGTGATACTATTATTATCGTCTAATTTAACAGTAATCAGTTTCTTCATTGCATCTTCTTTTCCCTTGCGGATTGCTTCGGGAATTTCAGTTGCCTTACCTAAACCTGCACCTACATGACCATTGCCATCGCCGACAACAACCAAAGCTGTAAAGCGCATATTACGTCCGCCCTTGACAACTTTTGTTACACGCTTAATTGATACCACTTTTTCTGTTAACTCTAATTGACTAGCATCAATGATTGTACGTTTCATGTATCTGTCTCCTCCTATTAAAAGTCTAAACCAGCTTCTCTGGCTGCCTCAGCTAAAGCTTTGATTTTTCCCTGATAAATAAAACCGCCTCTGTCGAAGACAACAGTCGTAATGCCCTTATCTAACGCTCTCTTTGCAATTACAGTTCCCAGATGTGCTGCTGCCTCTACATTATTGGTTTTTTCCAGCTCTGCTTTTACATCCTTCTGAAGCGTAGACGCAGAAACAAGCGTGTGCTGGGCTGTATCATCAATAATCTGCACATACATGTGATTATTGCTTCTAAACACAGCTAAACGTGGTCTTTCAGCAGTACCGGAGAAACGATTACGTATTCTTCTGTGTTTTTTCATACGAACTTCTGTTCTTGATTTTTTATTAACCATTTTTTGTTCCTCCTATTTTATTTCTTACCAGTCTTACCAACTTTACGCCTGATAACTTCATCAGCATATTTGATACCTTTTCCTTTATAAGGCTCAGGTCTTCTCTTATCTCTGATTTCTGCTGCGTACTGGCCAACTTTTTCTTTATCGATACCGGAGATGATAATCTTATTGCCGTCAACCTTTGACTCCAGTCCTTCCGGATCTGTCATGATTACCGGATGTGAAAATCCAAGGTTCAGGGTTAATTCCTTACCGGACTTGGATGCTCTGTAACCAACGCCGTTTACTTCCAGTTCCTTGGTATAACCATCTGTCACACCAACTACCATGTTGTTGATGAGCGTTCTTGTTAAACCATGTAAAGATTTCATCTTCTTTACGTCATTAGGTCTTGTTACGGTTACTTCAGAACCTTCTAACTTAATTTCCATCTCTATGGGAAGGGTTCTCTCTAACGTTCCCTTCGGACCTTTTACAGTCACATGATTATTTTCTGCAATATCAACAGTTACGCCTGCCGGTATCGCGATTGGCATTCTTCCAATTCGTGACATGCCCGTACCTCCTACCATACATAGGCGAGAACTTCTCCGCCTACTGCTAATTTTCTTGCCTCTTTATCAGTTACAACGCCCTGGTTTGTGGAAAGGATTGCTATTCCCAGACCGCCCAGAACCTTAGGAATCTCATTTTTGCCGGCATATACGCGAAGACCTGGCTTGGAAATTCTCTTCAGACCGGTAATGATTTTCTCGTTTTTATCTTTGCCATACTTTAAAGTAATGCGGATTGTATTAAAACTACCGTCTTCCACGATATCATATTTTACAATATAACCTTCATTTGCGAGAATGTCGGCGATTGCAACCTTCATCTTGGAAGCTGGAACATCTACTGTATCATGTTTCGCAGTATTTGCATTACGAATTCTTGTAAGCATATCTGCAATTGGGTCACTCATTGTCATGATATATAATTCCTCCTATTATTATTTCATAAGGAAGTTGCTTTCGGTCACCAACTTGCCTTTTTCACACCTGGTATCTGTCCTTTATATGCCAACTCACGGAAACAGATTCTGCAAATTCCGTATTTCCTTAAATATGCATGTGGACGTCCACAAATTCTACAGCGGCTATATTCTCTGGTAGAGAATTTCTGTTTGCGCTGCTGTTTAATTTTCATTGCTGTTTTTGCCATTAAAATTCCCTCCTGTTATTTTGTAAACGGCATATTGAACTGCGCCAACAACTCACGTGCTTCTTCGTCTGTTTTTGCTGTAGTTACGAAAATAATATCCATACCACGAATCTTGTCGATCTTGTCATACTCAATTTCCGGGAAAATCAACTGCTCTTTGATACCGAGTGCATAATTTCCTCTTCCGTCAAATGAATTCGGGTTTACGCCTCTAAAGTCACGTACACGCGGCAATGCAAGATTAATCAGGCGGTCAACAAACTCATACATCTTGTTGCCTCTTAAAGTAACCTTACATCCAATCGGCATACCTTCTCTAAGCTTGAAGTTAGCCACAGACTTCTTAGCCTTTGTAACAACAGCTTTCTGTCCTGTGATTGTCTCCAAATCGCTGACAGCAGCATCCAAAAGCTTAACATTCTCTTTCGCTTCACCAACACCCATGTTGATGACTACTTTTTCAAGCTTCGGTACCTGCATAACGTTTTTATATTCAAACTTCTTCATCAGAGCGTCTACGATTTCGTTCTGATAAGTTTCTTTTAATCTACTACTCAACTGAATGGACCTCCTCTCCTGAATTAATCAATGATATCGCCAGTGGATTTGGCAAAACGTACTTTCTTGTCTCCGTCCATCTTGAAACCGATCCGGGTAGCTTTTCCTTTGTGAACATACATTACGTTCGAAATATGAACAGGTCCCTCCTGATGCACGATACCGCCCTGCTGATTTGCCATGCTGGGCTTGGTATGCTTGGTAATCATATTGCATCCTTCTACCAGAACAGTATTTTTCTTTCTGTTTATTTCGATTACCTTACCTTCTTTGTCTTTATCTTTTCCAGCGATTATCTTTACCAAATCGCCTTTTTTAATCTTTAATGTTGCCATCTTCCCACCTCCTATAATACTTCCGGAGCTAAGGAAACAATCTTCATAAACTGTTTTTCACGAAGCTCTCTAGCAACTGGTCCAAAGATACGGGTCCCTCTTGGAGTTTTGTCCTCTTTGATGATAACAGCCGCATTCTCGTCAAATTTAATATAAGAACCATCTTTACGACGGGCACCTTTTTTGGTGCGAACTACTACAGCTTTTACTACATCGCCTTTTTTAACAACGCCGCCTGGTGTTGCATCTTTAACCGTAGCAGTAATGATATCTCCGATATTTGCATATCTTCTGGTAGAACCGCCCATAACACGGATACACAGTATTTCTTTTGCTCCTGTATTATCAGCTACTTTCAGTCTACTTTCCTGTTGAATCATGCCGGTAGCCTCCTTTATTTCGCTCTCTCTACGATCTCTACAAGTCTCCATCTCTTATCTTTTGATAAAGGCCTTGTTTCCATTACTCTGACTGTGTCGCCAATGTTGCATTCATTGTTCTCGTCATGAGCTTTTAATTTATAAGTTTTCTTAACGATTTTGTTGTAAAGGGGATGTCTTACATTGTCTCTTACTGCAACAACAATGGTCTTATCCATCTTGTCGCTTACAACAATACCGGTACGTGTTTTTCTAAGATTTCTTTCTCCCACGATATAGAGTCTCCTTTCTTTTAAATGGAAGTTCCTGATCCGGCGTTTTATGCCTCACGCTGCTTTTCAGTGATAATCGTCTGAATTCTAGCGATATTCTTGCGAACTTCTTTGATTCTTCCGGTATTATCTAACTGATTCGTTGCATTCTGGAATCTCAGATTGAACAATTCCTTCTTCGCATCTACAAGCCGCTCCTGTAAGGACGCTACATTTTCTTCTCTTAAATCTTTTAAATAATTACTAGTTTTCATTTGATTCACCGCCTTCTAAGTCTGCACGTGAAACTACTTTACATTTACAGGGTAATTTATGTGTAGCAAGACGCAATGCCTCACGAGCTGTTTCTTCTGGTACTCCGGAAATCTCGAACATTACGCGTCCTGGCTTTACTACAGCAACCCAGTATTCCAATGTTCCTTTACCGGAACCCATACGAGTTTCCGCTGGTTTTGCAGTTACCGGTTTGTCTGGGAAAATCTTGATCCAAACTTTACCACCACGCTTGATGTAACGTGTCATTGCAATACGGGCTGCCTCAATCTGGTTTGACTTAATCCAGCAGGGCTCCATCGCTACGATGCCGTATTCACCATTTGTAATTTTATTACCTCTCAACGCCTTCCCTGCCATGGAACCACGGAACTGTTTACGGCGTTTTACTCTTTTTGGCATTAACATTATTTATCGCTCCCTTCCTTAGATTCCTTTGTTGGAAGTATCTCGCCTTTGTAAATCCATACTTTTACGCCTACTTTGCCGTAAGTAGTATCTGCCTCGGCGAATCCATAATCGATATCTGCTCTTAATGTCTGAAGCGGGATTGTTCCCTCGCTGTAGAACTCGGTACGCGCCATGTCAGCGCCACCCAGACGTCCGGAAACGGAACTCTTGATTCCCAGCGCTCCTGCCTTCATACTTCTTCCCATGCAGGATTTCATTGCTCTACGGAAAGATACGCGGTTCTCCAGCTGCAATGCAATATTTTCTGCTACCAGCTGCGCATCTTTGTCCGGTCTTTTTACTTCTTTAATATCTACTACCAGTTTCTTGTCTGTATATTTCTGAAGTTCTGCTTTGACTTTCTCAATCTCAGAACCGCCTTTTCCAATCACGACACCTGGCTTTGCAGTATAGAGGATAACTTTTACGCGGTCAGAAGCTCTCTCAATTTCAATCTTAGAAACGCCTGCTGCGTATAATTTCTTTTTCAAAAATGTTCTGATGTTGTAATCTTCTACCAAAAAGTCTGCAAAATCTGCATCTGCGTACCATTTAGAGTCCCAATCCTTGATAATGCCGACTCTTAAGCCATGAGGATTCACTTTCTGTCCCATGTTTGCCCTCCTATCTTTCATCAAGCACGATTGTAATGTGGCTCATTCTCTTTTCGATTCGGTAAGCCCTTCCCTGTGCTCTTGGTCTAACTCTTTTCATTGTTGGTCCTTTATTTGCATAGCATTCTGCGATATAAAGGTTTTCTGCATCCAATCCATTGTTGTTCTCTGCATTGGCAACCGCAGATTTCAGTAACTTTTCTATTACGCTGGACGCATATCTCGGGTTGTAAGCCAAAATCGCCAAAGCGGTATTAACGTCTTTCCCACGAATTGCATCCAGTACGAAACATGCTTTCTGAACAGATACTCTGGCATAGGATAATTTTGCCGAAGGCCTGGTATCTTTCTGTGCGTTTCTTTCTCTCTTAATTTGACTTCTATGTCCTTTAGCCATGGATGGTGGAACCTCCTTTCATAATTAACGAACTTTTGACTTCTTCTCGTCTTTTCCATGTCCACGGTAAGTTCTTGTCGCAACGAACTCACCAAGTTTATGTCCAACCATATCCTCGGTAACATATACCGGCACATGCTTTCTTCCGTCATGAACTGCAAAAGTATGTCCTACAAACTGCGGAAAAATCGTAGAACGGCGGGACCATGTCTTAATCACGCTCTTTTCGCCTGCTGCGTTCATAGCATCAACTTTTTTTAATAAGCTTTCATCCGCAAATGGTCCTTTTTTCAGTGAACGAGCCATAATTTACCTCCTGTTATTTCAATGCCTTACCGTCTCTTCTTCTTACGATAAGTTTGTCAGATGATTTGTGTTTCTTTCTGGTCTTTAAGCCCAGTGCAGGTTTACCCCAGGGTGTACATGGACCCGGACGACCGATTCCGGTCTTACCTTCTCCACCACCATGTGGATGGTCATTGGGGTTCATAACAGAACCACGGACTGTCGGGCGGATTCCCATGTGACGTTTCCGTCCAGCCTTACCAATCTTAATCAAGTTGTGGTCTGCGTTTCCTACAACACCGATTGTTGCCCTGCAGGCAACCGGTACCATTCTCATTTCACCGGAGGGAAGTCTCAAAGTTGCATATTTGCCTTCCTTCGCCATTAACTGCGCACTGTTTCCTGCGGAACGTACAAGCTGGCCGCCCTTTCCGGGATGCATCTCAACATTGTGTACCTGTGTACCAACCGGAATATTTTCCAGAGGCAGGCAGTTTCCTACTCTGATTTCGGCTTCCGGTCCTTCCATGACTTTCATTCCGTCTGTCAGGCCTTCCGGGGCAATGATATATTTCTTCTCGCCGTCTGCATAACAGATCAAAGCGATATTTGCCGTTCTGTTCGGATCATACTCAATTCCGATAACTGTTGCCGGAATGCCGTCTTTTTTATTTCTCTTAAAATCAATAATTCTGTATTTCCTTCTGGAACCGCCTCCGCGGTGCCTAACCGTAATCTTACCCTGATTGTTACGACCGGACTGTTTCTGCAGGGAAACCAACAGAGATTTCTCTGGCGTAGTCTTTGTAATTTCAGCAAAATCAGAACCAGTCATATTTCTTCTTGAAGGTGTATATGGGTTATATGTCTTAATTCCCATTGTGGTTCTCCTTTCATCCTATCAATCCATTATTTACCGCCGCATCATGAAATGCTTATAATCCGGCAAAAATCTCAATATCCTTGCTGTCCTCCGTCAACTGAACAATTGCCTTCTTGGTCTTAGCAGTCTTTCCAACCACCATGCCTCTTCTCTTTCTCTTGCCGTCAATGTTCATGGTGTTTACCTTTGCAACTTTGGTTCCCTCGAACATTTTCTCAACAGCTTCTTTAATCATGGTCTTGTTTGCTTCGGGATGTACCAGAAAAGTGTATTTCTTCTCACTCATTAAGTTCATGCTCTTTTCTGTGACAACCGGTTTGAGGATCACATCATAATATTGTATGTTAGCCATTATGCATACACCTCCTCGATTGTTGCTACGGCATCCTTGGTTACTACAATGGTGTCGTATTTCAGAATATCATACACATTGATGGTATTCGTAAGCGCTGTCTTCACAGACGGAAGATTCCTTGCAGACAACACGATATTCTTGTCATTCTCATTGATAATTACCAGCGCCTTGTTTACTTTCAGGTTATCTAATACTTCTTTGAATTTCTTCGTCTTTATTTCATCCAGTTTCAATTCATCCAGAACGATGAACTTGCCCTCATTTACTTTTGAAGTCAGCACGGATTTCAGCGCTGCTCTCTTTTCTTTCTTATTCAACTTGAAAGAATAATCCCTCGGGGTCGGAGCAAATACAATTCCGCCGCCCTTCCACTGAGGAGCACGGATGGAGCCCTGTCTTGCATGTCCGGTTCCCTTCTGTCTCCACGGTTTTCTTCCACCGCCGCGCACTTCAGAACGTGTCTTTGCCTTCTGTGTACCCTGACGGTTGTTTGCGAGCTGCTGTACGACTGCCATGTGTACCAGATGCTCATTGATTTTCGCACCGAACACTGCATCGCCCAGCTCGAGGCTTCCAACTTCTTCGCCTTTCATATTATAAACAGCTACGTTAGCCATCTCTAAATTCCTCCTTTCAAAGCACTACTGTGTTGCTTTTACAGTCTCTTTAATGGTTACCAAAGACTTCTTGGGTCCCGGTACAGAACCTTTGATTAAAAGCAGATTGTTCTCAGCGTCTACTCTGACAACCTCCAGATTCTGAACGGTTACTTTCACGCAACCCATATGACCAGGCATTCCTTTTCCCTTGAATACCTTGCTCGGGCTGGAACATGCACCGTTCGAACCCTGATGACGATGGAACTTAGAACCGTGCGTCATCGGTCCTCTGTGCTGACCATGTCTCTTAATCGCACCCTGGAATCCTTTTCCTTTTGAAATTGCAGTAGCGTCAATCTTGTCGCCTTCTGCAAAGATATCAGCCTTAATTTCATCTGCCAGCTTATAATCTGCGGCATTCTCGAATTTAAACTCTCTTATAAACCGCTTGCTGGATACGCCGGCTTTCTCGAAATGTCCTTTCTCAGCCTTTGTAGCGCCATGTCTGTTTCTGATCTCTTTCTTTCCGTTGGCGTCCTTATTCACAATCTTGTCTTTTCTGTCAATAAAGCCAACCTGAACTGCACTGTAACCATCGTTTTCCTCAGTCTTAATCTGAGTTACAACACAAGGACCAGCCTGCAATACAGTAACCGGCACTAACGTACCGTCTGTGTTGAAGATTTGAGTCATTCCGACTTTTGTAGCTAAAATCGCTTTCTTCATTTCTTTACCTCCTGTTTTCTCTACAGCGGAACGATTCATACCCGACGTTGGGGGCATCGGAACCGCTCATCCTAGAACAGTGTATACAATGTATATAAACCTGTCAGGATTCTACCTCATATTACTTGTTCTTCATCTTGATATCAATGTATACACCAGCCGGCATCTCCAGCCTGGACAATGCATCAATCGTCTTCTGGGTCGGTGTGATGATATCAATCAGTCTCTTATGAGTTCTCTGCTCAAACTGCTCTCTGGAATCTTTGTACTTGTGAACAGCTCTCAGAATGGTAACTACTTCTTTCTTAGTCGGAAGTGGCACCGGTCCGCTCACCTGTGATCCATTTTTCTTTACAGTTTCAATGATTTTCTTAGCAGATGCATCCACTAACTGATGGTCGTATGCCTTCAGTGTGATTCTCATTACTTGACTTGCCATAAAAAAAGTCGCCTCCTTTTCGCACTTTCATTTCAGTACGACAAGCGGTGACTGTACACTTCTCCGTGTGTGTCATATGCTTTACACACGCTGTTTCTGCTCTTATGCAGACTTCTTATTGTGATACAGTGACTTGTCGCCAGTTTCCTAACTTGACATTCGCTCCACGGAAAACCTGCCGTACTTGCGGCAGCAACCTCACATTTCATCGCTATCATGCCACAGCAAGTATCAGTATAAAGCATCTTCCAGGAAAATGCAAGGGTTTTTTGAAAAAATCGAGGAAAAAGGCAACAATTCAGGAAACGACAGCAGTCCCCCGCTGCCACTTCCTGAATATTTTCCCGCATTATTCCTTGCCCTCCGGCAAAGGTCTGATTATTTTCTTATAAATACTGAGCAGACAACATGCCGACACCACCAGGGACATCAGCTCTGCAATCGGGAATGACCACCATACTGCGTCCAGACCGCCCACTCTCGCAAGAATATATGCCGCCGGGACAAGCACCACCAACTGCCTCATAATCGAAACGATCATACTGTAAACCGCCTTGCCCAACGCCTGGAAAACGGTTCCCGCTATAATGCAGAACCACGCAATCAGGAAGTGGAATCCGATCGTCCGCAGCGCGCGACAGCCGATTTCCATCATTTCCTCCGACGCATCAAACATCTTCAGCAAAACCTGCGGAACAAGTTCAAATCCGGCAAACCCAAACAATAACAGTCCAAAGGCAATTCCCATGCTGATCCGGATGGTTTTAATCATACGCTTTCGCTGCTGCGCACCGTAACTGTATGCAATAATCGGCGTAATACCGTTGTTCAACCCAAAGACCGGCATAAAGAAGAAACTCTGAAGTTTAAAGTACACGCCAAAGACCGCCGCCGCAGTGGACGAAAAGTCGATGAGTATCTTATTCATGCAGTAAACCATAACGGAACCAATCGACTGCATTATAATAGAAGGAATTCCTACCATATAAATATTTCCTATTAACGTTTTGCTCAGGCGAAATCCCTTCAGAGAAAGGTTAATCTCTCGGTTGAACTTCGCATTGCAGACACAGGCAACAATCGCCGCCACACACTGTCCAACGACCGTAGCCACAGCCGCGCCCGCGACTCCCATCCTGGGCAGGCCGAACATTCCAAAAATAAGAATCGGATCCAAAATAATATTCGTTATTGCGCCGGCAAGCTGTGAGATCATGCTGAAAATCGTCTTCCCTGTAGAAGTCAGTAGGCGTTCAAAAAAGAACTGTCCGAATATACCCAAAGAGAAAATCATGACAATGCTCAAATACTGCACGCCCATATCAAAAATCGCCGGCGAACTTCCTTTCAACTGACTCGCATAAAATGGTTTGACCACCACAAACCCCAGTATCAGGAAAAGCAGATAACTTACTATATAGAGGAATCCTCCATTCAATGCTGTATCATTCGCCTTCTTGAAATTCTTTTCTCCCAGTGATTTGGAAAGAATTGCATTGATGCCGACTCCCGTACCTGCTCCGACCGCAATCAAAAGCGTTTGTAATGGAAATGCAAGCGATACCGCTGTCAATGCATCCTCAGACACCCGCGCCACAAACACGCTGTCTACAATGTTGTATAATGCCTGCACCAGCATGGAAACCATCATTGGAAACGACATATTCCACACTAATCTGTTGACCGGCATGACACCCATCTTATTTTCTTCAATACTTTGTTTATTTTTATTATCCATATTCATCATCCCTTTGTATAAGCTATTTTGAGGCAGCAGACCTATTATAGGATTAATAAAATTTTATGTCAACATTTTTCTGATACAAGTTTTAGAAAATTGCCGCGACAAGGATAAAGGAACAGCCGCGCAAATGCGCGGCTGTTCCTTTATGCATTCCGGGTTACGGAATTATTTTACTTTAACGGTAAGTGTCTTTGTTGTCTTTCCACTCGTAATCTTAATCTTGAAAGAACCTTTCTTCTTACCCTGAATTACAAGTTTACCCTTCTTGCTAAGAGTTACTTTTGCAATCTTCTTCTGCTTGGAAGTCATCTTTCCAAGTTTGAAACCAGACTTAGACGGGCTTACGCTTACGGTCAGCGTCGTCTTTTTCTTTCTCTTAGCCTGTACGGTCTTCTTGGTGAATTTCTTCTTGCCGTTTTTCAAAGTAATGGTCGGATTTTTAACCGTAACTTTGACAATTCTGGTGATACCGTTTGCAGTAGCTCTTACGTTGGTTGTTCCTTTTTTAACAGCCGTAATCTTTCCTTTGTTGTCAACCTTGGCTATCTTCGGATTGTCAGACTTCCATGTTACAGTTTTGGATGCACCTGCGATAGAAGTTACCTTTACGGTTTCAGACTTTTTCGCATTACCTGTATACAATGTTACACTTGCTTTGCCTAACGTAAGCTTTGCAGGCACTGCAGCAGACTTAATCACAAATGTTTTGGTAGCTGTTCCTTCATAGTTAGCGCCTTTAAACTTAATCGTAACCGTAGCTGTACCAACCTTTACATTGTTGCTGTATACAACATCGTAATTATCTGTTGTAATCACCGTGCCTTCGCTGTCTTTCACGGTAACTGCAGGCTTAATTTCCTTGCCTGTATATGTAAAGCTTGTTCCTGCCAGTGCAATGTTGCTTGCCTTCGGAATAACGGTTGTTTTCGGATCAGATGTACATCCTTCTCTCTTACAGGTCTCAACAATAGCGCCATCTTTCGCTGTGGTTGCTTTCGTGATAACTGTTTCGTAATCATGTCCAAGTTTCTCTATCTTAATCTCGTCAGATTCAATTTCTCTCTTTCCATCTTCTGCAGATTCATCTGCAACAGCCCACTGACCGCATACCTCACACTCAAAATGCGCCTCATGTCCATATTTTATACAGTTTGCCTCTGTTGCTGCCATAAGTTCGCCATAGCTATGTCCCAGTGCACGAAGGATCTCTTCCACCATAACGCCGCACTCTGTACACAGACCTTTCTGCACATATCCGTTTTCTGTACAGGTAGGCTCTACGCGTCTGCCATCACCAGCGGAAACAACGGTGTGCTGATGCGGAGCAACCGGCTGCAGCTTGAAGTTATCCATAAGACCTTCATAGCCTTCCAGCGTCGTCAGAACGCCTTTGCCAATTCGAAGCTGTCCATCTTTCAAATGCGTTAAGATATCTGCCACATATCCTTTTGGATCAGGATAGGATACTACCGGCTTGCCATTAATCGCAATTGTCACACCCTCCGGCGTGTAGATATATTTCACATTATACCACTTGTGGGCATTGACTTCATATGAGAAATAATCCCATTCGTATTCGCCCTTGTTCTCTGCAATCCAGCCCTGACCAGGATAATTCGATTCCCATGATGCCCCTTCTTCGTCTTTCCTCTTCTGGCTGTCAAAACAAGATCTGAGACCAGTTGATGCTGACAGGGTATTTCTGGCGCTTTCTTCAAAAACACCTACTACAAAGAAATAATTCCAGTCAACATTATGCTGCGCTTCCGGATAGATATCAAAAGAAACCGTAACGCCTCTGGAAAAATCATACTTTTTGAGAGCATTCTTTTCGGATGTAAGATAATCCAGACCCGTTGTTCCTTTCGTTGGATTCTCCGGTTTTTCCGGCGTATTGTAAATTTCCTGCTCACCAGTTTTAAACTTGAACACTTTTCCATGACCGCCGTCATCACCCGGCTCATCACCCTCGCCCGGTGTAATGATCGGAGCATTCACGATCTCGACGCCAGAGTTAACAAACTTGATACCGTTTTCTACATAGCCATCGCCGCCTGATACCGTTGTTTGCTCACCATCAGCAGTAAACTCAATTGCTTCATAAGCATCCATATTCGTTACCACTTCCGGATTTCCGGCACCTTCGTCTGTTCCTGCATCGCCGGTAGCCGCGGAAACAGGTGAAACATTCCCCAATACCAGTGTCGCAGAGAGTACCAGAGCAAGTGCCTGTTTCCACACATTGTTCTTTCTCATTAACAAAAACCTCCTTTATAAAAATTTAATAATTACAGGCACTATAATAACAGATTCACGCCAAAAAGGGAATGTCAATTTTCACCAATTATTATCCCCCAAATACACATTTCGTCATCAATTTTACCACAAATGGTATCTCCTCGCTGGTCAGCCCCGAATAATTAATCGGAAACATATGCGCCGGGACGTCTGGCGCCCTCTCGCAATATTACTCCGACTACTAAAAGAGGAGCCCCAAAGCCTTATCCGGCCTACGGGGTTCCTCTTTTTTGTTTCTCATTCTCGGCAAATACCTCTTACCTGCCGTTGTACTTATTTTGTAAGTTTAATCTTTACGGTTACTTTCTTGTTCGTACCGTCCGTCGATGTCGCCGTAATCTTTACCGTCTTGCCTTTTCCGGCCTTCTTCGTCGTTACCTTTCCTTTGCTGTTGACCGTTGCCCACTTCGTGTTCGATGACTTCCAGGACAGCGTCTTGTTTGCCGGTTTTCCTTTTGTCTTAACCGTTGCCTTGATGGTAACCTTCTTGCCGGCTTTGACCTTTAAGGATTTCTTCTTGACGGTTACTTTCGTAACAGAGCCTTTCATAATCTTAATCTTGATGGTCTGTTTCTTCTTGCCGGCATCATTTGCCGTTGCCGTAATGGTTACCGTCTTGCCTGCCCCGGCTTTCTTCGTCGTTACCACGCCCGTCTTGGAATTTACAGTCGCCCACTTCGTATTCGATGACGTAAACGTTATGCCTTTGTTCGTTGCGTTGCTGTTGACTACCGCCTTGACCGTCGTCTTCTTTCCGACAGCCACGTTCTTATAAGTTGCGGAAAGCTTGATGCTGCTTACGAGCACGTTTCTCTTCAGTCCGGCTCTCTTCGCATTCAGGTTTGCCAGCGCTGCGTTTACTTCTGCTTGTGTGGCGCCATCCCTGGATGCCACTGCCTTTGCCGCATTCAATGCCGCCTGGAACGCATTCCAGCTGGCAGGGATGTAGTCGGCGGCCCTCAGGCTTGCACAGCCTGCGATCGCCGCATTCAATGCTGTCTTGTCAACGTTGCGGACAAGTCCCTCGGTTGCTGTCTTCAGATTCGCAATGGCTGTATCAATCTCACTCTTTGTCACACTGCCTTTTTTCGCATCATCTGCGAGGCGATCCGCAATCTTTTTCATTGCAGCGTATGCTTTCTGGTATGCCTCCCAGCTCTCAGCGGTATAGTCCGTTTCCTTCATTCCAGCATTTGCTGCGGTTGCCTTATCAAATGCTGTTTTCAGCTCTGTAATCTTATCCGCATCCGGCGTTTGATTTCCGGTCGGCACAAGCTTATTTCTGGCGTCTTCCAGGGCATTAATCGCCGCCTTTACCTCATTCTTTGTCGCATTTGTCTTATTCTGCAACGCTTTCAGCGCCGTTACTTTTTCCTGAAGCGCCGTCCAGCTTTCGCTTGTATAATATGTCTTTCTCAGCGCATTTATCTCGGCAATCGCTGCCGCCATCTCTGCCTTTTCAGCCTCTCCCACCTTCTGCTCTTCGGTAGGTGTAAGACCGTTCATAGCCGTCTGCAATGCGTTTACAAGCTCCGTAACTTCCTCTACGGACAAGTCAGCCTCCAGCTTATCTTTTGCCTCTGACAACGCCGTCGCAAAAGTTCCCCAGCTTGATGGCGTGTAATCTGCAGATGCTGTGATTTTCTCTGCCTCTGCAACCGCATTCTGCAAAAGCTCCATATCGCCGCGTCTCTTCAAGCCCTGTCTTGCCGCTTGAAGTTCATCCTTTACCGCAGCTACCTGCGCGTCGTCACCCGGATCGTCTATCTGAGCCTGCGCGTTTTTCTTAGCCTCTTTGAACACGTTCCAGCTTACCGCCGTATATTCTTCTTCTACAAGGTTTTCATCTTCAATTTCCTGAAGCGCCTGCTGCAAGGCTGTGGTATCTGTGTCATTCTTAAAGTAGACCTCACAGTGGAATACCACCTGGGAAGTTTCCGTTTCCTCTCCTTCTCCAATACTTATCGTAGCCGTCAACGTCGCCTTTTTATGAGGCTCTCCTTTTTCCGGAATCGCTACAGCTCCGGTCACCCCATTGATGATCTCATCATCCGAGGAAATCCAGGAAACCTTTGCATTGCCATAACTGGTTGACGGCAACGCAAGAATACCTTCTGTTGTTGACAAATTCGTAACATTCAGGATAACCGTTCCATCTTCCTCCACTCTTGCTCCTATGGATTCAATCAGGTCATCCTTCGCATATTTCATGGGAAGAACCTCATCCTTATAACGATATGCCGCCTCTATCTGTGCAGGCGCCAGCGATGCATTGTACACACGGACATCCCGAATGGAACCTTTGTAATCTGCGTCTGCCTTGCCTTCCGGCTGCGTACCATAACTGCAGTTTCCAATATACATTCCCCGCGTCTCGGGATCCTGATCCCAGATTTCCGTCAACGTCGCCTGCGTTGCAATCGTCTCCCCCTGTTTTATTCCATCCACATAGAGGGTAAGGGTTCTTCCGGAAATAACGCTGGTAATATGATGCCATTCATCCTTGGCAGGAGCCGTGGTTTTTATTGTGGATGGTGTGCTCCAGTATTTTGTGTTTACACTGGAATACAGTTCATTATTATCACATGTATTTACATAGAAAAACTGTGCATCCTTATTATTTCCGCTGACGCATCCATTGCTGCCAAATGAGTCTCCGGAACCGATGCCGAAGGCATTAGATTTGGTTCCCCGCTCATCTTTCGCCCAGAAAGAGAAAGTCATGTTGTCTGTAACGTTTAAGCGCTCCAGCGACTCTGCCGGCAATTTGATGCAATTTTGCAGACCTTTGCCGCCGTTAAATGTTGCACCGTTCTCCCTGCTGAATGTAACAGTATCTGCCGCTGTTCCATGACAGCCCTTGCCGGAGAAGTCTTTGGCCTTTGCATCCTCATCATCCAGCGGATACCATGCCGCCAACGATTTGTTCACTTCCTCAAAACTCTTTAATACCAGGACGTCCGCCGCCGTCTTAAGCTGCTCAGTCATGGCGTCTACAACATCCGAATCCTCTTCCGGTTTGCCCTCTGTCGCCTTGACAGCGTCGGCCTCCTCCAATTTTGCTTTCAATGCTGCCAGGCTGGCGTCTGTATAAATGTTCTCCGCTTTGGCAGACTGATACCTCTCTTCCGCCTTCGCGTAAGCCTCATCAAACTCCACAAATGATGCGCCGTCCAATGCTAACACCGTAAGGTCCGAAAACGTCTTTGTCCTCGTATAGGAACCATACTGAATTGTTGCTTTCAGGTTCACGGTTGCATTTCCATTCTTCTTAGATGGACGTACCACCTTACCATTTGTGCGGATTGCCGTGCTGTCTGATTCCCACGTAATTTTAAGTCCCTGTATATTCTTGCCGTCGCTGGTCTCTATTTCTGTCGGAAGATTCAGATCCTCCGTAATCTGTGTTTTATCGAAGGTTCCTTCTCCTGACGCCAGACTCAACGCCAGATTATCATAAATATCATCAACCGGAGCCTTGCACAATTTCTCGTTGGCAATCTCCTGTATTTCTTCTTCCGTGAGGATTCCATTGTAGACCCTGAAATCATCATACGTAGCTATGTAATCTTTATCCGGCCAGGAAGCGCGTCCCAGATAGTTGTTCTGTGCTGGCAGCTCCGAAGGTTTCACAATCGGACCTTCATTTTCCGCCACTAACACGCCATCCTGATACAGTTTTGCCGTACCCTCGCTTCCGTTCGTCACAATTGCAAAATGTACCCATTGCTTAGAAGGCGTCACCGGATCTCCTGCCGGTCTCAACTGACCGATGGTAGATCCGCCTTTTCTGTATTCAAAGTTCAGGTAAGGTGTGCCGTAAGTTCCGCCAGATACAGTCGGCGTATCTTTATTAATCAATCCCAGATGCCCTGCCGGATTGCTTTTTCCTACTTCTGTCGCATGAAGAATCATGGCAAAGGAATTACCATTTATTTCACGATTGATAAACATGGAAATCGTGATATCGTCCTGCGTCACTCGGTCGGTACGGTTCGGACCAGGTACCTGCAGCAAATCGTCCGGAAGTTTCACATAGGAAGTTCCGTTGTTGCCACCCTTTAATGTCACAGCCGTACTGCCATTTTGCACACCTTCCACACCTTCGGTTACATTTTCCAGTATAGCGTCTTCATGTCTTCCCGTGCTGTCTTTGGCTGGATTTTCTCCATCAAATTCATAATGCGCAAGCAGGTACGCATGTTTTACTTCAAGCGTTGCCGTTACGGTTTCGCCATTGACAAATGTTCCTGTTACTGTCCTGGGTTGACCATCAGGCGTCTCCGTAGCAACGTCCTGTTCTGTGATATTCCAAGTAACACCAGTCTCAATTGCTGCTTCCACACCTTCATATGTCGCTTTTACCGTATTCGGCAGAACCGGCATCTTGCCAAGCACTGCTTCCAACTTAACTTCTTCTGCCTGTCCCTTAAACTGAGCCTCTTCGTAATTTCCAATAAAATGAATTTCCTCGTTTGCTCCTGGCATGGTTGCGCTTTCGGTGGCCGCAATATCGTCTCCACCCGTTTCGTATTTTCCATTGCCATCCACATCCCAGCCTGAATTGTCCGGGTTATACAGATAAATCTTGCCATCTTTTACCTTAGGAGTGAATAAGGCAGCATCCACTGCTTTTGTACTTCCTGGCATTTCCTTAGTAGAAACAGACGGAGCTAATTTTGTTCCATCCGGCGCATAGAAATCAATACTCGCTAAAACATAACCGGATTTCCAGTAAATTTTGTGATTGGAGATATTAAAACCGGCACGCCCGACATAATAGCTTTCAATCACGCCATTTTCATATTTTCTGAATCCGTTTCCATCCGGATTCGTCCCTACCTCATTCACATTTCCATCTGGATCTGTTACATAAGCTCTATATACTCCGGGCCTGGTCGAGGAATCCATCTCTATTCTTACATGATAGACACTCTTGCCATCATAAATTGCCTTTCCATTACTTGCAGGATCGTTTCCAGCGCCTCCATTTCCATCTCCGGATCTTACATTAAAAAATCCCTGATCTTTTTTAAAATGCAGCATAGGACCGCCATTGCCCCATATATCATTATTGTTTGTCAACACTTTCGTTGGATATACGAATGCTCCATCGCTTACCGTTCCGGTTGTCGTGATATCAAATTCGCTGATAATCTCTCCCTTATACTGTCTGGACAGCATATGGAGACCATCTTTTCCATTATCCGTATGAGCCGCCTTAACCGTGTCGTTGATGGATTCGTCACATGGATAAACCTGAACTTCTGCCTCTACCTTTGCCTTGTCGCCTTCAAGTCCAGCCGCCGTTCCCTGTACCGTATGTTTTCCAGCTGTCCATTCCACACCAGAAATATTCCATGTTACATTCGTTTTTGAAGTATAATCTATAATATTGGTAGTTGCCGCCACCTGTTTCGGCAGAATCGGCTCATTGCCCTCTATGGCATAAATGGTTGACGGCGCAATAGCAGAAACGAACGCTACCTTTTTATAGACAAGCGTTATTTTATTATTGGCCGCTGCGCCTTCATCCCCTGATACCATTACTTCATTTATCTCTGTTTTACTAGCATCCGCCTGATATTTATACTCCTGTCCGTCTTTCGTCAGAACCTGTTCCTCATTTAAAATATCATACGTATATCTTGAACCCACAGACAAATCCAAAATTTTATCACTGCGAAGTTTCTGACCTTGTTCATCCACATATTCTACGGACGCATTTGTCTGTGTCGTCGCATCAATCGTCAAGGTTGCCGGCGTGTTGTCGTTAAATCCAATCCCGGCTCTCGGCACCTGCACACGCAGAACCAGCCTGCCATTTTCCATATCCACGTTTTGAACGGCATCCTTTACATCAAAATGAACAGCCTGAAGGTTGTTTGCATCTTCTCTGTCTGAAACCCTTTCCTCACTCCAGAAAGCTGAATCTACGCCGTGATACCCATTTTTTACACTATAATTGCTCTCTGGGCTCCCACTGGTGATTTGTGGATTATTTGTCTCATATAACGCGATCTTCATCCAGCCATTGTCACCCAAATTAGCTACCTTTTTCAGTTTTAAGGTCACGCTGGCAGTCTGCAGGTTTGTAAGATCCATATCCTTTGGAATCTGAAATACCAGACATCCGAACCTTTCACTTCCCCAGTTCGTCGTATTATTTCCACCGTATGTCGTATCCTTAATAGATGCCGCACATGCCGCGCTGCCATCGGCAGAAAGCTGTGTATTCGTACCTAGCGAAATCTGATTGCCATCCGTGCCATAAAATGTGCCCGTTATGTTCTCCCGGTAATACTGTTCACCCTTAGTCTCCGCCGCCTGCACTTTCGACAGCGATCCCAGATTCACTCCCGTCATCACCATAGCGAACGACAGAAATATTGATATAACTCGCTTTACTGTTTTCATACCTTCCTTCTCCTTTTTATATTAACAATTTACAGTTCAAATTATTTTGCTGCGAATCCCTCCTCCCTTCATGTGTTGCCTGATTTATTTTTAATGTTAAAAAAAGAAAGTTTGTTATATTACATTTTACTTGTATTCAATAAACTTTTCAACATTTTTTAGTAAAACCTTTACCTGATATTTCATTTTCAGTAAAACATTACAAAAAATATTCTAAAAATATTGCACTATACGACTTTTTCTTTGGTATTATTTATGCAAATTGATGACATTGTGTGGGAAATATATGTTTGGAATATTTTGATTTTTTTAAAATTCGAAAAGAAAGTTTACTAAACATTATATCTAACTGGCATATACAGCCTCCCTCATTTTAAAAAGGCTGAACAGCAATCTGCCATTCAGCCTTCTTTACAAAAGTCCTGTCAAATTATATTATTCAGGAAATCTTCTCCATCGCCTCTGCCACGGCAGCCTCACAGCTGCGCATCGCCTGAATGGTCCTGTCAAACAGGTCGTCCAGCTCCCAGCCAAGCCGTTCTGCGCCCTTGGAAATAATTTCCCTGGAACATCCCGCCGCAAACCTCTTTTCCTTAAACTTCTTCTTCAGGCTCTTAACCTCCAAATCCATCGTACTTTTTGACGGACGCATCAGCGCGCAAGACCAGATCAGGCCTGTCAGCTCATCGGCTGCAAAAAGCACATTTTCCATCTCCAGTTTCGGCTCCTCCTCGCTGCAAATGCCATAGCCATGAGAGCAAACCGCATAGATCATATCCTCGCTTACCCCTGCCTCGCGCAAAAGCTCCGGCGCCTTCTGGCAGTGTTCTTCCGGATAAAGCTCGAAATCTATGTCATGGAGCAGTCCGGTAATGCCCCAAAACTCTTCTTCCTCTGCATAACCAAGTTCCTTCGCAAACCAGCGCATCACGCCCTCCACCGTCAGGGCGTGCTGAATGTGGAACGGTTCCTTGTTGTATTTCTTAAGCAGTTCCAGAGCATCTTCACGGGAAATACTGCTCTTCTTTGCCACCTGATTTGTTTCTTTCTTCGCGGATTTCGCGCTATCAGACGGTTTCTTGTCCAGACTCTTCATCGTCGGGAACAACAGCACATCCCGGATTGCAGGTGAATTCGTCATCATCATCACCATACGGTCAATGCCGTATCCAATTCCACCCGTTGGCGGCATTCCAATGTTAAGTGCATTCAGGAAATCCTCGTCTGTATGATTCGCCTCCGCATCGCCTGCAGCCAGCAATGCCTCCTGCGCCTCAAAACGCTCGCGCTGGTCAATGGGATCATTCAACTCGGAATAGGCATTCGCCATCTCCCAACCGTTCATAAAGAACTCAAAACGCTCCACATATTCCGGATTCTCCGGTTTCTTCTTCGTCAGCGGAGAAATCTCAATCGGATGATCCATCACAAATGTCGGCTGAATTAAGTGCTCTTCCACATACTCCTCAAAGAACAGGTTGAGGATATCACCCTTCTTATGCCTGTCCTCATATTCAATATGATGCTCGTCGGCAAGTTTCTTTGCCTCCTCATCACTCTTTATCTCGTCAAAATCAATATTGGCATATTTCTTCACCGCATCTACCATGGTAATGCGCTCAAACGGTCTGGACAGATCCATTTCATGCTCGCCATATGTGATAATTTCCGAACCGGTAACTTCTTTCGCCACATAGCGGTACAGATTTTCCGTCAAATCCATCATGCCATGATAATCCGTGTATGCCTGATACAACTCCATCAACGTAAATTCCGGGTTGTGCCGTGTATCAAGTCCCTCATTGCGGAATACGCGCCCGATCTCATAGACGCGTTCCAATCCGCCCACAATCAGTCTCTTCAGATATAACTCCAACGAAATGCGCAGTTTCAAATCCTCGTTCAAGGCATTAAAGTGCGTCTCAAACGGCCGCGCCGCCGCACCGCCTGCATTGCTTACCAGCATGGGGGTCTCAACTTCCATAAATCCCTGCTCGTCCAGGAAACGACGGATACTGCTCAACACTTTGGAACGCTTGATAAAGGTATCCTTTACCTCGCTGTTCATTATCAAATCCACATACCGCTGGCGGTATCTCATATCCGTATCCGTCAGTCCATGGTATTTTTCCGGTAAAATCTGAAGGCTCTTGGACAGAAGGGTTACCTCCTGCGCATGAATGGATATTTCCCCCGTCTTCGTCGTAAATACCTCTCCCCGGATTCCAAGAATATCCCCCACGTCATATTTTTTGAACCCTTTATAGCTGTCTTCGCCAATGCTGTCTCTTGCAATGTATACCTGAATATCTCCCTGCAAGTCCTGAATATTACAAAAAGATGCCTTTCCCATCACACGCTTGAACATCATTCTCCCGGCAACGCTTACAACCTGTCCTTCCAACGTGTCATAATTGTCCTTAATTTCCTGACTGTGTTTTGTTACCTCATATTTCGTAATCTGAAACGGGTCTTTGCCATTACTCTGCAACTCTTCCAGTTTCTCATGACGAATCCTTAACAACTGGTTTAAATCCTGTCCCGGTGACTGATTGTTCTGTGCCATCTTTTTTCCTCCTTTTCATCGGTATCGGCACGCGCCGCTTCGCGTCCCTTGCCATTTCGGAAGAAGGCATTTATGAAATGCTTCGCATTTGCCTTCTTCCTCTTAGTTCGAGCGCTGGATTCCCAGCACCTTGTATTCCATTACGCCTGCCTGTGTCTCAATCGTTACTTTATCTCCCACTTTTGCGCCAATCAGGGCTTTTCCCACCGGAGATTCGTTGGAAATCTTTCCCTGAAGGCTGCTTGCCTCGGTGGAGCCTACGATCTTATATTCTAATTCCTCGTCAAACTCGCAGTCTAAAATTCTTACCTTACATCCTACATTTATCTTATCAAGATCTACTTCGTCTTCCACTACAACTTCCGCATTCTTGAGAATTTTCTCTATTTCCTCTATTCTTGCCTCTATATCCCGCTGCTCATCCTTTGCAGCATCATACTCCGCATTCTCTGAAAGGTCTCCCTGTTCTCTGGCTTCTTTTATTTTCTGGGAAACTTCCTTTCTTTTCACTACCTTAAGCTCATGTAATTCAGTTTCTAATTTCTGCAAACCTTCATAAGTCAATAAGTTTTTCTTTTCCATCATACTACACCTTCCTAAACTCACATAATAACAGGAAACCTATACTCCCTTAACAATCATAGTATTATAACCGATAGGTATGGAAATGTCAAGATTTCCTGCATTTTCGACACTGCTCCACCTGCGTTTGTACACCGGAATATAGAGCATATGCTCCTTCACATATTTCAGCGGACAATCCCCCTTCTGCTCCATATCCAAAACAACATTGACGTGCTCAGACATTTCCTGTCCCCCGGAGCATATCTGGACAACCAAACCGCTATCCTCATACATTCTTTGAATATAATCTGCAAAATATGCAGGACGTTCCGTGACAATCCGCAAAAAATTTAAATCCTCTGAAATCTGCTCCAGCATAACTTGCACCTGATCCTCATCCAGCAGTGATTCCGGCGGCATGTCCGTATCAACTAACAGCGGACAGAAATCACGATAGGTCATCTCATAACACTCCAGCACCTGTTCCAGAATATCCCGCATCCTGTGCAAATATGGGTTTTCACGCGGATAATCCGGTTCCTCCTCCCACTGCCCTTCCTCTTCTCTGGCAGGTGCATTCCTCCCCCAAAGTTTCTTCAGGACGCCACGCAGAAATTCCCACAGGCCGCTTTTTTGTTTTTCATGCGCCGATTCCTTGTCCTTCTCCATTTTCCACCCCTTCAAATACTTTTTTTCAATATATGAAAGAGCAAAACGGGTTATGCATTATCTACACAGACTCCACTACCGCTTGAAACAATTCCTCCAACTGCTCATACGTCTCTACTTCGTTAATTTTCCCCCGCAGTTTCGCCGAATTCTTATATCCACTTGTATACCACGCCGCATGTTTGCGCATCTCGCGCATACCCATGAGTTCTCCCTTAAAAGCAATCTGAGCCCTCGCATGGCGCAATATCATATCCGCGACTTCACGGATATCCGGTTTGGACATTTCTTCCCCCGTCTCCATATAATGCAGGATTTGACGGAAAATCCAAGGATTACCCTGCGCACCCCTGCCAATCATAAAGCCGTCGCAGCCCGTCTGCCTCTTCATCCGGTACACATCCTGCGCTGTTAAAATATCCCCGTTTCCAATCACCGGAATGGACACCGCCTCCTTAACCTGACGAATGATATCCCAGTCCGCTCTGCCGGAATAATACTGCTCGCGCGTCCTTCCATGAACCGCGATTGCCGCCGCGCCTGCCTCTTCCGCAATTTTGGCAATTTCCACCGCGTTGACGTGCGCATCGTCAAAACCCTTGCGAATTTTCACAGTTACAGGCTTTTGGATCGCTTTTACTATTTTAGATACAATCTCATACACCAGTTTGGGCTGTTTCATCAGCGCCGAGCCCTCGCCGTTATTTACCACCTTCGGCACCGGACAGCCCATATTGATATCAAGGATATCAAACGGCCGTTCCTCAATGCGCTTTGCCATCTCGCTCATAATCGTTGCATCCGCGCCAAAAAGCTGCAGGGAAACCGGACGTTCTTCCGGTACGGTCTGCAAGAGAATTTCCGTATTCCTGTTACGGTAATAAATTCCCTTTGCACTCACCATCTCCATACAAAGAAGTCCTGCTCCCTGTTCCTTGCAAAGCACACGAAATGGCAGGTCGCATACTCCTGCCATCGGTGCCAGAATGATATTATTTTCCAGAGTCACATTTCCTATTTTAAGTGTTTCCATCTGTCCGTAGTTTCCATTCCATCTGTTATTTCTGTTTCTGTCGGTTTTGTTTGTTATAAATCAACCGCAATCCCTGAAGCGTCAGCGTGGGATCAAAGATATCAATCGCATCTGTCTCATTGGCAATAATCGTTCCCAACCCTCCGGTTGCAACCACCTTGAGATCCTCATATCCCGTCTCCTTCTTCGTCTCCCGGATAATATATTCCGTCTGCCCGATCTGTCCGTAAATGAGACCCGCCTGCATACTGCTGATGGTTTCTTTGGCCAGAATACTTGGGGGTTTGCGAATTTCAATTTCCGGCAGTTTCGCCGCATCCTCCCACAAAGCCTTTGCCGAAGTGCGGATTCCGGGCGCCGTCACACCGGACACGAAAGCCCCGGTTTCGTCCACCAGATCATAGGTCGTTCCAGTTCCAAAGTCAATGACAAATACCGGTCCGCCATACAGCTCATAAGCCGCAGCCGCATCTACAATGCGGTCTGCGCCAATCTGCCTGGGATTTTCCGTGGCAATGCGAATCCCCGTCTTAATCCCGGGCTCTACGACCACCGGATGGATGCCAAAATATTTGATAAATGCGCTTAACAGTGAATGCATAACATTCGGGACAACCGAAGCAATAATAACATCCTTGATATTCTCATAAGAAATTCCATTATTCCTCAACAATTCGCGCATCGTGATTCCATACTCATCCGACGTCCGCTGCAGCTTTGTTGTCATACGAAATGTGGCTTCCAATTCCTCACCATCAAAAATTCCAAACGTAAAATTCGTGTTTCCCACATCCACAACTAATAACATTCCTCAATCCTCCAAATCTTCTTCACACAGGTCTTCACCCAGAATAAAAATTTTATAATACATTTCCAGGGAATGAAACAACTCCTGCTTGTCCCGCTGCAACTGTTTGATTTTCAACACGCTGCCAATATCATCGTACAGTAAGTCCCCTTCCTCACACGCCGCCTGCAGCCCAAGGCTGCCCTCCGTGTCAAATACCAGAGCCAGCGTTCCGCCAATATCTTCTGTATATAGCACGCACATAATCTTTAATTCATCCTGAATTTGCTCCGGAAGGGAATGGAATTCTTCATTCAGATAATATTTCTTCGTATACGCGCTGGATGCGCATAATACGGTTTCTTCCAAATTCCTCTCATTACACATATCCATAAATCCCCCGTACCGATACTTCGCCGGAGGATACTTTACATATCCCATCCTCCCGCTCAACCAAAAGTTCTCCTCTGTCATTGATTCCCAATGCCGTCCCCTCATATTCACCCAGAGGGTCTAATACCCGAACCATCTTTCCCTGATTCACCAGCATGGAATTGTATTCTTCCATCAGAGCGGACAAGTCCTCTGTCTTAAGGTACACTTCATAATACTGTTCAAAACACTGCAACACCGCCCCCAAAATCTGCGCCCTGGAAAGCGATTCCTTCTTTCCCCCTCTTTCAAGCTCCAGTTTTAGCGAAGTCGCCGTCTGGGCAATCTCTTCCGGAAATTCTGTCTGGCTTACATTGATTCCGGTTCCCACTACAATATGGTTCACATAATCAATCTGCGCACTCATTTCTGTCAGAATTCCCACAATCTTCCTGCCGTTTAAAACGACATCGTTCGGCCACTTAATCTGCGGTTTTAAACCTGTCACTTCCGAAATCCCCTTAACCGTTGCCATTCCCTTTACCAGCGTCAGCATAGAGGCATTGCCCGGGGAAATTGGCGGTTTCAGCAATATGGAAAAAAACAACCCTGTTCCAGGAGGAGAGCTCCAGCCCCGTCCCCGGCGTCCCCGCCCGGCAGTCTGTTTCTCCGCCACAACGACGCATCCATGCCAGTCTGTGCCGTCACTCTCTTCCGCAATCCGCTTTGCCGCCATATTTGTGGAATCAATCTCCTCAAAATAGCGTACTTCGCGCCCCAGCCACTTTGTATGCAGCTGGCTTGCCACTTCACTCTGTGATAAAATATCCGGAACTGCGATTAACCGATAGCCCCTGTTCTGAATCGCTGCAATCTCATAGCCCGACTCCTTCAATTGTTTGATTGCTTTCCATACGGCAGTACGGGAGACCCCAAATTTCTCACATAGCTCCTGTCCCGAAACATATGTATCCCGATTTTGCCTTAACACCTGTAAAATCTTTGTTTTCATCCTGTTCCCTATCTAAGCGTAGCGTACATAATCGCCTTAATACTGTGCATTCTGTTTTCCGCCTCATCAAACACAACGGATTTGCTGCTCTCAAACACCTCATCCGTAACTTCCATCTCTGTCAGACCAAATTTTTCGTAGATTTCTTTGCCAATTTTCGTTTCCAAATCATGGAATGCCGGCAGACAATGCATGAAAATTGCCGTCTCTTTGGCATTATCCATGACTTTTTTGTTTACCTGGTATGGCATCAATTCCCGAATCCGGCTCTCCCAGACCTCATCCGGCTCTCCCATGGACACCCAGACGTCCGTATAAATTACATCCGCATCCTTCGTTCCGCTCTCCACGTCCTCCGTCAAAGTGACGGAACCGCCGGTTTTGCTGGCAACTTCATTGCAGTAATCCACCAGTTCCCGCTCCGGAAAGTATGTCTTGCTGGTACACGCCACAAAATCCATGCCAAGCTTGGCGCAGGTTACCATCAGGGAATTGCCCATGTTGTAACGCGCGTCTCCCATATATACAAATTTCACGCCTCGCAGACGCCCTAATTTCTCCTTTACAGTAAGCATATCCGCAATCATCTGTGTGGGATGAAATTCATTGGTAAGTCCGTTCCAGACCGGAACGCCCGCATGTGCGGCAAGCTCCTCTACAATCTCCTGTCCGTAACCGCGGTATTCGATGCCGTCATACATCCTGCCAAGCACCCGCGCCGTATCGCGAATGCTCTCCTTTTTTCCAATCTGGGAACCGGACGGATCCAGATACGTCACATGCATCCCCAAATCATGCGCCGCAACCTCAAAGGAACACCGTGTCCTTGTGCTTGTCTTCTCAAAAATCAACACGATATTCTTCCCTTTTAACTCATCATGCGCAATTCCCTGTTTCTTCTTCTGTTTTAACTCCGCCGATAATGTAATCAAGGATTCAATCTCCTCCGGCGTAAAATCTTTTAATTTCAAAAAATTCCTTCCTCGTAAATCCATATTTTTCTCTCCCGTTTTCAAAATAAATTTATTTGTATCCATGTGCCATCTTCCATGAAATGTGAACGGACTGCCAAATAATCGGACAGTCCGCTGTGATTCACACTTAACCGGATGCTATCAGTTTCACTTTATCCGGAATTTTCAGATTTCCTTCGCGACCTCTGCGATCGTCTTTGTAAGCCCGGCTACCCCCTGAATATCGGAAGGGATAATGATCTTCGTCGCCTGCCCGTCTGCTGCTTTCGCAAATGCCTCCAGACTCTTCAGCTGCAATACGGCTCCGTCCGGCGCTGCCTCCTTTAAGAAACGCAGACCATCTGCATTTGCCTGCTGAATCCGCAGGATTGCCTCTGCCTGGCCTTCTGCCTCGCGCATGGTCGCCTCTTTTTTGGCCTCTGCACGCAGGATTGCCGCCTGTTTCTCTGCCTCTGCATCCAGAATTGCAGATTCCTTTTTACCCTCTGCCACAAGAACCGTAGCCGTCTTCTCGCCTTCTGCCTGCGTAACGGCCGCACGACGTTCACGTTCCGCCTTTGCCTGTTTCTCCATCGCATCCTGAATCTGCTGCGGCGGAATAATGTTTTTAAGCTCCACACGATTTACCTTGATTCCCCATGGGTCGGTCGCTACATCGAGAGAAGCGCGCATTTTTGTATTGATAAGCTCTCTTGACGTTAAAGTCTCGTCTAATTCCAAATCACCGATGATATTACGAAGCGTTGTCGCCGTCAGGTTTTCGATCGCCATAATCGGACGCTCTACGCCATAGGCAAACAGTTTCGGGTCTGTAATCTGGAAATATACCACCGTATCAATCCGCATGGTTACATTATCCTTGGTAATTACCGGCTGCGGCGCAAAATCAACGACCTGCTCTTTCAAAATCACGCGTTTTGCAACCTTGTCAAGGAACGGCACTTTGAAATGAAGACCAACGCCCCATGTTCCCTGATAAGCGCCCAGCCGCTCAATAACAAGCGCATGTGCCTGCGGTACAATCTTAATGCAGGATACCAGCAACAGCAGCACCAGGATAATAAACGCAATTACTACTAAAAATTCTATTCCTCCAGTCATATGTTTCTCCTCCATAAAATATTTTATCGGTTCAGCCATTTACAAATGGCATGGCAAAATGAATCACATCACTTCGCCGTCTCTTTTACCAGCAGCTTTACGCCGCTGATTTCTACAATCTCTACGGTTGCGCCCTCCGGAATAACCTTTTCCTCAACGGCACGCGCCGTCCACTCCTGTCCGTTGACGCTGACATGTCCCCGGGCATTGAGGTTATCGATTTCTTCCTTAACTACTGCCAGCTTGCCTATCAGGCTTTCGGCATTGGTACTCTCCATATTCTTATTAAGATATTTCACTGCCAAAGGTCTTGTCGCTGCCAATAAGATAACCGAAACTGCAACAAACAATACCACCTGTATCACAAAACCGGCGCCAAACAAACTCGCAATAAAGGCAACCAGCGCACCTCCGGCAAACCAGATTGTAGTCAGTCCCAAGGTAATAATTTCAATGATCGCCATCACAACAACAATCGCTAACCAGAAAATACCATCCATGACGTTCGCCTCCTTAAATGTTATATTACTATACTTTCCCTCCGATTACAACATTATAATCAGAAACTGTATTTGGATAGTAATAATTCAGCAGGGATGATATTTAAGATACACAGCAAGGCGGACAATTCCATATGGAACTGCCCGCTCTTTCTGTTCATTATATTTACTTATATTAGAAAAATACCTGATTTCCAATTACAATTCCCGGTATGCCGGATCCTACATTTCGGAAAGATGTTGCTCCATTCACATTATCCACACCGCTAATTGCCTGCTGTGCCGCCTGAATACAGCTTCCGCTTACACCGCTTGCCAGTACGCCTGCCATTGTTCCGTTTGTTGCCGGTGGGAACTGCCCGCTCTGATAAATAACATCAGAAATGCTTCCTGCATATCCTGCACGGACACGGTTCATAACAACCGCTCCTACTGCAAGCTGCCCTTCGTAGCACTCTCCGCCTGCCTCACATTGAATCAGCGCACCCAGCAATGTTACATCATCATAGGATGCTGCAACTGCTGCCTTCTGCTGTGTTCCTGCACTCTGGCTCTGTGAAGAAGAACTCTGTGCGGCCTCTTTTGCCCTTCTCTCCGCTTCCGCGGCTTCTATTGCTGCACGCTCTTCCTCAATGGAAATTGCTTTGCCAAGCTCTAATTCCACACTGACATATTCTGCACTGACATAAGCCGTTCCGTCGTCAAGTTTAACGCAAACCCAGCCTTCTACCGGCTCTGCTTCCGTATCAACCTTAATCTTGCCGCCCTCTTCGAGCACATCTAAGATAGTAACATCTTCCTCGGAAGACGCTGTCTCTCTCACGCGAACGCCACCTGTTACAGCTGTAGCATAAGTTGTTCCCACTTCATTTGCAAGCGTCTCTGCTTCCGAACCGGTTACGCAGAATTCATTCTTAACATATCCTTCCACATTACCGGAAGAAATCTTTGTCCACTCTTCGCCTGCCTCAAGAATCTGTGCGGATGCTCCCTTAGGAAGTTTGCCTGCCGGCTCTGACTCCTCAGATGCCTCTGTACGCACATTCAGATATTCGTCTACCTTCGGCAACAATTTATCCGCCCATGGAGAAACTTCCTCAACAGCTTTTTCCTCTACCGTATCTTTTTCGGCAGCTTTCTGCGGTGCTGCTTTCTCTTTTGCAGCGTTCTCCTCTATTGCATTCTGTGATACAGCATTCTCTTCTACTGCATTCTCCTCAACAACGTTCTGCGGAGCATTATTCTCTTCTACAGCGCTCTTCACTTCCTCTTTCTGCTGTTTTGTTTCAGCAGCGGATGCGACAAGCTCATGCTGTTTCTTTGCCTTTGTAATAAATTCACTTTCCCAGTTCTTTCTTGTTGTCTCTGCAATCAATTCTACTGTCCGGCTATCCAGAACCGAATTTGTTGAAACACAGTTTGCCGGTACTGCCGTAAACGCCAAAACCATAGAAAATGCTGCCACAACTCCGCTTTCCATAACCTTCTTATCGAATTTCATATTGACCTCCTGAAAGATAAAATAACATGTTAAAAGTTTATATGCTATTTTATTCAAAATTATTAAATATGTTACAAACTTGTTACACTATAGCAAAGAATTTGTAAATTGTCAAGCGTTCGTCTTAAAAATATTTTTCCTTTTATATCCAGATAATAAATACCAGCTTTGCAAACGCCTTTTATGCAGGGTATCTCTGTTTCTTTTGCGGCAAGACTTTTCGATATTGTATTGTCGATTATTATAAAAATGGGGAATTTCATAACCTTATTTTCATTGAAAAGCCCCATACAAACTGTTATAATTAAGATAAATATCAGGTTGGAAGGGAGAAATAGATGTGATAGAAAAAAAGGACATAACTCAAAAAAAAGAAAAAACAAAAAAAGCCATAAAAACGATTCGTTCAAACAGGGTACAGAGGCTCTCTTCTATTAAAGCAAAAGTTTCCTTTGTATTGCTTTTTTCCATTGCGCTAACAGTTATTCTTGGCTTAATGACCACCATTCCTACGATTAAGAATAATGTAACGTCTATTACAGAGAACTACATGACAGACCTTACAAATTCTTACGGAAAAATATTAAACCAGAACCTTACCATTTCCGCAATGAACATGAATCCCAGCCAGTTAGCCAAAACATTTGATGATGCCGGTCTCAAAGGAATGGAATCGAGTTACTTCTATATTTTAAATGCAGAAGGCAACATGCTCTACCATCCAAATCCGGAAAAAATCGGAAAACCAAGCGACGTTGCGGAAATTGCCGCTTTAATCACGGCCATCAACGAAGGCAACGTACCAGAACCGGGTGTTGTCAGTTACAATTATGAAGGCTCTTTGAAACGCGCTTCTTATTATATTACAGAAAAATACAATACCGTTGTGGTATTGTGTGCAAACGAATCAGAGATACTGGCTCCAATTACTGGCGTTCAGAACCGTGCCTTTATGTTCTGTTGCGCACTTGCCCTCATACTTGCATGTACCGGTTACATATCCGTGGCTAATATGATTCGGCCACTCCTCACGATCACAGACATCACAGGCAATCTTGCCGATATGAACTGGCAGGAAGATGAACGTCTGGTAAAAATCGGCAGGCGCAAGGACGAAACAGGCGTTATGGCGCGCGCGATTATTACACTGCGCAAATCCATGGTAGATGTTGTTACGGGAATCAAACAACAGAGTTCCCTCCTATATACAACCTCGGAACATCTGAGCAGCCGCGCTACGGAAACGACCGATACCGTACAGAATGTGGAACGCGCTGTTTCCGAAATCGCAACCGGGGCAAACAATCAGGCGTCTGAGACACAGAAGGCCACGAAAGATATCCTTCTGATGGGAACCATGGTAGAAGATACTTCCTCACAGGTAACGTCTTTACATAACACAGCTGATTCCATGAAAGAATCAAGCGATACGGCAAACCAGGCATTAACAGAGCTGGATGCGGTCAACCAGCATGCTATCAATTCCATTGACATCATTTATCAACAGACATTGACCACGAATGAATCCGCCATGAAAATCAAAGAGGCAACCAGCCTGATTTCCTCCATTGCGGATGAAACAAACCTTCTGTCCCTGAATGCCTCGATTGAGGCCGCTCGTGCGGGAGAAGCCGGACGCGGATTTTCCGTTGTCGCATCCCAGATACAAAAACTTGCCGAACAGTCCAACGATTCTGCAAGGCAGATTGACGATATCATTTATACGCTGCTGGAGGATTCTCAAAAGGCTGTGCAGACGATGGAAGAAGTAAAAGAAATCATCACAAAGCAAAGCGAAAATGTCAGCAAAACCGGTTCCGTATTTTCACAGGTTCAGGGCGGCATCTCCGAATCCATTCAGGGTGTGGATGAAATTGCAGACCGTACGAACCAGCTGAATATGGCACGTTCCAATGTTGTTGACGTTGTGCAGAACCTGACGGCAATTGCAGAACAAAATGCTGCCAGCACGGAGGAGACTTCCGCGGCGGTCAACGAAGTAGCCAATATTATGCAGGACTTTTCAGAACATGCCGCAAAACTTCAGGATATTGCACATACGCTTGAGTCAAACGTAGATATTTTTAAATTGTAAGAAATATGCCAGTCATTGGATGAAAATCCTATTGTTTCTGACGAAATTACCCCCTGATGCTGCTGCAACAGGGGGTATCATTTCTGCAATATTAATATTTTCCGTCCTTATGGGACAATCGCAAACATAATAAAATATAACTACGATTATAATCTCTTCAACAATTCTTCTCTCTCTGCCTCATATCCCGGCTTGCCAAGCAAAGCAAACATATTACGTTTGTAGCTTTCCACACCCGGCTGATTGAATGGATTTACACCCAGAATATAGCCGCTCACGCCACAGGCAAACTCAAAGAAATAGAACAGTTCGCCAAGATAATACTCATTCTGCTCGGGAATGGATACCATGAGGTTCGGTACATTTCCATCCGTATGCGCCAGAATCGTTCCATTCATTGCACTTTTATTTACAAAGTCCATATCTTTTCCAGCAAGATAATTTAATCCGTCAAGATCTACCGCCTCTTCCTTGAGCTCCACACGACAGCGGGATTTCTCCACATTCATCACCGTCTCGTACATAATGCGCGCGCCATCCTGAATAAACTGTCCCATAGAATGAAGATCTGTTGTGAGGTCTACGGACGCCGGGAAAATACCTTTCTGATCCTTTCCTTCACTCTCTCCGTAAAGCTGTTTCCACCACTCAGATACATAGTGGAGACTCGGCTCATAGTTTGCAAGCACCTCAACCATTTTTCCCTTTCTCAACAGAATATTGCGGACTGCTGCATACTGCATAGCGTCATTTTCTGCAAAAGGCATGTCCATCGCCATCTTACGTCCTGCCGCAGCGCCTTCCATCAATTTGTCGATATCTGCTCCGCTGGCAGCTATGGGAAGAAGACCAACCGCTGTCAATACGGAAAAACGTCCTCCGACATCATCCGGCACAACAAAAGTCTCATAACCCTCTTCTGTAGCAAGATTCTTCAACGCGCCTCTCGCTTTATCTGTCGTCGCATAAATCCTCTTTGACGCCTCTTCCTTGCCATATTTTTTCTCCAGCATTTCCTTGAATACACGGAATGCAATTGCAGGCTCAGTCGTGGTTCCGGATTTCGAAATAACGTTTACAGAGAAATCACGGTCGCCGATTACCTCAATCAGTCCAGCCAGATAGGTACTGCTGATGCTGTTTCCGGCATAATAGATTTCCGGTGTCCTGCGAATTTCTTTGGACACATTATTATAGAATCCATGTCTGAGGAATTCAATCGCTGCCCTCGCGCCCAGATAGGAGCCTCCGATTCCAATGACAACCAATACCTCGGAATCACCCTGAATCTTTGCAGCCGCCTTTTTAATCCGCGCAAACTCCTCTTTATCATAATCTACCGGCAAGTCCAGCCACCCCAAAAAGTCATTTCCTGCCCCTGATTTTGAGACAAGCAGCTGCCTGGCATCCCCTGCCAGCTTTGCCATATAGGAAACCTCTTCCTGGCTGATAAAACCGGCGCTCTTACCATAATCAAACGTTACTTTCTCCATGATTTCCACTCCTTTGTCCATAAATTTTCCAAAATTTGCATTTACAGAATAAGTGTAGCAAATATGCCACATTTAGTCAACAATCCGACGTTTTCTGCTAAGAGAAATACTCCTGTAAAACCGCGTTAAATACCTCTTCTTCCTCCTGTTTCCTGCGCTCCTGCTCCACAAAGGTTTCCATATCTTCGATTGTTTTCCTCTGCAGCAGAGCCTGCTCCTCTGATACCTCCTCTTCCTCCTGTTTTGGTACCTCTTCCTGCATAATCACATCAAAGTATGCCTGGATATTCTTCGTAATGCTTTGCAGGCTGCGATTCAGCCTTTTTATCTGTCTTAAAATCCTTAACAGAATGATTGTCAGAATCAAACCCAGCAAAAGTATTGCTGCTCCTGTCAGAATTTCATTGTAAGTCTGTAAGATACTTATCCATTTATCCATAAGCCTGTCCTCCTTCTCATGTAATTATAAAGATAATTTTTCCCGCTGTGAAGTATCCGGAACACTTTTTTCGTCGCATGTTTCGGCGAATTTCGACTTCCGGGCGCGAAAAACATTACATGAGCAGTCTTATGGCATTATTCTTTCAATAATTCCTCCTGCAGCCGGTCAAACTCCGCCATACATTCATCCACCGTGGCGCCATTTAAAAGTTCGCGCACAATCAGGCAGGTATTTCCCCACTGCTCGAGTTTCATATTGGCGTCTGAACCCAGTACATAAATATCGTCTTCCACGAGGTCTTTCAGCGGCTGCAATGCGGGAACACATTCCACATCCACATTTTTAGAGGGCGATATCACCTTATTCGTCTCAGCATACACCTGGAGAGCCTCGTCAGAAATAATCGTATTCAACACTTCCTTCGTATCCTCCATATGCTCTGCCTCCGCACAAATCCCATATCCGGTAATCGGTACGACAGGCATCTGCCCGCGTTCACTCGGGAACCCGATGACCTGCATATTAAAATCCGGTTTGCCATATGCCGTCTCCGTGTTCGCAGCTCCCCAATACGCCATTACAATCGGCGTTTTCTGAGCCATAAAATCAGGACCTTCCCCTTCAATCGCTTCATAAGTATAAGCTGCCTTTGCATCAATATATCCTTTGTCAATCAATTCCTGTAAAAATTCAAAACCAGGACGCATATAATCACTGTACTTCGCCTCTCCCCTGTTCAGCGCATCGATCTCCTCCCTCGTGTTGCCTCCATTATAAAGATCAGCAAATGCCTGTGCCAGAACAAAAGTCTCCAGCCACCAGCGGTTTGCGCCAATCGGCGTCTCAATCCCATTCTCTTTAAAAGTTTTACAACACGCAAGAAATTCATCCGGCGTATTCGGAATGGAAACATCATATTGGTCAAACATATCCTTATTGATAAACAGACCATAGACCACAACCTCCTGCGGCACTGCTACCAATTTTCCATCTATCGTATTTGCCGTTCTGACAATCTCCCTTAAATTTTTCGTATTGTCAAGTTCCGATAAATCCAGCAGTTTTCCTTCGTATCCCAATTTCTGAATAGTATCCGGATTCAGAAGGTAAAAATCATCCATATTATTCCGCGCACGATCCAGAGCCACCTCATCGTAAGTCTTTTCCTGATAATTGTCTGCCGTATACGTCCTGTATTCCACGGTCAGACCCAGCTCCTCTTCGGCCATCTCTACCGTCAAATCAAACGCCGTCCTGGAAGTATTCTTTGTATTGGGTTTTGTCTTTTCCATAGGCCCAAACACGTTGACGACTTTCTCCTCTTCTCTCTCATCTGAAATCAGATTTTCTCCAATATCCGGTTTCCCACATGCAGTAAGGACAATCGCCATACTGCACGCTAACATAACAGCTGTAAATCTCTTTATACAATTTCTTTTATTTCTTATATCCTTTCTCAAAACTTATTCCTTTCTTTCAATATATTGATTCACTGCTTTTCTCAACAATTCCATATCAATCGGTTTTGCAACATGAGCATCCATACCGGCGTCCAATGCATCCTTGACATCCTCGGCAAACGCATTTGCTGTCATTGCAATAATTGGTATATGCTTTGTATGTTTCTCATGCTCGAATGCCCGAATTTTCCTTGAGGCATCATAGCCGTTCATAACCGGCATCTGAACATCCATCAGGATAGCGTCGAATTCATTTTCCGCTGCACGGGCAAAACGCTCCAATGCCAGCTGCCCGTTTTCCACAATTTCACATGTTGCACCTTCAATATTTAAAAGCTCAGACAAAATCTCCGCGTTAATAAAATTATCTTCCGCTGCGAGAAAATGCAGTCCTTTCAAGCTGTTTTCATTCTCACTGCCCTCCGAAGTTTCATCTTCGCATCCCCCGTCTGCCAACTTGCAAAGAACTTCTTTGAATGCAGAAACAAAGAAGGGTTTTGCAAGGAAGTCTACATTTTCCAGGAGGAATACTTCATCTTCCACTTCATCTTCCGTATAAGACGTCAGGAACACAATTGGCACTGTCTGAGGTATAATTGCCCGCAATTTTTTCGCCGTCTCACCGCCATTCATCTTCGGCATCTTCCAATCTAATAAAATTACCTGGTACGGCGTATCATTTTCGATGGCATCTTCTGCCAGCTTAATAGCATCCTCACCGGAAAGCGCGATGTCTACGGCTACACCGGTATCCTTCATAAGCATCTGAATACTCTTGCAAATCTCTAACTCATTATCCACTGCCAGTATCCTTGTGATTCCATTCTCCTGCCAATATTGTTGATCTGTCTGTTCTCTGGGTATCCTAAGCTCTAAATCCACCCGAAACAGACTGCCCTTATTAACTTCACTGAAGACGTCAATCGTTCCACCCATCAGCTCCACAATATTTTTGGTAATCGCCATGCCCAATCCGGTTCCCTGCACTTTATTCGTCGTGCTGTTTTCCGCCCTGGTAAACGCATCAAATATCGTTTCCAGATATTCCGGCGTCATGCCATATCCATCGTCCTCTACTTCAATCCGAATATGCTCGTATTGGTTCGAATATTGTTTGAGTCCTATTATACGGAACCATATATTACCATTTTCCGGCGTATATTTTACTGCATTGGAAAGAAGATTTATCAAAACCTGATTGATTCTCGTCTCATCTCCCAATAAATATTCATGTTTGATGTCGGTTACCGAAACATGAAAACTCTGTCCCCTGTCTTTTGCCATCGGACGGATAATCGCGTCTACAGAAGAAACGAGGTCACTTAACGTAAATTCCCCTATGGTAAGCACAACCTTACCACTCTCAATTTTCGACACATCCAGAACATCGTTAATTAAACTGAGCAGATGCTTGCCGGACGCCGTAATTTTATTCGTGTATTCTCTTACCTTGGCAGCATTGTCCGCATCCCGTGCCAGCAATGTCGTAAAGCCAAGAATCGCATTCATCGGCGTACGAATATCATGGGACATATTAGAAAGAAACACGGTCTTGGAGTTACTTGCAATCTGTGCTGCCTGCAACGCCTCCGCCAGCTGTTTATTATGCACTTCCCTTTCCGCTTCTCTCTCCGCCCGCATTCTGTCCTGCTGCTTTCGACTGAAACTATACAGAAGACAGCAAAGGAAAAAGGCACATAACATCACAATAACAACAATCAGGATATTGTGATTTACAGAACGTCCCTCCTGCTGAATGGCTGCAACCGGAACATAACCAATCAAATAGAAGACTCCGTCATTTAAAGGCCACATATAAATCAGAGAGCTCTCATTCTGAATATCGTGATAAAACATAATTTCTTTGCCTTCGTGAATATTTACAGCAATCTCTGACTGCAGATTCTTTTCCAGAATACTATTGGCACGGTAAAAATCTTCCAAATCCAAATGTCCCGCATCTCTCTCCCCCATACCCGTCGGTTTTAATACAAGCCTCTCACTCTTCGTATCCATGATATAGAGAACCGCTCTTCCATTATAAAATTTGTTTGGCAGCGTATCTTCAAAGAAATCAAAGATGTACTCGATATAAAGAGTTCCCAACTCTTTGCCATCTTTGACAACGGGACATTTTACCGTATATGCCCAGGTTCCCATATCATTCAAATATGACTGGGAAATGTGCATTCCATTTACCTCTTTATTAGACGAAAAATCCAAATCCTGCTCTGTGAATTTCTCTCCTGCACTGGAAAATCCCTCCTTCTCCCCCACAAGTATAAGCGATATCTTCGTCATAGTTTGTTTATTTTTATAAAATCGAATAAATTCGAAAGGATCCTCAGACGCCGCAATTTCCTCCGCAATAAATTTCTGATATTCCGTCTCCTTCTTCAAAATTGTCTCTACAGTGTTTCTTATCAAATCAAGGCTTTCACTCAAATTATAGATTGCCGATGTAGACATCTCTATGGATATCCTGTTTGCAACAAAGAAAACCACGCCTCCCAAAATACAAAATACAATAATTATGGAAAGAAAAAATAATTTTCTTCCGTCTCTTTTCTGCCTCTCTCTCATCTTACACTCCATTCTGATACTGAAATATCTTATACCAAAATTATCAAATGCATTATAATTTAATCGTGTAAATCCCCCGGGCTGTTTCCAGCATTCCCAAACCTTCCTGAAACATATTATATCACATTATTTTTTATTAATATATACATATCATCCATTTGCTTTTCCTTGACTTTTTTTCGGAACAGTATAAGATAAAAAGTATGTGAATACATTATAATATGATGATAAAATAAAAATCTTACTTTTTGCTTCACGATAATACTTATACGAATGGAGGAAACTATGAAACGAATTGTCCTAACAGGCGGTGGAACCGCCGGTCATGTCACTCCCAACATCGCCCTGCTCCCCCGGTTAAAAGAACTCGGTTATGATATACACTACATCGGTTCCTACGATGGCATAGAACGCAAATTAATCGAACAATGCCATATTCCTTACTATGGTATTTCCTCTGGTAAACTGCGCCGGTATTTTGACTGGAAAAATTTTTCGGATCCTTTTAAAGTTCTCAAAGGCTACCGTCAGGCTCGCGCCCTGATGAAAAAACTGAATCCGGATGTTGTCTTTTCCAAAGGCGGGTTCGTTTCGGTTCCGGTCGTCATGGCGGCAAAGCGCCGCAAAATTCCGGCAATCATCCATGAATCGGATATCACTCCCGGACTTGCCAACAAACTTGCCATTCCCAACGCCTGCAAGGTCTGTTGTAATTTTCCGGAAACATTGAAATACCTCCCGGCAGAAAAAGCAGTTCTTACGGGCTCTCCCATCCGCAAGGAACTGCTCTCCGGAAACCGCCTGAACGGCCTTACCTATTGCCGTTTCAAATCAAACAAACCGGTTATCCTGGTTATTGGCGGCAGCAGTGGTTCCCAGTTTATCAACCAGGTGATACACCGCCTTCTGCCGGAACTATTAAAATCTTATCAGGTCATTCATCTCTGCGGAAAAGGCAATCTGGAACCCTCTTTGAACGGAACAGCCGGATACGCACAGCTCGAATATGCCAACCAGGAATTAAGCGACCTGTTTGCCGCCTCAGATATCGTCATCTCCCGCGCGGGAGCTAACGCAATCTGCGAACTTTTGGCATTGCGCAAACCAAATATCCTGATTCCCCTTTCTGCCAATGCCAGCCGGGGAGACCAGATTTTAAATGCGCGTTCCTTCGAACAGCAGGGCTACAGTATCGTCATTGAAGAAGAACAGCTCAACGAGGCGGTACTATCAGACGCCATACACAGATTATTTGAAAATCGCAGCCAGTATACCGATGCCATGGCACAGAGCAAACAGCTCGGCTCCATTGAAACAATCGTTCAGCTTATTGAACAGGCTGCAAAGAAATCATGACGATTATAATTTCAGTTTCTGATGAATCGCCTGGAGCTCTTCTTCTGACAGTTCCAGGTGATTCCAGCAAAGCTTATCCTCGTTCCCATCCTGTTTATATCGGGGAATCAGATGCATATGAAAATGAAACACCGTCTGCCCTGCTGCCTCTCCATTGTTCTGCACGATATTCAAGCCGTCACACTTTAACGTCTCTTTCATATGAACCGCCAGTTTCCGGGCAAGTATCATCGCATGGGCCGCCGTCTCCTCCGGCATTTCATAAATATTGGCATAATGCTCTTTGGGAAGAATCAGTGCATGTCCCTTTGTCGCCGGGCTGATATCAAGAATTACACGAAATTCCTCATCCTCATAAATTGTCTTAGAGGGTATCTCCCCTCCGGAAATTTTACAGAAAATACAATTCAAATCTTTCATGTCCGCCTCCATTTTTTAACCAAAATTGAATACCTGATCTAACATTTTTAAAGTCTTAAAGTTCCCCTTCGCCGTCATCTCACCGGTCATAAATGCTCTCTGAAACGTCATTCTTCCCTGAATAATATTGTCCATCACCGCCGTCGTCAATTTTGTATATACATCAATCTTTTCACTCTGTCCGTAGTAAACCTTAACTTCATCGTTTTGTATCTCCACAGACAATGGTTTCTTCTTACCATCAATCATAAACAGATAATTTGCGGAAAAGTCACTCTGGGCTACAAAGTGCGCCTCCAACTCCATCAGATATGCCATCTCCTCGTCTTCATCACGCTGTCCCAGCATATCCTTAAACATATGGCTTAACTCCTCGATGTCTTCTTTTTGTTTCTTCACATAGACATCATCCGCCACATACTTCGAAAGCTGCTCGCTTTCCTGCGGCGTCAGCTCTAACTGCTGTGTTCTCAGAACCGTCTGGCGGATTGCCTGGTTACTGTTCGGCAGGCTCTTCTGTTTCTGAGAAATGGTACGATAAAGATTCTCTGCTTTCTTCTCAATAAGTACCGTATAATCCTGGTTCATTTCAAAGGCAACCAGATCTTCTACATATCCGCATAATCCGCTGCACGGCAATCCTCCCAGAAATTCCCACGCATTTGCAAGTGTAAGTTCTCCCTCACGCTCCCCATAAGTTGTTGACATAACGATCGGCTGCATATAAGTCTGCGAAATCTTCTCCTTATCTCCATAAAGCCAGCATGCATCCAAAAACTGCTGCATATATCCGCCGATTCCCAGCCATTCTACCGTTGTCGCCAGAATGATTCCATCTGCATCCTTAATCGTCTGAGGCAGTGTCGAAATACTGTTCTTGTCCTCATAAATATTATAACGCTGCACTTCTACACGAAGTTCTGTCAACACTTCCTGCATTTTATTTACCACATACAGTGTAGGGTCATCCAAAAGCCCCCGTCCCCCATAATAAATATTCACTTTCATGTTTGAAGCCTCCAAATGTTTGAATACCTTTAGTATATAAATTTTTGCACGTAAAGTCAACAACTGTAACGCGCAATGCGCGGCATCCGCTAACAATCGGCTTAAACAGGAATAGCCATTTTCTATAAAAACACGTACTCCTCGACACCAAAGCGAATTTTATCTTTCGGTTGTATCTGTTTGGGTTGATGGTATTCGAGCATCACATCATTTAAATATGTTCCATTGGTGGAATTTAAATCTTCGATAAAATAGTTTCCTTCCACTCTGGTAATCCGCGCATGAAGACGACTGACCCCCTCTGCCAAAATTACCCCGTTGACCTGTTCACTGTTTTTTCCAAGCAGGAAACTATCTCCCTCGATCAGGATATTGCCGCACAGATGCACGCCATGATACACAAGTTTTCCCACAGGCTCTCTTTGCCGTACACCCAAAATTTCGGTTGGACATAACGGCGCCTGCTCTTCCTTCTGCACCGCCTCCTCTTGCGGCATTTCGGAAAAAACCTTTTCCTCCTGATACCTGCGTCTTCTATGTATCTGTACAGGCATTTCCTTTCTGTCTGTAAATAACGGAATTTTTCCCTTCACGGTTTTACCTGCCTGAGTCACCCGTTCTCTTACCCATGACACCGTGACCTTAACATCCGGCAAATACCTTTTTAAAAACTCTACTGCTTTTTGCCGGTTCGATGTTCGACATTCACGCGTTATGTTCACTTTATCCGGTACCCCGTTTTCCCCCATATTATCCTCTATTTTTTCCGGTATGATTTCTTTTACTTCCGGCATCTGTTTTTCCAATGCCTTCTCCAACATCGTTCCAATCCTGGCATTATCATCGGTACAAAGCTGATACACCTGATAGCCCAGCTCTACCGCGACCTTATCCTGGTGATCAATTTCCCGTAATAAGCGTTCCATAAACCCCCGAAACGCTTCCTGCAAATTCTTCTCATAAAATGGAAGATACGTGAACTGCAAACTGCCATCTTCCAGATTTACATAAATATATTCCATCTCCAGACACAACCCCTCCTCCCGCAGCAAATATTCCGATAACCTTCCGCAGACATCATAAATGGAAAACAAAAACATCCGCAGCGTATCATATCCAATTTTTTTCCCCGAAAAATAATCCGTCATCTGCTGTTTTCCACTGATGTCATACAGATACCTGCGTCGACCTTCCGATATGGTCGTTTGCATCCGCAGCAGGCAGGGTATGCGATACTGTTCCAGCATCTGCACCTCATATGGCTCTATCAACTGTCCCTCCTCTTCCACACACATATAACTTCCACCCAGATTTTTCCTGTACGCTACCTCCATCTGTTACCTCCTCAAATAACTTCTGACGTTCTATCTGTGATTATCAATGATCCCATGTATTCTCCAACAGTTCCATTTTTCGAAACATTTCTGCCGGATAAAACTCTTCCCACATTTCCTGCTCTTGTACAAGCGCTACCGTTTCGGTATACAGGTCAATTCCTTTCTCAACGATCCATAAAATACTGATCAGAATAATGGGAATCACAATTGCCGCCTCCACCGTAAGGCTGCCCCTGGCGGTTTTTCTGCTTTTAACCATATATTCTATACCTCTCGAACCAGCATAATGACGTAAGACAGCAACAAAAACGGTACAAATGCAATCTCCTCTTTGCGGTTTTTCTTTTTCAGAACCAAAAGCCCCAGTGACCACAATGCGGACAGCAAAAGTCCCATCATAAATAATTGCAGATTATCCGCTCCGCCCAGATACACGCCAGTTACTACCAGTAAAATCCCATCTCCCATACCTACGTTTCCCCGTGTGGCAATACTCAGCAAAATCATGGCAATTCCCAAGAGCATCCCCCACAACATACTGTAAATCGAACACACCGGAGTAAACAGATGCAACACCACTCCACCAATTCCAAACATTAAAATATAGATTACTGTGAGACGTTTTCGTTTCACATCCTCCAAACTACATATACTTAACAGTCCCAACATCATTACACTCTGCATTATTTTCCCCTTTCTTATCTCCCAGCGCAGCGGGAACACGGTTTCTTCCCTCCAACCTGTGATTTTTTCACCATATATATGGTTCGTTTCAATCCACTGCAATCCATCCGGTAATGGTAACATCCCCCCTTTGCCGTCACATAGACAATACCGCCTTTTTTCTTTCCCTTTACACAGTGTCCGCAAGGCGCATACGATGAGCCGGTATTTTTTATTTCCGCTGCGCCTGCCGTCTTTATGGACAATTTCAGGTGTGAGCATTCCCTGTTTCCATGGTAGACGCTCTGGGTCGGTGTGACAAATACCCACGCCTCTTCTTTACTGCCTGTCCCTTCTCTCTGCCATCCGGTCCAACGATGCACGCGGTATGCATCCGAAACCTTCATGCTCTTTTTGCCGAAAAATCGCAGCGGAAATTTTATATCATACTCCACACAGGCGTCAATATATGCATTATCTACGCTTGTATTTTTCCAGGAAAAACCTGCTGCACCGTGCTTTATCATGGAAAACGGACATTCCTGTGCCGACAGGTTCTTGTAAAACGCCGCCTGGGTAAGCGCTTTTACCTGTCCGGGCGTCCGCTCTCTCAGTATTGCGGTGTGCGCTACTGCCTGTGCCAGTGAATTTCCCACAATATACTGCGTCTGCATCAATAAAAACAGAGAAAGAATGGTTGCAGCGGCAAATAAAAACAATGGAAGAACCAACGCTGCCTCTACGGTAAGGCTGCCCTTTGTAAGGGCATGGGAAAGTGCCCCCCGGGAGATTTTTCTCCCGATACTTTTTCCTTTTTTGATTATTTGTCTGAGAGAGATTATTTTCTTTTCCTTTCCTTTATTCTGAGGCACTTTTCCACACCCTCCTACTTTAAGTACGTAACGTCACCTTCTGCCCAAAAATGAAAGATTCCATCTTTCTCCTTTTGAAACGTGACGAAACTAAGAAACAATGGCGGCGCCGAATATACTGCCTCCATCTGCGCACAGTGAATCTGATGATCCATACGAAAAGAAGGTTTCTGTAATGCCACATTACGCTCCACAATATCCATAGCACGGTACACCAATGTCTTTTCTCCTGCCAACAACAACAATATTTGTAAATATTCGCGATAATTTAACCCCTCTTCTTCACGTTTCGTTTCCCCGGACTTTTCTGCCAGCGCTTTCTCTCCGAGAGACACATCACTCTTCCAATCTGAAACTGCCTTCACCAGCGCAATTCTTCCGCCCGACAGCAGGCAGCGTACATCCAGAATGCTTTCCACATAGCTCCATGCCAGCAGTATCCCAATCTGCACCGCCTGAATCACAGGCGCAAGTCCGGTAAACCCTACCGCCGCCGTAGCAATCTCCATGGCAAGCGCCTGTTTCTTTACATCCTGCATAATTGTCATAAAATTTCCTGCCTCACGAATCAGAAGAAGTTCCTTTACCACAGTATCCAGATTTTCAGAATCAGAGCCTTTTCCAGCCACGCAATATTCCAGCTCATAATCCAACGCATGTTCCTTGCTCCCTGCTTTTCCACTTCCTGTCTTACAGGAAAAATAATGGTTCAGATACTGTATGAACCAGAATCTATCCAACACTCCACCATTCGGCAGTTTCAGATTGCCCTGTGCTTTCGTGCGTACATGAAGTGTATTGGAATCCGTCAATGTCTTAGCCGAAATCTCAGCCGGATTCTCCACAACCAGGTTAAGCGTCAGGGATTTTTTTAACAAGTCCACCGAATCCACAGGATTCTCGGGCAGGTTCACAGACTCCTTTATCTTCACATTCTTTGGCATATCAGCGTTTGCGTCTTTGCCCTTCTCTATCTCGTCTGCCTTTGTCATAGCATCCTTTGCAGATTCCCATTGTTCCTCCAGGTCATCGCCTTCCTTTGCAAGCTCCTCACCGTTTCCCAGTTTTTTGCGCAATGCATCTGCCGCCCCTGCTGCAAGCTGCGCCTGAATCGCCGCACAGGCCTGCTTTTTAAACGCGATTCCTGCATCATCTGTCGCAAGCGCGTATTTCCTGATTTCCAGATTCCGCAATGCCATCTGATAGAATCCGATGCTTTTTTGCTCCAGGGACGCTTCCTGTATCCTGCGTCCCTCCAGCATAGCCAAATCCAGTTTCCCATCGTCATTTCCCCCATTCAGAAACAGCAGCCCATACTCTTTCCACAAATCGGACTGGTACTCCCCAAACATGGATTCCATATCCAAATGGAGTCTGCTCACAGCAATCTCATCAAGCGCTTGTATCCTCGCTGCCTCCAACAAAGAGAAACAAAGCGAAAAAACCAGCGTCAAAACGAGGGTCATAAACAATGTGATGCTTCCTCTTTCCTCCCGTACCATTCTTACACTCTCCCCATCATTAGTTGTACACCTTGCCTGCCTGTGCCGAGATTTTGTTTAAAATTTTATTAACCAAGGATGTAATCTGTGTCTTAAACAAAATCGCCAGACTTATAAGGATTACGATAATTAAAATAACTTCCACAACGCCCATTCCATCCTCTTCTCTTAAAAATTCTTTGAAATTTCCCATAGTTTTCTCCTTTCCAGGCAGCAACTGCTGCCAATCACTTTATTTACCTGAATTACTATCCATTTTCTGTTTCCTGCTCTCTATCTAACACGTATTCCCTATCATGAAATACCCAACGACATTCCAACCGGAACTACAAGAATTGCAAGCACAATTACCAGCATGATTCCCATGGGCAGCAACAGTTTCGTTCCTGCCTCCTCGCCTGCCTGCTTTGCACGTGCCTTGCGCTGTTCATAGGCTTCCCATTCCTCCTGCTCCAGCAATTTTTGCATTCCCTGCGCTCCTTTGCGAACATTCTGCACAATCAGGGCTGACAACCGCCGGTATACGGACAACGAACAGCGATTTCCAAAATTTTCATACGCCTGTAATTCCCCCACGCCATCACGGATTTCATACAGCGTATACAACATCTCTTCATAGGCATAACGTTTTTGCAGCTCTCCACGCTCGCGTTTTGCCTGATACGTGAGAGCTATTTTCTCCCAGACAAGCGAAATATTCATGCCTGCGCCCAACAACAGGGAAAATTTGCCGACAATCTCGGAATAATCCATAAGCATCTGCTTTTCCCGCTCCTCCTTTCTGCGCTTTTTCTCCTCCTTTTCCCGGAAAACCACGGCAAATGATGCTGCTGCCGCCAAAACTAACACGACAAAACTCCGGTTGACCGTCTCTTCATGCCAGTAAATCTTTTTTCCCTCCACATCTTGCGGTAGCGCGATGTAATCGCTGTCCTCCTGCTCATTTTGGACAGAAATCAGGGATTCAATTTTTTCAGCCAACAGTTCATGATTCGATTTCTCTTTTGGCACCGCACAAACGCTGAATTGATAAAGACATCTTTCGCCCTGACAGACGAGCTCCGCCGTAATCTCTACCAACGTCGGCTGTTTCGGTTTCGCGGCAAGCGTTCCATCGGGCTGAAAAATATCGTAATCGGAGAAACTATATACCGCCTCCACCGCTCCCTGCTGCAAGTAATCTGGAAGATGCAAAGCCTTTGTTACCTCATCCTTTGATGCATTATCCCCGAGAATCAACGAATCCAGCTCTTTTTTCGCCTTTTCCAGATGTTCTTTTCTCTGTACCCTCGTTAACCGCTTTTCCGCAACCTCAAACTTCAGCGGATAGTTGTCCATTTCCCCCGTAACATCAATCAGATATTCCTTTTCCTGCGCGCCCTCCCCCGGTGCATTCCTGCTTATCCGGGTTGTTTGCTGCTCCTTCCCATCGATCCATCCGATTCCAACTGCTAACAGAACTCCCGCGATAAGAATCAACCATACTTTCTTCCTCATATACATTTGCCTTCTTCCTCAAATTCGAATATCCAGTATTTTCTCCGCCAGCATAAGCGCAAGCAGATAAACAAGCAGGCAGATTGTCATTACGAATACACCGGGAAGATTGCCGTAAAGCGGCGCCAAAAATTCCGGCGAGGCTGTTCCAACATAGAGCAAAATCCCAAATGGAACGACATTCATAATATGCTGCTCCATTCTTTTTGCTGTTAGAACTGTTGCAATCTCCCGCTCTACCTCCGACTTTTGACGAATCTTTTCCACGGTATTGTGAAAAATCTTCCTCATATCTCCACCGTTTCGCTTTGCAAAGACAAATACCTGTGAAAAACTGACAATTTCATCTATTCCACTGCGCTGTGCAAATTCCTCCACCAACTGTTCCAGCGGTTCATTCAGTCTCATGCGATGAGTAATTGCCTGAAATTCCCGGGCAATCAGGGTCTTTTCTCCATACAGCTTTGCGTACTCCTCCCATGCCTGTACAAAAGCATTTTCCATAGAATACCCTGCTTTTAATGAAGAGGAAATAATCTGAAGCATCTCGCCAAACTGATACAGCATATTCCGTTTTCGTTTTGCCAGCAGGTACCCATGAAAAACCTTCCTCGCAAAAAACAGTAACGGCAATACTCCTGCCATTGCATAGATACTGCGGTAAAATAACCAGGAGATGAGCCCCGCTGCCCCAAACGAAGTACAAAACCAGAGCAAATTTTCTTTCCAGTTCCATTGATAGACCCTGTAGTCATGTTCTTTCATTGTCATCCTCCTCCCATTCCAGGCCTGCCGCATACAACTTTCCACGATGAATCAAGGCTTTCTGTTTCATCCAGGTTCCGACAATCCTTCCATTTCCCTCCCCCATCTCCACAAACTCATACAGTGGATTCAGGCGGATTTCTCCATTTTCCATCCCGTCAATCTCCATGATTGCAAGCAATTTTCTACTGCGGTCACGCAACCTTCCCAGATGCACGAGAATGTCCACACCTGCTGAAATCTGCGCCCGGATTGCCTGTAGCGGAAGTTCCATTCCCATAAGAACCATCGTTTCCATGCGGCTAACCATATCCCGGCAGCTATTGGCATGTCCCGTACTCAAGGAGCCGTCATGCCCGGTATTCATCGCCTGTAACATATCCAGACATTCCGCACCGCGGATTTCCCCCACAATGATTCGATCCGGCCGCATTCTGAGCGCTGTGCGGATTAAATCTCGAATGGAAATCGAAAGCCTTCCGTCTGCATGGACACTTCTTGTCTCCATCCGCACCAGATTGGGAATTCCCTGAATCTGCAATTCTGCAGAATCCTCAATTGTTATAATTCGTTCTGTTTTCGGGATAAATTCAGACAATGCATTTAGAAATGTTGTTTTTCCGGATCCTGTTCCCCCGGAGATAAAGATATTGTAACCAGCGCGCACCAATATTTTCAGAAAATCGGCACATTCCCGGCTGATAGATCCTCCCGCAATCATCTGCTCCATCAAAATCGGATGTTTGGGGAATTTACGTATGGAAACCACCGGACCTTCCAGCGCCACGGGCGGCAGCACTACATTTACGCGAGAGCCATCGGACAGTCTCGTATCCGCAATTGGCTCCGCCTGATTAACCACACGGTTATGGCTGCCTACCATTTGCTGAATAATGTCCTCCAGTTTTTCCCTGGAAGAAAATGACTTATCCCATGTCAGGATTTCCCCTCTCTTCTCATAAAATATATGATCTGCGCCATTTACCATGATTTCCGTGATATCATCCTGACTCAAAAGTTCCTGTAATACATCAAGTTTCCGCAGAGAATGAAATACCTGCGTCCGCAGCTCCCGCCGCCAGTTGAGAGGAATCATGCGCTCCTTTGCCTCCCGGCATATTTCTTCGTCAATAACTGCAAGCAGCTCCTGCTCTTCCTGCTCTCTCGTCATATCAAGCTGCGCCAATACGTTTTTTCTAATCTGTTCCACACGATACCCCCGAAAGCCTGCGGCTGAAATCTCCTATCGTTCCCCAAAGCCATTGCTGCATCTTCCCTGTACCCGGGCAGGCTCCCGTGTTGACTGACGGAAGAGACAGATATTCCAGTTTATCTTCCAGTTGTGCATCCTTCTGCCGTTCTGCTATCTGCCGGAATTGCAGCAGCGGCGCTTTCGGAAGTTCCCCTGTCTCCGATACGATATAAACCTTGCTGCACATGGAAAGCATTTGAAAAAATCCGGGAACCATCATGCCGAAATCCAGCAAAATGATGCGATAACCGCTTCGCTTTTCCAAAAGCCGGACAAACTTAACATAGTCCTCCGAAGATATCTCACCCAGACAGACCCCGTCTTTTGCCGGCGGAATATAGTCAATCCCTTCCATGCTGTAGGATGCGCCGCTGACACAGTGAGCAACGTTAATCTCATTGCTCAGGCAAAGGTACATCACATCCAGAAGATCCCTCTCATATTCCTCACAAAACCAGTCCTGGAAACCTGCACATTCCTGAAAGTTAAGGTAAAGCACCTTCTCCTTCTGTGCCAGCGCCTGTGCGTATGTCAGGCTAAACGGCGTCTGCCAGATGCTGTGTCCGGGTGAATAGACGCCAATGATTTCCTTCTCTCCACCCGCCCCCTGCGGCACACAGGTCTCACATTGCTGATAATGCGAAAATACTTCCCTGAGAATTCCCTGTGCAGGCTGATATTTTTCCACACGGGGAAGCCTGCAAATACTGTCTGCAACCTGCACTTCATCTTCACCGTCATGCAGATACACCCAGAGCGTTTCCCCTGCATTCACGCTAATCTCCTCACGAATCTGCGGGTTATCGTAAAATCCCCTGCCAAGCAGGACGATGTCTTGTTTGGTGCAGTTATGATATTCCAGGAAACATTCCGGCGAGGAAAAAGACACGCTCATGATTCGTTCCCCTCTTTGCAGGGAAATCCATTCCCCCAGTTTCTTCCCATAAGAACCGTCCATGTCGCAGACGGCAATTAAAATTTTTTTCAATAAGATACCTCCATAGCGATTGCATACCCGATGAAAATGGCAACTGAAAAATGAATGATGTGTCGATTTCCCGAAAATTCCTGTGGATAAGTGAGCAGCCTGCCGCTTACCAGAACCTGGCAGATATACCCTTTGAATACCCTTAGACGTGAAATGAGATTTCGATGATAAAGAATCTTACAAAATGACAGAAAAGCTGCGATCAGAAAAGAACCTGCTATCGTAGCGCAAAGCACCTGTAATCCCCAAATGCCGCCAATCATGGAAAATAATTTGATATCGCCTGCCCCAAGGGCGCGTATCAGATACAACAGATAAAATAAGATAACCGGAATAGAAACGTTTATAAGAAAAACGCCGATGCCCTTCATTCCCCATTCTGAGACCTGAAAGAAACATCCAAATAGAAGTCCGCTAATGATCAGCCGGTTACTGATGTAATAGCATTGTATGTCCGTTGCCGCCGCCAGACTTAAGAGCGTCAGGCTCAACAACAGTTTCACCTCCCCAATCTACCACCTCTCTTTGCTGTGATCTCCTGCTCGCGAATCAGTGATGTTTTGGATTATAAAACATGTTTTTACACTTGTAAAGTACGTTTTCAAAAGTTTTTCATTTTTGTAACTATCTCACAACAACTGATAAAATAAAATTCCGTAAACAAGCCCAAATCCGCTGATACCAAGGGTTCCAATTGTCAAAATGTTGACCGGATTGATTCCTGCCGCCACAGAAATTCCCATACTGTCCAACAGAGTATTTACGATACAGATTCCCACAACGCCTGCAACTGCGCGCAGGATAAATGTCGTCATCCATCCCTCTTTCTGTTTCATTGTTCCCATCAACAGCACAAGAATACAGATTCCTGCAATTGCCGCAATTCCATAATAAATTTCCATACCTGTCCCTTCCCGACACTCTCTTATCACATATATATACTTTCTGGAAAAATTTATGACTTTTTTGTATAGAGCGGATGGTTTCTGCTTATACTTTAAGTAAGATAATTGTTACCATAACTGCGCCACACGGAGCATGTGTAACAGTCATAAAGGAAAGGGATGCATATGTTTCAGATTGCCAAAAAAGAAGAACCTAAGACAACTGCTTACTCTTTACTTTTAGATGACATAGAAAAAGCCAGATATGATCTGGCTCTTGCCTATGATAATTTTGAAAATGCGATGGAGCCGGATCTCATTGATTGCTGCATCTATCAGGTAAACGCATTGCAAATGCGCTACAAATTTCTGCTGACAAAGGCAAAACAATACAATGAAAATTCCTATGCCAGAAACCCTCTGGAACTCTCGGAATCCTGAAGAGTCTCCGTCAGACTGCCTTTGTGATACGTCATACCCGCAACAACCTGCTGGGTATTTGACATCAAAGGCTCCGACGTATCCTGACGCGCCGCCTCCACGAAAGCGTCATAGAGATTCTTCAGAACTCTCTTCGCATCGTAAAGATTCTGGGATGTGTTTTTACATATTGCCATCGAAAGCAGCTGATTGACAAACTGATATTCTGAAAACAGGCTGTTTGAGATTTCATAGCTGAAATCCAAATCATCCATCAACCTGCAGATTACCTGCTGGGAAAGTCCTACGGCCTTCTTGAAGTCCTCGTAGTTCCCGGCTTCTTTTGCCTGGATTCCGTCATCAAGGTAAGCAAAAAGAATATCATATATAATTACAATCATTTCCCCGCGATTGCAGCAACTGAGCCTGCGGGTAAATTCCTGTTTCTTTTCCTGCGTCATACTCTTCCTCCTGACTCATTTCTTAAAAAGCACAGCCCCGCCGCAAAAGGCGGGGCGTGCAAATCATTTCCTACTGCAAAAGCTGCAATACCTGCTGCGGCAGATCATTTGCCTGTGCAAGCACAGAGGTTGCCGCCTGTGTTAAAATATTATCCTTCGTGTACTCTGTCATTTCCTCAGCCATATCCACATCCTCAATACGGGATAATGCCTGGGTCATATTCTCTTCGGTTCCATCGAGACTTGCTACGGCATAATCCAAGCGATTCTGGTATGCACCAATGCTGGAACGAACCTCGCTGACTTTCTGAATCGCCCCGTCAAAACTTGTAATCGCACGATCCGCACCGGTAACCGTACATACATTTATCCTGTCAATGTACAAAGTCTCGGAAGAAACTTCCGGAATACGCACATCCATGGTCTGATTTTCATTGGCGCCAATCTGGAGCGTCATCGGTCCTAAATCCGCCACCTCAATATTTACGGTTCCTGTCGTTCCCGGCACTACTTCAAATTTCATTTCAAAGCCGCTGCGATCGGAAACCGTCACAAAATTACCTTCCGTGAGGATGGTTGCCTGTGTGCCAAACCCTTCATCCGTAGCAGCAATGGCAATCTCAACATCCTTGCCGACGCTCGAATTATCCGTAGCAATTCCTAAAAATGCCGCCAGATCCGGATTGTCGCACTTTATGCTCATTTCCGTATGATTCCCGTAATCTTCGGAGACAAATACCAGATTTCCTCCATCTGCAATATTTCCCGGAACATAACCGGCATTTTCCGGATCTCCGGTCCGGTCTGTGATATCCGCAACGACAAGCAGTTTCGCTCCGCCTAATTCTGCCGTATCACGTAACTTCTCATAAACGGCCTGGAAGTTCTCACCCTCACGAATTTCAACCTGCGCGCCGTTGATGGAAATCTTTCCCGTCGCACCTGCCGGAACCGTATCCGTTGCTGTCCGCGGCTGTCCGCCTTCTATCGTTGCCTGTTCCGCGTCCGCCGTAATTTCCACCGTATACACATCCGGATTTACACTGTCGGAAATATTTACCCGCTGAATTCCCCGGCTGTCCGGATAAATACGCTGATCCAGCGTACCGTCTAACAAATTCTTCGTATTAAACTCCGTATCTTTTGAAATACGGTCAATCTCATCCCGCAGAGATGCAATCTCCAACTGAATTGCCTTCAAGTCATCCGGCGTATTGGTTCCATTTGCCGCCTGAACCGAAAGTTCGCGCATTCTCTGAAGCATATTGTGAACTTCTGACAAAGCTCCATCAGCCGTATCCAGCACGGATACGCCATCCGATGCATTTCTGGACGCCTGTGCCAGACCCCGGATCTGTGTTTTCATTTTGCTGGATATCGCCATTCCGGCCGCGTCATCGGCTGCACGGTTAATCCTGAGCCCCGTAGATAAACGCTCTACCGATTGTGATAAGCAGTTTTCTGATTGCAGCAATCTTTTATTGGCAATCATTGCTGACATGTTGTGATTAATTTTCATGTTTTTTCCCTCTCTTCTGATTTACTTTCCAGATTCCGTTCTTTTGGGTTTGATGCAAGACGTCCATGTCTTCTCCTGGTTTCTATTATTTCAGGACATTTTCTGTCCCATTTGTTTCATCTCTTCTAAAAATCCTTTTGCGATACCGTAAAGCGTTTTGGTCTGTACCCGATAAGACTCCGAGTTCTCATCGGCGCCGTCAACATTGCCGGTTCTGCCTCCTGTGAAACGATTCAAATCCAGCTCATCACTGTAAACAAAATCCATGGTTCGCTGTAATTCCTCGGATTCACCCTGTCCGTTTAAACGCTCTTCCTGAAACTTCAACGCCTCTATGGTACGATTGGAATCGGAAACAACATAGCCCCGGACAGAATCTTCCTGCACCTGGAACCTTGCCGCCACCTTGCCAAGCTTGGGCGTCTCAAAAAGAATATCAACTCTGCCACGCTCTTCCTTGCCACGGACAATCTTAAGCTGCACATTCGTCAGTTCATCCGCAACCATGACCGGTATGGCATAATATTCGTCTTTCGCCATCTGCGTACCGAGCGCAATCTGCTGCCGCATAAGTCTGATATCTCGCAAATCCATGCTGGAGACTCCCTGTGAATCTTCCATCGTCCGCATCACATTCTCTGCAACATCCGCAAGCGTTCTCTGCGCCTCGGCCATCTCCTCGGGGGTTTTGACCGCCTCCCCGAATTTCTCTATGATTTCTTCTTTTACTTCCTCCAAATCAATTTCTCTGTCACTGTTTTCTTTGTTAAACAGCGTCCTGAAAATCCCTCCCCGGGGATTCAGCAATTGATTTGCCGCCATGATATTATAAGCTGTCACCGGCATATCATGCCCTGCAAGAATCTGAAGAACCTGCGTCTCCGCCTGTCTCGCCTGAGAAAACTCCGCCAACTGCTCCTGATAATAAGCCTCCTCGGACGCCGTCTCCGCCGGTACGCCGCGCAGCTGCCACAACAATTCCTCCGGCGTCATATTCTCCACATTGCCCTGCGCCTGCTGCATTCCTTCCGGTGTAGCGTACCGCAGCGCTTGCTTTGCACAATCTGTCTGATATGCCGCCTCTATCTGCTGGGAAATACTCAATCCCTGTGTTTGCAGGCTTTCTATTTCTCCAAAATTATTATCTATGGACACATCCATTCCGGCATTGCGGTTCGTCCGCACTGCACTGAGCAGATTTTTCATGGAAAGCTCTGCTCCCTGCTGCACCAATGCGCCAATGACCGCGCCATCCGTCTTATCAATCTGATTCAACATCCGGTAAATTCCTATGTAACTGTTACGTTCCTGTTCCGTAACTTCATGATGCTGTTCCAGTTTCCACAGATATTTGCTAAATTTATCTTCATCCGCGGTATTCAGACGATTCTTTATCTCCTCGGCTTTTGCATTCAGCTCTTCTACACTCATTTCCAGCGGATTGACGCCTTCCCGAATCATTTCCATCACCACGGATGGGGACAAATTCTGGAACAGATTCTGAACTTTCTGGTCTGCCGCTTTCATCTGCATAATGGATTCGGAATTGATTGCCATTTCGTTGTAAGCCAGTATCCGCACTGCCCGGCGGTTTGCCTCGGAGGTTTCCATATCCAGGTCTTCCAGAATATCATCGACATTTCGGAATGCTTTCTGGATAGAGTCTCCCATATCCTTCCTCGGCGTGGTCTGAAGCGCCTCATACGCCTCCCCGGCGCGCTCCATCTGTGCCTGTTTGGTAGTCCCGGATTCATGCATCGTACGGATGGTATCTTCCGCTGTCTTAATATCACCTAAAATATAGGCAGGAACGCCTTTCAGCTGCTCGGTTTTGGCCATCGTGCCACTGAATGCATCCACATTTTCCTGTGTGGGTTCAATTCCATTCTGGTTAAGAAGGCTTGTATAATAAGCATTTTCCTGTTCTTTCAATTGCTCAATCAATGCCTCTAATGGCTGCGTTTCAATGGAAATCCCCTGTTTCAACAATGCATAATTGGCCTGCATTGTCATTGCGAGACGCGTTTCCTCCAACTGGCGTTTCGCCTTGAGGAATGCGAGGTCTTCTCTTGCATATTCCGGAAGTTGTGCGACCGTCTCTTTCGATGACGCGCCTTTTTCATTATTTGATTGCTCCTTCTGCTGTGCGGCATAATTGGCGGCTGCCTCCAGGCTCTCAATCGTGAGAGGCATTCCCTTCTCTACCACGTTCCAGATATCCGCATCTGTTGCCTGCTCTATCGTCTGCTCTGCCGCCTGGGCGCGCGCTGCATCACTGTATCCTTCCAGAATAACGGCATCCTTGGGCCGCCTGCCCTCAGAAACCGCCTCCAGAATGGCGTTCATCACCTGTTCTGTCTCTGGCGGCAATACCATATCTTTCAAATCCATAACGTAATTCAAATTATCTGCCGTCAGGGGAATTTGATTCTCCATCATCCACTGGCTGACGGAAAGCGTTGTATCATTGATGGGACGGCCTGCCTGCATAATTACCTGGCTAATCTGCTCTTTTAATCCCTGATCCAGTGCAATTCCGGTCCCCTGATTGGGTCTGACGCCACTGCTGTGCTGCGCCTTATAGAGATTCTCTACCGTCGGCGCAAGCTCATTGTCCAACAGATATTTTACTGCCTCATCACTGCATGAGGTAAGATCCGCTGCCTGTTCCAACGTATCCTGAATATCTGTGACATTTTCTTCGGTAGCCGGAAGTCCGGCGTCCTGAATTGCCGCCTCAATCTGCCTTGCCGCTGCAACGCTGCCGGTCATCTCCTCTAACATCCTGCTATCCATGGTGTCGCCAAATACACTGATATCCACACCTGCCTTGGCAAGCTCCATTTTGATTTTATCCGTTACGGTGACAACGGTTTCTACCTCTGTATCATTCAGAGGAAAACCTTCTTCATCCATTTTTCCACAATCGGAAGGCGTTACCGTATTAGACACGATCCGCATCTTTTCCTGAAGAAGCTGTGCTTCCATATTCTCCGCCTCCTGGCGTATCTCGTCCAACTGAGACTCTCCGGCAATATTATGAGGAGTTTCCACTGTCGTCTGCTGTATGGACGTGACCCTTCCAGTATCGTTCTCAACCTTCTGTGTCGTGGTCTTTTGCGTCTCGACCGCAACTTCCCCCTTAACTTCCACCCTTGTACCTGTTCTGGTTATTTCTGTTATACTGCTGTTATCTACTCTTATGTTCATACCTGCGCCTCATGATCTTAATTTTCAACTAATTAGTATTTCGGTAATAGTGTCGGAAAACTTAATGCGACATTTAGCGAATCCCTCACTTAAATATACCCCAGGAAGATATTTCCACCTCCGCTGAAGAATGTGTCGCTGTCCTGAAGCCCCATTTTCTTAACGGTATTTTCTGCCGGCTGATACAGGATCGTATTATGCTCATCGTATCCTACAATCAATATCGCCTGGTCTCCAACCATGGCAAGCACCGGATTTCCAAGGTTTACATAGTACAATACCTGACTCACGCTGCAGCCGGAAAGATCTACCACTTTATGCTCTGTCAACGCCTCCGTCAAAATCTGACGCGGCGTCTCGCCTTTCGCGACAAGATCCTCCACATCTATACTGCTTTCCTCCTGTCGAAGAAGGTATGTCAGGCAGCGTACCACGGAATTGTCGCTGATTTCCGGCAGATCAAGTGTTCCGGAACCGATCATCGGCCGGCTTGCATCCCTGCCCCTGCGCCATATATAGTTCTGCTGTGAGTCAATCACGACTCCCGCGTTTGTATCTGCACTGAGCACTGCGTCTGTTACAGACGGCGTAGACATCAATATTCTCCCTCCGCTGTACACATAATAATTCTCATGATTTTTGCTCGTTTCCAATTCCACGATACGCGGCTGCTCCACCACGACCTCTTTCGGCGCCTTCACCTGTAAATTTTTCGGTCCCTCCGTTTCCTCTTCTGCAAATACCATCTCCACCTGCGTCTGTTTTTTCTCTGTCACAATTGTATCAATGGTAATCAATTTTGAGGATTCTAACTGCTGATTTTTGATGGTATCCTGCGTTGCAGGGGTAAATCCCGTCTCCGTACGCGTCTCCCTGTCCAGAAAAATGGTCTCCTGCTCCACATAGGCGTTGGAAATGTAATATCCATCCTTCTGATACTCCTTCACAATATTGGAATTTTTATCTGCAATGGCGACTTTATACATCGGAAACTTTATATTTCCCGCGCTGTCTGCCACGACTTCCCCGGCCCTTGCCGTTCCATATACAAAATCACTTTCCACAAAACCGATCGGCTTTAAGTATTCCCCTCCGTTCCCTTCCACAGAGCGAACCTTCTCTCCTTCCAGATCCATGATCTTAATCGACTCCGCGCTGTTGCTGTCCTGTGAATCCTGCCATGCAATATACCTGCCGTTCTCCGACGCCACGTAACTGCCCGGCTTTATATCACGAATAATCGCCTGCGCTTTTCCGGTACTTAAGTCAATTCTGTACAATTCTCCATCTGCCAGGAGATAAAACATATTTTCATCGCTGATAAAAAAGACTTCTCCCCAATCGACCTTCAATATTTCAAAGGAACAATCAGCCGGCATAAACAATACCTCTTCCACTGTATTTGCCACGCTGTCGTAATGAAATACACTGATTCCGGTTCTGCCCTCATGACTGCCACGATTCATATAACCGTACACCACAAAATCCATGCTTCCGCCTTCATCCATGCGCATAATCCGAATATCGTGCTGTCCGTTATTCTCCCGATCGGAAATCCCTTCCGCACTTCGGAAACTGAATATCTGGAAAAGCTCGTGACTGTCGCTATTGTAACTCCAGAGTTCTCCCTCCTGAACAAATGCTGTGATCGTTCCCTTCTCATTTGCCATATACGGCACGTCCTCCGGACAAATCCCGAGAAGCAGCTTATTCTTGCCAGTCGCCTGATTTTCGCCGCGGAAAACCTGCGTCATATTTCGCTCATAATTCAGAAGCGACATACGGTCAATCGTACTGTTGTAACGTACACGGTAATACTCTTCTACCGTGTAATACTCAACGCTGCCATTATCACCCGCTGCCGTCATGATATACCGCAGCGTAACTGTATTATAGGAGCTTCCCAGCTCTTTGATCGACGGAATCGGTTTCTCGAGACGTTCTCCGTCAAATGACGCCCAGTTCACCTGTGAAAGGCTGGAATTGATTGTCACTTTCTGAAGCGTCGTATTGTCTCCCTGACTGTTGGGCTCCAGATAGAGCGCAAGATTTCTCGACTGTTCCTTGTCAAAAGACTGCTCATGGAAATTCATGACAAGATCCAGCGTTTCATCCACATAATAATCCTCCTCGCGGATAATTCTGGTATAGTAATAAATCGGTTTTCCATCGCTGTTAACGGTAATCTCAAGCATATATTCGGTCCCGAGTTCCAAAATATTTTCAAATTGCAGACTTAGCCGGATTTCTCCATTTTCCTGGGAAAAACTGGTAATCTCCCCATCTTCCACAAGCCTCTCCATATCCATGGAACGCACCTCATAGGAAATGCTTTCAATATGATTCTGAAACGATTTTACGGTAAACGGAAGCGTAAGGTCTTCCCTGAGCGGAGTAACCGTGTCACGCATTGCCGTGGCATCCATCTCCGCACTGTAGCCATAGAGCTGATTCAGTTTGACATTATCACGCTGCAAATACAGCACCGGAAGAGTCACAGACGCCATTTCCGATGTGAGATTCATCTCAGTCTGCCTGTCCCGCTCTCCCATTACTACTACGGTTAAGCAAAAAACCAGTATCAATATCACAATCTTGATTATACCTTTACGCATCCTGCTTATCATTCCTTTCTCTATCCTGTAACACCGCCAGCGTAGGTTCCACATGCAGAAAGTCCATGACCTTGCGGTAGTTCACATCACTCTTTTTACGCCCCTTTTTCACAGCCCGCAGCAAAATATTTTTCGGCGTATGCTCCATATCAATAAATTCCAAAATCTGCACCTGATAGCCCTTGCTTTCCAAAATCTGCGCCCGCAGCGCATCTGTGACAAGCGCCGCCATCCGTTCCTTAATCAACCCATAAGAAAACAACGGCGCCAACAGCTCATTTTCCATCTGTCCATTCAACTCATGCTGGCAGCAGGGCACAGACAAAATTACTTTTGCATTTAAGCGAATCGCCTTGTCCAATGCAAAATCCGTCGCCGTATCACAGGCATGCAGCGTCACCACCATATCCACCTGCGCTGCGTCGCGATACGTCGCAATATCTCCCACGAAAAACTCCAACCCCTCGTATCCATATTTCTCTGCCAGCTCCCGGCAATGCGCAATCACATCCTCCTTCAAATCCAAGCCAATGATATGCACCTGATAGCCCTTTAATATTTTCAGATAATGGTACATGGCAAACGTAAGATAAGACTTCCCACAGCCAAAATCCAGAATTGTTACCTCACGATCCTTTGGAAGCTGCGGCAAAATATCCTCAATGAATTCCAGAAACCGATTAATTTGCCGAAATTTGTCATATTTCGCATGTACAATCTTCCCTTCTCTGGTTTGAACGCCCAGATCCATTAAAAATCCCACTTTCTGTTCCGGTTCCAGAATATATTTTTTCTTTCTATTATGGGATAAATCCTGTTTTTTTACACAGCAGACATTGCGTTTTTCCTTAATCCCCACTTTCCCTTTTTTACTGACCAATACGGTAGCCTGTCCCTTTTCCGAAAACAGCTCAAGCTGCCGATACTGCTCCATCCACCCAAGAATTTCCTCCACCGCCTTTGATCTGTTAAAATTACGATGAAACACTTTCTTATCCTGTGTAATGCTTGCCTGAAATGAAAGTTCCCCTTTAAGCAGCAATGGGCGGAGGCTGATTTTTGCAGCCTCCGTCTTATTTCTGGGGTTACTGATAATAAGCCGCGCCAAGTCTTCATTTAGATATTTATATAAGAGTTCCCTTAATTCTTCCATTGTAAACCTTTCGTTTCTGTTTCTGACTGCACTTTACCACCAACGACGGCACCTCTTATGTCTGCAACGGCGCTGGTACATTTCGTTAAACAACAGCACCTGGATTAAATTCTGTAAACCATTATCTTTTGGATGTCGGGGCGGTCTCCCCGGATTCCAGCCCGGACCTCCCGGACCCCAACCAGGACCTCCTGGACCTCCTGGGCCCCCCGGACCCCAGCCTGAACCTCGCTGAGATACAAGATTACCTTCTAATGGCAGCTCTGTTGACAGCTCTTCTGCTTCCATATCAAGCTCATCCGAAACCGGTTCGTGACTGTCCACGTCATTCAAATATTCTTCCGGCTGCAGATACATGCCCTCCTCGTACTGTTCCATCTCATATTTACCCATATCGCATTTCCTGACTTCCATATCCTGAATATCCGGCATAACGCCCGAGGAAACATCATAAATCCGCTTTACAATCTGATTTACCATCACTTTGTCAGGATATTCGTCAAACATCAGGCTTCCTTCGTATTCCATTTTATCACATTCGTCCTCTACCATCTCCTGAATCGTGCGGACTTCTTTGGGATACATCCCCTTCAATTTCTCTAAATCCCGGGCATACTCCAGCTCTTCCATATAAACGGTCTGCATCGGATACGCCATGTAAAAAGGAATCTTTGACATACTTTCGGGACGGGGTCTGTAAAATACATCTTGTTTATAATCCACAGTTATTCTCCCATTTTTTCTATCCCTATACTATATGCCTGATTTTTTGTTCTGCTACTTAATCCCCCGCAGCAAGCTACGGGGGATGGAAATTTGTTATCAATATTGAAATACAGCTACTCCATAAGCCGGCAGCGGATACGCGAAAGAATACTGCCTGTTATCGCATTCCTTTTTCTCTGCCTTATAGGTCAAAGGACGCGCTGTGCCGTCGCCACCGTATTTCTTATCCTCACTGTTGAATATCAGCTTATACTGTTTCTTCACCGGTACGCCAACACGGTAATCTTCCCATGCCATCGGCGTAAAGTTACAGATAAAAAGCAGGTTTTTCTTGCCGCTTGCACTCTTACGCACAAAGCTGAATACACTGCGGTAATTATCGTCGGCATTGATCCACTCAAAATTGTTCCAGTCGGTATCTGCCTCATACATTGCCGGGTATTTCTTATAAATGTGCAGCAAATCCTTTACATAGGTCTGAAGCTGCAAATGTTCCGGCTCCTGTAACAAAAACCAGTCCAGTTCGCGTTCTTCGCTCCACTCACGCAGCTGTCCGAACTCCTGGCCCATAAACAACAATTTCTTACCCGGATGCCCCATCATAAAAGCATACCCTGCCTTGAGGTTGGCAAATTTATCCTTACCCTCCCCGGGCATCTTGTTAATCATAGAGCATTTCAGATGTACGACCTCATCATGGGACAACACCAGAATGTAATGCTCACTGCTGTTATAACTCATGGCAAATGTCATGCGGTTATGGTTATCTTTCCGGAAATAGGGATCCAGTTTCATATAATCCAAAAAGTCATGCATCCAGCCCATATTCCACTTGAAACTGAAATTCAGCCCTTCCTCTTCCACGCCTCCGGTTACCCTTGGCCATGCCGTAGACTCCTCTGCAATCATAACCGTTCCAGGATTTCTGCCAAGAATCAGGGTGTTGATGTGTTTGAAAAACTCAATCGCTTCCAGATTCTTATTGCCGCCAAATTCATTGGCAATCCATTGTCCATCCTGTTTGCCATAATCCAGATACAACATGGACGCCACCGCATCTACCCGCAGACCGTCAATATGGTAATGCTCAATCCACATCAGCGCGCTGCCAATCAGGAAATTCTTCACTTCATTCTTCCCATAATCAAAAATCTTCGTGCCCCAATCCGGGTGTTCGCCCTTCTTCGGGTCTGCATATTCATACAGGCAGCTGCCGTCAAACTCAGCCAGTCCATGCGCATCTTTGGGGAAATGCGCCGGAACCCAGTCGAGAATCACGCCGATATTCTTTTTGTGCATATAATTTACAAAGTAAGCAAAATCCTCCGGCGTTCCATATCTGGACGTCGGGGCATAATATCCCGTTACCTGATATCCCCAGGAACCGTCAAACGGGTATTCGGAAATCCCCATCAGCTCCACGTGGGTATAACCCATCTCTTTCACATATTCAGCCAATTTCTCCGCCAGTTCACGGTAATTGTAGAACCCTTCGTCCTCACGGCCGGGATGACGCATCCAGGAGCCGGGATGAACCTCGTAAATCGCCATCGGCTGCGCGTGTACGTCTTTGCATGCCTGGCGTTTCTCCATCCATTTTGCGTCCGTCCACTTGATATCATTGATATCTACTATCTTTGATGCCGTTCCAGGACGCATCTCCGCATAATTTGCATAGGGATCCGCCTTGTAAAGCTTTCTGCCGTCCGGCGTCTCAATATAAAATTTGTACAAATCTCCGATAGCCGCCCCAGGCACGAAAATTTCGTAAACGCCCAAAGGCTCCAGCCGCTCCATCTCATTCGCGTCTTCTTTCCAGTCGTTGAAAGTCCCGATTACCGATACTTTCACAGCATTCGGTGCGAGCACTGCAAAATAAACGCCGGCCTTTCCTTTTTTCTTTGCAGGATGCGCCCCCAGTTTGCGATATACATCATAATGCGTTCCCTGCCCCAAATAGTACATGTCCAAATCTGAAAAATGTTCCATACCCTTCACTCCTGTTTTCTTAATCTTCAAAGTCTTTTTCTCTCAGATATAAATACCCGTCCGGGTTAAACTTCTTTCCGCCAAATATCTTTTTCAGACCGCCCCGCTCCGCGCTGGCGATTGCATCATCCACAATCTCCTTCACCTCTGTCAGGGTTGTTGCCTCATCTAATTTCTGAATATTGCTGATGCGGTTGTACAGAGCCAATATTCCCATATCGTCAATTTCACATTCCTGTTCCTCTGCATACGCTTTTGCAAATTCCACCAGCTCATCACTGGTAAACACCGGAATCTTAATTCTCTCGGTAAATTTTTTCGCCAGATTTGCATCCTGACTTAAAAGTTTCTTAATACGGCTTCCGGTATCTTCCATAATCACCAGCAAGCCATCGGTATTCTGCTCCATCAAGAGCGATAATTTGGTTGCCGTCTGTTGAGAGATGTCGCCTGCTTTTTCTATAATCAGATAGCCGCCCGCCACTTTTTTCAAAAGCTGGCTCAACTCCTTCTGATTCAACGCCTCTCCCGTTATCTTGCCTACCTTCCCCGTTTTGCCGCCGGGATGTTTGCTGTTTTTCTCAAGAACCTTGATTAAATCCGTCGCCAGAACCGTCTTGCCACTGCCCCTGCCGCCGGTAATCAAAATATTTCCACTTGTCGAGGTATTATCATTTCCTTTTCTGTGCAACGCCCCCTCAAGCACCTGGCAAAGCTGTTGTTCCATACCGCTGACCGGTACAAAATAAGAGAAAATCTCTTTTTGCTCCGGACTCAGCTTACTGATATGTTCCTCTGGCTCCTCAATTTTAAGTTTGGGGATATTCTCTTTTTCCTCTCTGGATGCCTTCGCTGCCTCAAACACCGATTGCAGGTATTGTCCCGCATCGTTTTTGGAAACCGGTTTTTCCTTTTTCGGCTCTTTCTTCTCTACCAGCTCTGTGTCCGCCTTCTTCGCATCTGCCTTCTTTGCAGGTTCTTTTTGCTCTGCCGATTCCTGCTGCTTTAGTTTCTGCAAATATTCTTCCGGTATTGGCTCTCCCAAAATCTTTGCTGTCTCTTTCCAGTCAGACGCCATATCCATACCATCCTGAATATCTTCCGGCAACGGCACTTCCTCCGGAATCCCTATATCCTTTGGTTTTTCTGTTTCCCCGGAATCCTGTATATTCTCGGGCTTTGCTGTTTCTCCTGAATTCTGCGCATCTTCCGGCTTTACTGTACCTTGCGGATATTGTATGCTCTTCAGCTCCGGTATCTCCTGCGTTACCTGTATATCCTTTGGCATACTATCCGGATATTGCGCATCTTCCGGCTTGACGGTTTCTTCTGGAATCTCCACTTCCTCCGGTTTTGACGTTCCCTGTGATACCTGTAAATCTTCCGGCAACGGCACTTCCTGCGGATATTGCATATCCTCCGGCATCACCGCATCTTCCGAGGGCGCTACCCCCTGCGGTATCTGTATATCCTCCGGCATTTCAATTTCCTGCGGTATCTGTATATTCTCCGGCGCCTGCTCTTCTTCATATGCCTGAATCTCATCCGGCATCTCCACGCCCTCCGGCGCCATTTCTACCTGTTCTTCCATCGGCATATTCTGCAGATACTGTTCTTCCAACAGCTCTTTCGGGCTGACCCCTGCTTCCAGTTTGGGAATGATATCATGAAGACGCTCCAGTAAATCCCAGGCTTCCTGCATGGCGCGCGCCTTTGCCGATTCCAGCCTCTTTTGCTGCGCAGCCGCCATTGCGGTTTCCGCCGCTATTCTGGTTCTCTCCCATTCTGCCAACACTTCCTCTATACCGATTTGTCCATTGACCTGCGGTTCGCGTACGCCGCCACCGGGAACTGAGAGACGAATCTGCCCATCCCAGTCTTCCGCGAGTAACTCCGCAAAATCATTTTTCAGCGTATCGTCAATCTCTTCATCCGTCTCAATATGACCATACCGCTCATCTTCCGCCGCACGGTCTGTTTCATCCTGCGCAACCTGCAAATAAGGAATATCCTCCACCATCTTCTTGAGATTGTCCATGGTGTCGTTAACCGTTTCCTTGGTGCTGGCGTCCATAATCTGCTGCATGCTCTTTGCAATCTCCGCCTGCAGGTTCTGTGTATTAAATCGTCCGGTATTCGCCGTGATATTAGGTATCTTGACGGTTTCCCTGACAACCTCACCCGATTCCAGCGCATCCGTCGGGTGAACTTCTACCACTTCCTCCCTGCGACGCACAAATTCCCGGTATTTCCCCTCCTGCGTTGCATTCAGGGGTTGATAGAGCATCTTCAGCTCCAGGGCTTTCTCTACATATTTCCCATCGCCAATAAAGAGCACCAACTCATCGCAAACCTCTACACACCGCTCACTGTTTCCTGCGCGATGGTACAGATAAGCAAGCTCAAACACCCACTCCTCGCGGTATTCGCGTTCCTTGAACTCCTCTAATATTTCAATGAGCTGCTGCAGGCTTGCACCGCTCATTTTTTCTATCTGATAACGAAGAATGTATTTCTGGTTATCGTAAGGAGCAACTTCCAGAAATTCTTCAAAATAATCCTTTGCCTCATCGAGATTACCCATTTTCAAGGCAACCAGCGTTAAGCGATATAATATATTTCTACCCACTGCGGCACGGTCGTATGCCATCAAAAGAATTTCATGGCTGTCCTCATAACGCTTGCATCTGTCATATATTTCACCTACCATGCACAGTGTTGCCGCACTCTTAACTTTACGCCAGTTGATGGTATCTGCGATATCTGCTGCTGTCTGGTATTTCTTTTCATCTACAAGATTTTTCAACTGTTCCAGTTTTAACTTGTATTCGTATTTATCCAACTATGTCACCTCAGATTTATGTAAAAGGAAATCGTATCCTTATTTTTGTCCATATTTAGACATAGTTTAACATACTACCCCTACATATGTCAAAATACTTGCCTGGAAATTATTTCTTTTTTCGCTTCTGGAAAAAATTCCATTTTCCACCCGCAATGCCGTTTCCACGCTTTTGTTTCTCCGATTTCTCCTGTGAGTGTTCCTCTTTACCATAGCAAAGCAAGGTTCGATTCTCAACATCCAGTTTCTCTACCTGAATATAGCGCTCACTGCTCTCAGGAAGCTGCTTTCTCCTTAAAATATGGTTGATAACCTTACGAAATACATAGAACATTACCGCAAATGCCGGAACACCGATAATCATACCCGGAATGCCAAACAGCCCGCCGCCGACGAGAATCGCAAACACGACCCAGAACGATGAAAGACCGGTTGATTCTCCTAAAATTGCCGGACCAATGATATTTCCATCCACCTGCTGCAAGATTAAAATAAAAATGATGAAATACACGCCCTGAAGAGGGTTTGCCAGCATAATCAGGATGGTGCTTGGCACCGCGCCAAGATACGGTCCGAAAAATGGAATGACATTGGTAACGCCCACAATCACGCTGACAAGCAGAGCATAGGGCATCTTCATAAAATACAGGCAGATAAAACATAAAATGCCGATAATCAGGGAATCTATGATTTTACCGGAAATAAATCCGCCGAAAATTTCATTGCTTTTGTGTACGGTATGGATCACTGCATTTGCAGATTTCCCCGGCAGCAACGCATAAACCAGTTTCTTACTCTGTCCGACAAACTCTTCCTTGCTCATGAGCACATAAATTGAAATAATAATACCGATCGCCACATTAAATATAACTTTAACCGCATTGATAACCCCAGTGGTAACGCCTGCCATAATGTTCTTCGCCTGCGGAAGGAAATCGGATTTCGCCCAGTTCTCAAAAAATTCTGTCCCGTTCTTTAACCCTATTTCCAGGTATCCGGAAATTTTGCTGTCGCTGCTGACATATGCGTTCAACCAGTCCATAAAGCTATTCACCTGTTTCGGAAGCGTAACAATCAGCCCATTAATGCTCCTATAAAGTTCCGGAATTACCATAAGCAGCAAAATGCCAATGAACAACACGAAAAACAACAGCGCGCCAAACACGCTGACAGCTCTTACCAGTTTGTCCGCTTTTTCCGGATTTTTCATTTTCTTTTGTGCCAGCGGCAAAAGGTGGCGTTCTTCAAAATTTACAATCGGTACCATGAGGTAAGCGATTACCAGACCAATGGTAATCGGCCGCAAAATCACGCTTATCTGACCTATGAATTTTGTAACGCCAGTATAACGGTACATTAAGAAATAAAACGCAATTGCTCCTGTAATTACTAAAAAAGCAGTAAGCCCTATCGATAAATAGGGCCTGATATTCCAATTTGTCTTTTCTCTTGTATTTTTTTGTTCTTCCACTGCAAATACATCCTCTCGTTATGAAGTCAGGGTATTGTTGTCCACAATACCCTGCAATTGATTTCTTTATTGTCGCCCGGACTTATAGTAATTGATGAGACAGCCTTTGAGAATAATCGTACGCTCATCTTCCGTCAATTCACCCATTCCCAGCGTGAATTCCTTTGTCACGCCATCTTTTACCACATAGGCGGGAATCTCTGTCTTACGTTCCTCTACGGCCTTGCGGATATCAGGCACAAAAATATAATCACCGTTGGCAAACGGCAAACCACCTGCCGGAATCAAAAATGGCAGCATACCCCAGTTGATCAGGTTGGAGCGATAACGTTTCGTTGCATACTCATTGGCAATGTTCGCCCATCCGCCCAGCACTTTCTGGCAGGAGGCAGCCTGTTCTCTCGCAGATCCGTCTCCCGGTTTGACTGCAAATATTGTACTTCCAAATCCAATCGCTCCTGGTGCAGCGTCTGTAAAGGACTTCTCCGGGAAGGATTTATGAACGGCTTCCATCACCGGTTTCAGCTCATCCACTGCATCCAACGGGCAGGTTCCTGCTTCTACTGCTTTCTGCGCTTTCTGAATTTCTTTGGCACGTCCCACATATGCCGGGTCTTTCCTGGACAGTGTAAACTCTGCCAGTCCCAGTGGATTGGAGCGGTAGGAGGAAGTCTCGCCAGACGGAATCAGCTCGTCCGTCGTGGTTACCGGGTCGTGAATCTCGGAAACAACCTTCAATACCATATTCTCCGGCAATGCGCTCATTGCCGGCCAGTCCTTAATGTTGGGACCAAATTTAATTTCCTGCGCGGGGTCTGCCACGCCTTTACTGTCAAATACGCGGTTTGCATAAATCTTGCTGTCAAAATAATATTTCGGATTGGAGAAAAATACGTCCATATCCGTTGCCGGCGTCAGATATCCCTTGTTTGCTGCGGTTGCCGCAATAGAGCGGGCATCCATCAGCGCAACAGACGCAATCTGACCGCTCTGAAGCTTGCTTCCCTCACGGTTGGGGAAATTTCTGGTAGAATGACGAATGGAGAATCCATTATTACCCGGCGTATCGCCCGCACCAAAGCAAGGACCGCAGAATGCCGTCTTTAAAATAGCCCCTGTCTCCATCAACGTCTCTGCTGCGCCATTTCTAACCAGTTCCATATAAACCGGCATACTTGCCGGGTATACGCTCAACGTAAATTCATCCGCACCGATGCTGGCTCCTTCCATAATATCCGCCGCCGCACAGATATTTTCAAACCCGCCTCCGGCACAGCCTGCGATAATTCCCTGATCCACATAGAGTCTGCCATTGCGGACCTTGTCTTTCAGTGTAAAATCAACCGCACCGTCCAGGCTTACCAGCGCCTTCTTCTCACAATCGTCCAGAATGTCCATCAGATTGGCGTTTAATTCTTCAATGGTATAGGTGTTGCTCGGATGGAACGGCATGGCAATCATTGGTTTGATTTTGCCTAAATCAATCTCAATCATACCGTCATAATATGCCGTCTCTCCCGGATTTAATTCCTTGTAATCCTCTTCTCTCTTGTGTATCCTGTAGAACTCCCGAATCGTATCATCCGTTCTCCAGATGGAAGACAGGCAGGTCGTCTCCGTCGTCATAACGTCGACGCCGATTCTGAAATCCGCACTCAGGCTCGATACGCCCGGTCCTACGAATTCCATGACTTTGTTATTTACATAGCCGTTAGCAAACACTGCCCCGATAATCGCCAGAGCCACGTCCTGCGGTCCCACGCCTTTCTCCGGTTTCCCTGTCAGATACACGCCTACTACCTTCGGCATATTGATATCATATGTCTTGTTTAAAAGCTGTTTTACCAGTTCCGGTCCGCCCTCGCCCATTGCCATCGTACCCAGCGCACCGTAACGCGTATGCGAATCGGAACCGAGAATCATCTTCCCGCCGCCTGCAAGCATTTCACGCGCATACTGATGAATAACTGCCTGATGCGGCGGTACATAGACGCCGCCATATTTCTTCGCACAGGTCAGGCCGAACATATGGTCATCCTCGTTGATGGTTCCGCCCACCGCGCAGAGCGAATTGTGGCAGTTGGTCAGCACATAGGGAACCGGAAACTTCTCAAGTCCCGACGCCCGCGCCGTCTGAATGATACCCACAAAGGTAATGTCATGGGACGTCAGCTTGTCAAATTTAATTTTTAATTTTTCCATATTCCCGGAGGTATTATGCTCCGAAAGAATGCCGTACGCTATCGTATTACGCGCAGCTTCCTCTTTCGTCACGGCTTTTCCGGTCTTAGCCTCAATAGCCGCGGATGATTGTCCATCCTCGGGAATCAATGTCTGTCCATTTATCAGATATACTCCACCGTCGTGTAATTTAATCATGATTTGCCTCCTCTGATTTCAGTCTCACAAAGATGTTTACAGCTATCATTATAATGTGCTTACCGGTGAAATACAAGGCTAAATTTCTGTTACTCCTGCCGGAACTCTATCATTACCTTAAACAAATCTCCATCCAGGTAAATCCGGAAGGCGCCCCCCATCAAAGTGGTGAGGTTCTGCGTAATGGACAGCCCCAGACCACTGCCTTCCGTGCTGCGGGAAATATCCCCGCGGATAAAACGCTCCGTCAGTTCGTCCGCCTCAATATTCAGCGGATTTTCCGAAATATTTTTAATGGAAAACGAGACATTCTCTCCGTCCGCCTGCAAATCCATATATACCCTGGTTTTTTCCATAGCATATTTTTCCACATTGCCATAAAGGTTTTCCAATACGCGCCAGATTCTTCTGCCATCTGCCAGAATCACTACGGATTCCGCGGGAAGGTTAGAAACCACCTGCAGATCCCGCTGCGCAAACCGCTCTGCAAATTCTCCATCTACCTGATGTATCAGCTCCACAAGGTTAATGCGCTCCATATTGAGGCTGATGTTGCCGGAGCTGATTTTCGACGCTTCTACCAAATCCTCCGCAAGCTGTTTGAGACGCTGGGATTTGCTGTCAAGCACTGCGATGTAATTTTGTGCGCGTTCATTCTGTAAATCTTCGCGTTTTAACAAGTCCACATAATTGATAATCGACGTAAGCGGCGTCTTGATATCATGAGAGACATTGGTAATCAAATCCGACTGCAGCCGCTCGTTTTTCATACTCTCATCCACCGCATGATGCAATCCCTCGCCAATCGCATTGACCGCCTGCGCCAGTTTCCTGTTATCGCCTTTTAATTCCTCTTCCTCAATCTTATATTCCAGATCTCCATCAGAAATCTTGCTGATTCCCTCCATCACCTTATTGCGCTGCACGCCTTCGCGGATAATCAGCACAGCCTCCACACCACAGAGCACGGCAAAGAAGAACACACCCATAACACAGGCTCCTCCGTCATAGGATGCACTGATCATAGGCAGAATGAACAGACACGCCAAAAGATGCATCCCGAACCAAATCAGCATTTTTGTACAGGATTTCTTTCTGGTAAATAACTGCCCGATCCCATGAGCAAACCAGTGCAAAATACTGTGATACCACAGGACGCCCGCGCGAATCCGGCGAATGAAACTCAGGTAAAAGATTAACAGTAATGCCGTACCAAAAAACGTGATGCCGCAGGACAACAGGATTGGAACCATAAAGTTGCCGCCATCGTACAGACTCCACACGTTTGCAAGTCCGAATATAAATATAACCATCGTAACGGCTGCCGGCACAAATAAAATTTCTGTCGGAATGCGGTCTAAAAAATTCAGATATACTTGCCCGGAATCATCGCGTTTGCCCGCCACAACACTCAGATAAATCAGGCAGATTATTTCCAGAAGAAAACACATCACAGAGCCCCACAGACAGATTGTTATCCACGGATACATGCGGTCATACTCCTGCCTTGCTTCCAGAAAAGCATCCTCATATGGAAAATTCATATCCACACCGATAAACAACACGCTCTTTTTGCCGACATACAAAGGTTCCATCCGATTATAAAAATACTCGTTCATATCCTTTACATTTGTTTCCAGATAGGTATCCTTTTCCCGGAACAACACATATTTTCCAAGTTTTTTTCCAAATGCCGGCAAATCCATGCCCTTGCTGTCTTCGATATTCGTATAAACATCTCTCTCTCCGCCTCGAACAACCCAGTAATAAACATTGGATGGATGACCCTGTTGATTATAAGTATTAATTCCTTTGCGGTAGCGGCTGATTTCCTCGTTGATGTTGTCAAGCGTAAATGCCAGCGCCCGATATGCATTCTGCATATATTCCAGAGAACGGTCCCCTTGCAAAAACATATCCCAGATTGACACACCCCCTGCAGGCAGGTAATCCTCTGCTACATATTCACAGGTAAAAGAACTTGAACTATAGGCCATATCCAGCTCTTCTAACAACCATTCCAGCTCTTCTCCTTTTAAATCATACAGCTTTCCGGCTATGATCTTTTGAACAATCTTCTGTTCCCGCTCATCCAGCTCTTCCTCACTGTCTTCTGCTTCCATGCTGGTTGTCGCCACATCCTCTTCTGCCGTACCGCCCGTGATATATCTTTCCAGCGCAGCGGTATCTGAATACGGTTCCTGACCATGGGGTTCCGCTCCGGACACATCCTGTTCCTCTGTATTGCGGACAATCGCCCAGTTCTCATCTATGGAGGACATGCGATAGGAACCGCCATAATGATATTCGATATTATTGATAATCTCATCCCTAAGCTCCGGCGTCAAATCCCTCAGGCTGTCAAGCGTTTTCTCCTGACTGAATACAGACTCTCCATCCCGAAGAATATTTATTTTCTGATGAAGCCCGTTATCCACATAACATTCCGCCATAATCTCAAGCTGCTGTGAGCTGTAACTTCCTGACCATTCCGCCAAATCTCCCAATCGGTAGGTCAATACGTCCGACTCTGTTTTTTGCCCGGTACGCCCGGAAATATCCTGATTCTGGTAATATTGCCAGATATCCACCTTCTTTTCTGCATCATAGAGACCGTTTGTCTCGAACTTTTTGCGCAAATCTACAAAATCCAGGATATCCATTGCCGTATTCTCGAACTGTTTCGTAAAATAATCCGTATCGTGATAGGAAATATTTCTCTTTTCCCCAAAATTTAATACATTCTCCATAAACAAAAGAATCAATACTGTCATACACAACGCCAAAACCGTTGCCAGACATTGATGCGCCGCCAGAACCGCCGCTTTCATGCCAGAAGAATATCGCCTTTTTTTCAAATCATCACCGCCTTTAAAATAATGTATTGGTACGCGTCGTTTCGCGTCACCTGCCAAGTTGGAGGAAGGAACGTGAGAAATGTGCGCATTTGCCCCCTCCTATTTTACTGATTTCTCTACTTTGTATCCCACGCCCCAAACCACCTTCAAATATCTCGGTTCTTTGGGGTTGATTTCAATTTTCTCCCGGATATGGCGGATATGCACCGCTACCGTATTATCCGCTCCAATCGCATCCTCGTTCCAGATACTCTCGTAAATCTGATTGATGGAGAATACTTTTCCCTGGTTTTTTACCAGAAGCAATAAAATATTATACTCAATTGGCGTAAGTTTCACCGCTACATCATCTACAACCACTTCCTTCAGATCATCATTGATGATAAGCCCCCCCACCTGGTAAATATGGCTGTTGCTCTCCACCACATTACCCAGCTCCGTATAACGTCTGAGCTGAGATTTTACCCGCGCCACCAACTCCAACGGATTAAATGGTTTTGTGACATAGTCATCAGCTCCGATATTCAAACCCAGAATCTTGTCTGCATCTTCGGATTTCGCCGACAAAATAATAATCGGAATACTGCTTTCCTCGCGAATTTTCAGCGTTGCGCGTATTCCATCCAGTTTCGGCATCATCACGTCAATAATCAGAAGATGAATCTCCTGCTCCCCCAACATCTGAATCGCCTGTTCCCCATCATAAGCCTTGAAGATGTGATAGCCTTCCTGCTGCAGATAGATTTCTATCGCATCTACAATTTCTCTGTCATCATCGCAAACTAAAATATTCTTCATATGTTCACCTCATTTAACCATCTCTCCGGTAATAAACATTATAGCAATCGTTTTTTAAGTAACAGTCATGATTTTTATTAATATTTTATAAATAATACCCGCCACAGGAAAATTGCGGCGGGTATTAAAATCCTCTCACTATCATCATTACGACTTCCTTGCAAACAGGGATTTCAATCCCCGTTTCTCCGGCTCCGCAGACGGCTCCTTTCCATCTGCTTTGTCATTTTCTTCTCTCCACTTAAAATATTCGGCATCCAAATCCACACGGATCTCCGGCTGTTCCGACGAAAATGCCGGGCCTTCATCTGCAAATTCTGCTCCTCCGACAAATACAGACATGTCTCCATCATATGTCGCCCCCTCTGCAAATCCCAGGGTTTCTTCCGGAGGCAGCGTCACCTCATCAAACATCAGCTCCTGCGACACAGAAGAACCATGATCCGACATATCTTCAATCTGCAAAGAGCTCTGCATTTCCCGATTCTTTGCTGCTCTGCGGCGGAGGCTTTCTGCAAAATCCCTGCCGGTCACACGCGCAAGGCTCTCTTCCTCCTCTTTGCGGACATTGATTTCCAGAGGCGTCAGTTCATAATGTCTCTCTCTTCGCTCCAAATACTCTTCATTAACACGAATTTCAGGCTGAATATCAGAATAAGACTTTCCTTCGTTTTGGATACGTTTTTCCTTCCGCGCCTGCTCTTCTTCCATATGCTCTCGCTCCAGTTTTTTATTGATTTCTTCAATAAGCCTGATATACTTATTGGTATCTGCAAAATCCTGAAGCTGGCTCGTAAGCTCTAACTGATTATGACGTACCCGTTCGCGCTCACGCTCCATTTCATTGTTGAGCCCACGGAAAATTTTGCGGACGGAATCATTGGCGTCATCCATGATATGGCAAATCCGGTTGATCGCATCATCCGTATACATAATAGACGCCGCATAAATATCATCCGCATGGCTGCTCGCTTTGCGAATGATCTCCTCGCCTTGTTTCTCACAGCGGCGCTGCGCAAGCTGGTGTTTCTGATTTGTCATCTCGTACGAATCCATCATATCATAGACAGCCAGGTTTAACTGCTCCAACTGCTCAAAGACTTTCTCCTTCTCGACTATAATCCATGCCCCGTCCTCGTCATACGGCTTGCTTTCCGAAAAAAGCAGATGAATATTTTTTAAAATCTGCTCCATCCTATCCTGTAAGCTCATGATACACTCCTCAAATCCGCTCTGTTATCCTCTATTATATCCAAACATGACGGACATATCAAGGGCATTTGTCAGGACTTTGTATGATGATAATATTATGTATTGCCATTCTGAAAATGTTTTAATTGAGCCAATATATTTTTAAATTCATTGTTGTCTAAACATTGTCCGCTGTGCAAAATTCTCAATCCTTCACTGCCATCAACGTTTGTTTTCGTGAGGGAATCTAATTTTACAAAAGAAGGTTTCTGAAACGGCGGATTATAGTTTTGTATTTCTATATTAGACGGCATTAAAAGCTTATTTTCCTTACCTCTTAAACTGGAAACATTCAGTGTTTTAATATATTTTTCTCCTGTTTCTACTATTAAGTATGTCCTATCGTACTTCGGCATACTGCCATCCTTAAATCTGATTCTGCCAAGTATGCCCTGTCCCTTTTTGTATGTCAAAATACAACCAACTCCCCATTATCCCTATACACACTGTAAGACGTATCTTCTGCCTGTTCTGAAAATTCCTGTAAATAACAAATGATATCTTCTGTCATCTGAATTTCATCCGGATTATAGTGATAAACAATTCCATTTATCATTTTAGATTCTGAATCCACTTTGGATGTTTTTTTATATACTTCTATGAGCATTTTTATTTTAGGAACTTCTGCCATCATCTCTTCGAGGTTAATAACCGAACGTTCTTTGTTATGATAACTGGAACCATACGTTCCTCTATTGTATGCCTCCGACCAAAATGAAAACGTATGACTCAATTCCGAAAGTTCATCAGCAGATAACTTTCCAAATATTTCATCCGCATACTGTAGAGAAATTTGTTCATTTTCGGAAAGTTCGGGGGGTTCTGTTAAACATTTACATATTAGTTCATTATGGTTATTTTTGTATTTTTGCCTTATATCTTCGACAACAAAACCGTTTTCAAAAGCCATAATTTTATTTGCAAATAACGGTTCATCAAACTGTGCCAGATTTATCATATCCGCAAAAATCAGCAATTTGTTTAATTTTTTGTTGCCTTCCAACGTATTCGAATAATGTTCCGGGTTCTGTCTGATAAAGTATTTTGCGTATTCAAGTGCATCCTTCATTTAATCGTCCCCCTTTTCCTAAACCTGTCCCTGGCTTCATTGCTACTATATTAAAGCAATTTGATTATGATTATTATATCCCTAACCTTAAAAAAATGATACTGGCAAACTGCACAAATGTTCGATTATTGTTATTTTGTACAGTTTGCCAGTTTATACTCGGTATCGTAATTCCAAACAGATTTTATGTCCATACCGAATTCATCAGAACCGGAAATCCCGCTCCCCATTGTGGATATTTGCAAGATAATCCCGGACTTTTTCTTTTACCTTCGGATTGGTGATAACGTCCATCTCCTTTTCAATCAGTTTATCGCCAATGGCTCTCGTCTCCTCAGATGCATAATCCTCCAGATATTCTTTTAATGTCATCAATGCATTGGGATGACAGCAGTTTACAATCTGCCCGCTTTTCAAAAGCGTCATAAAACGGTCCCCCGTCCTGCCTTCCCGATAACATGCCGTACAGAAACTTGGCACGTAGTCCATCTCCATCAGCCACCTTACCACTTCATCCAGGGTTCGATTATCGCTGACGTCAAACTGCGCAGAGTTCTCCTCTTCCGGCTCCGGCTCGGCATAGCCGCCAACACTGGTTTTTGACGCCCCGCTAATCTGGGAAATCCCCAAATGGAGCACTTTTTCCCTGCATTTCTGACTCTCTCTGGTAGATACAATCATGCCAGTGTAAGGAACCGCAATGCGGATACATGCGACAATCTTTGCAAATATCTCATCAGAAATGCCATTGTCAAAAACATCAGGGTCAATATCATCCGCACGGCGCAGACGCGGTACGCTGATGGTATGGGGCCCTACGCCCTTATACGCCTCCAAATGCTCCGCATGCATGAGAATGCCGGTAAAATCATAGCGGTAATTATTGAGTCCATAAAGCACGCCCAGACCTACGTCGTCAATGCCGCCGTCCATCGCGCGGTCCATGGCCTCCGTATGATAGGCATAATCGTGTTTGGGGCCTGTGGGGTGCAGTTTTTCATAAGATTCCTTATGGTATGTCTCCTGGAATAAAATATAAGTACCAATTCCCGCATCCTTTAATTTCCGGTAATTTTCTACCGTGGTCGCCGCAATATTGACATTCACACGGCGAATGGCTCCGTTTTTGTGCTTAATTCCGTATATCGTTTTAATGCACTCCAGAATATATTCAATCGGGTTATTTACCGGGTCTTCGCCCGCTTCCAGTGCAAGACGTTTATGCCCCATATCCTGTAGCGCCATAACCTCTTTTACAATTTCTTCCTGCGTCAGTTTCTTGCGTGCAATATGCTTGTTTTTGACATGGTAAGGACAATACTCACAGCCGTTCACGCAGTAATTTGAGAGATACAGCGGCGCAAACATAACAATCCGGTTTCCGTAGAAATCCTTCTTAATCTGCTCCGCAAGCGCATAGATTTCCTGATTTTTATCTTCCAGCTCACAGTCCAGAAGCACGGCCGCCTCACGGTGCGAAAGACCCTTTCTCTCCCGCGCCTTTGTCAAAATCCCGTCAATCAGCTCCCGGTTATTTTTATTTTTTTCAGCATATGCCAGTGATTCCAGAACTTCTTCATGACTGATAAATTCCTCTGCCTTTGGTGACATTACATTATACATTTTCTAATCCTCCTATCTCAATATTTGAAATTTGTCAATATATCTCCCGATATATTTTTAAATTTATATATCATCATCCATAAATGGATGTAGTTACTGGTAAATAATGTTCTGCCGATGTATATCCATATACTTACCCTATCAGTTCTCGCTGGGTC